>NZ_JBHSQN010000015.1:315360-594332 GCF_042658545.1 Nocardia lasii
CATGTTCTCGGGGACTGCTCCGCGACTTTTGCCGGGCGTGGGGTGGGGTGTGGTTGGGGGCACTTTTGTGGTGTTGGGGTGGGGGTTTGTCGTAGGGTTGGGGGTGTAACTTACGGTACCGTAGGTTTTTACTTCGGGAGGTTTCGTGGAGGCGGTTCTGACTGAGGTCGGTGGGGTGGGGGTGGTGGTGAAGCCGCGGTTTCGGGGGTGGATTCATACGTGGGCGGTGGGGGTGGCGGCTGTTGCGGTGACGGTGTTGGTGGTGTTCGGGTTTCTCACGTCGAAGACGGCGGGGTGGTCGACGCTGCTGTATGGGGTGTCGGTGTGTGCGTTGTTCGGGGTGAGTGCGGTGTATCACCGGGTGACCTGGGGCAGTGTGCGGACTCGGGTGCGGATGAAGCGGGCCGATCATTCGATGATCTTTCTGTTCATCGCGGGGAGTTACACGCCGTTCGCGCTGCTCGGGTTGCCGGGGAAGACGGGGCAGATCCTGCTGATGGTGGTGTGGGCGGGAGCCATTGCGGGAGTGGGGTTGAAGGTGTTGTGGCCCACCGCGCCCGCGTGGGTGGGGGTGCCGCTGTATCTGCTGCTGGGGTGGGCGATCGTGCCGGTGGTGCCGGAACTGCTGCACAACGTCGGGGTGGCGCCGCTGGTGTTGCTCGCGGTGGGCGGGGTGATCTACAGCGTCGGCGCGGTGCTGTACGCGACCAAATGGCCCAATCCGTGGCCCGACTTCGGTCATCACGAGTTCTTCCACGCGGCCACGGTGGTCGCGGCACTGTGCCACTACATCGCGATCTGGCTGGTGGTCCTGGGCTGACCGGCGCGTGCGTGCGGTGTGGCGGCACGCGCCTTCTATGCTCAGTGGTTGTGTCACCCGTCAGCGCAGTCCGTGACTCGGCGTCCGCGGGCGCCTCGATCGGACGTGTGGTGAATCGGTTGGTCCGGTGGGCGCTGCGGTCCTACTGGGGGCTGGCGCTGGTGGTGATCACCGCCAACATGGTCGGCGTCGGCGCCCTGTTCCTGGTCTGCTGGGCCGGCGGGGTGTTCAGCCGGATCGGCAGCGACTGGCGCGACGCGGCCCTGCTGATCATGATCTACCCGACCCTGGCCTTCCTGTTCGGCATCGGCCTGGCGATCTACGACCGGCGCCGCTACCTGCGCTGGCTCGACGACAACCGAAAACCCACGCCGGAGGAAGCGCGCGTGCTGATCCGGCTGCCCGCCGCGATCACCCTGCGCGTCCTCGCGCTGTGGATGCCCGGCCTCATCCTGACCGTCTGGTTGGTCGACCGATTCACCGAGTACCACAACGTCACCGTGCTGATGTCCGGCTTCGCCCTCGGCGCGCTGGAAGCCGCGGGCGCGACCTACCTGATCCTGGACCGCCTGATCCGCCCCACGGTCCCCATCGTCGCCGCGGTCCTCGGACCCACCGTGCATCCGACCTCGACCGTGCTGGTGCGCGTGCTGGTCACCTGGGCGGTCTCCGGAGCGCTGCCGGGACTGATCATCATCGTCGTGCTCAGCGACCGCACCTCCCCCGCCAGCGACCGGGTGCGCGCCGCCTGGATCTTCTCCCTCGTGGCGCTCGCCGTCGGCGCCCTGGCCACCGCGCTGCTGGCCCGCTCGGTCGCCACCCCGATGCGCGCGATGTACCGGGCACTGGACCGGATCACCCGCGGCGAACTCGACGTGCGGGTGCCGGTGGGCAGCGCGAGCGAGATCGGCCGCCTCGAACACTCGGTCAACGAACTCGCCGCCACCCTGCGCGACCAACTGCACACCGAGGACGTCTTCGGTCGACACGTCGGCTCCACGGTGGCCGAACGCGCCCTGTCGGGCACCACCGACCTGACCGGTGACGTGCGGATCGTCTCGGCACTGTTCGTCGATGTCACCGGCTCGGTGCAGCTCTCGGCCGAGATGGCGCCCGAGGAGTTCGTGCACAAGCTCAACCGCCTGCTCGCCACCGTCGTCGCGGCCACCGAGGACAACGGCGGCCTGGTGAACAAGTTCGCCGGCGACGCCGCCCTGTGCATCTTCGGCGCGCCCTCGGCCCTGAAGGACAACGCCACCCCCGCCCTGCGCGCGGCCCGCCGCATCCGCGACGAGGTCGTCGCCACCGGCGAACTCGACGTGGGCATCGGCGTGGCCCGCGGCCAGGTCTTCGCCGGCGACGTCGGCGCCGACACCCGCCTCGAGTTCACCGTCATCGGCGACGCCGTCAACGAGGCCGCCCGCCTCACCGCCGTCGCCAAGGAAGCACCACGACGAGTCCTGGTCAGCGATTCGGTCTGGCAGGCCGCCACCCCCGTGGAACGCTCGAAGTGGAAGCGCTACAAGGACTTACGCCTGCGCGGAATCCCCGGCCGCACCCGCACCTGGACGGACATCGCCCCACGGAAGTAAGCCCCGGAGGGCTGCCACAGCGGCCGAACACGAGGTCGGTACGTGGTCCACCGAATCACCGCCCCGCGACGAACACAGCAGATCCTGAGCTCGCCGGACCCCGCCTCGTGACGAACACAGCAGGTCCTGAGCTCGCCGGACCCCGCCTCGCGACGGAGGCAGCAGGCCCTGAGCTCGCCGAGCCCCGCGCCGGAGACAGCAGGTCCTAGGTTCGTAGGGCTGCGGTGAGGGCGGTGGGGTCGGTGACCGGGAGGTCGCAGACGGCGCCTCGGCAGAGGTAGGCGGCGGGGGCGCCGTCGACGAGGGGGCGGTCGGTGAGCAGGGGTGCGGAGTTGGGCGGGGCGGCGAGGATGATCGCGCCGCCGGGGGCCCAGGTTCGGGCGGCGGCGAGGAGTTCGGTGGCGGCGGCGGACTTCTCGGTGGCGGCGATGGCGACCTGGTAGGGGCCGCGCACCGACGCTTCGGCGACCGAGAGCCAGTTGCCCGCCGTGCGTGGGGCGCGGGCGAGCAGGATGGCGCCGAGGGACAGGGTGCGGTCGGCGAGTTCGCGGTAGCGCACGGCGCGCGCGGGATCGGCGACCGCCGAGGCGGTGAGCAGAGCCTCGGCCAGCACCGACGCACCGGCGGGGGTGGCGCCGTCGACCGGATCGCGCGGGCGCGCGACCAGGGTTTCGGCATCGTCGGCGGTGTCGAACCAGCTGCCGGGACGGTCCGGGTCGGCGAAATGCTCGATCGTGGCGTCGAGCACCAGTTGCGCGGCCGCGAGCCAGTCGGGTTCGCCGGTGGCCTGGTAGAGGGCGAGCAGGCCGGTGGTGAACCAGGCGTAGTCCTCGAGCACCCCGGGCGGGGCGCCGACGACGCCGTCGAGGGAGGCGCGGCGCAGTCGACCGTCGACGAGATGGACGTCGAGCAGATAGCGCGCGCACCGCACGGCGGCGGCGACCCAGGACGGTTCCTCCAGTGCCGCACCGGCTTCCGCGAGCGCGGTGATCACCATGCCGTTCCAAGCGGTGACGACCTTGTCGTCGCGGGCGGGCTGGGGACGCAGCGTGCGCGCCTCGAACAACCGCGCCCGCAACCGATCGAACCGCGCCGCCTGCTCGACATCGACCGGATCACTGCGCCGGGTGAGCACCGAGGTCCCCTGCTCGAAGTTCCCGGCCGTGGTGACACCGAAAGCGTCTGCGGCCCACATCCCTTCGAGCGGACCGAGCTCCCCGATCATCTCGGCGGGCGTCCACACATAGGTGGCACCCTCGACCCCGGGACCATCGGGTTCGAGGTGGGTGTCGGCATCGAGCGCCGAGGCGAAAGCACCCTGGGCGGTACCCAGATCGCCGAGCAGGAATTCGACGGTCTCGCGAGTCACCCTGTGCGGCAACGACTCCAGCGGCGTCGGCGCCGCGCGACGCGCGAGATGGGCGTAGGCGCGCAACAGCAGCGCGTTGTCGTACAGCATCTTCTCGAAGTGCGGCACGAGCCAGCCCGCGTCGACCGAGTACCGCGCGAACCCACCGCGCAGCTGGTCGTAGATCCCCCCGCGCGCCATCGCCTCGGCGGTGCGCTCGACGAGATCGAACACGGCCTGATCACCGGTCCGCTCCCCATGCCGCAGCAGCCCTTCCAACATGGCCGACGGCGGAAACTTCGGCGCCCCACCGAAACCCCCGTGCACAGGATCCTCGTCCCGTGCGATCCCGAGCACCGCGTTGTCGAGAAGCTCAGGGCCCACGGCGAATTCGGCATCGGGCAGCCCCGCCGCCTGCGCCTGCAACGCCTCGGTCACCTGCCCGGCCGCCTTGTCCACGTCTTCGCGCCGATTGCGCCAGGTGTCGGTGACCGCGGTGAGCAACTGCGTGAACGAGGGCATCCCGCCACGCGGCTGCTTGGGGTAGTAGGTGCCGCAGTAGAAGGGCGCACCGTCGGCGGTGAGGAAGCTGGTCATCGGCCAGCCGCCCTGCCCGGTCATGGCCACGGTCGCGTTCATATACACCGCGTCCAGGTCGGGCCGTTCCTCCCGGTCGACCTTCACGCACACGAAGTCGGAGTTCATCTGCTCGGCCGTGGCCGGGTCCTCGAACGACTCGTGCGCCATCACATGACACCAGTGGCAGCTCGCGTAACCGATCGACAGCAGGATCGGCACATCGCGACGCGCGGCCTCGGCCAGCGCGTCGGCGTCCCACTCCCGCCAGTGCACGGGGTTGTCGGCGTGTTGACGCAGATAGGGCGAGGTAGCACCGGCCAATCGGTTCACACTCCCACCCTGCCACAGACCGCCGACGAGTCCGCGTCAGCCCTGATCGCCTTATTGTTCATATTGACCAGTTATCGACACGCGCCAATCAGGTAAACCAATGTTTCATTTTCGATCACGGCGGCGAAAAATCGGGTAAACGTGACGAATGAGATCTGCCACCGTCGTTCGTACCGGCCTCGCCGCCGGTGTCGCGCTCGCCCTGTTGACCGCCTGTGGATCCCCGCCCGAGGGCAAGGATTCCGCCTCCTCCGGTAATACCTACGGTTCCGCGGACGCGAAATTCCGTGCCTGCATGGTGACCGACGCGGGCGGCGTGGACGACAAGTCGTTCAACGAATCGGGCTGGGCCGGCGTGAAGGCCGCGGTCGACGCCAATGCCGCGATCTCGGGCAGCTACCGCCAGTCCAACAGCAGCGCCGACTACGAGCCCAACCTGCGCGCCTCGGCCGACGACGAGAAATGCGGTCTGGTGATCGGCGTCGGTGGTCTGATGGCCGACGCGGTCACCGCCGTGGCGCAGGAGAATCCCGACAAGCGATTCGCCATCGTCGATTCCCATGTCGACCTGCCGAATGTGTACTCGATGGAATTCAACGCGGCCCAATCCTCTTATCTGGCAGGCTATCTCGCCGCCGGTACGACCAAGACCGGCAAGGTCGCCACCTGGGGCGGCATGCAGATTCCGGCCGTCACCATTTTCATGGACGGATTCGCCGCCGGCGTCGCCGAATACAACCGCGTACACAACACCACCACCGCGGTGCTCGGCTGGGACACCCAGGCCCAAAAGGGTTCGTTCACCGGCAATTTCGACGACACCAGCGCGGGCCGCTCGCTGACCGAGAACTTCCTCGCCCAGGGCGCCGACGTGGTGCACCCGGTCGCGGGCCCGGTCGGTCTCGGTGGCGCCTCGGCCATCAAGGACAAGGGCAACGCCACCATGATCTGGGTGGATTCCGATGGCTACGAAGCGGTTTCGGAGTACAAGCAGATCATGCTGTCCTCGTCGATGAAGGACATCTCCTCGGCGATCCGCGCGGCGATCGACAACGCCTTCGCCGAGGGCGCCAAGGACGGCCGCTATGTGGGCACGCTGGCCAACAGCGGCGTCGCGCTCGCCCCGTTCCACGATTTCGACGCCACCATTCCCGAGGCGTTGAAGCAGGAACTGAAGAAGTTGCAGGCCGATATCGTCGCGGGCACCGTGGTGGTCTCCTCCCCCGCCGCCCCGAAATAACGTATGCGGCTCGAATTACGTGGCCTGACCAAGAAGTTCGGTGATTTCGTCGCCGACGACGCCATCGACCTGGTGGTGGAGCCGGGCCGGATCCACGCTGTGCTCGGCGAGAACGGCGCGGGCAAATCCACGCTGATGAACATGCTGTACGGGATCCTGGAACCCACCGAGGGCCAGATCCTGATCGATGGCGCGCCGGTGCGATTCCGATCGCCCGGCGACGCCATCGCGGCCGGAATCGGCATGGTGCACCAGCATTTCAAGCTGGTGGGCCCGTTCAGCGTCGCCGACAATGTGCAGTTGGGGCGCGAGCACGCCAAGGCCGGGATCATCGACCGTGGCGCGGCCCGGCGGGCGGTGCGCGAGGTCTCGCAACGGTTCGGGCTCGCGCTCGACCCGGACGCGCTGTGCGAGAACCTGCCGGTCGGGGTGCAGCAGCGGGTGGAGATCGTCAAGGCGCTCTCGGGTCCCACCGAGTTGCTGATCCTCGACGAACCCACCGCGGTGCTCACCCCGCCCGAGGTTGCCGAATTGTTGGCGATCATGCGCAAACTCGCGGATTCGGGGATGTCGATCATCTTCATCAGCCACAAGCTGAAGGAGGTGAAGGCGGTCGCCGACACCATCACCGTCATCCGGCGCGGCAAGGTGGTCGCCGAGGCGTCGCCGACCGACAGCGAGGCCGAGTTGGCCGCGGCCATGGTGGGGCGCGAGGTGACGCTCACCGTCGACAAGACGCCCGCCGAACCGGGCGCGACGGCACTGGCGATCACCGACCTCACGGTGCTCGACGAGCGCGGGCTGCCGGTGCTCAACGGGCTGAACCTGACGGTGCGGGCCGGTGAGATCGTGGGTCTGGCCGGGGTGGAGGGGAACGGCCAGACCGAACTGGCCCGCGCCGTGCTCGGCACGCTCACCGCGGCCGGTGGGTCGATCGAGCTGCTGGGTACCGAGGTCACCCGCTGGCAGCCCGCGCGGCGCATCGCGGCCGGGCTCGGGTACATCCCGGAGGATCGCGGACGCGACGGGGTGGTCGGTGACTTCACCGTCGCCGAGAACATCGTGCTCAACCAGTACCGCGACGCCCCGCTGTCGCGACGCGGCGTGGTCGACGAGACCGCGGTGCGCGACATCGCGGTGAAAGCCATCGCGGAGTTCGACATTCGCACCCAGGGTCCGGGCGAGCACGTCTCGGCGCTCTCGGGCGGCAACCAGCAGAAGGTGGTCATCGCACGCGAGTTCTCGCGCCCGCGCAAGGTCATCGTGGCCGCCCAACCCACCCGCGGCGTCGACATCGGCGCCATCGAATTCATCCATGCCCGACTGGTGGCCGAACGCGACGCGGGCACGGCCGTGCTGCTCATCTCCGCCGAGCTCGACGAGATCCTGGCCCTGTCCGATCGTGTGGCGGTCATCTTCGACGGCCGGATCGTAGGTGAGGTCTCGCCCGATCGGCCCCGATCCGAGGTGGGCCAACTCATGATCGGCCATACCCCCGCGGAGAACGAGTGAATACCAAGTCAACGCGAAAACGATTCGGCCCCACCTTTGTTCGGTACCTGACCGAAGCCAACAGCGTGATGGTGACGGTCTACTCACTGCTGCTCGCCTTCGCCATCGGCGCGGTGCTCATCGTGGTGTCCGATCCCGGGGTGCGCGGCACGTGGAACTACCTGTTCGCCCGACCCGGCGACGCGCTCAGTGCGTCCTGGTACGCGGTGTCCACGGCCTACCTGGACCTGTTCGAGGGCTCGATCCTCGATGTCGGTCGGCTGCAACAGTTCTTCGCCGGTGACGCGACGCTCGCGCAGGTCCTGCGACCGATCTCGGAAACACTGACCTACGCGACGCCGCTGATCTTCACCGGGCTGGCCGTCGGTCTCGCGTTCCGGGCGGGCCTGTTCAACATCGGTGCGCAGGGCCAGTTCGTGTTCGGCATGCTCGGCGCGGTGATCGTGGGCTTCGCGGTGGACCTGCCGTTCGTGCTGCACCTGCCGTTGGCATTGCTCGCGGGCGCGGTGGCGGGCGGGTTGTTCGGCGCGATCCCCGGGTATCTCAAGGCGAGAACCGGTGCGCACGAGGTCATCTCGTCGATCATGTTGAACAACATCGCCGCCTACTTCCTGATGTGGGCGCTGGGCACCACGTTCATCCACTCGGTCACCTCGATGGAGCTGGTGTCCAAGCCGGTCGACGAGTCGGCGCGGTTGCCGCAGCTGCTCGGGTGGGCCGGGTCGGGACTGCGGGTGAGCGTGGGGCTGCTGATCGGACTGGTGCTGGCGGCGGCGACCTGGTGGTTGTTGAGCAAGTCCACCTTCGGTTTTCGCATACGCGCGGTCGGGGCCAACGATCAGGCCGCGCAGACCGCGGGCATGAACATCGGGCGCACCTTCACCACCACCATGGGGGTGGCCGGGGCGTTCGCCGGCCTCGGTGGCGCGGTGTTGGCGTTGGGCTTGAGTCCCTACACGCTGAATCCGGGCACGGCGGTCGAGTACGGGTTCGACGGGATCACCGTGGCCCTGCTCGGGCGCGCGCACCCCGGCGGAATCGTCGCCGCCGCACTGCTTTTCGGTGCGATGAAGTCGGGAACGCTGCACATGCAGCCCGCCATTCCGGTGGAGATGTCGACGCTGTTGCAGGCGGTCATCGTGCTGTTCGTCGCGGCACCGGCACTGGTCAAGACCCTGTTGCACCTGCGGACACCGCGCGGTGGACTCAATACTCTGGAAGCGAGGGGCTGGTGAGCACACCGACCATCGCGGTGCTCGACGCCGCCGAAAAGCGCTACACCACCGCCGGTTACGGGTTGATCGGTACGGCCGTCGCCCTCGGCGGACTCGGCCTGGCACTGATGGATTCCGGGCGGACGATCACCTATCGGCTCGACCAGACGCTCGACGCGAGTTGGACGGTCGCGACGCTGCCGGTCGTGCTGACGCTGTCCGCGCTCGCCGCGCTGGCCGGGATCTGGCTGCTGGTCCGCCCGCCCGTGCGATTCGCCGGGGCGGTGATCGGGGCCGGGGTCGCCGCGCTGGTGATCGCCGCGCTGTCGTGGACCGTCACCCCCGGCGTCGGGTTCCCGATCGAATTCGTCCTGGCGACAACGCTTTTCCTGTCGCTACCGTTCATCTTCGGCGCGCTGTCCGGTGTCGTCGCGGAACGGTCCGGGGTGATCAACCTCGGGATCGAGGGGCAGTTCCTGGCCGGGGCGTTCACCGCGGCGCTGATGGCCTCGATCAGCGGCAGCGCCTACGTCGGGATGGCGGCCGCGATGGTGAGCGGGGTGTGCTCGACGCTGCTGCTGGCCTGGTTGGCGACCCGCTTCCAGGTGAATCAGGTCGTCACCGGCATCATCCTCAACCTGCTCGCGCTCGGCCTGACCGGCTTCCTCTACGAGCGACTCATGCGCGCCGACGGCTCGCTCAACCAGCCCGCCACCGTGCGCAAAGTCGGTGACTCGCTGGGCTTCCTGGCCGACATCCCGATCCTCGGCCCGGTCCTGTTCGACCAGAACATCTTCGTCTACGTGGCGCTGACCTGCGTGTTCGCGGTCTCGTTCCTGCTGTTCCGCACCCGATGGGGCCTGCGCACCCGCGCGGTCGGCGAACACCCCGCCGCCGCCGACGCCGCGGGCATCGACGTCAACCGCCTGCGCTTCTGGAACGTCACCGCCGCGGGCGCCCTGTCCGGCTTCGGCGGCGCCTTCTTCACCATCGCCAACAACGTGTCCTTCAGCAAGAACATGACCGCCGGCCTCGGCTTCGTCGCCCTGGCCGTCATGATCGTCGGCCGCTGGCACCCCTTCGGCGTCCTCACCGCCGCCCTGCTCTTCGGCTTCGCCAGCGCCCTGCAACGCTTCCTCAACACCATGCCCGGCAACCCCATCCCCACCGAATTCCTCGGCATGCTCCCCTACATCGTCACCCTCGTCGTCGTAGCAGGCTTCATCGGCAAAGCCACCGCCCCCGCCGCCGACGGCATCCCCTACACCCCCGGAGACAAGTAACCGGGAAGGCCGGATTCCTACCGGGTCACCAGCGCCGCCAGCGCGATCAGCAGCGGTACGGCGAAGGCCACGGCGAAGATCCCCATCTTGACGACGAGGCCGGGACGTTCCAGTGGCGTGAAGCCAGCGCTGCCCGCGCTGTAGAGCGTGTAGGGCGCGGCGTAGTGGAAATGCACCGGACCCCGGGTGGCATCGATATCGAGGGTGGCCTTGCCGGCTTTCCAGACGTACTGCGACCACAGCTGCACGCGGTAATACCCTGGCGGGAGCTGGAATTCGTTGAACCCGGGTCGGAGCTCGACAACCAGCTCCGGGGTGAACTGGGCGATCATCCGCGCCCGCCGCGCCTTCACCTTGATCCCGTCCGATGCCGTCACCCCGACGGGCACCAACGGCGGCCGGTAGGACTGATGCGGCTGATACGGCTGGTGTGGATGCACGCTCGCACCCTATCGAGCCGCGCGTGTGGCGGGTAGGACGCGTCTGATCAGTCTGGCTTCACCGTTTATCGGGCGGTAGGGCGGATAGTGATGGGTATCACTTTTCACCGGAATCAGCGAGGAGCCACCACCCATGATCTACGCCAAGCCGGGCACCGAGGGCAGCATCGTCAGTTACGCGCCGCGCTACGACAACTTCATCGACGGCAAGTGGGTTCCGCCGGTGGAGGGTCGGTATTTCGAGAACACTTCGCCGGTGGACGGGCAGGTGTTCTGCGAGATCGCGCGGTCCAGCGCCGCCGACGTGGAACTGGCGCTCGACGCCGCGCACCGGGCCGCGCCGTCGTGGGGTGAGACCTCCCCCGCCGAACGCGCCAACATCCTGAACAAGATCGCCGACCGGATCGAAGCCAATCTCGAGGGGCTGGCCGTCGCCGAGACCTGGGACAACGGCAAGCCCGTGCGCGAAACCCTCGCCGCCGACCTACCGTTGGCCGTCGACCACTTCCGCTACTTTGCCGGGGTGCTGCGCGCGCAGGAAGGTGGCATCAGCGAGGTCGACAAGGACACCATCGCCTACCACTTCCACGAGCCGCTCGGCGTTGTCGCCCAGATCATTCCGTGGAACTTCCCCATCCTGATGGCCACCTGGAAACTCGCCCCGGCCCTGGCCGCGGGCAACGCGGTGGTGCTCAAGCCCGCCGAGCAGACCCCGGCCTCGATCATGAAGGTGATCGAACTCGTCGCGGACCTGCTGCCGCCGGGAGTTCTCAACGTGGTCAACGGTTTCGGCGTCGAAGCGGGCAAGCCGCTGGCGTCGAGTCCGCGCGTGGCCAAGGTCGCGTTCACCGGCGAGACCACCACCGGGCGCCTGATCATGCAGTACGCGAGCGAGAACATCATCCCGGTCACCCTGGAACTGGGTGGCAAGAGCCCCAACATCTTCCTGCCCGATGTGATGGCCGCCGACGACGACTACCTCGACAAGGCGATCGAGGGGTTCGTCATGTTCGCGCTCAATCAGGGCGAGGTGTGTACGTGTCCGTCGCGCGCGCTGATCGCCTCGTCGATCTACGACGAGTTCATGGCCCGCTGCATCGAGCGCACCGAGGCCATCATCAGCGGCAACCCGCTCGACGAGGCGACCATGATCGGCGCCCAGGCCAGCAACGACCAGTTCGAGAAGATCCTGTCCTACATCGACATCGGCAAGAAGGAAGGCGCCGAAGTGCTCACCGGCGGCGCGGTCCGCAGCGTCGACGGGCTGGGCGACGGCTTCTACATCGAGCCCACGATCTTCAAGGGCACCAACGACATGCGCGTGTTCCAGGAGGAGATCTTCGGCCCGGTGCTGGCCGTGACCACCTTCGACACCACCGAGGAAGCACTCGAACTGGCCAACGACACCCTCTACGGCCTCGGCGCCGGGGTGTGGACGCGCGATATGAACACCGCCTACCGCCTCGGTCGCGGCATCAAGGCCGGGCGCGTGTGGACCAACTGCTATCACGCCTACCCCGCGCACGCCGCGTTCGGCGGGTACAAGAAGTCCGGCATCGGTCGCGAGAACCACAAGATGATGCTCGACCACTACCAGCAGACCAAGAACCTGCTGGTCAGCTACTCACCGACCAAGCTCGGCTTCTTCTGATGATCCGCCGCGTCGACCTCACCGACCCGGCGGCGGCACTGCTGGCGGAGCTGACCGAACGGCACGGTCCGGTCATGTTCCACCAGTCCGGCGGGTGCTGCGACGGCAGCTCGCCGATGTGTTATCCGCGCGGGGAGTTCCGGGTGGGCGGGCAGGACGTGCTGCTGGGGTACCTGCCCGGCGAGACCCCGTTCTGGATGAGTGCCGACCAGTTCGAGTACTGGAAACACACCCACCTCACCGTCGACGTGGTGCCCGGCCGCGGCGGCGGGTTCTCCCTGGAGGCGCCCGAGGGCGTGCGGTTCCTGATCCGCTCGCGCCTGTTCACCGAGGCGGAGGCGGCCGCGCTCACCCCACCGCCGACCGGGTGATGTGAAACACGCGTGATCGGGTTGTTTCGGCAGGTCAGCGGTGTCGGATACGCACCGCTGACCTCACCGATCCACGGCCGTAACAGTGAGCGAGCATTCTGCAACTTCGACGATCGCCATCGCTGCCGACCGCGCTGTGTTGTGTTGATGAGGAGCCGAAGTTGAGTACAGAAACCAGCCCCGCCGTCGGCGCGGGCGAACCAGTCGACGACTACCTGGCCAAACGCACGCTCCGCAAGGGCTCGGCGGGCTGGGTCCTGCTCGCCGGGCTCGGCGTGAGCTACGTGATCTCCGGTGACTACTCCGGCTGGAACTTCGGCCTCGCCGAAGGCGGTTTCGGCGGACTGCTGATCGCCACCGTCGTCATCGCGGCGATGTATCTGGCCATGGTGCTCGGCATGGCCGAGATGTCCTCGGCACTGCCCGCCGCGGGCGGCGGCTACACCTTCGCCCGTCGCGCGCTCGGCCCGTGGGGCGGATTCGCGACCGGCACAGCCATTCTCATCGAGTACGCGATCGCGCCCGCCGCCATCGCCACCTTCATCGGCGCCTACGTGGAATCGCTGAACCTGTTCGGGATCACCGACGGGTGGTGGGTGTACCTGGCGGTGTACGCGCTGTTCATCGGCATCCACCTCGCCGGCGCCGGTGAGGCGCTCAAGGCGATGTTCGTGATCACCGCGATCGCGCTCGTCGGCCTGGTGATCTTCGCCGTCGCCGCGATCGGCAAGTTCGATGTGGCCAACCTGACCAATATCGCCGCCGACCCGACCGCCACCGGCTCGTCGTCGTTCCTGCCGTACGGCTACCTCGGCATCTGGGCCGCGATTCCGTTCGCGATCTGGTTCTTCCTCGCCGTGGAAGGCGTGCCGCTGGCCGCCGAGGAGGCCAGCGAGCCGGAGAAGAACGTGCCGAAGGGCATCATCGTGGCGATGCTGCTGCTGGTGGTCACCGGCGCGACCGTGCTGTTCCTGGTCACCGGCGCACTCGGTGCCGAGAGCGCGTCCGCCTCGGGCAACCCGCTGGTCGAGGCGCTGGGCGACAGCTCGGCGGCCAAGGTGGTCAACTACATCGGCCTGGCCGGTCTGGTGGCCAGCTTCTTCTCCATCGTCTACGCCTACTCGCGTCAGACCTTCGCCCTCTCGCGCGCCGGCTACCTGCCGACGAGCCTGTCGGTCACCAACTCCCGCAAGGCGCCGGTGCTGGCGCTGATCGTGCCCGGCGTCATCGGCTTCGCCCTCTCGCTCACCGGCGAGGGCGCCATGCTGCTGAACATGGCGGTGCTCGGCGCGGCCCTGAGCTACGTGCTGATGATGGTCAGCCACATCGTGCTGCGCGTGCGCGAGCCCGAGATGGCGCGCCCGTACCGCACCCCCGGCGGCATCGTCACCACCGGCTTCGCGCTGGTCATCGCGGCCATTGCGGTGGTGGCGACCTTCCTGGTCGACTTCGAGGCGGTGCTGTGGACCCTCGGTGTGTTCGTCGCCTTCATGGCCTACTTCGGTCTCTACAGTCGCAAGCACCTGGTCGCCAAGTCGCCCGATGAGGAGTTCGCGGCCATCGCGAAGGCGGAATCCGAACTCGAGTAACCCCGTCGAACCCGGCGGCGCCCCCGCCGCCGGGTCCGGCCTTCGGAAAGGGACCGATGACCTTGTACCGCAGCACGATCGGCGTCACGACCTACACCTTCGACGGGTTGATCGACCTGTTGGCGAAGGCCACTCCCCTGCGCAGCGGCGACGAACTCGCCGGGTGCGCGGCGGCCACCGACGCCGAACGTGCCGCGGCGCAATGGGCCCTGGCGGAGGTGCCGCTGACCACGTTCCTCAGTGACGTGGTGGTGCCCTACGAGACCGACGAGGTCACCCGGCTGATCATCGACAGCCACGACCGCGTCGCCTTCGCGCCGATCTCGCACCTCACGGTCGGCGGCCTGCGCGACTGGCTGCTGGCCGTGGCCGCCACCGAGGATTCGGCGCGCACCCTGGCCGCGGTCTCCCCCGGTCTGACGCCGGAAATGGTCGCCGCGGTCAGCAAGATCATGCGCAACCAGGACCTCATCGCCGTGGCCAAGGCGACCGAGGTGACGGCGGGTTTCCGCACCACCATCGGCCTGCCGGGCCGCCTGAGCACCCGCCTGCAACCCAACCACCCCACCGACGACCCGCGCGGGATCGCCGCCGCCACCCTCGACGGCCTGCTGCTCGGCTGCGGTGACGCGGTGATCGGCATCAACCCGGCCACCGACTCCCCCCAGGCCACCGCCGACCTGCTGCACCTGCTCGACGACGTGCGCCTGCGCTTCGACATCCCCACCCAGTCCTGCGTGCTCTCCCACGTCACCACCACCATCGGCCTGATCGAGGCGGGCGCCCCGGTGGACCTGGTGTTCCAGTCCGTGGCGGGCACCGAGGGCGCCAATTCCGGCTTCGGCGTGAACATTTCGCTGCTGCGCGAAGGCAACGAGGCCGGGCGGTCGCTGGGGCGCGGCACCGTGGGCGACAACGTGATGTACCTCGAGACCGGGCAGGGTTCGGCGCTGAGCGCGAATGCCCATCTGGGCGTGGGTGATCGGCCCGTCGACCAGCAAACCCTCGAGGCCCGCGCCTACGCCGTGGCGCGGGATCTGCAACCGCTGCTGGTGAATACGGTCGTCGGCTTCATCGGGCCCGAGTACCTCTACGACGGCAAGCAGATCATCCGCGCCGGACTCGAGGACCACTTCTGCGGCAAACTGCTCGGCCTGCCGATGGGCGTGGACGTCTGCTACACCAATCACGCCGAGGCCGACCAAGACGACATGGACACCCTGCTCACCCTGCTCGGCGCGGCGGGCTGCGCGTTCGTCATCGCGGTGCCCGGTGCCGACGACGTGATGCTGGGCTACCAGAGCCTGAGTTTCCACGACGCCCTCTACGCCCGCCGCGTCCTGAACCTGCGCCCCGCACCGGAATTCGAGGCGTGGCTGTCGGGATTGGGCATGCTGGACGCGAACGGCCGTGTGCGACAGGTGGAACCACTGTCCTCACCCCTGCGCGCGCTGACGACCTCGCGATGAGCACGACCCCCGCCGCCCCGAAACAACCTGTGCCGAAACAATTCCCAGGGAGCGCGATGCCCGACGACGAAGCCCCCGCCACCGACAGCCGCACCACGGATCCCGCACCACCCCAGGACTTCTGGCGCGACCTGCGCGGCACCACCCAATCGCGCATCGGCCTCGGCCGCACCGGCGACGCCCTGCCCACCACCGACGTCCTCGCCCTGCGCGCCGCCCACGCCGCCGCCCGCGACGCCGTCCACCTGCCCCTCGACACCGCGACCTTGACCGAGCAGATCACCGAGGTCGGCCTCGGCACCCCCGTCACCGTCGCCTCCAGGGCCACCACCCGCGCCGAATACCTGCGCCGCCCCGACCTCGGCCGACTCCCCGACGACCTCACCGCCGTCCCCGACACCGGCGCCGACATCGGCTTCGTCCTCGCCGACGGCCTGTCCCCGCTGGCCCTGTCCGAACACGCCCCCGGCCTGCTCACCGCCCTGGCCGACGAACTCGGCGACCGCTACACCCTGGCCCCGCCGGTGATCGCCACCCAGGCCAGGGTGGCACTGGGCGACCACATCGCCGAGGCCATGGGCGTGCGCACCGTGCTGGTCCTGATCGGTGAACGCCCCGGCCTGTCGGTGGCCGACAGCCTCGGCATCTACCTCACCCACCTGCCCCGCCCCGGCCGCGCCGACGCCGAACGCAACTGCATCTCCAATATCCACCCGCCCGACGGCCTCACCTACCGCGACGCCGCCCGCGTGGTGGCCGGATTGGTCGCCGGCGCCCGCGCACTGGGCCGCTCGGGTGTCGACCTCAAGGACACCTCGCGCACCGACGCCCTCGCCGCCGCCGAAACCCTGACCATCGAACCCGGCTGAGACGCGCACCGCGGCGAGACCCGTTCAGGGTGAACCACAGCGGTTCGCTCCCTAGAGTGATTCCCATGATCCGCACCGCCGCCCTCGCCCATGTCCGCGACCGCAGGCTGATCCAGACGCGCCCGGAGGGCAAGGACGTCTTCTACATGGCGGGCGGCAAGATCGACCCCGGCGAGACCCCTTTACAAGCCTTACATCGCGAGATCGAGGAAGAACTGGGCGTCGGCCTGGCCGGGGTCGCCGAGTTCGGCGTGTTCGAGGCCGAGGCCTTCGGACACGGCCGCAACACCGGCCTGCACATGACCTGTTTCCGCGCCGAACTCACCGGCGAACCCAAGGCAACCGGCGAGATCGCCGAATTCCGCTACTTCACCGGCGGCGAATACGAGGCCATGGAACACGTCGCCCCCGGCTCGCTGATGGTCTTCCGACGCCTGCACGAACTCGACCTGATCGACTGGTAGTTGCCACGGCAACGATCTGATATCGACCGAAACAAACCCGAGACCAGCGACGATTCCCCCACTGTGAACCTGCCGATAACCTCCGCGCCCATGACCGCGTCCGAACGCCGCGCGGCCTTACGCCGTCTCGTCGCCCTGTTCGGGATCATGAACACGATGATCGAACTGTCCGCGCACGGGGCGCCGCGCTCGATGGCCGAACACGCCACCGCCGCACGCGATCTCGTCGGCGAACTCGTAGCAGACCTCGCCGCGGCGCGCTAGGAACCCGACTTCGGCGGGTGGTCGGCCGATTCCTCGGTGATCACACCGGGTTCGGTGCCCTCGTCGGCCTTCTGATCGGGTTCGGGATGTTCGGGCTCGAAGGTTTCGGGCAGACCCTTGAGGTGCTTGTTCATCGAGCGGACCAGCAGCACCGTGCCGACCAGCAGGACCAGCACGACCAGCAGACCGAGCGGGGAGGCCTTGCCGAATTCGGGGCCGGTGGGTTGCTGCGCGAGGTAGACCAACATCACCGGTCAGTGTCCTCGATGCCGGCGAACAGGTCGGTCTCCGGGATAGCGGTGGACACTCTCGTCTTGGCCAATTCGAACTCCTCGGTCGGCCACAGCCGCTGTTGCATCTCCAACGGGATCGCGAAGAACGCGCCGTTGGGATCGATCTGGGTCGCGTGCGCGCGCAGGGCGTCGTCACGCTGGGGGAAGTATTTCGAGCACTCGATCTGGGTGGTGACCCGCGACATGATGTCGCCGCGCGCCCGCGAGTACTGCCGCATCCGATCCAGCCAGTCCTGCAGCGGGAACGGCTCGCCGCGACTCTCGTACTCCGCGGCGAAGACCTCGAGGCGCTTCATGCTGAAACCGTGGTCGTAGTAGAGCTTGAGCGGCTCCCACGGCGCACCCGCCTCGGGGAACTTCGTCGGATCGCCCGCAGCCTCGAACGCGGCCATCGTGACCTCGTGGCAGCGGATGTGATCGGGGTGCGGGTAGCCACCGTTCTCGTCGTAGGTGGTGATCACCTGCGGCTTGAACTCGCGGATCACCCGCACCAGCGCCTCGGTGGACTCCTCGAGCGGCACCAGCGCGAAGCAGCCCTCGGGCAGCGGCGGCAGCGGGTCGCCCTCGGGCAGACCCGAGTCGACGAAGCCCAGCCAGTGCTGGCGCACGCCGAGGGCGTGGGCCGCGGCGGCCATCTCCTCGCGCCGGACCTCGTTGATCCGGTCCAGCACGCCGGGGGTGTCCATGGCCGGGTTCAGAATGCTGCCGCGCTCACCGCCGGTCAACGTCACGACGAGCACCTCGACGCCCTCGGCGGCGTACCGTGCGGTCGTCGCGGCGCCCTTGCTCGACTCGTCGTCGGGGTGGGCGTGCACTGCCATGAGGCGAAGGCCACTCACTTCTCGTTCACCGTCGCTCTCGCTCGCGGGTGTCAGATGTCGTTCCCTATAGTTCCATCCGACCCCCCGTTTGTTCCGACCACCCCCGGGAGCGCGAAACCGATGACCGAGCCCGCCCCCGACGCCACCACCGCAGCAGCGCGACACGCCGACCGGTACGGGACGAAACCTCCGGTGCGTCGCGTGTGGGTGCTGGTCGCGCTCGCCGTCGGCGTGGTGGTGGCCGGATTCACGGTCGCCTACCTCGGCTACCAGAAGTACGGGCCCAAATCGATCGAAACCGAACAGCTCGGCTACGTGGTCGTCGACGACGCCACCCTCGACGTGCGGATCAAGGTCACCCGCGACGACCCACAGCGGGCCGTGGTCTGCTTCGTGCGGGCCATGGACCGCGACGCCGCCGAGGTCGGCCGCCGCGAAGTACTGGTGCCGGGATCGGATTCGACCAGCGTCGTGGTGAACACTACGGTCAAAACCTCCGCGCGCGCCTCGGCGGGCGATATCTATGGCTGCGGCGACCAGGTTCCGGGCTACCTACGCCTGCCCGGCTAGCCTGACCTGCATATTTTCCAGACATGCTAAAATAGGCGGATACACGGTTCCGGGGTTCGGAGCCGTGTTTGCTGCATTGGCGGCCAGCGGTGCTGTTTGCGGGTATCGGGTTCACCCCCAGGATCGCTCCAGCCGTCGGGCTGGTGCATGCCCTTCTTCGGGTATCGCACCGGTATCAGGGAATCCCGGTGCGCCGGGAACAACTACTAGGGAGTGATCGAGATGACCGAGAATGTGACCTGGCTTACCCAGGAATCGCACGACAGGCTCAAGGGTGAGTTGGATGCGCTCATTGCCAATCGTCCGGTCATTGCCGCCGAGATCAACGAGCGCCGCGAAGAGGGCGACCTCAAGGAGAACGGTGGCTACCACGCCGCGCGTGAGGAGCAGGGTCAGCAGGAGGCGCGCATCCGCCAGCTGCAGGAACTGCTGAACAACGCCAAGGTCGGCGTCGCCCCCACCAAATCCGGTGTGGCCCTGCCGGGCTCGGTCGTCACGGTCTACTACGACGGCGACGAGAACGACACCGAGACCTTCCTCATCGCCACCCGCGAAGAGGGCCTCGGCGCCACCGGCCTCGAGGCCTACTCGCCGAACTCCCCGCTCGGCGGCGCGCTGATCGACGCCAAGGTGGGCGAGACCTGCGAGTACACGCTCCCCAACGGCAACACCATGAAGGTCACGCTGGTCAGCGCGGAGCCGTACCACGGCTGAGCGCGCACTTCCAGAACCCGAACGCAAGCGGCCGCATCCGATACTCGGATGCGGCCGCTTCGTCATGTGCTGGGGTCCCCGCTCAGCTCAGGGCCTGCTCGACATCGGCGAGCAGGTCGCTGATGTCCTCGATCCCGACCGACAGACGCACCAGGTCGGCGGGCACTTCCAGCGCCGAACCCTCGGTGCTGGCGTGGGTCATCGCGCCGGGGTGCTCGATCAGCGACTCGATGCCGCCCAGCGACTCGGCCAGGGTGAAGATCTCGGTCCGCGAGCAGAACTTCAGCGCCGCCTCGCGACCACCGGCCAGGCGCACCGAGATCATGCCGCCGCTGCGCCGCATCTGCTTCTGCGCGATCTCGTAGCCGGGGTGCGTGGGCAGGCCGGGGTAGATGACCTGCGAGATGGCCGGGTGATTCTCGAGGAAACCGGCGATCACCTCGGCGTTGTCGCAGTGCCGTTCCATGCGCACGGCCAGGGTCTTGATGCCGCGCAGCACGAGGTAGGAGTCGAACGGGCCGGGAACCGCGCCCGCGCCGTTCTGCAGGAACGCGAAGTCCTTGTCCAGGTCGGCGCTGTCGGTGATCAGCGCGCCGCCGACCACATCGGAGTGCCCACCGAGGTACTTGGTGGTGGAGTGCAGCACCACATCGGCGCCCAGCAGCAGCGGCTGCTGCAGGTACGGGGTGGCGAAGGTGTTGTCGACGACCAGCTTGGCGCCTGCCGCGTGCGCGATCTCGGCGAGCGCGGGGATGTCACCGATGCTCAGCAGCGGGTTGGTGGGGGTTTCGACCCAGACCAGCTTGGTGTTGGGGCGGATGGCCGCGCGCACCGCGTCCAGATCGGCGATGTGGGCGGGCGAGTGCTCGATGCCCCACTGGCTGAACACCTTGTCGATGAGCCGGAAGGTGCCGCCGTAGGCGTCGTCGGGGATGACGATGTGGTCGCCGGGGCGCAGCATCGCGCGCAGCGCACAGTCGGTGGCCGCCATGCCCGAGGCGAACGCGCGCCCGTAGCTGCCCGATTCCAGGGCCGCGAGGTTGGCTTCCAGTGCCGTGCGGGTGGGGTTGCCGGTGCGGGCGTATTCGTAGCCGCCACGCATGCCGCCGACGCCGTCCTGGGCGAAGGTCGAGCTCGCGTAGATGGGCACGTTGACCGCACCGGTCTGAGGATCGGGTTCGTATCCGGCGTGCACGGCCCTGGTGGAGAATCCCAGCTCACTCATGGCCCCAGACTAGTTGGCCGGTTTCGGACCGCCGCGAAGGGGTTCGCGACATGGTCGAAGTGTCGGATTCGAGGGTGGGCCTGCGGTTAAGCTCGGGCCATGGTCACCGTCGAAGAGTTGTTCGCCATCGATCCGTTGCTGTCGCAGGAGGAGCGCGAAATCCGCGACACGGTGGCGCGATTCGGCGAGCGCAGGCTGCGACCGCACCTGGCCGAATGGTTCGAGCAGGGCACCTTCCCGGCCCGCGAGATCGCCCCGGAACTGGGCAAGCTCGGGCTGCTCGGCATGCACCTGGACGGCTACGGCTGCGCGGGCGCCTCGGCCACCGCCTACGGGCTGGCCTGCCAGGAACTCGAGGCCGTCGACTCCGGGGTGCGCAGCATGGTCTCGGTGCAGGGCTCGCTGGCCATGACCGCCATCCACTTCTTCGGTTCCGAGGACCACAAGCAGCAGTATCTGCCCGCGATGGCGGCCGGTGAGCTGATCGGGTGCTTCGGCCTCACCGAACCCGACTTCGGGTCCAACCCCGGCGGGATGCGCACGCGGGCGCGGCGCGACGGTGACGACTGGGTGCTCAACGGGTCCAAGATGTGGATCACCAACGGGTCGGTGGCCGATATCGCGGTCGTCTGGGCCTACGCGGACGAACCCGGCCAGGACAAGCCTCGGGTGCGCGGCTTCCTGGTCCCCGCGGGCACACCGGGTTTCACCACCCGCGAGATCCACCGCAAACTCTCGCTGCGCGCGTCCATCACCGCCGCACTGGATTTCGACGATGTGCGCCTGCCCGCCGACGCCGTGCTGCCCGAATCCCATGGGCTCAGTTCGCCGCTGGCCTGTTTGAGCGAGGCGCGCTTCGGCATCGTCTTCGGTGCGCTCGGCGCCGCCCGCGACTGCCTGAGCTCGGCGATCGACTACGCCCGCACCCGCGAGGTCTTCGACAAGCCCCTGGCCGGCTACCAGCTCACCCAGGCGAAACTGGCCGACATGGCCCTCGAACTCGGCAAGGGCCAGTTGCTGGCGCTGCATCTGGGGCGGTTGAAGGATCGGCACGAGATCACCGGCGAGCAGATCAGCGCGGGCAAGCTCAACAGCACCCGCGAGGCGATCAAGATCGCGCGGGAATGTCGAACCATCCTCGGCGCCAACGGAATCACCCTCGACTACCCCGTGCTGCGCCACGCCAACAATCTGGAATCGGTGCTGACTTACGAGGGCACGGCCGAGGTGCACCAACTGGTGCTGGGCAAGGCGCTCACCGACGCCAACGCGTTCCGGTAGGTCAGGGGTTCACGGCGGTCTCGCGCGGCCGGAACATGCCACCGGCGAAGGCCAGTGCCAGCGCGAGCATCACCACGGCGAACACGGTCAGCGCCAGCGGCACGGTGACGGACGCGGATACCCCGATCGCGGTCAACGTAGCCACACCACCGCAACCCCAGAGCAAGGCCGCGGCGAAGCGAGCGAGCACCGCGGCATACGGCTTGTGACGTATCCCAGCGATCCTGGTCTGCGCCGAGTACCCCGCACCGGCTGCGATGATCGGGGATATGCCGAGCAGCTGAACGGCCGAGTCGGTGGCGTGCACTGCGGGTCCTTTCGCTCGCCGAGCTGTTTGCCGCAAGTTATCTCAGAACGGTTATACCCGCTCCGAACCGCCGCAGCGCCCGGTTCACGCAACTCCAACAGGATCGTTCACCCGTCGTAATGCACCGGCGTCAACGCGGGCAGTTCGAGGTTGGCGCGGTAGGTTCCGCCCAGGTAGTCCGAGTCGATCAGCTTGCGGCGACGCAACTCCGGGAGCAGGCCGTTGACCACGAAGTCGCGATTGCGCTCGTCGGCCAGCCCGCCCAGGGTGATCACGTCGAGCACCTCGGCCCGGTAGCGTTCCTCGATCGCGTCGGCCAGCTGTTCCGGGGTGCCCGCGGCGGCCCAGTGGCCGGTGTCCTTGGCGGCGATGACGAGTTCGCGCAGGGTGGCCCCCGACGCGGCGAGTTTGCCGAAGATCTCCACCCGGCCGCGCCTGCGGTGCACCGAATCGATAGCGGGCAGCAGGGATTCGGGCAGGGGCTTGTCCAGGGGCAGGTCGGTGAGATCGATACCGCCGCCGAGCATGTCGGCCAGTTGGCGACGCCCCGCGTCGAAGTCGGTCGACTCGGCGGCCTCGCGCACCAGTCGCCGGGCCTCTTCCTCGGTCGCGCCGTAGGTGGCGTGGAAGGAGCTGAAGATGAGCGGCAGACCCTCGGGCCTGCCCAATTCCGTTGCGCGGGTGCGGATCTTCTTCGTGTAGGTGATCGCGTCCGCGAGCGTCGGCAGTGAGGTGAACACCACCTCAGCGAAGCGCGCGCCGAGTTCGATCCCGCCCGCGGACTGGCCGGCCTGGAACTGCACCGGCCTGCCCTGTGGCAGCGTGGGGATGTTCAGCGGCCCACGCACCGAGAAGTGCTGTCCCGCATAGTCGATCGGCCGCACGAGCGACTCGTCGAGGATCGCCCCGCCCGCACCGTCGGGTCGCAGCGCGCCCGGCCGCCAGCTGTCGAACAGCGCGTTGACCACCTCGAGCGATTCGGCGGCGCGGGCGTAGCGCTGCTCCGGGCTCGGCAGATCCTGATCGCTGTAGTTCTCCTCCCCCAGCGAGGAGGTGACCGCGTTCCAGGCCGCGCGACCGTTGCTGAGGTGGTCGAGCGTGCCGAACAGCCGGGCCAGGTTGTAGGGGTGATGGAAGGTGGTGGTGACCGTCGCGATCAGGCCGACGTCGCTGGTCACCGCGCTCAGGGCGGCGAGCTGCATGAGCGGTTCCTGCGCGCCGATCGCGCCCTGGGCGCCGAAGCTGAGCAGGTCGGCGGCGAACAGGGCGCCGATCTTGTTCTCCTGCGCGATCCGCGCGATGCGCAGGGCTTCGTCGAGGGTGGAGCGGGTCGGGTCGACGGCCGCGGCGTACACCTCACGCGATCCGCTGACGCCGGTGACGGTCTTCAATTTCCGACGTTCGGTGCCCATGATCACCAGTCCAACAGCGCCACGGCGACCCGGCTACGGTTGCGCTCAACGCAATTCGATTCACACTCCGGCCAGTTATGCGCATTCGCTACCAGATTGCTATCATATTGTGATGTTTGCGCCCGGTCACGCACTGCTCGAACTCTCCGCATTGCGACAATTGCGACAGTTGAATATCGACTACGGCCTGCCCGCGGCCACCGCGGCGGCCGAGAATCCGGCGCTGCTGGCCGAGCTGGATCAGCACGCCGCCGCCGTGCGCGACATCATCGAATACGGCGTCGAGGATTCGGACCGCATTCCGCGCTCGATTCTGCTCGCCGGATATCTCGGCGGATTACGCGACGGCGCCGGCACGGAATTCGCGGACGCGCCGCACTGCTGGCGGGAACCCGATTGGCTGTCGCTGCGACTCGCGGCCATCTGCCGAAACGCGGCCCTGACAGACGAGCGGCGCCCCACCGCCTGATCGCGGTAGGACGCCGACGCCGACGAAACTAGCGGGCGGTTTCCCCGCCCAGCCCGGTCTCGTGGGTGCCACCGGCCGAACCCGCACCGGGGGTGGCCCACTCGCGGGTCTTCTCCTGCGTGCCCTGCCGGGCGATGTCCTCACGCCCGCGCTGGTAGGCCTGCGCCTGCCCCTTCATCGCGGGCATCTCCGATTCCAGATTGCCCAGCCAGCTGTTCCAGCGCTGCTCCATCGGACGCACCAGACCACCGCCGACGCCGATCACCAGGATGCCGCCGAGGGTGGCGAGCACGGTGATCAGGATCGGCGTGGTCACCGAGGTCGCGACACCGATCTGGTTCAGCGCGGCGATGATGCCGATGCCCCAGATGAACACCGACGCGATCCGGCCCAGGATGGTGCCGTAGGACAGCCCGCCGAGCACATTGGTGATCAGCTCGCTCACCGCGTGCGCGATGGCCGCCGCGATCACCACGATCACGATCGCCACCGCGGCCTTGGGCAGCCAGGCCACGATGCTGGTGAGCAGCGCGCTGACCGGATTGGGCCCGAACACCGCGAAGGCGACCTGCAGCGCGATCAACAGAATCGCGTAATACGCGATCTTGGCGATAATGTCGGACGCGTCATATTTGCTGTGCGACAGCATTTTCCGCACTTCGCCGCGTTCGACCAATTTATCGAACCCGACCCGCTCCAAGACCGCGTTGACGACCTTGGCGACCACTTTCGCGATAATCCAGCCGACAATCAGGATGGCGACGAAAGCCACCGCCTTGGGGACGAACTGCGCCACCGAACTCCACGCATCGGTCAAGCCCTGCTGGAAATCTATCGCAACGACGGAGGTATCCACAGCACTTCCTTTCGCTCGTCCCCACCCTTTGCCGAGGTTGTGTACCTCGGGCGGGTACCCGCGAAATTCTGGGTGAACCAGCCGATAGCGAGAAAGTTGCGAAAGGGCCGCTCACTCAGTCGGTGCTGAGGAATCCGAGCAGATCGTGGCGGGTGATCACGCCGACGGGCTTGCCGTCCTCGACCACCATCAGGGCGTCGGTATCGGAGAACGCCTTGGTCGCGGTGGAGATCGGTTCGCCGGAGCCGATCAGCGGGAACGACGGGCTCATGTGCTGCGCGACGGAGTCGGTGAGGTTGGCCCGGCCCTCGAAGACCGCCGAGAGCAGGTCGCGCTCGGTGACGCTGCCCGCCACCTCACCGGCCATGACCGGCGGCTCGGCGCCGACCACGGGCATCTGGGAGACGCCGTACTCGCGCAGGATCTCGATCGCGTCGCGCAGGGTTTCCGACGGGTGGGTGTGCACCAGGTCGGGCAGTTCGCCGGACTTGCCGCGCAGCACGTCACCGACGAGCGGTTCCGGGCCCGCCTCGAGGGGGGTGCGCAGGAAGCCGTAGGAGCTCATCCACTTGTCGTTGAAGATCTTCGACAGGTAGCCGCGGCCACCGTCTGGCAGCAGCACGACCACCACGGCGTCGGGATCGCGCCGGGCCACCTCGATCGCGGCCACCACGGCCATGCCGCACGAGCCACCGACCAGCAGGCCCTCCTCGCGGGCCAGGCGCCGGGTCATCTCGAAGGAGTCGGCGTCGGAGACCGCGATGATCTCGTCGGGGACCGACGCGTCGTAGGCCGAGGGCCAGAAGTCCTCGCCGACACCCTCGACCAGGTACGGGCGACCGGTGCCGCCGGAGTACACCGAGCCCTCCGGATCGGCGCCGATGATCTTGACCTTGCCGCCGGAGACCTCCTTGAGGTAGCGGCCGGTGCCCGAGATCGTGCCGCCGGTGCCCACACCCGCGACGAAGTGGGTGACCTTGCCCTCGGTGTCGGCCCAGATCTCCGGACCGGTGGTCTCGTAGTGGCTCTCGGGGCCGCCGGGGTTGGAGTACTGGTTCGGCTTCCAAGCGCCCTCGATCTCGCGGACCAGGCGATCGGAGACGTTGTAGTAGCTGTCGGGGTGCTCCGGCGGCACGGCGGTCGGGCAGACCACGACCTCGGCGCCGTAGGCACGCAGCACGTTGCGCTTGTCCTCGCTGACCTTGTCCGGGCACACGAACACGCACTTGTACCCGCGCTGCTGGGCGACCAGCGCCAGGCCCACACCGGTGTTGCCGGAGGTCGGCTCGACGATCGTGCCGCCCGGCTTCAGCAGGCCGTCCTGCTCGGCGGCGTCGATCATCTTGACCGCGATCCGGTCCTTGGAACTACCGCCCGGGTTCAGGTATTCGACCTTCGCGGCCACCAGGCCCGCGTCGGGGCCGACCACCGAGTTCAGTCGAACCAGGGGGGTGTTACCGATGAGGTCAACCACGTGTTCCGCGATACGCATACCCCCATCGTTGCAGAGGCGTAGCTCGACGGCTCGTCCTGGTCTGCTCGTGTGAGGCGAGCCACCACCGCGATCGACTCGGCGCGCCGGGCCCGCGGGCTTGTCGCGACGGGCAACACCTGATTTCGTTAGGACATGGGTAACTCCGCGGGGGCGCGACCCGCGCCCGACACCGCACTCCGATGACCGCCTCCGGCGGGCAGAAATCCCGGCGCGGGCTGCGGACCGTGGTCGTGACCGGCGCCACGACGGTCCTGGCCGGTTCGGGCGCGGGCACGGTCTCCTGGGCCACCTACCGACTGCTGATGACACAGGCGGGCGCGGCCCGCGCGGTGATCGGCCGCGACACCTCCAAACCACCCGAGGCCGACGGCGTCTACGCGCCCGGCGCCGCCCTGCCCGAACCGTGGCGCAAGACCACTCCCGTCGACCTGCACCTGATGGTCTTCGGCGATTCCACCGCGGCCGGGCTCGGCTGTCTCGGCGCCGCGGACGTGCCCGGTGTGCGGTTGGCGCGCGGGCTCGCCGATGCCACCGGTCTGCGAATCCGGTTGAGCACCAAGGCGATATCGGGCGCCACCTCGAAGGGGCTGGCCGGACAGGTCGACGCGATGTTCGTCGCGGGGCCGCCGCCGGACGCCGCGGTGATCCTGGTCGGGGCCAACGACATCACCAAGAAGCACTCCATCCGTGCCTCGGCCCGCCGGTTGGCCTCGGCGGTGGCGCGACTGCGCGAAGCCGACGCGCTGGTGGTGGTCGGCACCTGCCCGAACCTGGGCACCGTCGTCGCGATCCCGCAGCCGCTGCGCACGATCGTGGCGAATTGGAGTGTGCGACTGGCCAAAGCGCAGACCGTGGCCACGACCGTCGCCGGTGGGGTGGCGGTGCCGATGGGTTCACCGCTGGTCGCCTCCGAATTCCGCGCGGCGCCCGAAATCCTGTTCGCCACAGACGGATTCCACCCCTCCGCGGCCGGGTACGAACTGGCCGCCGCGCAGCTGCTTCCGGTGCTGATCGAGCAGGTGCGCGGTCGACCTGGTCTTCCCGTCGCGCATCGCGGGACGTAGATTCGAATCAGACCGGCAAGTAAACAGCCGTTCACGCCATACACGCGAAAAGGAGTCCTCATGCCCGAGGCCGTCATCGTCTCCACCGCCCGTTCCCCCATCGGCCGTGCCGTCAAGGGGTCCCTGGCTGGTATGCGTCCGGACGACCTGACCGCGCAGATGGTGCGTGCCGCGCTGGCCAAGGTGCCCGCCCTGGACGCGAGCACCATCGACGACATCATCCTGGGCACCGGCTCCCCCGCGGGCGAGGGCGGCTTCAACATCGGCCGCATCATCGCCGTGCAGCTGGGCCTGGACACCGTGCCCGGCACCACCGTGCACCGCTACTGCGCGTCCTCGCTGCAGACCACCCGGATGGCCTTCCACGCGATCAAGGCCGGCGAGGGCGATGTGTTCATATCCGCCGGTGTGGAGACCGTCTCCCGGTACGCCAAGGGTTCGGCCGACAGCTGGCCCGACACCAAGAACCCCGAGTTCGCCAAGGCCGAGGCCCGCACCGCCGAGACCGCCAAGGGCGGCAAGGGTGCCTGGCACGACCCGCGCGAAGACGGCCTGATCCCCGACGCCTACATCGCGATGGGCCAGACCGCCGAGAACGTCGCGTCGCTGACCGGCATCTCGCGCGAGGACCAGGACCGCTGGGGCGTGCGTTCGCAGAACCGTGCCGAGGAGGCCATCAAGGCCGGCTTCTTCGAGCGGGAGATCACCCCGGTGACCCTGCCCGACGGCACGATCGTGAGCAAGGACGACGGCCCGCGCGCCGGCGTCACCTACGAGGCGGTCTCCCAGCTCAAGCCGGTGTTCCGTCCCGACGGCACGGTCACCGCCGGTAACTGCTGCGCGCTCAACGACGGCGCCGCCGCGCTGGTCATCATGAGCGACACCAAGGCCAAGGAGCTGGGCCTGACCCCGCTGGCCCGCATCGTCTCCACCGGCGTGTCCGGCCTGTCGCCCGAGATCATGGGCCTCGGCCCGGTCGAGGCCGTCAAGCGCGCGCTGGCGCTGGCGGGCAAGTCGGTCTCCGACATCGACCTGTTCGAGATCAACGAGGCCTTCGCCGTCCAGGTGATCGGCTCGGCCCGTGAGCTCGAGATCGACGAGGACAAGCTCAATGTCTCCGGCGGCGCGATCGCGCTGGGCCACCCCTTCGGCATGACCGGTGCCCGCATCACCACCACCCTGCTGAACAACCTGCAGACCTACGACAAGCAGTTCGGCGTGGAAACCATGTGCGTCGGCGGCGGCCAGGGCATGGCGCTGGTGATCGAACGCCTCAGCTGAGTTCCCTGAAATCTGATCGAGCGGCTCCCCGACCGGGGGGCCGCTCGACTGGTCTCGGCTGGGGTAGCGAGGGGGTCACGACCTTCTCACGGAGCCGTTCCGAGCCTTTTACCAGCGTATTGTCCAGTGAAACCTTTGTCGTTCGTTCGACCCCGCCTCGGCGGCGTGAGAAACAGATGGAGGCTCCACATGACACACACAATGGTTCTGCTGTTCGCTCTCCTGATCGGAGTGGTCGCGGGTCTTCGGTCGATGACCGCGCCCGCGGTGGTGGCATGGGGGGCCTGGCTCGGCTGGCTGCCGGTGGCCGGGACCTGGGCGAGCTTCATGGGGCACTGGGTCACGGTGCTGATCCTGACGGTGTTCCTGGTGGGTGAGTTGATCACCGACCAGCTGCCCTCGACCCCGGCCCGCATCGTCCCGCCCCAGTTCGGCGCCCGCATCCTGACCGGCGGCTTCGCCGGCGCGGTGATCGGCGCGGGTTGGGAACACACCCCGACCGCCCTGATCGCCGGTGTGCTCGGCGCCGTAGCGGGCACCCTCGGCGGCTACCACCTGCGCAAGCTGCTCGTGGAGAAGAACGGCGGCCGCGACCTCCCGGTGGCACTGGCCGAGGACGTCCTCGCCGTCGGCGGCGGCTTCCTCATCGTCGCCCTGGCCATGAATCTGTAGAACTGCCCCCGGAGACCGCGCAGGTCCAGCTTCGACTCGGTGAGCGCGGAATCGTCCGGCAGGAACTCGGCTCGCTCGTGTTCCCGGAGTGACCGCAGCGCGACGAGCACAGCGTTCGTATCGACGAGCCCACCGGTAACGGCTGGGTTGAGCGCCATGCGAACGAAGAGCACTCAGCCCCGGATAGAGACAGCGAAGCGGCCCCCCACCAGTGAGGGGCCGCTTCTACCAGTTGGTTCGATCGAGCTCAGTCGCGCTGGAAGTAGCTCAGCAGGCGCAGGATTTCGACGTAGAGCCAGACCAGGGTGATGGTGAGGCCCAGTGCCACGCCCCATGCGGCCTTTTCGGGGGCCTGGGCGCGGATCAGCTGGTCGGCGGAATCGAAGTCGAGCAGGAAGCTGAACGCGGCGATGGCGATGCAGACCAGGCTGAAGACGATGGCCAGGGGGCCGCCGTCGCGCAGGCCGAAGCCGCCGTCGGTGAAGAAGCCGGCGATCAGGTTGCCGACCATCAGCACGAGCACACCGACCATCGCGCCGATCAGCATGCGGGTGAAGCGCGGGGTCACGCGGATGGCGCCGGTCTTGTAGACGACCAGCATGCCGAAGAACACGCCGAAGGTGCCCAGCACCGCCTGGCCGATCAGGGCGCTACCGCCAACGCCGCCGAACTCGGTGCCGGTGAACATCAGCGACAGCGCGCCGAGGAACAGGCCCTCGAAGGCCGCGTAGGACAGCACGATGGCGGGATTGTCCATCTTGTTGCCGAAGGTCGCGACCAGCACCAGCACGAGGCCGATGATGCCGCCGCCGATGACGAACAGCGGGGCCAGCGACGGGTTCGCCGTGGACAGCGCGAACGAGACGATCGCCGAGACGGTGAGCACCGCGAGGGTGATGCCGGTCTTGGTGACGACGTCGTCGATGGTCATCGCGCGGGTGGCGGGGGCCTGCTGGAAGTTCTGGCCGTACTGCTGGCCGTATTCGCCGTACTGCTGGTTACCGAAGTGGCCCGCCTGGCCCGCGCCGGCCACGCCCGAACCGAAGTTCGCGTAACCGCCGACACCCTCCTGGCGGGGAAGGTTCTTGAACACCGGATTGGATGAGGTACGCACCGTGCGCCTTTCTTGGAGTTACGAGTCGCTGCAGAAGCTCCAACTGACCTGTTCAACGCGCCGCGATCGGACAAAGTTCCCGGCGATCCGGTCGCTGGACCGCATCGCCCGCGCGTTCGGACAAATCGGACTCTACCGCGTTCGGGCCGCGCTATCGCTGTACGTCGCGCAGTCCGCGCACCGATCGGGTGACCGTGAACTTCTGATTCCGGGCGATCACATCGGTGCGCCCGACCATGCGCTCCATCACACCCCGGTAGTTCAGGTGCGAGTTGTACACCGTCCACAACTCGCCGCCGGGCCGCAGCACCCGCCCGGTCTCGACGAACATCTTGATCGCCGACCCGGTGTGCACGGCCGCCCCGACATGGAACGGCGGATTGCACAGCACCAGATCGGCACTGTTGTCGGCGGCCGAGGACATGGCGTCGTCGCGCACCACCGTCACCCGGTCGGCGACGCCGTTGACCTCGGCGGTGGCCCTGGCCGAGGCGACCGCGGCGGCGGACTGGTCGGTGCCGACCACCCGGATGTGCGGGCGCGACTTGGCCAGTGCCACCGCGAGAATGCCGGTCCCGCAACCGAGGTCGACCGCGTCGCGCGCGTCGGGCTTCATCCGGTCGAGGTGTTCGAGCAGGAACCGGGTGCCGATGTCGAGGCGCGGCCCGGAGAACGCCGAGCCGTAGGCGAGGACATCGCCGTCGATCTCGATGATGTTCTCGCGCACCGGGAATCGCGGCTCACCCACCGGCAGTGGCTCGCTCACCATCAGCACCCGCGACTTCTGCCGCCCCCTACCCGCCCGCACCCGCGCGAAGGATTCGGCGAGGATCTCGTTCATGGCCGGGGTCAGGTACTTGTCGCGACCGCCGGCGAAAACGACCACGTCGGCGGCGGCGTAGCGGGCGATGTTCTCGGCGATCTCGGCCACCCCCGCCAGCATCCGCGGCAACCGCATCAGCACCACGCGCGCGCCGCCGAGCAGCTCGGCGTCGAGGCCGTGGGCGGTGTAGCGGTCGGTGAGTCCGAGGTTCTTGGCATTGGCGGCCAGCGCCGATTCGCCGGTGATCAGGTCCTGGTGGACGCGAAGGCCGGTGAGGTCGTGCGCGGCCGCGCTACCGAGGGTGAGCGCGCCGTACCCGTCACCGATCACCGCAACCTCGCCGCTACCCGCACCGGCCAGGGCCTCGGCGGCGGTGTCGAGAAGGAGTCGGTCGGCGGCGTCGACGGCATACAGATTCGGCGCCTCCACATCCGGATACCGGCGTAGTCGGTCGAATACGTCCTCAACACTGTCCACTCGACAAGTGTGCTAGATCGTTGCCCCAGCGTCACATCCGGGCCCGGTATCGGTCGGCGGGGATGAGCAGGAACGACTTCCGTCGATTTGCGACACCCTTGCAGATCCGTCCGCGCCATCGGCATCGCGAATTGCGTTGTTCCTCAATACTTCGGCCGCAACGGCCTGCGCGGCGCCACCCGACACCGCAGGCGCTAACCGCCGAATTGGTACGCGTTCACCGAGAATCCCGCCGACGACCTGCGCGCATCACACCCAACGATGATCAACTCCGTACCCGCAGCAAACTTTCCGTTGTCGGACACACCCCGCGAACATGCGCCCCCGACCCGCGCCGCCCTGCGTACGATCGGCCCCATGCGCACCGCCCTCGTGTTCGCCTCGATCGCCGCGGCCGCCGTTTCGCTGTCCTCGTGCGGCGCCGACGACGCGCCCACCGCGGCGCCGACCACGACGAGCACCGTCAGCACCTTCGCCGACACCGGCGGCCAGGTGCCCACCGACGCCGGCCCGAAGTCCGCCGCCGCCTCCGCGGACGCCGCGCTCACCGTCAGCGATATCCGCCTCGGCAGCCACCCCGGCTTCGACCGGGTGGTCTTCGTCCTCGGCGGCGCCGGAACGCCCGGCTGGCAGGTGGCCTATACCGACAGCGCGACCCAGGACGGCAGCGGCCGGGCGGTGGACGTGGCGGGGAGCTCGATTCTCGAGGTGCGCGTGCTCGGCTCGACCTACCCGTTCGACTCCACCGTCCCACCCTTCGCAGGCCCCGACCCGGTCACCGACCCCGGCACGCCGATGATCACCGGGGTCTACCAGCGCCTGGTCTACGAGGGCGTGACCCAGTCCTTCGTCGGCATCGACGCCGCTCAGCGCCCGTTCGCGGTGAGCACCCTGACCGATCCGCCGCGCCTGGTCGTCGACATCGCCACCCCGTGACCCCTACCCCGCACGGGTATCAGCAAGGAACTCGCTAGACTGGCCGCCGTGATGGACCGGCATCCTTCCCGCTCAGCGAGGGCCCTCGCGGTCTTCGCGCTGCTGGTCGGGATCGTCGCCATGCACTCCGCGGTCTTCGGCACCGCCCACGCGACCGACACCCACACCGCCGTCGTCGAGCCCGCCGCGCCGGCAGACCACACCGACTGCGGCGACTCGGGCTGCGGCGATCACGCCGCCGTCCACCCCTGCGTTTTCGTGCTGGTGGCCCTCGCCATCGCCGGCACACTGGTCCTGCTCTACCGCCTCGCCGACACCGCCGCCGCGGCCCGACGCGGCCGTCGCATCTGGCGCGGCCGACGCGAACGCCCACCGCCCTGGACCGTCCTCACCCTGTCTCAGCTGGCGATTCTGCGGATCTGATGGGCGCCCACCGCCCCCTTTCCGACACCATGAATCCCCGGAGGATCACCCATGTCCCTCAGCCGTACCCACATCCTGATCGCCGCCGTCGCCACCGTCGTGGTGGCGGCGGGCTGTAGCGACGACAGCACCGCCACCCACACCGCCGAGCACTCCCCCACGACCACCACCAGCGCGGTCGCCGGTCCCGAGTTCAACGACGCCGACGTGACGTTCTTGCAGATGATGTACCCGCATCACGCCCAGGCCGTCGAGATGGCGAAGATGGTGCCCTCGCACACCCAGAATCAGCAGCTCATCGACCTGGCCGCGCAGATCGAACAGGCGCAGGCGCCGGAGATGCGCGAGATCACCGATCTGCTCACGAGTTTCGGCAAGCCCGCGCCCAGCGCCGCCGATCACGACGGCCACGAGATGCCGGGCATGATGACCACCCAGCAGATGACCGACTTGGACGCCGCCCAGGGCGACGACTTCGACCGGCAGTGGTTGCAGATGATGATCGACCATCACCAGGGCGCCGTCGCGATGGCCCAGACCGAGTTGGCCAACGGCGTGAATCCGGCCTCGCGACAGCTCGCGTCGACGATCGTGGCCGATCAGGAAGCCGAGATCGCCACCATGCGCGGCATACTCGACCAGAATTGATCGTGCGCGGCGCCGGGTCAGCACCCGGCGCCGCGTCTCGGCGCACATCGAAATCGCCGCCGTGACCTGACGGCACCGGTGGCGAGCCAGTACGGTCGATATGTTCGGCTCCGGCCCGACCCGGTGCCTGCGACCTCGAGGGAGGACAGGGAAATGCGAGTACTGGAACGCCTCGGACTCGGCACCGCGATGGCGGCCACCGCGACGGGACTGATTCTCATCGGCGCCTGTTCCAACCAGGTCTCGGGCACCGCCGAGGTCAACCAGACCGAGCTCGCGTCCTATACCTCCGAGGTGGCGGCATCCTCGGCGGCCGCGTCGTCGTCGAAGGCGGCCAAGATCGAGGCGGCCAACGACGGGGCGTGCGACGGATTGCGCCTGGCCAACAAGACTTCGGTCACCTCGTTCAACGCCTACATCTCCGCGTCCAACGATCAGGCCCCCGACGCCGACACCAAGGCGAGCGAGGCGGTGGTGACCCTGCGCAACAGCGCCAAGGATCTGGACCGCAAACTCACCGGCGATGTGATCCCCGCGCTCGCGGATCCGTTGCGCGACTACGTGACCAAGACCAACACCCTGGCCGACACCCTCGAACGGCGCGCGGCCACCGACGAACTCAACGGCGTGATCGACACGTTCAACGCGTCCAAGGATGTCGCGATCGAGGCGTGCGGCCCCTACGGCAGCTGATCGGGGCGCACCCTTCGCGTATTGTCGAACCAGCCGGATAGGACCAGTAGGGACCTCTCGGCCGACCAGCGAGAAGGAGCCACCGGCGATGCCCGCACCGCTGCGAGACAGCGCAGTGCCCAAACATGAACAGCTGCGCGCGATTCTGCTGCAGAAGTGCACGCGCGAACTACATCCGGGCGACCTGCTGACCAGTGAGCGCAATCTGATGCAGGACTACGGCGTCAGCCGGATCACGGTGCGCGAGGCGGTCGGTCAGCTCGTCAATGAGGGTTACCTGGTTCGGGTTCGTGGCAAGGGGACTTTCGTCGCGCATCGGCCGGTGCAGTCGCGGCTGCATCTAGCCTCGTTCACCGAGGAGATGCGCGCGCTCGGCCACCATCCGACGACGCTGGTTTTCGTGGCCGAGGAGGCGGTGGCGCCCGAGGCGACGGCGCGGGCGCTGCGGCTGCCCCAGGGCGTGTCGGCCTATCACGTGCGGCGGTTGCGACTGGCCGACGAGGACCCGATCAGCGTCGACGACGCCTGGTTCAATCCCGAGCTGCTACCCGGTCTGATCTCGCACGATCTCACCGGTTCGATCTATCGGACGACCGCCGAGCGCTACGGCCGACCCATCGAGCGGGCGGTGCAGACGGTCGACGCCCAGGCCGCCGACGCCGGTGTCGCGGCGCTGCTCGGGATCAGGAAGGGCGCTCCCGTCCTGCATTTCGACCGGGTGTCGTTCAGCGCGGAGGTGCCGATCGAGCACACCCACAGCTGGTATCGGGCCGATCGGTATCGCGTGCAGATGGAAGTCGGTCAGCGCGCACCGTCCTGACCGCACCGTTTCAGTGTGAAATCACAGTATTTCAGTTACTGTCCGGGAGCTATCACAGCGAAGCCCCCGGAGGTATCACCCATGTCCGTCCCGACATCCACCGCCACCCGCGCCGCCCTGCTCGCCGCACTCGCCGCCGCCGCCCTGCTCGCGAGCGCGGGCACCGCCGCCGCCGCACCCGTCGGCAGCGCCGACTGGGACATCCTGCCCTCGGGTTCGGTCCAACTCGGCCCGCCCACCGGAAGCTCCACCGGCTCCTTCGACGCCGACCTGGGCAGCTCCACCGGTTCGTTCGACGCCGACCTCGGCTCGGGCGCCGGGCGCGGACCCATCACCGGTTCGGCGGCACTGCCGATTCACGCTCGCTGAGAATTGTTCGAGGCTTCTGTGCCGCAACCTGTTTCGGTTCCGGAATCCCGGGCATTCGGCCACTGTGGATGCCTCCCGGTTTCCACGGTCCCGACACCGAACAAGGTGAGCTCTGATGATTCTTCTCGGCGCAGTACTCCTCATTGCCGGACTCGTTTTCGGCATTCCGCTTCTCAATACAGTGGGAATCATCCTGCTGGTGGTCGGTCTCGCGCTGGCGTTGATCGGCGCGGTCGGACGCCCCGTCGGCGGCCGTCGACACTATTACTGACCCCGCACCGACACGGGAAAGGGAAAAACCATGAGGGGCAATACACCTCGCATAATTTCGCTCGTCGTGCTGGTGTGGTTGCTGATCGGTATCCTGGCCGCGGGCCAACGCGGTTACTACACCGAACGCGACCAGAATTGCGCGACGCTCGGCACCATAGCGGTGACGATCATCGCGGGCCCACTCAACTATCTGGGCGCAAATCCGAAGGTCGATAATTGCGACCTTCCGCAGCCCAGCTGAGCCCAGCCGCCGTGGCCGAGAAATCGGTCCACGGCGGCTGATCGCGTTATTCCGACCGCCGCGGCCAGTGTTTTCCACTGTCGGACAGCGTGGCCGGATCCGTGCTGTGCATCAGACTGTCCTCGCGCGTGCGCAACGACCCCGCATCGAGGTGGTCCTCGGCACCGTCCAATTCCGCGAGTCCGACCACGATCACCAATCCGGTGACCACCAGCGACACCGTCGCGATCAACGGCAGCAACAACTGCACCGGCGCCACCCCGTCGACCACCTCGGTACCCACACCGTGGTGCGCGCGCATGGCCGCCATGCCCGTGTAGTGCATGCCGCACACCGCGATTCCCATGATCAATGCGGCGCCGGTGGTGATGAACAACCCGCGCACGTGCAGCATGAACCACAGCGCCACGGTCGAGGCGACCACCGCGATCACGATCGAGGTCGCCACCAGCGTCGGCTCGTAGTAGACGGGCACCGGCGTGTGCATGGCGCGCATGCCCAGGTAGTGCATGGCCGCGACGCCGAGTCCGGTGATCGCCCCGCCCAGCGGCAGACTCACCCACTCGGTGCGCCCCCGGATGACGATGGTCAGCCCCACCAGTACCACCGCGATCGCGATCACCGCGCTGATCAGCGTCAACGTCACGTCGTAGCGCACCGGCGCGCCCCCGATGCTGAACCCGAGCATGGCGGTGAAGTGCATGACCCAGATCGCGGCGCCGCCCAGCGCGACCGCGGCGGCGAGCAGCCAGCCGAGCGGCGCGGTAGAGGATTTGGCGTGCACCGCGCAGCGCAACCCCAAGACCGACCCGATAAACGACAGCGCGAATGCCAGGACCGGATTCATCCAGCCATTGTTGAAGTGCTCGATATGCGTCACGTCGACCCCCTGACCAACATTTCTCTCGGCCAGAGACTAACCCCGCCAGGCGGATCGGGCACAGTTACACGGAATTCGTTTCACCTGGTCACATGGCGAAAGTTCACCGCGAATCATCCATTTTGTGAGCGAGCACGAATCAAATCGGCGAGCCGTTCCAAGGATTCCTGATTACGGGCGGCGAAGAGTAGATCCTGGGCGGGCCCCGGGATCAGTTGGGCGGGGCCGCGCGCGGCTCGTTCGACCATCCTGATCGTGGTGTGTCCGGGCTGTTCCTCGATGAGGGTGAGCACGATCCAGGCCGAGCCGACCGACCACAATCGGGCCTCCAGCTCGATCCGGTGCGGCGGGTCGATGGCGCGCACCACCGTCGTGTCGCTGATCAGCACCGGCCACAGCCCGAACCGGTAGTGGATGCGGCTGCCGACCGCGGGCCAGTCGGGGTCGACCTTGCCGATGTGCGAGGCGCCGACCACCCAGCTGGCGTAGAGCCAGCCGTCGGACAGGCTGGCGAACGCCCGTTCGGCCCGCACGGGCACGGTCACCTGGGCTGTGAGCACGTCTGATTTCCTCGTCCGTCGCGGGAGTTCGCCCCACCCAGCGTAATTCGTGTTCGCCGCCCCCGCCGACCGTGTTCACGGCGGACACACCGGCGCGGCACGCCGAACGCGGTTGATGCGGGAAAATTGCTGTCGGCCGTTTCGACGTGGGATCGTTTCCCCCATGTCCACCGACGATACGCGGCTCGGCGACCCGCCCGACCCCGCCGAACGCACCCTGTTCGGACACCCGATCGGATTGACGAACCTGTTCGGTGTCGAGCTGTGGGAGCGTTTCTCCTTCTACGGCATGCTCACGATCCTCGGTTACTACCTCTACTACTCCACCGCCGACGGCGGACTCGGCATCGCGCAGAGCACCGCGCTGGGCATCGTCGGCGCCTACGGCGGCCTGGTCTACCTCTCGACAGTGCTCGGCGGTTGGATTGCCGACCGGGTGCTGGGCATGGAAAAGACCGTCTTCTACGGCGGTGTCGTGGTCATGGCCGGGCATATCGCGCTGGCCGTGCTGCCCGGATTGGCCGGGGTGGGCGTCGGTCTGGTGCTCGTGGCGTTGGGCAGCGGCGCGCTGAAGGCGAACGCCTCCTCACTGCTCGGCACGCTGTACTCGCCCACGGACGCGCGCGTCGACGGTGGTTTCACGCTGTTCTATCTCGGCATCAACATCGGCGCGTTCAGCGGTCCGCTGCTGACGGGCCTGTTGCAGCGCGAGTGGGGTTTCCACGTCGGCTTCGGCGCGGCGGCGGTCGGCATGGCGCTGGGCCTGACCCAGTACGTCGTGTTCCGCCGCAATCTGGGCACGCACGGGCGCGAGGTGGCCAACCCGATCACCCGCCGCGAACTCACGCCCGTGCTGATCGGAGTCGCCGTGCTCGCGGTCGTCGCCGCGGTCGCCATCGCGACGAAGCTGGTCACCCTCGAGAACCTCTCCGACGTGACCACCGGCGTCATCGTGGTCGCCTCGATCGTCTATTTCGCGGTGATGCTGCGCAGTCCGAAGGTGACCGGCGTCGAACGCACCAGGGTGATCGCGTTCATTCCGCTGTTCCTCGCCAACGCGGTGTTCTGGTCGCTGTTCCAGCAGATGTTCACCATGCTGGCGGTGTATTCCGACGAGCGCGTCGACTGGCACATCTTCGGCTGGGAGGCGCCGGCGAGCTGGATCGGCTCGGTCGAACCGGTGTGGATCATCGTGCTCTCGCCGCTGTTCGCGCTGATGTGGACCAAGCTGGGCAATCGGGCCCCGAGCACCCCGATCAAGTTCGCTCTCGGCGTGATCGGCATGGGTATCGCGTTCTGGTTGTTCGTGCTGCTGAGCGGGTTCGAGGGCAAGACCGTTCCGGTGCTGGCGGTGTTCGCCATTCTGGGCGGCTTCGCGGTCTCGGAACTGTTGCTCTCGCCGATCGGTCTCGCGGTCACCACCCATCTCGCGCCCGCCGCGTTCCGCTCGCAGATGATGGCGCTGTATTTCTTCTCGGTCGGTATCGGCACCTCGATGGCGGGCACGCTGGCGCGCTACTACAGCCCCGAGAACGAGGCGGCATATTTCGGTTTCAGTGGCGGCGCCGCGATCGTGGCGGGCCTGATCGTCATGGCGTGCGCGCCGTGGATCACACGTCGCATGCAGGGCGTGCACTGAGCCGTTTTTCGGGTAATCCCCAGTTCTACGTTCGCAGCAGAAGGAGAAAAACCGTGCCGACACCGCACGACGGGACCGGGTCACCACCTGCCCGATGGGGTGGAATGTTTCGCACCAAATCGGTGGAGCAGTCGATTCGCGATACCGACGAACCCGATTCCAAACTCCGCAAGGACCTGACCGCCTGGGACCTCACGATCTTCGGCGTCGCCGTGGTCGTCGGCGCGGGCATCTTCACCCTCACCGCGCGCACCGCCGGAAATGTGGCCGGACCCTCGGTGTCGCTGGCTTTCGTTTTCGCCGCGATCGCGTGTGGGCTCACCGCGGTCTGTTATGCCGAATTCGCCTCGACCGTTCCGGTGGCCGGTAGCGCCTACACCTATTCCTATGCCACCTTCGGCGAATTGGTGGCGTGGATCATCGGCTGGGATCTGATCCTGGAATTCACCCTGGCCGCCTCGGTGGTCGCCAAGGGCTGGTCGCAGTATCTTGGCACGGTCTTCGGATTCGATTCGGCCACGGTGCAATTGGGCTCGGTCACCTTCGACTGGGGCGCGGTGTCGTTGCTCGCGGTGCTCACCGTGCTGCTCGCGCTGGGGACCAAGATGTCCTCGCGGGTCTCGGCGATCGCGGTCGCGATCAAACTGGCCGTCATCGCGCTGGTGCTCGTGCTCGGCATCACCTACTTCAAGGCCTCGAACCTGAGCCCCTACATCCCGCCGTCGGAGCCCAGCGACAGCGGTGACAGCGGCCTGCACCAGTCGCTGTTCTCCTTCATCACCGGCGCGGGCGACAGCAACTTCGGCTGGTACGGCCTGCTCGCCGCGGCCAGCCTGGTGTTCTTCGCGTTCATCGGTTTCGACGTCGTCGCCACCGCCGCCGAGGAGACCAAGAACCCGCAGAAGGCCGTCCCGCGCGGCATCCTCGGTTCGCTGCTGATCGTCACCGTGCTCTACGTGGCCGTGACGCTGGTGCTCACCGGCATGGTCCCCTACACCGAACTGGCGGGCGAGAACGCCACGCTGGCAACGGCATTCCAGATCCACGGCGTGGACTGGGCCAAGAACGTCATCTCCATCGGCGCATTGGCCGGTCTGACCACGGTGGTGATGGTGCTGTTCCTCGGCCAGACCCGGGTGGGGTTCGCGATGGCGCGCGACGGCTTGCTGCCGCGCTGGCTGTCCCACACCGGTAAGCGCGGCACCCCGGTGCGGCTGACCGTCATCGTCGGCGTGGTCTGCATGGTGCTGGCCGGTTTCGTCGACTTCGGCACGCTCGAAGAGATGGTGAACATCGGCACCCTGTTCGCCTTCGTGCTGGTCTCCATCGGCGTCGTCATCCTGCGCCGCACCCGCCCCGACCTCCCCCGCGGCTTCCGCGTCCCCCTGGTCCCCCTCATCCCCATCCTGGCCGTCGCGGCCTGCCTGTGGCTGATGGTGAACCTCTCGGTGGAAACCTGGCTGCGCTTCCTGATCTGGATGGCCCTCGGCTTCGTCGTCTACTTCGTCTACGGCCGCCGCCACTCCGTCCTCCGCAAAACCGACTGACCAGCCCATTCGATGACATGATCGGTCCGGCGCGCTCCCACCCGACACGCCGGACCGACCATCTCTCCCCACACGATTCCGGTACACCCGTACGATTCGCTACGCTGTCCGGGACGCCCCTATAGCCCAATTGGCAGAGGCAGCGGACTTAAAATCCGCACAGTCAGGGTTCGAGTCCCTGTGGGGGCACTCATTCGTCGCAGGTAGATGGGTTGCGGTGCAGGTCACCGGCCAAATCAAGCGTCACCACCCCGGCACCACCCCGGCGCGCAGGCGTGGCAACTTCTCAAGAGCCGACGCCGGGTGCGTGTCAACACAGGAGACCTTCCCGGCCGTTGGGTACAGACGCATGACCGCCACCCTTCAACCGATACACTCGCGGCCGTGGAGAAGCGATACCAGGTTTTCGTAAGCTCGACGTACAGGGACCTCGCCGACGAGCGCGCCCAAGTCATTCAGGCGATCCTAAAGATGGATCACCTACCCGCTGGCATGGAAATGTTTCCATCTGCCGACGAAAGCCAGTGGGAGCTAATCGAGCAAGTGATTGATCAGAGTGACTATTACATCGTTGTCGTCGCTGGGAGATATGGCAGCATCATTGACGCCGACGGAATCAGTTATACCGAAAAAGAATACGACTATGCCGTCCAGGCTGGCATACCAGTTCTCGGATTCGTACATAAAGATCCCGGAAGCATTCCCGCACGGGATACCGACACCGATGCAACGGCACAAGCGCTCCTGAATAAGTTTCGCGAAAAGGTTCAATCGCGGCCAGTGAACTTCTTCAATTCCCCCGCAGAGCTTGGCGGCATGGTCGTCACCAGCCTTATTCAGGCGATAAAGAGGAAGCCTGGAGTCGGCTGGGTGAGAGGCAATCTCGCTATGACTCTTGAACAAGAGCGCGAGATGATATCGCTGCGCGAACAAATCGCGGCACTTAAGGAAGCCGAATCAAAAGCAAAGAACGCCCTGGTCGAGGATACATCCAAACTCGCAGGTGGCGACGAAGAGGTCACACTATGGCTCGGCGTACGGGATGCACGGATCAACAAGGAAGCATCTACGCGCGTACGAACGACATGGGATGCAATCTATAGGGATATTTCTCCTGCAATGGCCGATGAGGAGACCGAGGGAAAGGTACGTACACGAGTTGCAAGTCACTTAGTCAGCACTGCCACAGAAGACGATATCGAGAAATTGAAATCCGCCAAGAATGGCCAACCATTCATGTACACCGACGACTGGGAGCTCGTAAAGACCCAGTTCAGGGCGCTCGGCTTGATTGACAACGGCATTAAGAAACGCCCGGTGAACGACACCAACAAATACCTTCGCCTAACGCCGCAAGGGGACAGGCACATGACGACCCTAATTGCCGTCCCCAAGGGCGAAGATCCGAATGCTGACGTGGGCGACGACGATGATGCCGAGATGCCGTCCCATGCGACTAGCCCGACCGACGACCAAACAGCTGAACCACATTCGACGGAACCTCAACAGCCGGAGCAGCAGTAACCGCCGGGGCAGGTGGTTCGGGCAGCAGGTTGGCCGCGCCGCCGTCCTCCTCGGGGATCCAGTCGCCGTAGGTGTTCAGGGTGAGGGTGAACGTACTGTGCCCCAACCACTTGGACACCTGCATGAAGTGTGTCCCAGCCATCAACTGCATGACCGCGAAGGTGTGCCGTAGGTCGTGCAGGCGCACGCCGCGCGTAGGCGGACTGGTCTCGGTGGCGGGTGCACTCGCAGGCAGCCCTACCGCCAGCAGCGCGGGCTTGAAGATCGTGTCGTAGAAGGTGCCCATAGCCATCGGCTGCGACCAGTCAAACGGCACCGCGTACCGCTGACCCGCTAGGCGCAACCCTCCGCAGTTCTGGCGGCTGGGCCACAGTGGCGCGGTGGGCTCCGCGGAGCGCGGGTGCACGACATCGTCGCCGAACAGGTAGGCGTGCATCCGTGCAGCCAGCCAGAGAGGGAGCGCCACGGGGCGCTTGCTGCGCTTGGACTTGGGCGTGCTCGTAACCCATTGCCGACCTTGGGGTGTCTGCTTGCGGTCCTTGGTGCGGCGGACGTGCACCACGCACCGGATGGGCGCACCTGGAGCCGTACGGAATTCCAGGTCTTGCACCTCCAGCCCGGTGTTCTCGCTGGCGCGCAGCCCGGTGTACGCCAGGAAATCGACCATCAGCGCGTAGACCGGGTACGCGGGAAGCTGACCCGTCCCCGCGATGGCCGTGCTGACCTGCGCCACCTGTTCGGCAGTAAGCGGGTTCGGCTCGAAGTCGTCGTGGTCGCCGGTTGCGCGGTTGGTTTCAAAGTCCACGCGGTCGGCCGGGTTAGAAGGGATGGCGTCGTGCCGCACGGCGTACTTGAGCACCCGGCCGAACACACCCCAGGCGTGCTTCACCGTTGCAGGTGCGAGCGTCTCGCCCTGCCGGGACTCCTGCCGTACCAATACAGCCAAGAACTCTTCACAGTGCCGAGGCTTGATGGACGCAATCCCCTTGCCGCTGAACGTTTTCAGCGCGTAGCGCTGGAGGTACTTCTCGTAGTCGTCCAAGGTGCGTTGCTTCAACCGCCCCTGGCTCACCTTCACTTGCAGGCTGTCGAGCCAGGCCCGTGCGTAGTAGCCGAACGGCAGGTCACCCGCCTTGCGCGCATCCGCCAGGGCAGTTGTGCCGCTGGTGTGCCGTGCTGCGTTCAGCTCGTCTCGGCGTGCTTCGGCTTCGTCGCGGGTGGCGTACGACTCCTGGCTGGCACGGGTCTTCTTCTTGCCCTCCGGCCGTGCAGGGTCCACCGGGATCGGCAACCCGAACTCGTCGCGCACCGGCTCACGCCAGACCACCTCGTATCGCTTCACAGGCTTGCCGTTGCGGCGGGTGGTGGTGTCGTAGCTGCGGATATATGCCATGTCAGGCGGCCTTTCGGATGGAATCGGTTGTGCGGCTGAGGATTCGGGACACAGTTGCGCTGGACCATCGCCCACCGCGCTTAGTTGGATGCCCGTCTGCGGTAAGGACTTTGGCGATCTCACGGGTACTGATGCCCTGTTCAGCCAGGGCTTGCATTGTTCGCAACGCGGCTTGCTCGGCAGGGAGTGCCACCAGCACGCCGCCCCTGGAGGCCCACCCGTACGGCAGCCCGCCGTGGGCGTATCCCCCGCGTGCAGCCTTGGCCTTGCGAGCAGCCTCCAGGCGTTCGACCGTCATCTCGCGGTCGTATTCAGACACCGCGCCGAGGATCGTGCGGATCAGCTTTCGGCTGGGATCGCGGGCTTCGCCGGTGAGCAGCTCGTTCTCGCTGTCACGCGCGGAACACAGCACCCCGCCAAGGCGGGACGTGTTGCGCAACAACAACTCCTGGATGAGTACGTCGCGGGCAAGCCGATCCAGCCGACCCACGACGATCCCGTGCGCCTTGCCCAGTTTCACCAAGTCCTCAGCACCCACCCAACCGGCGCGGTCCTTGAGTTCACTGGTGCCGGAAATGGCGTCCTCGCGCCAGGCGACGATGCGATGCCCATTTGCCTTGGCCCACTTACGAATGTCGGCCCGCTGCACGGGAGGCCCGTAGGCCTCCCGTTGGCGTGCAGTGCTTACGCGGATGTAGCCGACGAGGTTCACGCGGGAGCGATCTCCCCGTGCGCAACGTCCAGGAGTTCGCCGTTGGCAAGTTCCAGCAGGTAGTCCAGCGGTGTGGCGCTCCCGCCATCCACCACCGTGCCGAGCTGTCCCGTAGCCACTACCCGCACCCGTGCCCCGATGTTGAAAACCTCAGCCATTGCCGTGCCCCTTTCTCGGGCGGCCCGCCTACCTGCGGTGCCGCTTGGTTCGTGAATGAAGCGGCACCATACCTCGAACGTATGTTCGATCACAAAGGAAACGGCTGATCAACGGCTGTTTTCGGATGTGCGGTTGAGCTGGCGCGTACTGGCCCAACTACCCCAGCCGCCCGCAATAGCCCGCCCAGCCGATAGCTAGCGGTACGGGACAGGCATTGCAGGCAGCCAGGGCGGCTACATGCCCCGATGGATGCGCGCTCCGCCGTCACCCGCGCGGCGGCCGTCATCACCCAGGATCGCCAGGGCGTCCTCAAGCGGCATCAGGCCACTCGTCGGCGCGGGAGGCTGCGCATACGAGGCGGGTTCAGATCGCTGGACCGGTTCGTCGTCAGCCACCACTTCGGCGTCTACGACCTGCGCTTCCTCCAGCAGTTCGCGCCAGAGCTGCGACGCAGGCCCTTCGTCCGGAACTCCGCGCCGCGCACGGCTTTCCGCGCGGGAGCCACCCTCGAACACTCCGGTCAGCACCTCCTCGTAGGGCTTGGCCGTGACCTCCAACTCGACCGACGTCTTCCCGCTGACGCCTGCGCGGTCCAACGCATCGCGGATGGCTGCCAACTTCACGGCGGCGGGGGTGGATGTGTCGGTAGCAATGCCCAACAACTCCTTGGCCATTCGGTCCGCAGCCATCTCCAGGCGACGACGTGCCGCGCGCTTCACCTGCGGAGCCTTACCGCCGTGCGTCCCGCACACATTCATCCCGGCATACGCCGCCTTACGACAAGGCTGCCCATTCGTCCGCCGTGCGGTGCACTGCCTAGCCGGGATGCGGCCGTCGTCCCAGGGGATCCTCTTAGGTGCAGTCTCTATAGGTTGCGCCGTCGAATCTTCACCGCTCGAACCGATTCCATCCACATCTATCCCCAGCTCTTCCACCTCCGACTCAGCCGGGGCAGCAGCTACAGCTTCGGCCATTTCCGGATCCTGCATTTCCTCGTTCACTGACAATTCCTCTCACTCGTTGGCCCACGCCCGGCGGGGCTGTACAGGGGGTGTACGGGGTGTACGCGTACCCCCCCTCGTGCGGCGGTGTACCTAACGCCCCTTACCCGCGATTCAAACTTTCTGCTTCTACCTGGTCTTTTACGGCGGCTCCTTTCGACTTTTCATCGGTTTTCGCCCAATTGCGTTGGGGTGGGGGGGGTACGCGTACACCCCTGTACCCCCCCCAGCCGCATATGCGCATCGGCATCAATCCCCGCTCCAGACCAGCGTGTAACTGCCCTGGTGGCCCTCTTCCTTTTCGGCCAAACCTGCGGCGATCAATCGGTCTGCCGCTTCGTCGATCAGGTCGCGCAGGTCTGCACGGAGTGCGCCTCTCGCGTCTTTGCGGGGCAGGCGCTTCTTCTTGACGAGGTGTCGCCGCAGGTTCGTCACGGCGCGGTCCAACTTGTCTTCCTCAACAACAACCGCCCTGGCTATTTCCCGCTCGCCTTCGGCCCGGCCTTTACTGCGGTTTGCCTGTTCGGCCCTGGCTCCCAGCGCTTGCTGAACCTGCGCACGCGTCCGATTACTCACCGCCATAACGATTTCGGACAGTTCCCAGTCCTCGTCGGTGACTTTGTCGGTACGACCGGCCAGGACCATCAGCGCAGCGGCGACCTTGAGCCGAGCGAGCTGCGCATGGCCGTCCAACTCGTGCGCCGCCGTGCCGCGTAGTCGCGCAAGGCGCGCACGGTCAATCTGCTCGGCAGCTTCGGGCGGCAGCTTCAGTTTGACCAACCTGCGCGGTTCCATCGGCAGCTCAAGGAGCAGTTCCCCACCGCCGAATTTGACGCGCGACCCGTTACCGGGGGTCTCTGCCGGCGTCGACCCTGCACGGGCGTCGACCGCCGAACGTTCTTCGCCGAACGACCACGCAGGCACTGACCACGGCTGTGGTTCCTCCGGCGGGCGGTCGGGTGCGTCTGCGTCGGTCGTTGGGAACCACAAAAACCGTTGGGGCGTACCGCCATCCGCATCGTCCAACAGGAACCGCGCACGCTCGGGCTGCACACCCGCCACCAAGCACATGCGGTAGCGATGCCCCATAATCGGCACGGCCTTATCGACCGTCGCGTAGCCAAAGCCCAGCCGCTCACCCATCCAGGCTTTGCGCAGCTCCGGCATCAGGGTGGAACTGCTGCGCTCAGCCAGCGCGGCAAGCGTGTCAATCTCGGAGACTGAGAACAACACGGCATCTCGGATATTGATCTGCTCACCCTTGGACTTGTAGGCGTATTGCTTGGGAATTCCCTCACCGCTCCCGGGCGTCGCTTCGTAAACTCCCGCGCCGAGAATGACTGCGTCGGCCGCTGCACGCTCCGCCGCACCCTTGCCGTTCCCCGACGGACCCACCAGCGCCACAAAGAGATTCAGACTCGCTGAACCGCCAACGAGCGGGGGCAATACGACGCGCGGAGGAACAGTCACGACGACCCGCGCCAATACCGCCCCGACCATTGCCCACGGCGCAACTCGCCGGGCTCGCGCAAACTCACGCAGACGGTCCAGTTCAGGGCGAGCCGCCCAAAATGAATCCTCGTCGATCGTGCGCAGCAACGGGTCGTCGCGGTCCAGCCGGGCCAGAATCTCGGCAGGGTCAACGAGACCCGCCTGCGCCGCAGCCCAACGCGCGGTCCGGGCAAATTCGCCACACTCTGGGCGTGTACGTCCGGGCTTGCCAGCCTCGAAAGCGGCAATGAAAACGGCCTCGATCCGCTCAGCTGCGTCACGAGCGCAATAGCATCCGGCAGCCGCTTCCCGAAAGGCCATTGCCAGGGCGTTACGGGCTGCATCGTGCCGGGCTGCACCACCCGCAAGGGCGGTTTCGAGGACCTTGACGACGCCATCTAGGGCCTGCGGGCGGCCATAGGCAGTGTGTGCCGCGTAAAACTGCTCAAGCTCGGCAAACGACATCGAAGGCGCTTCTTCACCGGCTGCCCGCAGGCATGTGCGCAGTGCTTCGGGCAGTGCAGGCAGGTCCCCCGGTGTAGGCCAGTGATATCGGCCATCCTTCGACGCCGCGTCGGGGTGCACGGACGGCTCGGCCAGGACGACGCCGTTCTTGCCGCGCACTTCGCCGAAGCTGGCGAACGCCCCGGCTGAGTTTCCGAAGTTGTCGCCCGCTTCGACTGCGAACAGGTAATGCCCACGGTCGCCGCTCATACGCGTCGACTGGAACACGCCTTGCCGCAGAGCGTCCCGGTACTGGGCGGGAATGTCGTCTACGTCGCCCACGTCCAGATCAAAGACGAGCGCGCCGGATCGCCCTACGTGCAATGCGATTCCAGCGGCGGGCCACTTCGCCCACCATCCGCGAATCGTCTCGTCGTGCCGTGTCGATTGTTTATGCCAACCGTCGCCGACCAACGACCCCGGATTCTTGGTTCCGGGCTTTACCGGCACCACGAACCACCCAGCCCCGGCATAAGCCAGGGCAGCGTCCACGGGCGACATTTCCGCGAGTCCAGCAGGAATTCGTAGCCGTCGATCTGACAAGGAATTCGTCCGCATGTTCGTCCTAATATGTTGAAGGGCAATGGATTACGCGGACCGGTAAGCTTGTGGCTGTTCACCGAGTTGCGCTGCTCCACAGTCAATGAAATGAACAGTCCTCGGGTATCGAGGTGAGCTCCGGTCTCCACGTCAACTAGCGCCGTCCCGGTTGTGCCGGGACGGCGTTGGCGTTCAGCGGTACTTGTCAGCCGGGTAATTGGTGCGGCGATCCCAGTCGTCGTACAGGTGCATCCAGTCCAATAGCGGCCTGTACTCGCCGTCGAGGTCCATCTGGCAGTGCGTGCACGTAGGGAACACCCGCAGTTGCGCGCCACACGTCACCATCAAGGCGAACGCCCCGGCTTCTTGCTTCTCGCACCAGTGGCAGGTGTGCACGCTACGAGCCACGAAGCGCGCTACGCGCTCGCAGGTCCAGCCGTCCGGAACAGGCCACGCCGATAGCGCCGGAGCGCTGTATGTTCCGGCATCATTATCCGAGATTCTGAAATGCTGGAAAGCCAGTGGGAACGAGTAGAAGAACGCATCCGCGCCGTACACGACAACGGTGCGCAAACCCACCGGGCCAGTTGTCGCGGCTTCGAGCGCAGCCGCGTAGCTGCTCAACTCGTCATGGACGGCAATTCCACGGTCCAGCGCTTCGGCGCGCAATGCGGGGATCAGCTCGTTCACGTAGTTTCCGGGCAACGGCTTGTCCATCGGCCGCCGATTGGGCAGGTTGCTCAGCTCCCAGACAAGGCCAAAGTTCGTCAGCGCCTTCAGATCTGGAATCGTCGTCGGAACCAAACGGGCCGCCATTACTGCGACCTCGACGCGCGGGCAGTACGCCCACCACAACGACCGCCAGATATGGTCGCCGTTGTTGAGGAACTGATCCGGCTGCATCGCAGCGTCTATCTGGTCACCAATCGGCGAGGGCTTGCGCCACGAATTGTCTGGATCGCCAAGCGCCCCAGCATATTTGGCGATCAGCTCGTGATCCATTGCCGCGCTCACGCGTCACCACCGCGCGCCAGCGACATAACCCAGTCGTACAGGTCGCGCTCGCTGTACCAGTTGCTCGCGCTGATCTTGAACACCCGCAACTGTCGGCGCTCGGTTGCGCTGCGCACCATTGTTTGTGACACCTGAACGCCAAGATTCTGAGTAACGAATGCGAGCGCTCCAGCTCGGCCCTTGATCGTCGGGAGCTCGGAATAGTCGTCGGCGGTCCGCCGCGCGAGGGTAGTAGTCCTGCCCATGTGGCTGCCTCTCGTGGTGAGAGGTTCCCAGAATGCAAAATCCCAGGAACCCCACTGTTGATGAGTGGAGACCTGGGAGCTACTGGTTAGTCCCGGCTGGCGTGCCCACCTAGCGCCGGTACACGACCCGCGTCTAGCTGTTCGGCAGTCCCACAGTCTCACGCCATGCGCGAGGGACACGCTTTGCCTGCACCCGGTGCGCCAAGTGGCCGCTATGGTGCTGCGGCAAATGTACCGCAACCCACCCCAGCCCCGCAATAGGCGGCGCTTAGCCCGCCACAAGTAGGCAATTAACTTGCGCCCCAACCATTTACAATGGGTTGACCCCCGGTATGCCGAGCAGCGCTCGCCCCAGCTACCGGAACCCGTTCGGCTCGAGGCCATCCTCGCAACGCTGTCGCAGCGCGAGTTCAAGAATCCTTCTCCTCGATCCGAATCGGAGTATCCCATGACTACCTCTCGACCCGAATTCTCGCGTCCCGAGTTCAGCCGCCCGTTCACCGCGCGGCCACCCCAGCCAGGCTGGGCCTACCGCAGTGACCCGTACCTGCTGCCGATCTCGGGTGGCGAATTCGGCGGCTACGCCAGCGAAGGTGACGTGCTGGTCAACCAGACCGCCGACGGCGTCAACCTGAACGTCATCTGGGACGAACTGGCCGAGGTGCTGGCGCTCCAGAACACGGACCGCTCCAGCCTGGCCCGGTTGGTGTCATTCCCGACCATTGCGAACGCAGACCCGATCCCCCAGGTGCCCGACTCGGACCACTTCGAGGAAGCTTCCGAGTACGGCGAGCCAACCGGCCTGCGTGCCGCTCCCGATGCGCTGATCATGGGTTACGACTTCAAGGACTACGACGCAGCGACGCGTTTCACCTGGAAGTTTCTACGCAACGCCAGCGCCGAGCAGGTGCGCAGCAGCATCGACCGGATGCTGAACGCCGACAACCGGCTCGTCAACGGCACGGTGCTACGCCGCCTGTTCGATAACACTCAGGGCGCGAACGAGTTCCAGCACAACGTGTACCCGCTCTGGAACGGCGACGCCATGATTCCGCCGCCGTACGCGGGCCAGGAATTCGGCGTTTCCAACCATATGCTTGCCAGCGGCGCGAGCGTGATCGACAGCGACGATCTGGAGTTGCTGATCAGCCAGGTTCGCTCTAAAGGTTATGGGCTCCAGCCGAATACGCGTCTGTTGCTACTGTGCAACCCAGCGCAGGGCGAGGCCATCGCGGGCTTCAAGCGCGGGGTGCCTAGCCGCCCCCGCGAAGGGTCCGAGACCGGCGACGTGCTGCCCCGCTTCGACTTCATCCCTAGCGACTCCGCCCCGGCTTACCTGACCGAGGAGAACGTCGTCGGCAAGGTCGCACCGGGAGAGTTCGGCGGGCTGCCGGTGGCGGGCTCGTACGGCCCAGCGTGGGTGATTGAGTCGCATTACATCCCAGCCGGATACGTGGCCTGCGTGGCGACCGGTGGCCCGAACAGCGACCTGAACCCGGTTGCCTTGCGGCAGCATACGAACCCCGCCTACCAGGGTCTGCGGGTGATTCCGGGTCGAGACCAGCGGTACCCGTTGCAGGACAGCTTCTTCGCGCGAGGGTTCGGTACGGGCATCCGGCATCGCGGCGCGGCTGCCGTTCTACAGGTCACCACCGATCTCACCTACGAGCCGCCCGCGTGGCACTGGCACTAATCCGCGGACGGGTCCGCTCACTTCCGGGCGGACCCGACTGGCCCGTAATCGCCTCAGCGCGAAGGAAATTCGAACATGACGTACTCAGGAAAGTTGCACGGTGACACGGCGGACGGTGGCGAGTTCTCTTGGGGCACAGGGCTGACCGCTCCCGGCGAGGACGGGCTGTACTGCGCACTCTCGCCCGCGATGAAACAACCCGCAGGTTTGGCCGCGCTCAGAGAAGAACTGGCCGAGCGCGCGACCTACCGGCCCCGGCGATCGGATGGTGAGTGATGGCCCGCCGCAACTACAAGCGAGACAAGCGCGGGCGGTTCTCCAGCGTCGCCGGAGCCAAGGTGGCGGGCACCGCCAAGGCAGCCAGAAAGGTGGCGCGCGGTGCAGCACAGACCGGGGCACGAAAGGTCAGCGCGGGCGCACGCGGTGCCTACGTCCAGGGCAGTTTCGAGAAGCACCTCGAAGTCGGCCAGGGCGGCGACTACAAGGGCGTAAAGGTCGGCGCAGAGTTCCGTACTCCCACCGGCCGGGGCGTAGTCGGCAAGGCCATCGTGGGATACCACGGGAAGCCCGACCGGAGGCTAGATGTCACGCCCAAGCTCGACAAGCCGACCAAGACGCTCACCGTCACCGTGAAGCCGAACGCCGGGGCAAAGGTGCGCGGTGCGTCAGGCGCATCTCCGCGGAAAGCTACCGGGCGTCGCGTGCGCTAGCCGTTGAGGTAGTCCGTGCGGCTGTTGGCCTGCTTGCACATTGCGCAACCCGCAGGCGCGCCAACAGCCAGCAGTGAATGCCCACCCAATACCCCCCGAGCGGTGCCCTGTTGGTCCGGGCCGCACCTTGGGGAGCAAGCCGATCGGTCCGCGAGCGTGCTCCGGCGGTCGGTAAGCCGTAACACCGTGAGCCCAGGAGTTGACGTGTCCTCCGCAAGCTCGGTGAGTACGGCACATCGCCCTCCCGCTGGGTTGCGAGCCACGGCGGGAGGGCGATGCCGCGCTACCGCCCTCGCTTGGCGTCCTCCGAAAACGCCGACATGATGCTGATTCCGACATCGTTGGTGGGCAGAAACGTGACGCAGGAAAGTCGTTGGGGTGTCTGTGCCTGCGACGGCACGCAGACGTCGCGCCAGTACTCCAAATCGATGATCTTGCCCTGTATTGCCTTGCGCGTGCTGGGCTCGCCGTTGTGAAGCCGCCCGAACCACTCGTTCAACGCGGAAATCGTGGACGTGATCGCTTGCGAGCACTGCGCCGACATCGCATTGACCGCGCTGACAGCGCCATTGTCGAAGCAGGGCGCGATCCGTTGGTCAACGGCCGTCACGTACGGCTGCGCTTCCTGCGCTAGCGAAATCGGTGGCATCTTCGTTGTGGTGGCAGAAGCCGGGGCGGTGGTGGTTCCCGCCGCCGAGCCTTCTCCATCGCCACTGCATCCGGCCAATGCCATTACGGCGACCGCCCCCACCGCGACTACGTACCTGTTCACGATTCCCTCGCTGTCTCATGTACCCGACCTGCGAGAAAACCTAGCATGACCTGCCAATAAGACGATTCCACTCTGGATCAATGCGCACTAGACATATGTGCTTGCTGTGCCATGTCCAAGTCGACCAAGCCGCCACTCAACCCGACGCTGAAGGCGTTCGGGGATCGGGTGCGTGCACGTCGCCTGGAATTGGGCTGGAGCCAGGAGACGGCCGCCGATGAAATCGGCGTGCACTGGACGCATCTCGGGCAGGTGGAACGCGGCCAGCGCAGCGCTCGGGTTGAGAACGTTCTGAAGTTCGCGGCGGGGCTCCAAACCACCCCCGGCGCATTGCTAGACGGGCTGCCCGCGCCGGTCGAGTAGCACCCCGGCCACCCCGGCACTACCCCGGCATCCGGCGGGTTCTCATCGGTGCGCAGCAGGTGGCCGGAGGTGAGCAAAAGGTGGCGAATTAGTGCCCTCTACCTGCGACGACTCCGAATCCACCGGGACATCGCCGCAGGTCACCGGGGTGCACCACAAGCAGGCCGGAGGTTCTTAAAATCCGCACAGTCAGGGTTCGAGTCCCTGTGGGGGCACTCAAATGCCAGGTCACGCCCGGTCGCTAGGCCTGAACTGTCGCAAACTGCGGGCTGGGACCAGAAATATGCCAAGAATTCCTTGCCAACTTGCTGTCGGCGGTCACGGATACCTTGCGTCGGTGGCCACGTGGGGACCAACCCCTAGGCCCTCGACGGTGACATGATGCCGAAGACTGTGGCGACGCACTGCCAGAACAATGGGACCGCCTCGTCGATCGAGCCAACGATCTGGCCGGGGTGGACATCCGAGAAGCGCTCGGCGACCACGGTGCCATCGTCCACCGGGACGAGCGATCCCGGGGCGCGGACGACGACCTCCTCGATCGACGCTTCGGACACCGGGCGAGTCGTGACAATAGGATCGTGCATCGACCTCGTCGCTGCCATGTCCTGATCACGGCCGGAGCGAACGACGCTCTCCACGATGTCGGTCAGGTGCTGCATATGGGGGCGATCGGACAACCCCCGCGTCAACGTGCGGCCGCCGCACGTTGACGCGGGGGTGGTGGCCGGGCTGTTCGGGCAGGTATGAACATCTCGCTCAGGCGCCGCGAGCAGAACCGCAATCAGTGGCGCTGCGACGGAAAGCCGAGCAGCACTTGGGCAACCGCGACGCAGATCAGGTCGGCGTCGGTCAACTAATTCGGGCGGCCACGGCGTTTCCGGGGGCCTCCGACCACGTGATCATCGACGAAAACGATGAGTGCGGTCAGGAGGGTATCGAAGTCCGTCTTCACAAACTGACACCGTTACCCTCCTTTGCGTCCTAATCTCGAGTCGAGGCCATTCTCGACTAGGAATCACTCGCCCAGATGACCCGGAGCAGCATCATGATGGATACTTTCTGAGGATAACCTCCATCGCATCAGCATTCGGGAGTGCAGTGGGCGCCTCTGCCCCGTACGTGGCGTATTCAATTCCCGCCAGCATGCCAGAGGTGATCCACAGCAGAATCAACCCGCAAAGTTCACCGTTCTCACCGTATACATTCGCCTCAACCGGGGCCGTACCCGATGCAATAGGCGCAGCCGGGACATCGCCCTCGATACGAAAATCGACAGTCGGAGAACCCTCGTGCAGTTGCCCGACAACTCTTACAAGGCCGACCTGCCGACGAAGTTCTCTAGCTCCCAAAAATTCTTCCTGCAGGAGCTTGTCGATAACCGAACGCTCTTCAAACGTAAGAGGGCGCGGATTTACGGAAATGGTCATCAATTTCCTCCAAGATACTTCGATGGAATAAATGCCGTACTAATCCTCGGAACGCCATCGATTACGGCGCCTCGAATAGTCACACTTTCTCCATTAATCACTCTGCCGACCTCATATTGTCCAGCATCTGGAAGATCATCTTTATCATCCAGGCTGTCTACGATACGCCGCATCGCGCCTTCTCGACTCCCTGACTCTTCGATCAGATCACCAAATCCGTGCTTTTCAGGATCAAGAACATGGTGCATAACCTTCTCGGTAAGCGCGGCATCATAGGCTGCAGCCGGCGTCGAACGTTCCCCCTTTTCCTCTGACGCCTCGGATGGCTCGGAATTGATCCGGGACGCGACCGTGCGACCGGCCGAGTCGTACACCGTTTCAGCACGCTGTCCGGGACGCCCCTATAGCCCAATTGGCAGAGGCAGCGGACTTAAAATCCGCACAGTCAGGGTTCGAGTCCCTGTGGGGGCACTGAAATGCCAGGTCAAGCCATGTCAACGGGCCTGGCCCGGTGCGAGATGCGGGCTATGACCAAAAAATGCCAAGAATTCCCGGCCAGCTTGCCGTCGTCATCAGTCACGGACATGTTGCGTCTGACACCACCCGGGCCCAAATTTCGTCCTTCGACAGCGGCATGGCGCCGAGAGCCGTGGCGCCGAGTTATCATCGCGCGCTTCTCCGATATCCACCCAGCCAGACTGTTGCCCCTGCGAGCGGGGAGTCCGATTCACTGGACGACCCCGACGTCGTCGGCAACCGGGACGAACAAACCGGGGTGCGCACGAGGAACTCCTCGATCGAACCTTCAGGCACCGGCCCTGTCGTAACAATCACATCATGCGACATGCGACACCCAGGCCCCGCAGACCCAGAGACACCCTCGGGGGGCTGAATGGACCCTCAGCAGCTTTCGATTGACGAAATGCCGTGACATGCCATCGCCAAACCCATCACTAACCCAAGGCTAGAAGCTGCCGCACAGGGCACGCAGGTGTGCGGCAGCTTCTAAACACCGAATCAGACCGAGCGATCACTCGGCGCCAATCTCTGGCCAGGACCTAGTATCCTATCAATTCCGCATTGACTGCCCGGAGGATATCCGCGAGCCATGTAAAACCGTAGGAAACAACTTGCTCATGCGAAATCATTGACTCGATATTATCCCATGTCTCAGAGATCTGCCCTATTGTCAAAACAGGGGAGCCCGATTCAATGTTACCCATGTCGTCAATTGGAACTGACCAGAAGCACCTATCCGGCAGGGAAACCGATTCACTCTTGGACATGCCTTGCGCATGATTAATTAATATGTTGAGAATTTCCGCCAACTGCGTGTAGGAAACCTTGACAACCGGTTCGTCGACCACCATTATCCTCCACTCTTCTTGATTTTCTCGATCTGGTCTTCGAAGATCTGCAATTCGCGGGCCCGGTAGGCGATGTAGTCCGCGTCCGGGTCGGTGCTGCGGCGACCCAGTTCGGCGAGCACCGCCAGCAAGCCGACGGTCGCCCCGTACCGAAGCAGTTGCTCCGCCGACTCCTGCTGGACGGCGATGTCGTCATCCTTCAGCGCGGCTGTGAGACTCGCCAACGCACCTCGTCCGGCAGGCAACGCCCCAACACCCGCACGGAATCCCGCCGCACATCCCATCGCGGCGACCGAATCCCCAGCAACGCCTGCTCCCCATCCGAATGTAGCCCCTGCACAACCTCATCCAATCGCATCCCCCGACTGCAGGCATGCTCGGCCTTCGTGCCAAATGGGGTCGGTCGGATGGCAGTACCACCACGACTTTCCGACTTGGGCGGGTTCAGTGGATTCGTGCCCTTCTCAGCATTGGGTACCTCGGAAGTACCGACCGGGAGTGCTGTGTCGCGAACCCGCCACGAAGCAGTGTGCTGAATTAGTTCAGCACTGGGCATAGGGTGAAGTGATGAAGTCTCTACCGTTCAGTGAGCTCATCCGTAAGCAGACGTCGGTTTTTCCGCTGCTGGCCGATTCCGATGTCACGCTCGAGCGCCGTGACGCCGAGAACGTTGTGATGATGCGCGACGAGCGGTATCAGGCGATGGATGGTGCGCTGCGGATCGCGGCTCGGTCGTTGGCGCTGGTCGCCAAGGCCAATCGGCAGATGGCGGAGGAGGTGTTGGCCGAGGAGCTGCCCTGGCTGCGGTGGCTGCGGTGGCTGCCTTCTGAGCATCGCGCCGAGGCCGTGCGGGAGTTGCTCGATGATCTCGTCGCGGGTGCGGACACCGGGTTCTACCTGCCTTTTCAGCGAAATCTGATCGCTTGGAAACACACCGCTCAGATCTATACCGACCCGGCGCTCGTCCGTGAACTCAGCGGGCCGTTCGAGCGGACCGATCATGGGGAGATCGGTCGACCGAAGGCCGCCGAGTGAGCGGGATCGAGCGCGGCGATGAGGTGCCGCGACCCGAGCCGTCGGATTCGGTGAAGTCCGGCGGTCGCCGTCTGCGTTGATCGAGGACTGCGAGGCGGATCACCCTGGGTTCGGGAGGTCTTGCGGCGTAGGTTCTGAGGTACGGAACCGGCGACACGAAGAGGTGTTATCGATGCGGGTGGTCAAGCGAATCAGGGGTTATGCCAAGGTTCTTGGGCAGGCTCGGCGGAATCGGGGGGATTTGGTCGGGTGGTTGGGGAGGCGGCCGCAGATCGGGGTGGCGACGGTGACTTATGAGACTGCGCTGTTGTTCAGCAACAAGGTGGATCCTCGGTTGAAGGAGTTGGCCGAGCTCAAGGTGGCGGGGTTGGTGGCTTGTCAGTTCTGTCTCGATATCGGGTCGGCGTTGGCGCATACGGCGGGGTTGAGTGAGCGGCAACTGGTGGATCTGCCTCGGTATCGGAGCAGTGATGCCTATACCGAGCTGGAGAAGTTGGTGATCGGGTTCGCCGAGGCGATGACGGTGACGCCGGCGGTCGATATCGATGAGCTGCGGGAGTCGTTGCTTCTCCATTTGTCGAAGACTCAGGTGGCCGAGTTGGCCGCGGCTATCGCTTGGGAGAATCAGCGGGCGCGGCTCAACCAGGGGTTGGGGGTGCAGCCGACGGGGATGGCCGAGGGGATGGCGTGCGCGTTGCCGGAGGCTCCGCGCACGCCGTGACCGCGCTCAGGCGGGACGCACCAGCAGGCGGACCACCGGCAGCACCTCCAACCCGACATCTCGGCATGTCAGAGGCGTCTCGAGGAGTGGCGCACTACCGTGGAGTCATGAGCGAACAGCAAGTGCCGGGTGGTGTGGTGCACGAGTTGCCCGCCGATCTGCGCGCGGCGCTGGTCGCCAACTCCGTGGCGCTGGACGCGTGGCGTGACATCACGCCGTTGGCGCGCAACGAGTTCATCTGCTGGGTCGAGGACGCCAAGCAGCAGCAAACGCGGGAGCGGCGGATTCGACGGACGCAGGAGGAACTCGAGGAAGGTCAGCGGCGACCGTGCTGCTGGCCCGGCTGCAAGCACCGCGAGCGCACCGGCAGATAGGCCGCACGAAGATGGCGATACGCAACGTGTACGCGGCCTGAGACGCGTTCGACCACCCCGGCGCGGAGCACATCGGCGACGAGGCGGGTGGGCCGGGTCTGAGTCGGGACGAACTCAGGCCGTGGCATTCACGATCGACATGGCGATCCCGTCGAGGATGTCGTGTTCACTGACCACGAGTTCGGAAACCCCCGCGCGCCGGGACAATTCGTCGGCGAGGACTTCGGTGATCACCGCGCCGCCGCCGATCACGTCGACGCGGCCGGGGTGCATCGGGCCGAGGGCGGCGCGTTCGTCGTGGTTCATGGCGATGAGGCGGTCGCAGACCTGGTGGACTTCGGCGAGGCTGAGGCGGGTGAGATGTACTCGGGTGGAGTCGTATTCGGGCAGGTCGAGGGCTACGGCGGTGATGGTGGTCATGGTGCCCGCTACGCCGACCCAGGTGTGGACGTTGTCGACGGGGACCTTCGCGAAGGCTTCGTCGAGTTTCTGCTGCGCGAATTCCCGTGCGGCGGCGACCTGTTCGGCGGTCGGCGGGTTGTCGGCCAGGCAGCGTTCGGTGATGCGAACGCAGCCGATGTCGGCGGAATAGGCTGCCTGGACACCGTTTTCGTCGCCGACGACCAGTTCGGTGGAGCCGCCGCCGAGGTCGACGACGACGAAAGGTCCCGCGTCGGCGGGCAATTCGCCGACCGCGCCGGCGAACGAGAGGCGCGCTTCCTCGTCACCGGAGATCACTTCGGCGACCGCGCCGGGGACGACGAGGCCGAGCAGGGTGCGGGTCATCTCGAAGAAGTCCTCGCGATTGGCGGCGTCGCGGGTGGCGGAGGTGGCGACCATCCGCACGCGGGTGACCCCGGTCGCGGTCATCACCTCGACGTAGTCGGCCAGCGCGGCGCGGGTGCGTTCGATCGACTCGGGGGCGAGTCGGCCGGTGGCGTCGACGCCCTGACCGAGGCGCACGATGCGCATCTCCCGGTGCACGTCGGTCAGGCTGCCGTCGGCGCCGACCTCGGAGACCAGCAGACGGATCGAGTTGGTTCCGCAGTCGACTGCTGCGATGCGCTCACCCATGAGTTCCTCCAGATCTCCGGCGCCGTGCACCGGTCGCTGTTCGCGATTATGCCTGCTGCGAGAGATCGACCGGTCGATACCCGATCCTGAAGCGGTGGCATATTCGTGCACTCGCCCGCACGCCGGGCCGTTTTCTGCCCTGCTGTGCGCAGAAATGCACGAAAATGCTGCCTCGGTGGGCCCTTAGACCGACTCGCCGGAGGTCTGGGCCTCGGGCCAGTCGGCGGGGACGGCGGTGCCGCGCAGGCCAGCGGCGGCGGCCAGGGCGACGGCTTCGTCGCCGAAGGGGTTCACGCCGGGGCCCTTGGCCAGCGAATGCGCGATCAGCACGTGCAGGCACTTGACCCGGTCGGGCATCCCGCCGCCGGTGAAATCTGTTCCGAGAGACTCGATTTCGTTGCGTTCGGCCAGGTAGCTCTCGTGCGCGCGCAGGTAGGCGGCGGCGACTTCGGGATCGGTGGCCAGGCGCTCGGTCATCTCGCGCATCACCCCGGCCGACTCCTGGCGGCTGGCCTCGGCGGTCAGACGCGGGTCGGTCAGGTAGTAGAGGGTGGGGAAGGGCGTGCCGTCGGGCAGGCGCGGGGCGGTCTTCACCACGGCGGGCAGGCCGTCGGGGGTGCGGTAGGCGACTTCGAGCACGCCGCGAGGCTCGCGGCCCAACTGCTTCGCGATGATCTCGAGGTCGCTGGCGTTCGGTGTCGTCACCGTGGTCCTTCCGGGGCTGGTTCGGAGATGGCGCGCCACAGGTCGGTGTACCAGGGGTCGGGCGCCGCTGTTCGGGTGCTCATCGGCGGCGGCGCCGGTGCTTCGATGCCGGGAACCTGCACGATGTAGGGGGTTTCGCCGGGCATCACCAGGCGCAGGCGGTCGCGCGCCTCGGACCGGATGTAGGCCGGATCCTGTTGTTGCGCACGACGATCGCGCAGGGCGGCCAGGTCGGCTTCGAGTTCCACGCGCTGCTTGGCCAGGGCCACCGCTTCGGCGCGCTGGCTGAAATAGGTGCGGGTGGGCACGGCCAGGGTCAGCGCCAGACCGCACAGCACGGCTGCCAGGATCACCGCTTTACCGGTCGAGAGACCGAGGATGGTGTGTTCGCTGCGTTCGAGCTTGCCGCTGAATTTGCGCTTGGCGCCGGTGGTTTCCGGGCGCCTGCGGGTGGTGCGCTTGGCCGCGGCGGGGCGGCCGGGCGCGTCGAGATGGCTGGGGCGCGAGCGTGCGGCCCGCGACGTGCGCCTGTCGCCTCGTCCACCCGGACTGGTTCCACGCGCACGTCGCTCGGTCATTCGCTACCGCCCCTGTACAGCTTTCTAGAATTCGCCGGTGAAACGCGGGAAGGCCACGTCGCCGGCGTAGCGTGCCGAATCACCGAGGGCGTCCTCGATGCGCAGCAGCTGGTTGTACTTGGCGACCCGCTCGGAACGGGCGGGGGCGCCGGTCTTGATCTGGCCCGAACCGACGGCGACCGCGAGGTCGGCGATGGTGGTGTCCTCGGTCTCGCCCGAACGGTGCGACATCATGGTCTTGTAGCCGTTGCGGTGCGCGAGCTCGACGGCGTCGAGGGTCTCGGTCAGGGTGCCGATCTGGTTGACCTTCACCAGCAGCGCGTTGGCCGCGCCCTTGGCGATGCCCTCTTCGAGCCGCTCGGGGTTGGTGACGAACAGGTCGTCGCCGACCAGCTGCACCTTGTCACCGATCGAGTCGGTGAGCGCGACCCAGCCGTCCCAGTCGTCTTCCGAGAGCGGGTCCTCGATGGAGACCAGCGGGTACTTGGTGAGCAGGTCCGCGTAGAAGTCGCCCATCTCGGCGGCGGTGCGGACCTTGCCCTCGAACTTGTAACCCTCACCCTCGGTGTAGAACTCGGTGGCGGCCACGTCGAGCGCGAGTGCCACGTCGGTGCCGAGCTTGTAGCCCGCGCGCTCGATGGCGACGCTGATCAGGTCGAGCGCCTCCACGGTGCCCGCGACGTCGGGGGCGAAGCCACCCTCGTCACCGAGACCGGTGGACAGGCCCTTCTCCTTGAGCACGGCCTTGAGCGAGTGGTACACCTCGGTACCCCAGCGCAGCGCCTCGCGGAAGGTGGGGGCGCCGATCGGGGCGACCATGAATTCCTGCACGTCCACACCGGTGTCGGCGTGCGCGCCACCGTTGAGGATGTTCATCATCGGCACCGGCAGCACGTGGGCGTTCGGGCCGCCCAGGTAGCGGAACAGCTCGAGGCCCGAGGACTCGGCGGCACCGCGGGCCACGGCCAGCGAGACGCCGAGCAGGGCGTTCGCGCCGAGGCGGGACTTGTCGGGGGTGCCGTCCAGATCCAGCAGGACCTGGTCGACGGTGCGCTGCTCGACGGCGTCGAGGCCGATGATGGCGGGCGCGATCTCGTCGAGGACACCCTCGACGGCCTTGGTGACGCCCTTGCCGCCGTAGCGGTCGCCGCCGTCACGCAGCTCGACGGCCTCGTGCTCGCCGGTGGACGCGCCGGACGGTACGTCTGCCCTGGTCAGGGTGCCGTCGTCGAGGGCGATCTCGACCTCGACAGTGGGGTTGCCACGCGAATCCAGAATCTCGCGCGCTCCGACCTGTTCGATAATGGCCACGAAAACTGCTCCTTACGACGGAAGGCACGGTAGGTATCACGGGAAGGGCCGTGCAGTGGCGAGCCTATCGTCTCGGCGGGGCGAGGAGTAACCGGCACTCCGGGCCGAGACCGACTACGCGCGACGGCCGATGCTGTACAGGGCGGCGCGATCGCGCACCACATGCATGTATTTGTTCGACTGGTTGTAGGCGAACAGGGCGCGCTGCCAGCCGTCGGCCGAGGTCAGGTTGCCGCCGCGGGTACACAGGTAGCGGGCGGCGGTGAGGGCGGCGTCGTCGATGTTCTGCGGGTCGATCACGCCGTCGCCGTTGGCGTCGACGCCCCAGCGCTGCCAGGTCTCGGGGATGAATTGCAGAGGGCCGACGGCGCGGTCGTAGGTGGTGTCGTTGTCGAGGCGACCCTTGTCGGTGTCGCGGATCTCGGCGTTGTTGTTGGTGCCGTCGAGGGCGACGCCGATGATCGGCGGGCGCACGTTGCCCGCGGCGTCGATGCCTGCGCCGCGATGGGTGCCGTGCGCGCTCTCCACGCTGGCGATGCCGGCGATGGTGGTCCAGGCGATTCCGCAGTCGGGCTTGGACTTCGCCAGGACCGCGGCGGCATAGCCGTAGGCCTGCAACGCGACCGGTTCGATGCCGACCGCGCCGGATTGCTCGTCGGCCCAGTCCGCCAGCTGCGCGGAGGCGCGGCCGGGTGCGTCGACGTCGATGGCGGGCAACGGAACTCCCGGGCCCGGCGGCATGTCATCGGGAATCGGCGCGAGCGAACTACACCCCGCGAGGAGCACGGTGATCGCGACTGCGGCGGCGATGCCGACCTTCTGCACTGACATCTGCTCAATCATAAGGATCGGTGTTGTGTGAATCCTGAGGCGGCACGGCGAGCCGTCGGGGATGGTCGAAATGTCCTGCTCAGCCGAGGAGTTCGGCGGTGGCGCGGTGGACGGGCGCGGCGAGAACTGTCGTCGGGGTGCCGGCTTCGACGACGCGGCCCTGGTCGAGGACGAGCAGGTCGGTGCAGTGGCCGCGAACCAGGGTCATGTCGTGGCTGATCAGGAGGACGGCGGTACCGCGCTCGGCGCGGACGCGATCGAGCAGGGCCATGATCGCGGCGGCGGTGGCGGGGTCGAGGGCGGTGGTGATCTCGTCGCAGATCAGCACGGCCGGGTTCGCGGCGAGGGCGCGGGCCAGGGCTACGCGTTGGCGTTGGCCGCCGGAGAGTTCGTGGGGGCGGCGGGTGGTGAGGGTCGAGGGGAGGTCGACGGCGGTCAGTAGGGCGGTGATGTGGGTGTGGAGGTCGCGCTCGGGGACGCGGGCGATGCGGCGGAGGGGGCGGGCGAGGGTTTGTTCGACGGTGCGGCGGGGGTTGAGGGCGGCGCGGGGGTTCTGGGTGACGAGTTGAATGCCGTTGGTAACCGGCTTTATTCGACGGTGACGGCCTGGCTTCTGTTGTCTGCCGAGAACTTCCAGTACCCCATCCGCCGCCGTGTGCAACCCCGCGATCACCCGGGCGAGGGTGGTCTTTCCGGCCCCGGACGGTCCGACCACGGCCAGCGCCGCACCGCGTCGCAGGGTGAAACCGACGTCCTCGAGTACGACGCGCCCACCCGCCAAGGCTCGGATGTCCCTGGCGGACAAGATAATTGGCTCATCCTCTGCCGATCCGGGTGACTTCTCAGTGCCCACCATCCCGCTGCCCGACTGCGGACCAGCGAGCTCAGGGGGGTCGGTCGACGCTCGAGAACCCCACCGCCCAGCATCGACACGCGCCACGGCGGCACCGGCCTGCCTGGCAACGGTCTCGGGGTCGCCGGTCGGCGCGCCGACTCTCCGCGACCCGGCGTCGACCATGGCGCGGGGTCGTGTACCCGGTTCTTCGAGGTGGGCGCCCGATGGGCGTGGGGCAGGGCGCTCGGCCGAATCCTTGGGTGTCCCGGCCGAATTCGGGGTGGTGTTCGTGGGGTGGTCGGTCGGGGGGCGGAGTTCGATCACCGTGTCGGCGATGGTGGTGATCGTGGCGGTGTCGTGGCCGGAGAGTAGGACGGTGGTGGCGTTTTCGGTGGCGAGGGTGGTGATGAGGTGGGCGATGTCGGTGCGGAGGGTGCCGTGGAGGCCGGCGAGTGGTTCGTCGAGGACGAGGATTTCGGGGCGGCGCAGGATGGCGCGGGCCAGGGCTACTCGGCGCTGTTGGCCACCGGAGAGGTGGGCGCAGCGGCGGCGCAGGTGGGTTCGGTCGAGGCCGACTCGTTCGAGGACGGCCTGGCGCTCGGCGGCTGTGGAGTTCGGGGCGGCGTCGGCGAGGACGGCTCGGACGCGGCGCAGAGGGTTGAGTTCGGAGCCGGGGTCCTGGCCGACGTAGGCGATGCGCTCCCGTCGGAACTCGCGCAGAGCCGCGGGCTCGAGCGCGAACACCGCGCGCCCCGCGACCGACACCTCTCCCGCCGCACGCGCGCCTGCGGGCAGATGCCCGAGCAATGCCCGCATCACCGTCGACTTTCCGACTCCCGAGGCGCCGGTCAGCGCGGTGACCGAACCGGCCTTCAACCGAAACGACAGCGGCGCGGACAAGACCACGCCACCCTCCGTGGCCACGGTCAGCCCTTCCACCACCACCGTGTCGCCGACCCCCGAAGTCCCGTATCCGCCCAGGTCCCCGTTCCTGCCGACGGAGGTACCACTGCCGTCCGCACCCGCGCTCGCGATAGTCCGAATGCGAGCAAGCAGCGATGGTCTCCTCCCCTCGGACACCCCTGCACTCCCCTCGGGCACCCCCGCACTCCCCTCGGGCACACCCGCACTCCCCTCGGATACCCCCACACTCCCCTCGGGCACCCCCGCACTCCCCTCGGGCACACCCGCACTCCGCTCGGGCACAATCGCACTCCCCTCGGACGCCCCCGCACTCCCCTTGAGCACCCCCGCACTGCCGGTAACCCGAGCGGAACCGACCTGACCACCGGCAGCCTTGCGACGCTCGGGCACACCCGTGACCACCAGATTCACCCCGACCGCGACGATCGCGATGGCGGCGCTGGGGGCGAGGACCGACCAGGGGTTGAGGAGGAGCCCGGCGGCGTTGTCGCGGACCATGGTGGCCCAGTTGTCGGGGCCCAGCGCGGGGGCGCCGAGGAAGGAGATGGTGCTGACCAGGTAGATGGCGACGACGAAGCGGAGGCCGAGTTGGGTGGTGAGCACGGCGCGGAGGTTGGGCAGGATTTCGCGGAAGACGAGGTGGGGCAGGGACTCTCCGCAGGCGACGGCCGCTTCGACATAGCCGGTGGCGGCCACGGGTGCAGCCGCGGCGGCGAAGATCCTGGCGCAGTAGGGCACCCCGAAGATCAGCGCGACCACGATCACCGCGGCAACCCCACCCTGGGGCCACGCGGTGAGCACGAGCAGGATGCCGAGCACCGCGGGAAGAAGAATGACCAGGTCACCCCCGATTTCGATCACCCGTCCCGCGCGCGGGCGCACCGCGGCCACCGCGCCGAGCACCGCCGACAACCCGGTCACCACCACCGCGATCACCACCGACACCACCAGCAGCCGCGCGCCCCCGGTGAGCAGGTGGCTGAACACATCGCGTCCGAGCCGATCCGTCCCGAGCAGCGCACCCCCACCCGGCCGCGCGAACGGCATCCCCACCGCCCGCTCCGGCGGATGCGGCGCGAACCACGCCCCCACCACCGCGAGCACCACGACCAGCCCCACTCCCCCGCCCACCCCGAACCGCCACCACGACCTGGACGTGCGATCACCACGCTCTGGTGGCGCACTTCCGCCGGTATCCGCGACCACCAGAGCGTGATGATCTTGATCGGCCGTGGGCTGGTCGCCGGTCATCGTGGGCCTCCCGTGCGCTGGTGGTCGCGCCGCCTCTCGAGGCGCGATGAATGCCGGCGCGCATTCCGTTGTCCACGGGTGAGGTTGGGTGGGTCGTCGGTGTTCGGGGGGTTACCGATCATCGTGAGCCTCCCGCGCGCTGGGTGGTCGCGCCGCCTCTCGGGACGAATACGGGCGTGTATTCCGTTGTCCACAAGCGTATTTGGATAGATTGTGAGTACATGGGGAGTCATCGGGTGCCTCCGGTTGACCAGGTGCGGATGAGGTCGGCGAGGGCGAGTAGGGACATGATGACGAGGGCGGTGAGGGCTACCACGGCGGTGACCAGGGTGGCCTCGCGGTCGGCGACGGAGTCGGCGAGGACGGCGCCGATGCCGGGGTAGTTGAAGAGGGTTTCGACGACCAGGGCGCCGCCGAAGAGCATGCCGACCGAGGTGGCGTAGCCGGCGACGATGGTGGGGGCGGCGAAGGGCAGCAGGTGTCGGGTGAGGATCTTGGGAGCAGGAAGTCCTTCCAGGACAGCGCTTTCCACGTGCGGTGCGGTGGCGACGTCGAGGAGGGCGGAGCGGACGATGCGGGCGTTCCAGCCGATCTGCGGAATCGCCAACGCCAGCACCGGCAGCACCAGCATCTCCGGTGCGATCGGGAAGCCCGAGCGGCCGGTGATGGTGACGGCGGGCAGCCAGCCGGTGGCCAGGGAGAACACCAGGATCAGCAGGGTGCCGCCGACGAATTCGGGTACCGCGACCGCGATGGTGCTGGCGGGCTGCATGATTCGGGATCCGAGGCTGCCGGGCCGCATCGCCCACCAGCAGCCGAGCGCCAGCGAGCACGCGATGGTCAGCAGCAGGGCGAGGCCGCCGAGCAGCAGGGTCTGCGGGAACTTGGCGGCGAGCAGTTCGCCGATCGGGGCGCCTCGGGCGGTGCGGCCGAGGTCGCCGGTGAGGACGCCGGCGAGCCAGTCGAGGAACCGCGCCGGCAGCGCGCGGTCCAGGCCCAGCTCGCGTTCCTTCGCCGCGATCTCGGCGGGGTCGGCGTCGCGGCCGAGCGCGGAGCGGGCCGCGTTGCCCGGCAACAGGTCCACCGCGACGAACACGATGGCGAGCAGGGTCACCAGCAGCGCGACCCGCCGCACGACCGGCAGCGCGATGGTTCGCACCCTCACGCCAGCCAGGCACGTTCCAGCTGGACCCGCGCGAAACCGCCCAGCGTCGGCAGGTCACGCACGGTGGCGGCGGCGATGTCGACGCCGTCGGCCATGCCCCACACCAGATAGCCGCCGCGCTCGAACTCGATGCGCTGCAAGCGGCGCACGGCCTGGGTGTAGTCCTCGCCGGTGGCGGCCAGGGCAGTGGCGTCGACCGCGTCGAATTCCGGGTCGTGGAAGGCGGTTTCGTTGCGGTTGGAGCCGGTGGTCATGAGCTTGTCGGCCAGGAACACCACCGAGTCGTTGGTGCCCCACGACACCGTGTAGAGCGGGGCGTTCAGCCAGGTGCTGTCGTAGAACGCCGCCGACTCGACCACCTGCACGTCGAGGCGGACGCCGATCTCGGCGAGTTGGGTGGCGATCACCTTCGCGGATTCGACCTCACCGGCCACTTCGGCCTTGGTGACGAACGGGTAGCTGCGGCCGGTGTCGAAATTCGCCTCGCGCAGCAGGGTTGTGGCGCGCTCGATGTCGCGGTCGCGGCGCAGCGCGGTGTCGTAGAGCGGGTCGGCGGTGCCGAGCACATCGGCGGCGACGGTGCCGAAACCGGAGTGCACCTGGTTGACCAGGGCCTGGCGGTCGACGCCGAGGCGCAGCGCGGTCCGCACCCTGGCGTCGGCGAAGGGGCCGTCGGCGGTGCGCATCGCCACGCCGAGCATGGTGTCGTCGGGGCGGCGGATGACCTGGAGGTCCGCGCGTCCGGCGGCGGTGCGTCCGGCGATCGCGCCCACGTTGGAGGCGAGGTCGATCTGGCCGCCGAGGACCGCGTTGCCCAGCGCGGTGACGCTGTCGAACATGGTCACCTCGATGGCGTCGAGCAGCGGCGGGGTGCCGTGCCAGCGATCGTTGCGCACCAGTCGGGCATTGCCGCCCTGATAGGACTCGAGCCGGAACGGGCCGGAGCCGACCGCGGCGGTGAAGTCGGTTGTGTTCTTCGGCACAGTGAAGGTCATCAACCGAAGCAGCAGTGGCAGTTGGGTATTCGGCTCGGGGACGGTGAAAACCACCCGGTCTGTTCCGTCGGCGGTGATGTCGTTCTCGGCCACGGGGACCTTCGACACCCCGCCCACCGAACGCAGTCGGCGCATCGACCACACCACGTCCTCGGCGGTCACCGGCGCGCCGTTGTGGAAGGTCGCGCCCGGCGCGATGGTGAAGGTCCAGCGGCGGTTGTCCGGGCTCGCCTCCCAGCGCGCGGCCAGGCGCGGGGCGACGGTCGGGTCGGCGCCGGGCACGGTGAGCGCGTCGTAGACGAGCGAGGCGATCAGGAAATCGCTGTCATTGCTGAGGTTGGCGTGCGGATCTCGTTCGCTGCGACCGGCGGTGCCGAGCGCGCCGACCCGCAGGACGCCGCCGCGCTGCGCGGCGCCGGACCCGCCCTCGGTCCCGCACGCACTCGCGAGTAACAGTGCGGTGACACCGACCCCGGACCGGAACAGCTGCCTGCGCGTGAAACCCATCGTGTCGCCTCCTCGAACCGCGCGTCGAAACACCTTTTCCGACAACGCAAACCAGGTGAGGCTAACCTGAAAAGTACCCCCGGTGGTGACCTTCGATTCGACCGTCACCCAACCGCAGCCGGGCGCGACACCCCGGTCGGGGCTGCCTTCGCGAACTCGGGTAGAAAAGCTACGTTATATGAATCGGCTATTTCTCCGGCCGAATAGTTAGGTAAGTCTTGCCTTATCAGAGTGCGGGCACTACCTTCGCACATCGAGTCTGAAGATCACCCGCGTTCGACCGATGAGAAGAAGGGAAGCCGGTGAAAAGCGTTCTCTCCGAACGTATGACGATTCACCAGCACGATATCGAATGCCGCGAATTCGATCCTGACGCAGCACGGGCCGTCCGATCGCTCGCGAGCGACATTCGCCGCCGATTAGGTGACACACCGCACATCGCGACCCTGCACGACCCCGAACTCCTCGCGCGGATCGACGGTCGCGTCGGCGAGTTGCCCGACAGCGTGCGCGAAGCCGTTCGCCCGCCCGCCACCGCGGCGGGCGCGACCGTGGTGCGCGGACTCGTGGTCGTCGATGCCGAATTCGGGCCGACCCCGGCCCACTGGCAGGCCGCGGCCGAGCACGCCGCCGACGGTTCGCTCGACCTCGACATCGCCATGCTGCTGCTGGCCCGGTGCGCCGGTGAGCCGTTCGGCTGGGAGGGGCAGCAGAACGGGCGGCTGGTCAACAACATCGTGCCCGCCGCCGGACACGAGGACGAGCAGTCGGGCGCGAGCAGTACCACGCTGCTGAGCCCGCACACCGAGGACGCCTTCCACGCCGCGCGCGCGAATCTGCTGATGCTGGCGTGCCTGCGCAACCCCGACCGGGTCGCCACGACGGTGTCGTCGGTGCGGCAGGTGCGCCTGAGCGAGGACGATCTGCGCACGCTCGCCACGCCGACGCTGCCGATCCTGCCGGATGTGTCCTACGGGACCGGCTTCGATTCACTGGCCCCGTTGCCGACCCTGTGGTTCGACGAAAATGGCGCTGCGACAACACGTTACGACCCCGCCTACACTCCACTCGACGATGCCGACGCGGAGTTCCGCGCCGCCTACGCCAGGCTCACCGCCGAACTCGCCAGGGTCTGTCACGCCCCCGCCCTGGCTCCCGGCGAGATCCTGCTGGTCGACAACGATGTCGCCGTGCACGGGCGGGTGCCGTTCCGGGCGCGCTACGACGGCACCGATCGCTGGCTCAAGCGCGTGAACATCCGGCTGCCCGAACGGCGTCGGCGCGCGCAGGAGTCGTCCGAGAATGGGTATGGCCAACGAGTGGTCGCGCCGTTCCGGGCGAGCACCGAGCGGACAGTAGAGCGGGGCATGGCAGATGAACGAGGATCCGTTGAACAACCGTGACCGGAGCACCCCGCTGCGGGTGCTGTCCCGCAGCGACCTGGCCGATGTGCCGATCACGCCCGCCGAGGTGGTGCGTGCCGTCGAGGAGGCCTATCTCGCCTTCGCCGCCGGGGAATCCGACAATCCACGCAAGTTGAGCGTGGCCGATCCGGGCGGATCGTCGGTGTCGTACGCGATGCTCGGGCGCGACGGGCGCCGCCGCGTGGTGGCCATGAAGACCTCCTACAAGTTCGATCCGGGCCACGACCGCAGCACCAAGCGGTACTACACGACGATCACGCTCTACGACGACACCACCGGCGCGCCGATCGCGATGATGGACTGCGCGCGGGTGGGTGCGTTGCGCACGCCCGCGGTGTCGGCGCTGCTGGTGCGCGAGACCGTGCGGCGCGGGGCCGAGAGCGCACTGCTGATCGGCACGGGCACGCAGGGGCGAAATGCCCTGCCGCACTTGCTCGCCGCGAATCCGCAGTTGCGCAAGCTGATGGTGTACGGGACGCATCCCGAGGGGTTGGCCGCAGTGCATGCGTATCTGGCCGACGCGGCGCCGCACGCCCTGCTCGATGTGGTCGACGATCCGTACGCGGCGGCGGCGAGCGCCGATGTGGTGCTGGCGACGGCCGGACCGGGGACCGAGGTTTCGCTGGAGGCCGCGCATCTGGCACCGGGGTCGGTGGCGGTGCTGGTGGGGTACGGCCTGGCACCGTCGACGCTGATCGAGGCCGATCGGGTGGTGGCGACGAGCGCGGCGCAGATGGCGTTGACGGGGACCGACATGGTCGGGCCCGACGGGACCTTGCGGTCGGTGGATGCCGAACTGCCGCAGGTGCTTACGCGCGCGGCGGTGGCTCGGCGCACTGACGACGAGAAGATCTTCGTCTACAACAGTGGGCTGGTGCTCACCGATATCGCGGTCGCGCACGCGCTGGCGGCCAGGGCGATCGCGGAGGGGCGGGGTACGGAGGTCCCGCTGTGGGACTAGCCGGGGACGGCGCGACGGTGTCGGCTCGGTGGGCGGATAGCGAGTCGAGCGCGAGTGACGCCGGGTCCGATCACGTGAGCCGAGGTGGCTCGTCCCGCGACACCAGGTCGAGCGAGCCTGGCGGTGGCGTGAGCGTGTTCGGCGGCGACCCCGCGTCGACCGAGATCGACTCCGACGACATCGCGGTGAGCGGCGTCGACGCGAGATCCGTTTCCGGTGGCGCGTCCCGCTCAGGACCCAGCGACGGGGCCGGGTCGCACCAGGCCACGCGCGGGGCCGAGGCACGGCGGCGTCCGTCGCACTGCGCACCACCGATGCCCGCGCGGATTTCCGCAGTCGAACAGCGCGTGCTCGACGATCCGCGACTGCTCGGGGAGATCGCCGAGGTGATCGGGGGGCCTTTTCATGTGCTGTTGCCCTCGCGGGTCTCGGTGAACGTCAAGGGTTTTCAGGCGGTATTCCGGGACGCGGGGGTCGACGGGTTCGTGTACTTCGGGAAGAAGGCGAACAAGGCGGCGTGTGTGGTGCGGGCCTGTGCCGAGGCGGGGGCGGGGGTGGATGTCGCGAGTGTGGGCGAGCTGGTGGCGGCCCTCGCGCAGGGGGTGCGGGGCGCGGATGTGATGGTGACCGGGCCTGCCAAGTCCGAGGAGCTGCTGTGGTTGGCGGCTCGGCACGGTGGGTCGATCGCGATCGACGCGCTCGACGAACTGGAACGGCTCGTCGCGCTCGGACTGCCGGCGCGGGTGCTGTTGCGGGTGTTGCCCGCGGGGTCGACCAGCAGGTTCGGGCTCGATCCCGGGGAACTCGACCGGGCGATCGGGGCGATCTCGTACCCGATCACGCTGTCGGGCTTCAGTTTTCACCTGTCCGGATACGACGCCGTCGCCCGCGCCGAGCAGGCCGCCGCGCTGGTCGAGCACTGCCTGCGCGCCCGCGCGAACGGCCATGCGTCGGACACCATCTCGATCGGGGGCGGGTTCGGGGTCGACTACGTGGCCGCCGACCGTTGGGAGACGTTCCGAAACACTCTCAGCGACAACTGGTTCCACAGCAGTCCGCCCGGCGACTACTACCCGTATCACTTCCCCGCACCGGGCCCGGAGATGCTCGGCGAGATCCTCGCGCACAACGACCTCGCGGGTCTGTTGCGCACCAACGGGATTCGCCTGGCCATCGAACCGGGCCGCGCCCTCCTCGACCAGGCGGGCAGTTCGATCTTCCGGGTGCAGGGCGTGAAAACCCGCACGGCACACGGCAACCCCTACGACATCCTCACCGTCGACGGCACCAGCCTGAGCCTGTCCGAGCAATGGTTCGACAGTGAGTTCCTGCCCGACCCCGTACTGTGGCCGCCGGGACCGGGCCACCCGACCCCCACCTGTGTCGGCGCCACCACCTGCCTGGAGTCCGACCTGCTGAGCAGACGACGTATCCCGCTGCCCCGCCGCGCCCGCGTCGGCGACCTGCTCGTCTACCCGAACACCGCCGGGTACCAGATGGACTCCAACGAGTCCCCGTTCCACGAGCTCCCGCTCCCCCCGAAGGTCGCGCTCCACCCCGAGCCCGACCGGGTGCGCTGGACCCTGGACGCCACCGCCCGCTGATCCACCTTCCGATGGAGGAATCCCCATGGCTCTCGTCACGCGTGTGACGGATCTGATCGGCCGCACTCCCCTGTTCGAACTCGCCGTCACCGACACCGGCACCCGCCTGCTGCTCAAGCTCGAACAGTTCAATCCGACCGGCGCGGCCAAGATCAGAATGGCCCGGTCGATGGTGCTCGATGCGGAGCGTCGAGGTTTGCTGAGGGTTGGCGGGCATATCATCGAGTCGACGTCCGGCAACACCGGACTCGGCTTGGCGGTGGTCGCGGCCGAACGTGGCTATCGATTCACCGCCGTGGTCGACAACCACGCCTGTAAGGACAAACTGCGCGCGATGCGAGCCATGGGCACCGACCTGGTGTTCGTCGCCGAGGGCGACGACGACGAGCTGGCCACCTCGGCACGAGAGGACCTCGCCGAGGCGATGGCGGCCGCCCGTGACGACGCGTACTTCACCGAACAGCACAACAACGACGCCAACGCGGTCGGCTACTACGCCGTCGCGGAGGAGTTGCTGGCCGAGGTCGAACGGGTCGACATCCTGCTCTCGGCGGTCGGCACCGGCGGTTCGCTGTTCGGCACCGCCACCCGGTTGCGCGATCTGGGCAGGCCCGCCCGGGTGATCGGGGTGGAACCGGTCGGCTCCATCGCCTTCGGCGGCGAGGGCGGACCGTACTGGCAGTCGGGCACCGGCACCCCGCCCGGGGCGAGCATCGGCACCGCCGTGGACTACGCGCTGCTCGACGAGGGCGTCAAGGTCAGCGATGTGGACGCCTTCGCGACCGCGCGGGCCGTGGCCAGGACGCACGGGCTGCTCATCGGCGGGTCGGCGGGCGGGTCGGTGCACAACGCGCTGGCACGGCTCGAGGAGTTCCCGGCCGGGTCGACCGTGGTGACCATCGTGTGCGACGGCGGCGAGAAGTACCTCGACACCGTGTTCGACGACGAGTGGATGCGCGCCCGCGACCTGCTCGACCCCGCCACCGAGGCGGACGTGACCACGCTGCTGCGCCGTTTCTCTCCCCTGCGGCGCCAGGACGAATTGATGGAGGTCTGAGTGAGCGCGACCGCGCGCCACATCCCGACGCCGACCACCGGTCGAGCGAATCCCCGGTGCGGGTTATGACGCACCCCGTCGACACCGACCCGACGAACGCGCCGGGGCTCGGTCGTCGGCGCGGCCCGGCGAGCGCGTCGCGGGGGCGGCGGTGATCAACACCCGCACCGACAGCGGTGCGCTGACCCGACTGGCGACGCCGATCGCGCTGACCCAGTTGGCGCAGATCGCGGTGTCGACCACCAATCTCGTGCTGATGGGCTCGCTCGGGGTGGCCGAGGTCGCGGCGGGTGGGCTGGCGCTGGTGTTGTTCAACCAGATCCGCACGATGTGCGTCGGGTTGATCACCGGGACCGGGAATCAGATCGCGGGCGCGCTCGGCGCGGCCGGGAAGCGGGGCGTGTCGGCCGATGACGAGGTGCGCGCGGTGGTGCGGGCCGCGTTCGTCATCGCGACCATCGCGGGTCTGCTCGGCGGGGCATTGCTGATCGGGCTCGGGTGGATGCTGCCCTGGCTCGGGCAGGACATGGCGGTGCTCGACCTGGCCCAGCCCATGATGATCGCGCTCGCGCCCGGGTTGCTGCCGTGCCTGTGGTTCCAGGTGCTGCGGCAATACACCGTCGGCATGCAACGTCCACAGGCGTTGCTGCTGGTCACGCTCGGATCGGTGGCGTTGAACCTGGTGCTCGCGCTGGCGTTCATCCACGGCTGGGCCGGCCTCCCGGCCATGGGGCTGACCGGGGTGGGTGTCGCGACCTCGCTGGTCTTCCTGATCACCTTCGGGGTGTTCTGGGCGATGGTGCGGCGCGACGAACACCTCGGTCGCACACTGCCGACGACACCGTGGCCGGTGCGCTGGTCGACTGTGCGCGCGGAGCTGCGCCTCGGCACCCCGATCGCGCTGACCTACGGGTCGGAGGCGGGCATGTTCTCGGTGTTGGCGCTGGTGATGGGCAGTTTCGGGCCCGCCGCGCTGGCCGCGCACAATGTCGTCTACCAGATCATCTACATCGTGTTCCAAGTCGCGATCGGCATCTCGCACGGTGCGTCGATCCTGGTCAGTCACGCGGTGGCGCGCGACGAGTTCGACCGGGCCAGGGCGCTGGCCTGGTCGGCACTGCGCCTGGCCGCGGTGGTCTCGCTGGTCACCGGGGTGTTCTACGTGGTCGCGCCGAACCTGGTGCTGGCGCCGTTCCTCGACCCGGGCGACACCGACACCGTGGCGATCGCGCACACCCTGCTGCTCATCGGCATCGTGCTGCAATTCTTCGACGCCGCCCAGAACATCGGCACCGGGCTGCTGCGCGGACTGAAACAGACCTCGGCGGGCCTGCGGCTCTCGCTGGTCGGGTACTGGGGCGTGGGGCTACCGGCGGCGCTGGTACTGGCGTTTCCGCTGCACCTCGGCGCGGCCGGGGTGTGGTGGGGACTCACCGCCGGGCTGGCCGCCACCGCCGCGCTGATGCTGCGCAAGTACTTCGCGCTGCTCGACCGGGCCGCCGTGGCGCGGCCGGTGCGGGTGCCGGTGGGTCAGGCTCGATGAACGAACGAGGCGGGCGACCCGCTGGTCGCCCGCCTCGTCTCGTGGTCTGTCAGAGATTCACACCGTAGTCACGGGCGATGCCCGCCAGGCCGGAGGCGTAGCCCTGGCCGACAGCGCGGAACTTCCACTCGGCGTTGTGGCGGTAGAGCTCGCCGAAGACCATCGCGGTCTCGGTGGACGCGTCCTCGGACAGGTCGTAGCGGGCCAGTTCCACGCCGGTGTTGGCGTCGGTGACGCGGATGTAGGCGTTGCGGATCTGCCCGAACGACTGGCCGCGAGCCTGCGCGTCGTGGATCGAGACCGGGAAGAAGATATTGGTGATCTGCGGCGGGGTGGCGGCCAGGTCGACGTTGATGGTCTCGTCGTCGCCCTCGCCCTCACCGGTCAGGTTGTCACCGGTGTGCTCGATGGTGCCCTCGGGCGAACGCAGGTTGTTGTAGAACACGAAGTGCTGATCGGAGAGCACCTTCAGGTTCGGTCCGGTGGCCAGCGCGCTGGCGTCGAGATCGTGATCGGCACCGGTGGTGGTGCGCACGTCCCAGCCCAGGCCGACCGCGACCTTGGTGAGGTTGTCGGTCTGCTTCGACAGCGAGACATTGCCGCCCTTGGCGAGTGTGACGCTCATGAAAACCCTTCTGTCCAGATAGTGTGCCGTGGAAGAACTTACGCCGTGAAACCGTTGTCGGCCCAGGTCCGCAGGGTCTCGACGCGACCCTCCAGTGCCCGCAGCTCGGTGTCGTCGAGGACGGTGCGCTGGATGCCCCGGTCGACGGCGAAGGCCGACTGCCGGTGATCGTCGATCACCTCCACATCGAGCTGGACCGCGGTGTAATCCGGTGCCTGCGGCATCTGCTCGGCGACCACCGTAGCGCGGCCGCGCGCGCACAACGCCACATTGCCGCCACCCAGGATCAGCAACGCCACCGACGGCTGCGCGCGCAGCCGAGCCAGCGAGCCGCGATCGGACTTCAAACTGATGAGGATGCGCTTGTCGCCGGCGCGCACCGGCCACGACACGGGAATCGCGTGCGGCGCCGGGTCGGTGGTGACGAGGACCGCGATGGTTTCCTGCGGCCAGACCGGCAACACGTCGAGCTCGGGATGCTCGGTTTCGGCGTGTTCGGTCAAGGAATCAATCTCCGCGGGATCTACTTCTGTAGCCATCTACCTCACCTCGACACTCGTCGGATACCGACTCTCACCGCGAACAGCGAGCACCCCCGAGTCTAAAGTGCTGTGCCCCTTGCCCGCTGGCGTGCGAGCGATTGACCGCAATATCTCAGCAAGGTCTCAGACCCGACAGCCGAGCCCGCCCCCTGCGGAGATTCCGTTAGCCCGTCGGTAACCGACTGTCCGCTGATGCCAGCTTACCCAGGGGGTCCGACAAGTGTCGCGCGCGCGAACTCAGACCGGCCAGTAGGTGCGCCAGTCCTGCGCGGCGAGCGGGGCGCGGGTGCCGCGAGTGGTCTCGGCGGCGTCCTCGGTCGCGCGGATGGCGGCGGCGAAGTCGAGCGTCGCGGTGCGCAGCCGCTCCTCGGCCGAACCCGGTCCGCCCAGTTCGATCACGCGCAGGGTGGCGGGGATCAGGTCATCGGGCAGGCCAGCGGCGGCGCTGCGCGAGCGGACCTTCTCGGCCAGGGCGAGGGCGGGTTGGGCCATGGCGATGCCGTCCAGGCACGAGCGACGCGCCTTCTCCGCGGATTTGCGCTCCTCCCAGGCCTTTTCCTGGGCGGCGATCTTGTCGTCCAGCGAGGTACCGGCGGAGAATTCGGCGTCGGTGAGGTAGGGGCTGCGGTGGACCAGCTTGTCGACCAGGGTGGCGGCTACGTCGTCGACGGTGAATTCGCCGGCGTGCTCGGCGATTCGGGAGTGGAACAGGACCTGGAGCAGCAGGTCGCCGAGTTCCTCCCGGATGGTCTCGGCGTCGCCCGCCTGGATGGCGTCGAGGAGCTCGTAGGTCTCCTCGAGCAGGTAGGGGCGCAGCGAGTCGTGGGTCTGGGTGCGCTCCCAGCCGCCGAAGTGCCAGAGGCGATCCATCACGTCGACGGCCTCGGCCAGGCCCGCCGCCACGGCGGCCTTCTCCCGCGAGACGTCCTGGCTCATCGGGCACCCGCCGGTTCGGCCGCGACCGAAAGATCCACCATGCCTTGGGGTTTGCCATCCAGGACCAGCAGCAGGTCGGCGACGAACTGCAAGACCGCCACATCGCGCACCCGGTCGGCGCCGACGCTGTCGGTGACGCGCGGCAGCGGCAGGGTGATCAGGCCGCTCGCGGGACGGTAGGTGGCGGCGGGGTAGATGCGCTTGAGCCGAAGCTGTTTGGAGTCGGGCAGATTCAGCGGCGCGATCTTGAGCGAGGAACCGGTGACCACGATCTCGGACACGTCGTACTCGCGCGCCAGCAGGCGCAGCCGGGCCACCGACACCAGGCGACCCACCTCCACCGGCAGCGGGCCGTAACGGTCGACGAGCTCCTCGATCACCGCCGCCAGGGCCGAATCGTCCTGTGCCGCCGCGAGTTTGCGATACGCCTCGAGCCGCAGGCGGTCGCTGGCGATGTAGTCAGGCGGGATGTGCGCGTCGACGGGCAGGTCGATGCGCACCTCCTTGTTCTCCTCGGTGACGATCGGCTTGCCGTCGGCGGCGGCGCGATAGGCCTCCACGGCCTCGCCGACCAGGCGCACGTACAGGTCGAAACCGACCCCGGCGACGTGACCGGACTGCTCGGCGCCGAGCACATTGCCCGCGCCGCGGATCTCGAGGTCCTTCATCGCCACCGCCATACCGGCGCCGAGATCGGAGTTCTGGGCGATGGTGGCGAGGCGGTCGTAGGCGGTCTCGGTGAGCGGCTTCTCCGGCGGGTACAGGAAGTAGGCGTAGCCGCGCTCGCGGGACCGGCCGACGCGACCGCGCAGCTGGTGCAGCTGCGACAGGCCGAGGGAGTCGGCGCGTTCCACGATCAGGGTGTTCGCGTTGGAGATGTCGAGGCCGGTCTCGATGATCGTGGTGCAGACCAGCACGTCGTACTCGCGCTCCCAGAAGCCCTGCACGGTCTTCTCCAGCTGGTCCTCGTTCATCTGACCGTGCGCCACGACCACCCGCGCCTCGGGCACCAGATCGCGAATCTTCTTGGCGGCCTTGTCGATCGAGGACACCCGGTTGTGCACATAGAACACCTGGCCGTCGCGCATGAGTTCGCGGCGGATGGCGGCGGTGACCTGCTTGTCGTTGTAGGCGCCCACGTAGGTGAGCACGGGGTGGCGTTCCTCGGGCGGGGTGAGGATGGTCGACATCTCGCGGATGCCCGCCAGGCTCATCTCCAGGGTGCGCGGGATCGGGGTGGCCGACATGGTGAGCACGTCGACGTGGGTGCGCAGCGCCTTGATGTGCTCCTTGTGCTCGACACCGAAGCGCTGCTCCTCGTCGACGATCACCAGGCCGAGGTCCTTCCAGCGCACGCCCGTCTGCAGCAGCCGGTGCGTGCCGACCACGATGTCGACCGAGCCGTCGGCCAGTCCGGCCAGGATCTCCTTGGAATCACTCGCGTCGGTGAATCGGGACAGGCCGCGCACCGTCACCGGGAAGCCCGCGACGCGTTCGGTGAAGGTTTGCAGGTGCTGTTGGGCGAGCAGCGTGGTGGGCACGAGCACGGCGACCTGCTTGCCGTCCTGCACCGCCTTGAACGCCGCGCGCACCGCGATCTCGGTCTTGCCGTAGCCGACGTCGCCGCAGACCACGCGGTCCATCGGCACCGGCTTCTCCATGTCGGACTTCACGTCGGTGATCGCGGTCATCTGGTCGACGGTCTCGGTGAACGCGAACGCGTCCTCCATCTCCTGCTGCCACGGGGTGTCCGGGGCGAAGGCGTGACCGGGCGCGGCCTGCCGGGCGGCGTAGAGCTGCACCAGCTCGCCCGCGATCTCGCGAACGGCCTTGCGCGCCTTGCGTTTCGTGTTCGCCCAGTCCGAACCGCCGAGCTTGGACAGGCTCGGCAGTTCGCCGCCGACGTAGCGGGAGAGCTGGTCGAGCGATTCCATCGGCACGAACAGCCGGTCGCCGGGCTGGCCGCGCTTGCTCGGCGCGTACTCGATGACCAGGTACTCGCGGCGCGCGCCGCCGATGGTGCGTTCGATCATCTCGACGAACCGGCCGATGCCGTGCTGGTCGTGCACGACCATGTCGCCGGAGTTCAGGGCCAGCGGGTCGACCTGGTTGCGGCGCTTGGCGGGCAGGCGCTTGCCCTCCGAGGGCGCGGTGACCCGGTTGCCGGTGAGGTCGGATTCGGCGACGACGACCAGCCCGGCGTCGTCGAAGATCAGCCCGTCGTGCAGCGAACCGCACAGCACCCCGACCACGCCCGGTTCCGGCACGGCGCCCGCGGGCAGCAGCGCGGCGGGCACCTCGGCCTCGCCGAGTCGTTCCAGCACGCGCTGGGCGGTGCCGTGCCCGGTCACCACGACCACCGCGCGACCGCCCGTGGCGACGTGGGCGCGCAGCGAGGCGAAGATGGTGGCGACCAGTTCCTCGGAGCCGCGCGCGGTGGGGCCGGACTGCACCGGCAGCACCACCTCGACCGGATCACCGGAACTGAGCGGGCTCAGCGTCCACCACGGCAGGCCGAGTTCGTCGGCGCTGCTGTGCAATTCGGACAGGCCGCGATAGCCGGAGGCGGCCAGGTCGAGGCCGTTGGCGCCCAGCGGGGCCTCGCTGCCGAAAGAGGCCGCGGTCCAGGAGGCTTCGAGGAATTCCTCGCCGGTGCGCACGAGATCGGCCGCGCGCGTGCGGATCTTCTCCGGGTCGCACAGCAGCAGCTGGGTGCCCGCGGGCAGGGCCTCGGTGAGCAGGCTCAGCTTGCCGGGCGCCAGGACCGGGAGCAGCGCCTCCATGCCGTCGACGGGGATGCCCTCGGCGATCTTGTCCAGCATCTCGACCAGGGAGGCGTCGGCCTCGTTGTCGGCGGCGACGGCGGTGGCGCGTTCGCGGACCGGGGTGGTGAGCAGCAGTTCGCGACACGGGGGCGCGACCACCACGTCGAGGGTGGCCTCGCCGATCGAGCGCTGATCGGCCACCGAGAACGGTCGGATCTCGCTGACCTCGTCGCCCCAGAACTCCACGCGCACCGGATGATCCGCGGTCGGCGCGAACAGATCGAGGATGCCGCCGCGCACCGCGAACTCGCCGCGCTTGCCGACCATGTCAACCCGGGTGTACGCGAATTCGACCAGGCGCGTGAGCAATTCGTCGAACTCGTAGTCCGCGCCGACGCGCAGCACGATCGGCGCGATATCGCCGAGCCCGGCCGTCATCGGCTGCATCAGCGAGCGCACCGTGGTGACCACCACGCGCAGCGGATCGGGATAGACCGGATCCTCGGGGTGGGCGAGCCTGCGCAGCACCTCGAGCCTGCGCCCGACCGTGTCGGGGCCCGGCGAGAGGCGCTCGTGCGGCAGGGTCTCCCAGGACGGGAACATCGCCACCGAGGGGCCGAGCATCTCGGTGAGCTCGACGGTCAGATCGTCGGCCTCGCGACCGGTGGCGGTCACCACCACCAGGGGGCGCTGATCGGCGATGGTCGCCGCGACGAACGGCCGCACCGCCGACGGCGCGACCAGCTCCACCCCGGATTTACCGATCAGATCGGTGACCGTCCGCAGCGCGGCATCACCCGCGACCGCCTCGGCCAGGCCGGCGAGCGGAGGACGAAGGGAGGACATTGTTCGCTCCTGAATGCGCAGTGGGCGGGCGTCGGAAACGGTCGAGGTGGCCGTATCGAAGTCTAGTCACCGGGTCCGACAGTCCCCGTGCAGCCTGGAGATGTCCCGCACCCGCGTAGGGTCGAGTCGTGAGTCTGGCTCGACGTGAACGCCTCGCCCTCGTGGCGACGATGACCGAAGCGGGTCCCGCCGCGCCCACCCTGTGCGGCACCTGGACCGCCCACGACCTGGCCGCGCACCTGGTGGTGCGCGAACGCCGCCCCGACGCCGCGCTCGGCATCCTCGTGCCGCCGCTGGCCGGCTACCTCGACAAGGTCCAGACCGAGATCGCGCGGCAGTCGTTCGCCCAACTGCTCGAGCTGGTCCGCACCGGGCCGCCGTGGTGGTCGCCGCTGCGCCCGGTGGACGCGATGGCCAATCTCACCGAGATGTTCATCCACCACGAGGACGTGCGCCGGGCCGAACCGGGTTGGGAGCCACGGCAATTGGCGGCCGCCGACGAAGACCGACTGTGGAAGGCGTTGCGCGCGGTGGCGCGCACGGCCTATCGCAAGTCGCCGGTTGCGCTCGTGCTGGCGAACCCGGCGGGCGCCGAGATCACGGCCCATCGCGGTGACGGCACGCCGGTCGTCCTCACCGGGACACCCTCGGAACTGCTGCTGCACGCGTTCGGTCGCGACGAGGTCCGCATCACCGCGACCGGTGACGACGACGCCGTGCGGGCCGCCCTCGCCACCGACCGCAGCGTCTGAACTACACGATGTAGCGGCGCAACCGACGCGCGGCGAACTCGCGGAAGTACGACAGCTTCTCCGGCGGCACCAGCGAGGGCAGCAGGAAATACCAGGCCCGCTCCATCCGCGCCGCCATCTGATCCATCGACTCGGTGCCGACCGCGACGATGTGCACGCCCGCCGTGAGCTCCTGGAGCAGCACGCCGACCACGTCCGGGTCCAGGTCGGGCAGCAGATCGCCCTGGGCGATGGCCCGCTCCGAGAGCAGACGGTAGGTCTCGCCCCAGGTCTTGGTGATGTTGTCGCCCTGGGCGCCGCGATAGTCACCGATCTGATGGGTGAGCTTGAGCATCGCCCCGACCATCGGATCGTTCATCGACAGATCGGCCACCACGTAGGTGATCCCGATGCCCGCTTCCAGCGCGGGCACCCTGGCATCGAAGAAACCCTGGCAGGATCCGATCAGGCGCTCGTTGCCCTGATCGACCACCGCACGGGCCAGCTCCTCCTTGGAGCCGAAGTGAAAGTACAAGGCGCCCTTGGTCACATTGGACTGCGCGATGATTTCGCTCAGGCTCGCGTTGGCGTAGCCCAAACGGAGAAAGACATCGGCAGCGCCAGCAAGGACGGAGTCGCGGGTGATCTCCGCGCGTGCTTGCCTAGCCATCAGATCCGCCTGTCATCCAATAATCCAGCCATCCTGAAGTAGACCGACATACCGAAATTTGATCGACATACCGCCCGGCAGCACCCAAAAGGATGGGTGAACCGTACCACCAGGCGGCAAAGCGGCGGCCGAATCGTGGATTCGGTACGCCTCGCCAGCGCTATCGTCCGGTTACCCCACCGTTGGTTGGCGTAGTCCCCGTATTCCATTCGGAGCTGAGCCCCGGTTCGGCTTCCAAATGCTTCAAACCGTTCCAACAAAGATTGACCAGATGCGCCGCGACCACCTCTTTCGGCGGGGTGCGCTCATCGAGCCACCAGGTGGCGGTGGTCGAGACCATGCCGACGAGGGCCTGGGCGTAGAGCGTGGCCAGGCTCGTGTCGAAATCCCGGCGACCGAAATCGCCCGCCAGCAGATGCGCGACCTGGTTGACGGCCTCGTTGAGCAGACTCGAGTAGCGACCGTCGGCATTGGGCGCGGGCTGGTCGCGGACCAGGATCCGGAAGCCGTCGGTGCGTTCCTCGATATAGGTGAGCAGCGCGAGGGCGACCTGTTCCAACCGCACCCGCGAACGATTGCGGGTGAGCGAGGAGGTGACCATCTCCAGCAACATCGACATCTCGCGATCGACGACGACCGCGTAGAGGCCTTCCTTGCCGCCGAAATGCTCGTAGACGACCGGCTTGGACACCTGCGCGCGCTGCGCGATCTCCTCGATCGACGTCGCGTCGTACCCGCGCTCGGCGAACAACGCCCGCCCGATCTCGACCAGCTGCTGCCTACGCTGCGTACCGGTCATCCTTGGCCGCGACGGACGCGCCGACTCGCTGGAAGACAAACTCCCCTGCCTCTCTATGCCTGGAGACCACTGCCCCAACTGTCTCAGACCGTGAGCGACATCGCGGGACCCACCCCTCCCAACCGGCTATCACCCGCCCGCACAACCGATCTCGCGAGAACACGGCCAACTCGTCGGGCACGGCCCGACTTCCCCCGTTCGCCGAGCTCGCCGCGTCGACGACCCGACCCCGCGCCGCGGTCCGGCCGGAGTTTCCGGGGAGGCGGATTTGCGGGGAGGCGGAACTGTGCGAGGATCACTGCTGTGCCGTAGCACAGTGGTGGGCTCACGCAGCCCACTGGTGTAGCGATCCGCCGTAGTGTAATGGCAGCACCTCTGATTTTGGTTCAGATAGTTCAGGTTCGAGTCCTGGCGGCGGAGCACACGGGCACACAGTGACGTATCGTCGGCCCGCACCGTCTACCGACCGAACCCGCCACAGCACTCGCTGACAGGCAGCCGAGGGAGATCCATGCCACCGCAGACCGCCGTCGTCGTCCTCGCCGCAGGTGCTGGGACGCGAATGCGGTCGAAGACTCCGAAAGTGTTGCACCCGTTGGCAGGCCGGTCGATGCTCTCGCACGCGCTGCACGCCGCCGCCGAGATCGACCCCACCCACCTGATCACCGTGGTCGGACACGACCGCGAGAAGGTCGGCGCCGCCGTGGCGGACGTGGGTGCCGAACTCGGCCGCGAACTCGTGTGCGCGGTGCAGGAGCAGCAGCTGGGCACCGGCCACGCGGTGCAGTGCGCACTGGGCTCGATCCCGGCGGACTTCGACGGCGACCTCCTCGTCACCTCGGCCGATGTGCCGCTGCTCGACGGACACACCCTCTCCGCGCTGCTCGACGAGCACCGCAGCTACGCCGAGCGGCCCGCCGTGACGGTGCTGACCTTCGTGCCCGACGACGCCAACGGCTACGGCCGGATCGTGCGCGACGACGACGGCCAGGTCGCCGAGATCGTCGAACACGCCGACGCCACCCCGGAACAGGCCAAGATCAAAGAGGTCAACTCCGGCGTCTACGCCTTCGACGCGTCGGTGCTGCGCACCATGATCGGACGGCTGTCCACCGCCAACGCCCAGCACGAGCTCTACCTCACCGACGTGCTGCGACTGGCCCGCGAAGCAGGCCACCCCGTGCACGGCGCGCGCCTGATCGACTCGAACAAGGTCACCGGGGTCAACGACCGGGTGCAGCTGTCCGAGGCGGGCGCCACCCTCAATCGCTACATCCTCGAACGCCACATGCGCTCGGGCGTGACGATCATCGACCCCGCGACCACCTGGATCGACGCGAGCGTGCGGATCGGCCGCGACGCCGTGCTGCGACCGGGCACCCAACTCTTCGGCGCGACCAGGATCGGCGAGGACGCCGAGATCGGACCCGACACCACCCTCACCGACGTGATCGTCGGGACGGGCGCGAGCGTGATCCGCACCCACGGTTCGGGCGCCGAGATCGGCGAGGGCGCCACCATCGGGCCGTTCAGCTACCTGCGACCGGGCACGGTGGTGGGCGAGGCGGGCAAGCTCGGCGCGTTCGTCGAGACCAAGAACGCCACGATCGGCGCGCACTCGAAGGTGCCGCACCTGACCTACGTGGGCGACGCGACGATCGGCGACCACAGCAACATCGGCGCGTCCAGCGTTTTCGTGAACTATGACGGGGTGACCAAGCACCGCACTGTGGTCGGCTCCCATGTGCGCACCGGGAGCGACACCATGTTCATCGCGCCGGTCACCGTGGGTGACGGCGCCTATACGGGTGCGGGTACTGTACTGCGCAGCAGCGTTCCGCCGGGTGCACTTGCGGTGTCGGGTGGACCACAGCGCACAATTGAGAACTGGGTGCAGCGCAACCGTCCAGGAACCGCTGCGGCGCTCGCGGCGGCGGAAGCCATCGCGGCAGACGAGACGTCTTCGAAGACAATCGAGCAAAAGGATGGCAACCAGCAGTGACCGCGTTCTCGATCGACAACCAGAAGAACTTGATGCTCTTCGCCGGCCGGTCACATCCTGAGCTGGCCGAGCAGGTCGCCAAGGAACTGGATGTCGACATCACGCCGCAGACCGCGACCGATTTCGCCAACGGCGAGATCTTCGTGCGGTTCGAGGAGTCGGTGCGCGGTTCCGACGCCTTCGTGCTGCAGAGCTTCCCGGCGCCGCTGAACCAGTGGCTGATGGAACAGCTCATCATGATCGACGCGCTCAAGCGCGGTTCGGCCAAGCGGATCACCGCGGTGCTGCCGTTCTACCCCTACGCCCGCCAGGACAAGAAGCACCGCGGTCGCGAGCCGATCTCGGCCCGCCTGGTCGCCGACCTGCTCAAGACCGCGGGCGCGGACCGCATCATCAGCGTCGACCTGCACACCGACCAGATCCAGGGCTTCTTCGACGGCCCGGTCGATCACATGCACGCGCTGGTGCAGCTGTCCGACTACATCCGCACCAACTACCCCTCCGACAACCTGGCCGTGGTCTCCCCCGACGCCGGCCGCGTGAAGGTCGCCGAGAAGTGGGCCGACGCGCTGGGCGGCACGCCGCTGTCGTTCATCCACAAGACCCGCGACCCGCTGGTGCCCAACCAGGTGAAGTCCAACCGCGTCGTCGGTGACGTCGAGGGTCGCACCTGCGTGCTGATCGACGACATGATCGACACCGGCGGCACCATCGCCGGTGCGGTGAAGGTCCTCAAGGAAGCCGGTGCGGGCGACGTGATCATCGCGGCCACTCACGGTGTGCTGAGCGATCCGGCGGCCGAGCGGCTGGCCAACTGTGGTGCCAAGGAAGTCGTCATCACCAACACGCTGCCGATCAGCGAGGACAAGAAGTTCCCGACGCTGACGGTGCTGTCGATCGCGCCGCTGCTGGCTCGCACGATTCGCGAGGTCTTCGAGAACGGCTCGGTAACCGGCCTCTTCAACGGCAACGCCTAAGCTGGGGCTCCCCCGCCTCTCCGGGTTTTTTGGCCAGGCTTGGGTGCGGGTCGGGTTGGGGACGCGGCAAGCTTTTCTGAGGTGAAGAGTTAGCTCGCGCCCGGTGAGTTACCCATGTGCTGACGAGATCAGTCGGTGCGTTTTCGTCCTTCGGACGTGGCGGACCGGCTGATCTTCGTGCATGGTGGTGTAGTTCGGGATGTGAGAGGGGGGCGAAATGGGGACCGAGCCGCAGTGGCCGGTTGAGTTGGGCAAGGATGTGCCTCGGGTGCAGGATGGGGCCGAGCCGGTGTGGGGTGGGGGCGCGAATCCGGTGCCTGCGGTCGAATTGCCGCCGTATCCGGCGCCTCCGCCGGTGTATCCCGCTGCTGGATTTCCAGGGCCTGGTTATCCCGCCGTAGGCAATCCCGCGCCGGGGTATCCGGGGCAGGCGCCCTACGGTGCCGTTCCCTTTCGGCCGGGTCCGCCGCAGCCTGTTTACGGGTATCGCGACACGACGCCGCTGTGGTCGATCTTCAGTTTCTGTTGTGCGGCGGGTTCGGTGTTCGGGGGGATCGCGCTGTGTGGATTGCCGGTGTTGATCACCGCGCCGACGGGGGTGGTGCTCGGGCTGGTCGGGCATGCCAAGGGCGAGGAGATGGGCAAGTGGGCCGCCATCGTCAACGGGGTGATCGGGGCGCTGGCGGCAGCGGTCGTGATCGTGTTCCTGGTGTTCCTCGGCAGCCTCTGAGCGATCGCGGGCGATACTGGTAGGCGGTAGCCGCACGATCGCCCCGACCAGGGAGGTTTCGATGAGCACACCGCTGGGCCCCGGATCCGACCAACCCGCGCCGCGTCGCCCTCCCCGCCACGCCAAACCGGAACCGGAACCCGAACAGCCCGAGGTGGCGCCCTCGATCTTCGACGAGACCGCCGAGGAGACGACCGACACGGACGACGGCCAGTCGGAGGTGACCTTCTCGATCTTCGACGACCCGGCCGTGACACGGGTGTCGAATCCGCCGGGCGGGAGCAAGCGGCGCCGACCCGCGGTGTCGTACTCGCTCGTCGACGAACCCGCCGAGGACACCACACCCGCGCCGTCGGACGACGACTCGGCCGGGCGCCACGAGGACGACTCGCCCGGCAAGCACGAGGAACGGGAACCGAGTCGGCCCGACGTCGCCTACGGCGGGCTGCCCGCCGACACCCCCGCGCCCACCGACGACAAGCCGGGACGGCAGACCTGGTCGATGGTCGGGTTCGTATTCGCCGCGATCGCGCTGGTGTTCTTCCCGATCATCTTCGGCGTGATCGGCATCGGATTCGGCGTCTACGCCCACACCAGGGGCGAGAAGCTCGGGTACTGGGCGGCGATCGCCGCGCTCACCGCCCTGCTGCTCGGCCTCGCGATCAGGATCTTCTTCTTCGACGCCGCCTTGCTCCCCGAACAGGACTGAGAAACACCGCACCGATGGACGCTTTCACCGGATTCCCGCTCGCCGGACTCGACTTCTACGAAGATCTCGAGGCCGACAACTCCAAGGCCTTCTGGCACGCGCGCAAACACCTCTACGACGAGTCGGTGCGCGCCCCGATGGTCGCGCTCACCGCCGAACTCACCGACGAATTCGGACCGGCCAAGATCTTCCGGCCCTACCGTGACGTGCGGTTCTCCGCCGACAAGCTGCCCTACAAGACCCATCAGGGCGCGGTGGTGGCGGTGGCGCCCGGGGTCGGCTGGTACGTGCAGATCGGGGCGGCGGGATTGTTCGTCGCGGGCGGGTGCTTCCGGCCCTCGCCCGCGGCGCTGGCGGTCATCCGGGCCACGATCGATGACGAGGTGCGCGGCGCGGAACTCGAGCGAATCCTCGCGGGCACCGGCGCGGCCGGGTACACGCTCGGCGACGACAAACTCGAGACCAAGCCCAAGGGCTACGCCATCGACCACCCCCGCATCGACCTGCTGCGCTACAAGTCGCTGACGGTGCATCGCGAGTTCGGCGCGCCCGACTGGCTCAGCACCCCGGCCGCCGCCACCCGGATCCGCACCGCCTGGAACGACCTGCGGCCGCTCGTGGAATGGTTCGGCGCGGTGCTCGAGGGCGTCGAGGACGACGCGCGAAGCCCGCGCCGGTAGCCGCCCGACCGACCGGGCCGAGCGTGGCTCGTGACGGATGGCCCGCGGAGGCCGATACTGGAAACCATGAGCCGTGAACCGTTGGACATGGACATGGGCGATGACGATCAAGCCGACGACATCGTCGAATACGAGCGCTATGTGGAGGACCCCCCGGCCGACTACGTGATCCGCAATCACGAAGCCGACGCCGACGGCTTCCTCGGCATCAACGAGGAGGTCTCCGAGGAGTGGTCCGAGCGCGGCTCCCGCCGTGAGGCCCTCGCCGAAGACGAACGCCCCGCCGAGGAAGCCGCGATGCGCGTGCGCGACGGCGACAGCCTCGACGGCGACCTGTTCGACGACGGCGCGATCAACGGCGAAGAAGGCGTCGAAAAAGACCTCGAGGGCGACGAGAACGCCATCAGCGGCGAATACCTCGCCGACGAACTCGACCTGTAGTGACAGTGCCGCCGACCGCGGTGTCGCGATCGGCGGCGCGGGTCAGCGGCGTTCGGCCAGGACGAGGGTGAAGCGGTGGGCGGGGTCGGTCCAGGTGTCGGTGGGGGTGAACCCGGCGGTGGTCAGTTCGGCGGCCAGGGATTCGGGGCGGAACTTGGCGGAGATCTCGGTGCGCATTTCCTCGCCCGCGGCGAAGTCGACGGTGAGGTCCAGTTCGGCGACTGTCGCGGTCATGGCTTCGGTGGCGCGCAGGCGCATTTCGATCCACTCGTTGTCGGCATCCCAGAGCGCGACGTGTTCGAACTTCTCGGGGGCGAAGTCGGCGTCGAGGCGGGAGTTGAGGACGTGCAGGACATTGCGGTTGAACTCGGCGGTCACGCCCGCGGCGTCGTCGTAGGCGGGGACCAGGATGGCGGGGTCGATCACCAGGCCGGCGCCGAGCAGGAGCAACTCGCCCGGTTCGAGGACCTCGTTGATGCCTGCCAGGAACTCGGCGCGCTCGGCGGGGACCAGGTTGCCGATGGTGCCGCCGAGGAAGGCGATCATGCGGCGACCGCCGCGGGGCAGGTTGTGCAGGGTGTCGGTGAAGTCGCTGACCACGCCGTGCACGGCCAGGTGCGGGTACTCGGCCGCGATCTCGTCCGCCGCGCCACGCAGCGCGCTGGCCGAGACATCCTGCGGGACATAGGTTTTCAGTGAACCTTCGGCGGTGAGGGCGTCGAGCAGCAGGCGGGTCTTGACCGAGGAGCCCGAACCCAGTTCCACCAGCACCTCGGGGCGGGCCGCGGTGGCGATCTCGCCGACGACGCGTTCGAGCAGGGCGCGTTCGGTGCGAGTCGGGTAGTACTCGGGCAGTTCGGTGATCCGCTCGAACAGTTCGCTGCCACGCGCGTCGTAGAACCACTTGGGCGGCAAGGACTTCGGCGTGGCGGTCAAGCCGGTGCGGGCGTCGGTGCGCAGGGCCGTGGTGAGATCGTCGTCGGTGAGGTGGATGTCCAGCAGCGGCACGGTCATGAACGGACCCTTTCGGTGGCGGGGAGTTCGAGGGCGGTGATGGTGCAGTGGCCCGGCGTGGCGGTGACCAGTCGGTGATCGTCGACGGGTTGCCAGCGCGGGTCGGCGTCGTAGGGTTCGGAGGACAGCACGGTGTAGTCCTCGGCGACGAGGACCGACAGCGAATGCCAGCAGGTGGTGGCCCAGAGGTGGGTTCCGTTGCCGAGCAACAGGTTCAGGCGCGCGGTGGGTTGGTGGCGTAGGACGGCGGCGGTGAGCAGGCTCAAGGCGTCGGCCGGGGTGACCACCGTGAGTAGGCCGCGCAGCAGGACCCACAGGGCCGCGGCGTCGGTGAGCGCCTCGGCGTGCAGGAACAGGGCGGGGGAATCGAACAACGTCGGCGGACCGGTGGAGGTGGCGAAGTGTTCCGCGAGATCGGCCAGGACCGCGACGAGGGTCGCTCGCCACTCCGGGATGACCCCGTTGTGGCTGAAGGCCCAGTGCTCGTCGATGAAGGGGGCGCAGGCGGACCGCTCCACCGGCATGCCGACGGTGGCCGAGCGGACCGCGGCGATCACCGACCGGGATTCGAGCTGGGTCAGGACTTCGGCGACGGCGGGATCGGTCCAGATCGGGGCCTGGTTGCGGTAGCGGGTCACCGCGTCGCGGGCGCCCTCGACCCCGATATCGGCGCGCCGCCACCAGGCCACGCCGAAACCGTCGGCGTTGATGGTGCCGCCCGCGCGCATCTCGCTCGGGGCCCAGGCCTGGACGAACAGCGAGTGCGGGCCGCGCACCACCAGTTCACCGACCCCGACCGGCGGGCCGACATAGCCGAGGTGTCGACACATCAGCGTTCGTCCGCGCGCAGGTCTCGGGCGAGGCGGAAACCGGCGAAGATCTGCCTGCGGATCGGGTGATCCCAATTGCGGAAGGTGCCGCGGCAGGCCACCTCGTCGGTGCCGAAGGAGCCGCCGCGCAGGATGCGGTAGTCGCCGCCGAAGAACACCTCCGAGTACTCGCGGTACGGGAACGCGCGGAAGCCCGGGTAGGCCTCGAAACCCGAGGAGCACCACTCCCAGACGTCACCGATCAGCTGGTGCACGCCGGTCGCCGAGGCACCGGCCGGGTAGGCGCCGACCTGGGCGGGTTCGAGGTGGCGCTGGCCGAGGTTGGCGGTGCGCGCGTCGGGTTGATCCTCGCCCCACGGATAGCGCCGGGACGCACCGGTTTCCGGGTCGTAGCGCGCGGCCTTCTCCCACTCGGCTTCGCTGGGCAACCGCTTTCCGGCCCAACGCGCGTAGGCCTGCGCCTCGAACCAGCACACGTGCACCACCGGTTGACGCGGCCGCAGCGGGGTTCGGACGCCGAACGCCGCGCGCGTCCAGCCGTCGCCGTCACGCTCCCAGAACTGGGGCGCGAACAGACCGGCCTCCCGGCGGTGGGCCCAGCCGCGCTCCGACCACAGTTCGGGTCGCTCGTAGCCGCCGTCGGCGATGAAGGCGAGGTACTGCTCGTTGGTCACGGGCGCGATATCGATCGCGAAACCGTCGACCCACACCGGGTGGGCCGGGCGTTCGTTGTCCAACGCCCACGGGTCGGCGGAGGTGCCCATGAGGAATTCGCCCGCGGGCAGGACTCTTTCGCCGTCGACGGGCACCTGTGCGGCCGGCGCGGGCGGGGCCGAGAGCACCGGCGGGCCGATGCGCAGCTGGTGGGTGGCGAGCATGGTCTCGTCGTGCTGCTGCTCGTGCTGGGCGATCATGCCGAACGCGAAACCGTTGTCCACCAGCGGGTTACCCGACAGGGTGTTGGTGTCGAGGACGTCGAGGACCTTGTCGCGCACCGAGCCCACGTAGGCGCGGGCCTGGTCGGGGTCGAGCAGCGGCAGGGTGGGACGGTTGGATCTGGCGTGTTTGAACGCGTCGTAGAGCTCGTCGATGTCGGCGCGCACCGCCTCGCGACCACCGACATCGCGCACCAACCACAGTTCCTCCTGGTTGCCGATGTGGGCCAGGTCCCAGACCAGCGGTGACATCAGTGGCGAGTGCTGGGCGCGCAGATCGGCTTCGTCGACGCTGTCGGTGAGCGTGGCGGTGCGACGGCGGGCCCGCGTGAGGACCTCGGCGATGCGCGCGCGCGTGCGGTCGAGATCGCTGTGGTCGGCGGGGGCGGAAAGAGTCACGAGGTCTCCGAAAAGGACAGGTCAACAAGGGATTCGGGGCGGAACGACGCGATCACCGCGCACCGTTTCGCGACGAGTCGACCTCGGCGAGGGGACTGCGGCCCGCACGACATCGGTGAGCGGCGGCGGCCAATTCGGCAGCGGCGGCGGGTGTTCGGGCGTTCGCGGCGGCGAGGTCGAGCACGTCCACGGCCGCGCGACGCAAGTGCGGGTCGAGCAGGCCACAGTGGGCCGCCATCAGCCACTCCCCCGCGGTGGGCGCGGCCAGGGCGGTGGCCTCGGCGACGACCGCCGGGGTGGCGAGCAGGGCGTCGAACAGGTGGATCGGGGTGGTCCAGGTGTCGCCCGGTTGGGTGTCGAGGTAGCGCACCTCGAGGTGACCGGAGGCGCGGACCGGGGGGAACAGGGTGCTCAGGTGGTAGTCCAGGTCGGCGCGGGTGGGGCGGCGGCCGACTTCGTCGTCGAGGGCGCCCGTGAGCCAGTCGGCGAAGGTGGCGCCGGGCGGGGGGTTCCAGTCGGCGTCGCGGTCGGTGCAGCGCACGCACAGCAGCGGGACGTCCAGCGCCCAGTGGGCGTAGGCGGTGATCGGGTCGGCCCAGTCGGCGACCGGCGGTCGGGTGCGGGAGGGGTCAAGGCGCAGCCAGGTGCGCATGCGCTGGGAGGCCCAGTTGCCGGGCGGGATGCCGTGCAGGCGTGGTGAGCAGGCGAAAGCGGCGATCAGGGCGGGGCCCAGGGCGTAGAGGGCGGTCCAGCGGGCGTGTACCTCGGCCGGGTCGGCGCCCGCGTCGACACTGACCTGGGTGGCCGCGGTATTGCACATCATCAGGGCGCCGAAGGGGCCCACGCTGTCGAAACGGCGTTGCATCGCGGCGTAGCGGGGAAGGCGCAGCAGGCGCTCGGCGGGGCGGCCCGCGTCGGCGGCGGCGGCGAAGACGGCGATCCCGCGGGCGGCGAGCAGATCCCGCAAACGGACCGCGTCGGCGCGCAGGTGTTCGGTGAGGGCGGCGGGGTCGGCGAACGGCGCGCTGGACAGTTCGACCTGACCACCGGGTTCGACGGTGACCATGCTGCCGCCGGGCAGGGGGTGTGCGGGTGAATCGGGGGCGATCGAGGTGGGGGCGTAGGCGCCGAGAGCGGCGGCCAGGTGGTCGAGCGAGGGGCGGGCGCCGGTGGGACCGGCGGTGAGCCACTCCAGTTCGGCGCCGATCAACGCCGGTGGTCCGAGCTTGAAACAGACCCCGCCGACATAGGCCTCCGCGGCGGCTCGGGATGAGAGTTCGGCCTGGTCAGGGACGGGAACCGGCCACGAGGAACGTTCCAGGATTACCGCCATGCCAACCTCCACGTGCTGTGTACTGCCGGGGAACCTGCGTTTCGCTCATTCCAGAGTAGCGACGCCCACCGACAGAAAAAGTGACGAAATGGAGAACGGCTCAGAGCCGTTATGGTCGAGCCATGAAGGACCTCTCGATGATCAGGGCCGATACCGCGGGACTCGCCGACGGCCGGATATTCCTCGACAGCGCGGGCTCGTCGCTGCCGCCGGCGATCGTTGTCGACACGATGATCGCCCACCTGCGACGCGAAGCCGAGATCGGTGGTTACCAGGCGGCAAACGAGCGACTCGATGACCTCGACGCGGTGAAGACCTCGATCGCCACGCTCATCGGCGCCACCCCCGACACCATCGCGCTCAGCGACAGTGCGTCCCGGTCATGGGCCGATTTCGCCTACTCCGTCCCGCTGCGACCGGGCGACCGAATCCTGATCTCGGGCGCGGACTACGCCAGCAACGCCATCGGCGCGCTGCAACGCGCCAAGGCCACCGGCGCGGTGGTCGAGCGCATTCCCAGCGACGACACCGGCCGCCTCGATACCGACGCGCTCGCGGCCATGCTCGACGAGCGCGTGCGGCTGGTGTCGTTGCAGCACGCGCCGACCAACGGTGGGTTGGTGAATCCGATCGCCGAAGCCACCCGCATCGCCCACCGGGTGGGCGCGCTGGTGCTGCTCGATGCCTGCCAGTCCACCGGTCAACTGCCCATCGACGTCACCGCGCTCGGCGTCGACGCCATGTCGAGCACCGGGCGCAAGTGGTTGCGCGGGCCGCGCGGCACCGGATTCCTGTATGTCCGTAGGGAATTGGCGCAGACGATGGAACCGGCCCGGCTCGACCTGCACAGTGCCGAATGGGTCGGCCCGCAGGAGTACCGCCTCGCCCCCGACGCCAGCCGGTTCGAGTTCTGGGAATGCGGGGTCGCCGCCCGCCTCGGACTCGGCGCCGCCGTCGACTACCTACTCGACCAGGGGCCCGACGAGGTCTACGCCGCCGTCGCCGACCGCGCCGCCTACCTGCGCAAAACCCTGCCCGAGATCCCCGGCGTCACCGTGCGCGACCTCGGCACCGAACACAGCGGCATCGTCTCGTTCACCGTCGACGGCCACGACCCCGAACAACTCCGCGACCGCCTGGCCGAGCACGCGATCACCGTCACCGTCAGCCACGCGAGCTCCACCCTGCTCGACATGACCGACCGCACCCTCCCCGCCGTCCTCCGCGCCTCCCCCCACTACTTCGTCGACCACCACGACCTCGACCGCTTCCACACCACCCTGACCACCCTCACCCACTGAGCCCAGCGAGATGCTCGCGGACAACGGCGTCCACGAGCACGGTCGCTACTACCCTCGGGTGGCGGTGCGGGCGCAGGTCAGGGGGGCAACTGATCGGTTGATGCGGGATATTGCGGCGGTATCGGGTAGACCATACGTAGACCGCTACGCAGCATCCTTCGCTGTCAAGGGCTGAAACAGCAGGGGTGTTGGTTTTTCAGCCGGGTTAACACCGGTGGGGCGGGGTGGGATTTCTTTGTTGGGAGTGCAGAGCACGGCCGTAACCGATCGTTGGCGAGAGGGAGACCGACGTTGAGCAGGTTCACCGACGAAATGTTTGGCACCGCGTTGTCCAGCTCCAGAGGGCTGGTCACCGGGGAACCAGGGGCGCCGCTGCGGCAGACCTGGGGGGAAATCCATGGTCAGGCCCGTCGGATGGCGGGTGGACTCGCCGCGGCCGGGATCGGACACGGCGACGCGGTGGGCGTGCTGGCGGGGCTGCCGGTCGATATCGCGCCCGCCTGCCAGGGCATCTGGATGCGTGGCGCCTCGATCACGATGCTGCACCAGCCGACCCCGCGCACCGATCTCGCGGTCTGGGTGCGCGACACGGAGACCGTGCTGCGGATGATCGACGCGAAAGCCGTGGTATTGGGCGCGCCGTTCGCCGCGGCCGAACCGGTGCTGCGCGAACGCGGGATCACCGTGGTCAGGATCGAGGACCTGCACGCCGGCCCCGACACCGACCCGGTGCCGACCGCCGAGGACGATATCGCGTTGCAGCAGTTGACCTCTGGGTCCACCGGCTCGCCCAAGGCGGTCCGAATATCGCACAGCAACTTCTACGTCAACGCCTACGCCATGTTCAACCGGGTGAAATTCCAGCCCGACGACGACGTGATGGTGAGCTGGCTGCCGCTGTTCCACGACATGGGCATGGTCGGATTCCTCAGTGTGCCCATGCAATTCGGCGCCGAAGTGGTGTGCGTGACACCGCTGGACTTCCTGGCCAAGCCGCTGCTGTGGGCCGAGCTGATCGCGAAGTATCGCGGCACCGTCACCGCCGCACCGAATTTCGCGTACTCGCTGCTGGCCCGCCGACTGCGCCAGGCCGAACCGGGCAGCATGGACCTGTCGAGCGTGCGCTACATGTGGAACGGCGCCGAACCGGTCGACCCCGACACCATGATCACCCTGGCCGAAGCCGGAAAACCCTTCGGCCTCAACCCGATGGCCCTCACGCCGGTCTACGGCATGGCCGAGACCACCCTGGCCGTGTCGATTCCCGACCCCGGCCACGGCCAGGTGCTCGACGTGATCGACGCCGACCTGCTCGAGGCCGTCGGCAAGGCGGTGCCGATCGCCGAGGACGGCCACCACGGCACGCCCCGCAAACTCCCGACACTCGGCTATCTCGTCGACGATCTGGAAGGCCGCGTCGTCGACGACGAACGTCAGCCGCTGCCCGTCCGCTCCGTCGGCATCATCGAATTGCGTGGTCCCGCGGTCACTTCCGGCTACGTCACGGTCGACGGCTTCCAGCCCGCGCAGGACGCCGACGGCTGGCTCGACACCGGCGACATCGGCTACTTCACCGAGGACGGCCTGATGGTGGTCTGCGGGCGGATGAAGGACGTCATCATCATGGGCGGCCGCAATATCTACCCCACCGACATCGAACGGGCGGCGCTGCGGGTGCGCGGGGTTCGGCCCGGTAACGCCGTCGCGGTGCGGCTCGACGCGGGCGAGAAGCGTGAGAGTTTCGCGGTCGTCGCCGAATCCAACGACTACCAGAACCCGGACGAGGTCAAGCGCATCGAACGCGAGATCGTCCACGAGGTCGTCGCCGAGGTGGGTGTGCGCCCCCGCACCGTCGCGGTCCTCGGCCCCGGCGCCCTGCCCAAGACCTCCTCGGGCAAACTCCGCCGCGCCGCCACTGCGGTCCACCTGCGCTGACGGGTGCCCGGCCGGGCCACACGCCCGGCCGGGCACGCCCTCAGTGCAGGCTGTTCTGGGCTCCCACCAAGCCCACCTTCAGCAACAACTCGACCGCGTCCGCGGCCTGCTCCACGATCACCGGAACCTCTTTGCGCTCCGGCGCGGAGAACGGCTTCAACACGTAATCGGCCGGATCCTGCCGACCGGGTGGACGGCCGATCCCGATGCGGGTCCGCAGGTACTCCTTGGTGGTCAACGCCTGCGAAATGGATCGCAGCCCGTTGTGCCCACCCTCGCCGCCGCCCTGCTTGAGCTTGAGCGTCCCGAACGGCAGATCCAGTTCGTCGTGGACCACGATCACCTGATCGACGGGCACCGAGAAGAACTTGGCCAGCGCCGCGACCGGGCGCCCGGACAGGTTCATGTACGTGCGCGGTTTGGCGATGAGGATCTGGCGGCCGTCCAGGCGGGCCTGGAGCAGGTCGGCGCCGGATTTCTTGTGCACGGCAAAACGGGANTTCGGCGAGCGCGTCGGCGACCAGGAAGCCCACATTGTGGCGGGTGCGCTCGTACTCGGGGCCGGGGTTACCCAGTCCGACTACGAGCGCGGGCCCGGAAGATTCGGTCACAGGCCGAACCGTAGCGCAGTCCTACTCGGACTCGGGCTCGGTCTCCGCGGTGACGACGTCGGCGGCGGTGCCTTCGCCCTCTTCGTCCAGCTGTGCGGCCGAGGGGGCCTCGATGACGTTGACGATCAGCGCCTCCGGGTCACCGGCCAGGGTGACGCCCGCGGGCAGCGTGATGCTGCCGGCCAGGATCTGGGTGCCGGGCTCGATGCCGTCGATGGCGACCTCGATGGTCTCGGGCAGGTTCAGCGCGTCGGCCTCGATCGACAGGGTGTTGAGCTCCTGGGTGATCAGGGCGCCGGAGACGGCATCGCCGGTCACGACGACGTTGACGTCGGTGGTGACGCGCTCGCCACGCTTGACGATCAGCAGGTCGGCGTGCTCGATGTAGCGACGGATCGGGTGCACGACGACCGACTTGGTCATCGCCAGCTGCTGCTGGCCGTCGATCTGCAGGTTGAGGATGGCGTTGGTGCCGTGCAGACGCAGGATCGCGGCGAACGCCTTGGCGTTCAGCGACAGGTGCTGCGGCTCGGCGTGGTGGCCGTACAGCACGGCGGGCACGTTGCCGTCGCGACGGGTACGGCGAGCGGCGCCCTTACCGAACTCGGTGCGGACAGCGGCTTCGATCAGGTTGACGTCGGACATACGAATGCGCTCCTACGGCTCTTCAAGGCTGGTCATGGGCGACCCATCTACCGGGGTCAAGGTCTACTCGTCGACGACAGAGAACGAACGAGGACGGCCCATCAGCCGAGCCGCGTCGATCACGGTGAGCACACGAGCACTCACCCTCGCCGAGACAACCCGCCAACCATACCGCATCCACCCATTCCACCCGAAACCGCCATGACCCCGACCCGGCACATCCCGACCATGAGAAGGGGCCGCGAACTCGAGCGCGGCGGCGCTCCAATACTCTGGAAAGGCTGCCCCCATCGAAAGGCCCCCTGTGTCCGAGTCCGGAGAGAACGTCGCCACCACCCCCCGCGGACTACCCGCCGAGGTGGCCCGACGCCGCACGTTCGCCGTGATCTCGCACCCCGACGCGGGTAAGTCCACGCTCACCGAGGCGCTGGCCCTGCACGCCAGGATGATCTCCGAGGCGGGCGCGATCCACGGTAAGGCCGGTCGCAAGTCGACCGTGTCGGACTGGATGGAGATGGAGAAGGCGCGCGGCATCTCGGTGAGTTCGACCGCGCTGCAGTTCAACTACCGGGCCGCGGGGTCCGATATCGACAATGTGATCAACCTCGTCGACACCCCCGGTCACTCCGATTTCTCCGAGGACACCTACCGGGTGCTCACCGCTGTCGACGCCGCGGTGATGCTGATCGACGCGGCCAAGGGTCTGGAACCGCAGACGCTCAAGCTGTTCCAGGTGTGTCGCCATCGCGGCATCCCGGTGATCACCGTGATCAACAAGTGGGACCGGCCGGGTCAGGCGCCGCTGGAACTGCTCGACGAGATCAGCGAGCGGATCGGCCTCACGCCCACTCCCCTGTTCCTGCCGGTCGGCATCGCGGGCGATTTCCGCGGTCTGCTGCGGCGCGGACCCGAGGGCGAGGCCACCGAGTACATCCACTTCACCCGCACCGCCGGTGGCGCGACCATCGCCCCCGAGGAGTCGCTGACCCCCGAGCAGGCGCTCGAGCGGGAGGAAGAGGCGTGGACGACCGCGAGCGAGGAGAGCGAACTGCTCTCGGCGACCGGCCAGGACCACGACCAGGAGATGTTCCTGGCGGGCCAGACCTCCCCGGTGATCTACGCCTCGGCGATGCTGAATTTCGGTGTGCGCCAACTGCTCGAGACGCTGGTGGAGCTCGCGCCCGCGCCCGGTTCACGCGAGGACGTCACCGGCAAGGAGCGCACCACCGGTGACCCGTTCAGCGCGGTGGTGTTCAAGGTGCAGGCGGGCATGGACACCGCCCACCGCGACCGGCTGGCGTTCATGCGCATCGTGTCGGGCGAGTTCGAGCGCGGCATGGTGGTGACCCACGCGCAGACCGGTCGCCCGTTCGCCACCAAGTACGCGCTGACGGTGTTCGGCCGCGAGCGCACCACCGTCGACACCGCCTACCCCGGCGACGTCGTCGGCCTGGTCAACGCGACCGCGCTGGCTCCCGGGCACACGCTGTTCGTGGAGAAGAAGGTCGAGTACCCGCCGATCCCGAGCTTCGCCCCCGAGCACTTCGCCAGCCTGCGCGCCCAGAGCGCCGGCAAGTACAAGCAGTTCCGCAAGGCCATCGACCAGCTCGACTCCGAGGGCGTGGTGCAGGTGCTGCGCAACGACGCCCGCGGTGACGCGACGCCGGTGCTGGCCGCGGTCGGGCCGATGCAGTTCGAGGTCGTCACCGCGCGCATGCAGGGCGAGTTCAACGTCGAGACCGAACTCAACTTCCTGCCCTACACGCTGGCCCGCCGCACCGACGCCGAGTCCGCGCCCGAACTGGACCGCCAGCGCGGCGTCGAGGTGTTCACCCGCTCCGACGGGGTGATCCTGGCGCTGTTCAGCGACAAGTGGCGGCTGCAGTACATCGAGAAGGAACACCCCAAGCTCACGCTGGAACCGCTGGTCGCCACCGCCGACTGAGTCGCTCGCTCAGGCGGCCGGACCGGGATTGCGTTCGACCGAGGAGATGTGGTTCTCCTGCGCGATCATGCCCCAGCGGCTGGCGGTGACGCGCAGACTCGGCAGGTCGCTGAGCGAGAGCACGACCTCGTAGGTGCGTTCGTAGCCGGTGTGCGAGATACGCCAGTGCCCGTCGTCGCAGCGCACATAGGCGTCGGTGTAGAAGGCGGCGCCGCGCAGGCACATGTTGTGCTCGGGGATGATCACCGTGTCGGCCAGGTACCAGGTGCCGGTGGCGGTGTCGCCGTCGACATCGATCTCGGGGTGGTCGGCGCGGTGCTCGGTGATCACGTGCGGTCCGAGGGTGTTGCGCAGGAAGGCCAGGAACGCCTCGCGCGACTCGAACTGCAGGTACTCGCTGTAGGTGGCGGTGGCCTCGGGGATGAGGGTGTCGGCGAACTCGTCCCAGGACTTGGTGTCGAGGGTGCGCAGGTAGCGGTACTTCAACCGACTGATCGCGATGAGGTCGTCGGGATGGTCCGGTGGACGTTCGATCGCCGGGGTGGGCTGGTCGTCGTCATCGTCGTCCGGCGGCGCTGGCGCCATCCATACCTCCCCCGAGTCCGACCCGGAGACCAACGGCACGTCGTCCCCGGGCAGCAACGGCTCAGGGCGCACCCCAGTGGCCGCGACGACATCGTCGACGTGCACGCTCGGCGTATCAGGACCCTGTTCCATCCCTCAACGATCCCACCAGATCGCCACTCGCCGCCGGATCTGTATCAGATCGCTATCACTGCCGACACCGGAGTGTGACCTCCCAGGCCGGTGACCGGGGCGCGGCGAGCTAGCCGATGGTGAAACAGGTGCGGCAGAAGTCCTCGCCGAACTCCGAGAGCCGCAGACTCTTGCGCACGATCTTGGGCGCGCGGCCCGCCTTCTTGAGCGCCTGCTCCACGACCGGCTGCACTTCCAGCACCATGTAGCGGCTCAGCACCACCGGGTCGTCGGAGGTGAGCGTGAGGCCGAGCCGGTTGAGGTTGATCAGGTAGGAGCGCGCGCGATCCGGGTAGCGCACGCCCGCCTGCTCGGGCACCGAGGTCAGGTCGCCCTGGACCAGCTCGGAACCGATGCCCAGCGGGCGGTTGGTGCGCACGTCGACCGCGGGCTGCGGACCGTTGAGCGCCATGAACCGCAGGATGCGGGCCTCGTCGGGCGCGACCTCGTCGAGGATGCGGTCGTAGGCCGGGTGCACGTCCTCGGTGAAGTACACGTCGGCCGAACGGGCCAGCAGCGCGTCGCCACGTCGGCGCAGGTCGTCGGTGGTGGCCGAGCGCAGGTACGGGCCGACCGTGATGGCCTGCTGGGTCGCGCCGTTGGGTGTGGGCACGTAGCTGACGATCTCGCGCACCGACCCCTCGGTGACGCCGAGCGCGCTGCGCGCGATGGAGCGAAGGGCGTTGCCGGTGCGCTCGGCGATATCGGCCGAGGACTCCCCGTCCAGGGCGGCCTGCGCCAACTCCTTGGTGACCTCGTAGGTGGTGCCGACGGCCCACTGGCTGCCGCGCACCGCGGTGCCCGCGGCCAGCCCGGCGGCGCGGAACACCCCGCGGATCAACCGTGCTTCGTTGCTGATCTGTCGCTGCTCGACATCCGAGCTGCGCTCGACGGCGCGGGTACCGGCACGGGCCAGGTCCTGTCCGGTCCTGTCGTCTGTCACGTCCTACTCCGAAGTCTCGCCATGTGAACAGTTACTGCCACCGCACGCCCCCTGCGCGCACCAGTTGTGTCCTGTCACGAAATGTGGTGATGGTCATTGTTCCGACTAGCCAGGGTGAATACGGCATTCGGGACAGGTTCTGTGACTGATGTCTCAGACACTACCCTGTGGCCTGCCACACCAGGAATGGACCCCGTTCCTCATCTCACAGTAGGGTCACCTCGCCGCGGGGGTGATAATTTTGGTTCTCGGTGAGGCGGTGGTCACCGGGTATCGGCAGGAGGGCGTGTCGTGTTGGAGAGTTGGTTCGGGTTACACCCGACCCTCCTGCTGGAAATTCTGACTATTCCTCTCTTCACAGGAATTATCGGCTACATCACCAACTGGTCCGGCATTCTCATGCTGTTCCAACCCATCAAATTCCACGGTGTCCGACTGCCGGGACTGCGCGCGATCTTCCCCTACCTGCCCAAGCGGATCCAGGTATTGCCGCTGCTCAGCTATGACGGCCGGATCGGTTGGCAGGGCATCGTGCCCTCGCGCGCCGACAAGATGGCCAGCATCGCGGTGGACAAGGGACTGTCCAAACTGGGCAGTGTCTCAGACTTCTACCGCGAGCTCGATCCGGAGAAGCTGGCCGAACATCTGGCCGAGGTGGCCGACGCGCAGATCCGCGACATCGTCGAGGTGATCCTGCGCCGCGAACACCCCCAGCTCTGGTACAACCTGCCCGTTCAGGTCCGCGAGATGATCCATCAGCGGGTGCGCTCGCAACTGCCCGAGATCCTGCGCGACCTCACGGTCGAACTCGGCGCCAATATCGATCAGCTGCTCGATGTGAAGCAGATGGTGATCCGGTACTTCCAGGCCCGCCCGCAACTGCTCAACCAGCTGTTCCAGGTGCTCGGCGCCAAGGAACTGCGCTTCATGCAGAACTTCGGTTTCTACTTCGGCGCACCGTGCGGGCTGCTGCTGGTCCTCGCCCTGCACACCACCGGGCTCTCGCCGCTGGTCATCCTGCCGATCGGCGGCATCATCATCGGCTGGGTGGTGAACTGGGTCGGCATCAACATGATCTTCGCGCCCGCCACGCCGAAATGGTGGTGCCCGTGGCGCCAGGGGCTGCTGATCAAGCGCCAGCCCGAGATCACCGCCGGCTACGCCGCGCTGGTGTCCACCGAGGTCGTCACCGTCGCCAATATCGGCGACGAACTACTCAACGGCCCACGCTCGGACCGCACCCTGCAGATGCTCGAGGACACCCTGCGCCCGGCCGCCGACCGCGCGCTCGGCCCGGCCCGCCCGGCGGTGAAGTTCATGCTCGGCAGCCGCGAATACGACACGCTGCAAACGACACTCACCGCCCAGGCCATGACCATCGCGCCGCTGGCCTTCGCCGACCCCGCGTTCAACGTGCAGCAGGGACGGCAGGTCAACGAGTACATCGCCCGACAAATGTCCGCACTTTCGCCGCACGACTTCGTGGACATGTTGCGCTCGGCGATCAAACAGGACGAATGGTTGCTTTTTGTCCATGGCGGCGCGCTGGGGCTGCTCGCCGGATACGCTCACATCCTGGTCTTCGGAACAGGAGTAGCGACGACATGGATGTAGACGACGGGACCTCGTCCACCGAGCTGGTGCGACGATCGGTGCCGCCGCTCGAAGTGTCCGGTGACAAGCTCGACCTGTCCCCGGCCGCGACGGTCCGGGCGGCCACCGGGGTCGCGCGGGTCGCGTTGACCGCGGCCTCCGGGATGACGCTGTGGACCCTGGACACCGCCCTCGGCGTGACCGTCACGGTGCTGCGCGGCAGCATGGCGGGCCACCCGCCCAACGAGGTGCTCGCCGAGGCGGAAAACGAAGTGCGCGACCGACTCCGCCACGCCCTCGGCCTGCCCAGCGCGGGCGAGAACCGCCGCGATACGGACACGCCAACCCTGCGCGAACAGGGCGCCGAACTGCTGCGCCTGTCGGCCAGCACGCACGTCACCCAGCCCGATTCGCATCCGGCCTACCCCGGCATCCTCGCCGAGATCACCCCCGACGAAGCCCGCATCCTGCGCTTCCTGCACGTCGACGGGCCGCAACCGGCCATCGACGTGCGCACCGGCCGCCAACGCGCCTTCGGCGGCGAACGGCTGATCAGCGGACTCACCATGCTCGGCGACCACGCGGGCCTGCGCTTCCCGAACCGGGTGCCGCAGTACCTGCCCAACCTGCGCAGGCTCGGGCTCATCGAGTCCACCCGCGACCCGGTCGGCAACCCGCACCGCTACCAGGTCATCGAGGCCCAGGAGCAGGTGCGAGAAGCGTTGAAGCGCACGGGCTTCGGCACGAAGGTGAGCTACCGCAGCATCCTGCTCACCGAGTTCGGCGCCGATTTCGTGCAAACGTGCCTGCCGGTCGTCATCGGAGACTCCAGGGAGTCAGCGGGCAGCTGATCCCACGCCTTGGATGACTCGTCGGGGACGGGCTGGCGCGACAACACCCAGCTGGACCAACCCGCGCCCTCGCGCCCAGGTTCAGTCGGCGGCCTCAGCCAATTCCATCCAGCGCTCTTCGGCCGCTTCTTTCTCGGCGACAACGTCTTTCAGCTCGGCGCCCAGCTTCACCAGCTTGTCCGGGTCGGTCGCGGCGTCGGCCAGGGCCTTGTGGAGTTTCTGTTCGCGCTCGTCGAGCTTGGCGATGCTGCGCTCGACCTTCGACAGTTCCTTGCGGGCCGCGCGACGGTCGAACGAATCCGTGGACCCGCCACCGGTTTTCGCCGTCAGCGGCTTGCTGTTGCCCGCCATGGCGGCGCGCTTGGTCAGGTAGGAGTCGATGCCGCCGGGCAGGTTGGTGAGCTTGCCGTCGCCGAACAGGGCCCAGGTGGAGTCACAGATGCGCTCGACGAGGTAGCGGTCGTGGCTGATGACCACCAGCGTGCCCGCCCAGTTGTCGAGCAGGTCCTCCAGCTGCTGGAGGGTATCGATGTCGAGGTCGTTGGTGGGCTCGTCGAGCAGCAGGACGTTCGGTTCGGCCATCAGGATGCGGGTGAGTTGCAGGCGACGGCGTTCGCCACCGGACAGGTCGCCGACGGGGGTGCGCTGGCGGGCCGGCGTGAAGCCGAGTCGCTCGGCGAGCTGGCCGGCCGAGATCTCCTTGTCGCCCAGCATGATTCGCTGCGCGACCTGCTGCACCGCCTCGAGCACGCGCATATCGGTGGGCAGGTCGTCGAGTTCCTGGCGCAGCCACCCGATCTGCACGGTCTGGCCCTGGATCCGCTTGCCCGTGGCGGGCTCGGTCTCCCCGGCCAGCGCGCGCAGCAGCGTGGTCTTGCCCGACCCGTTCACACCGACCAGACCGACGCGCTCGCCGGGCGCGAGCCGCCAGGTGAGATCGCCGACCAGTTCGCGGCCGTCGGGGGTGGTGAGGGTGGCGTCCTCGAGCTCGATCACCACGCGGCCCAGGCGCTTGCGCGCGAACGCGGCCAGCGAGACCGAGTCGCGCGGCGGCGGCACATCGGCGATCAGCGCCTCGGCGGCCTCCACCCGGTAGCGCGGCTTGGACGTGCGGGCCTTGGCGCCGCGGCGCAGCCAGGCCAGTTCCTTGCGGGCCAGGTTGGCGCGGCGGGCCTCGGAGGCGTCGGCCTGGCGGGCGCGTTCGGCGCGGGCGTAGATCCAGTCGCCGTAGCCGCCCTCGTAGACCTCCACCTTGCCGCCGACGACCTCCCAGGTGCGGGTGGCGACGGTGTCGAGGAACCAGCGATCGTGGGTGACGACGACGAGCGCGGTGCGCCGGGCGACCAGGTGCGCGGCCAGCCACTGCACGCCCTCGATGTCGAGGTGGTTGGTCGGCTCGTCGAGCACGAGCAGGTCCAGATCGCGCACCAGCGCGGCCGCCAGCGCGACGCGGCGGCGTTCGCCACCGGAGAGGTTGGTGACCAGGGTGTCCAGGCCCAGATCGGCGATGCCGATGCCCTCGAGGATCGAGCGCACGCGCGAATCGGCGGCCCACTGGTGGTCGGCGATATCGGCGGTGGACAGGTCGTCGGACAGTCCGGCGAACACGATCGAGCCGATGCTCGCGCCCTCGGGCAGCACGCCGCGCTGGGTGACCACGGCCATCCGCAGCCCACCGACCCGGCTCACCCGACCCTTGTCCGGCGGCTCCAGCCCGGTCAGGACCTCGAGCAACGTGGTCTTACCGCCACCGTTGAGGCCGACCACCCCGATCCGCTCCCCCGCGTGGATGCCGAGGGAGACGTCATCCAGCAGCGGCTTGACGCCGAAGCTCTTGGAGACCTGTTCCAGGTTGATCAGGTTGGACATGGATGCAGCTCGCCTGTTCCGCCTCCCCGCGACGGTGGACCGGACTCAGGCGCGGGGAGGCGGCGCGTCAGCGGCTTGGGTTGGACTGCTGGATCAGTTGGCTCGTCCCCCGCGAGCTGCCTATGTCCATACGAGATCTCTTGCTGTCGATCATAGAGGACCGGCCGGTACCGACTCCGGCCCGCGCTACCGGGGGCTGCGGTGATCAGCACTCGACGCGCGTCCCGGTGACGAGCACGCGCGAGGCCACTGTCACTTCCTCGCCCCGGTCAGGGCAGTCAGCGGAGTCGAGCACGCGCGGGGGCGGGCCGGGGCGGCCACGGTCAGCGGCGGCCGTGGGCCTCGCTGTCGAGCACGCGCGCCCCTGGGACCGGCCCGCTGGCCGTGCGGACGCTGCGGCACACCCCCGCACCCGCAAGTTCGGCGGCGACCCCGATCGCGGCCTCCTCGGATTCGCACAGGAACGCGCACGTGGGGCCGGAGCCGGAGATCAGACCAGCCAGCGCGCCCGCGCCGACGCCCGCGCGCAGGGTGCGGCGCAGTTCCGGCTTCAGTGACAGCGCGGCGGCTTGCAGGTCGTTGCCGAGGAGTGGGGCGAGAGTGTGCGGGTCGCCCGCGGCCAGGGCCTGCATGAGTTTCTGGGGGTCGCCCAGGCGGGGCGGGTCGCCCTCGGCGCGCAGGCGGTCGAGTTCGGCGAAGACCGACGGGGTGGACAGGCCGTCCTTGGCCAGGGCGAGGACCCAGTGAAAGGTGTTGCGGGACAGGACCGGGAGCAGCCGTTCGCCGCGACCGGTGCCGAGGGCGGTGCCGCCGTGCAGGGAGAACGGCACGTCGCTGCCGATCTCGGCGGCGATCGAGGACAGTTCGTCGCGGCTCAGGCCCAGATCCCACAGTTCGTTGAGGCCGACCAGCGCGGCGGCGGCGTCGGCGCTGCCGCCCGCCATGCCGCCTGCCACGGGGATGCCCTTGGTGATCGCGATCTCGACCAGCGGCGCGCGCCCGGCCAGGTGCGCCAGGCGCACGGCGGCCTTCCAGACCAGGTTGGTGCGGTCGGTGGGGACGTCGGCGGCGCCTTCGCCGGTGACCCGGACGGTGAGCGAGGACGCGGGGGCCAGGCGCAGGTCGTCGGCCAGCGACAGCGCCTGGAAAACGGAAGTGAGGTCGTGGTATCCGTCCGGGCGCAGATCAGCGACTCCGAGATGCAGGTTCACCTTCGACGGAGCTCGCACGACGACCGGGCTGGGCACAACTGACAGCACGATTACCAAGCGTAATCGGTCCTACCGACTGGTACGCGCGTCGAACTCCGACGGTGGCGCCCAACCCTTGCGCAAGGTACCCCTTGGGGGTATGTTCGTGCGGGTCGGGGATATACCCCTGGCCCGTATTTTTCACAGCGAAGGAGTCGGCCATGGCCACCAGCACCTACACCGTCACAGGGATGACCTGCGGACATTGCGTGAGCTCGGTCAAGCAGGAGATCGGCAAGATCGACGGCGTCACCGGCGTGGACGTCGACCTCGCCAGCGGGCTCGTGCGCGTCGACAGCGCCGGCGAGCTGACCGACACCGACGTGGCCGCCGCGGTCGACGAAGCCGGTTACGCGCTCAGCGAGTGATCGCACGCGAAACGGGACCTGCCGAACACTCGGCAGGTCCCGTTCGTGGTCTAGGTGGTGGCCGCCAGCCGGACGAACGCGGCGGTGTCGAGGGTCTCGCCCCGCGCGGTCGGGTCGATACCGGCCGCGACCAGCCGCCGCTCCGCCTCCGCGGGCGTGCCCGCCCAGCCGGACAGGGCCGCCCGCAATGTCTTTCGCCGCTGCGCGAAGGCCGCGTCGATCACCTCGAACACGCGCCGACGATGCGCCTCGTCCATCGGCCACGGCGGTTCGGCGTACCGGTCGATGCGCACCAGCCCCGATTCCACGCGCGGCACCGGCCAGAAGACCTGCGTGCCCACGTGCCCGGCGCGGCGGACCTTGCCGAAGAACCCAGCCTTCACGCTGGGCACCCCGTACACCCGATTGCCGGGTTCGGCGGCGAGCCGGTCGGCCACCTCGGCCTGGACCATCACCAGCGACACCTGAATGCTCGGCAGGATCGCCAGCAGGTGTAGCAGCACCGGCACGGCCACGTTGTAGGGCAGGTTCGCCACCAGCGCGGTCGGCATGGCGGGCAGCTGTTCGGGCCGCACCCGCAGCGCGTCGGCCTCGACCACCCGCAGGTTGTCGACGAGTCGGGGCGCGCGATCGGTGACGGTCTCGGGCAGGTAGTTCGCCAGCACCGGGTCGATCTCGACGGCGATCACCTGGTCGACCACATCGAGCAGCGCCAAGGTCAGCGAACCGAGACCCGGTCCGACCTCGAGGACGGTGTCGCCCGCGCCCACCCCGGCCGCGGCGACGATGCGCCGCACCGTGTTGCCGTCGTGGACGAAGTTCTGGCCGAGCTGTTTGGTCGGCCGGACGCCGAACCGTTCGGCCAGCGTCCGCACCTCGACCGGACCGAGCAGGGCTGCACTACCGCGAGCGGAATTCTCTGGTTCGGACACTGCTTGAACCTACCAACCTCGCCGACCGGGCAGCTCAGCGCTGTGGCGGGGCCGCGTTGACGCGGTCGAGGAAGGCGCCGATGGCGGCGAGCTGCTCGGGCGAGACCGAGCCGTGCGTTCCGGTGCCGAGCACCACCTGCTGGTCGACGCCGTTGGCGGCGAATTGGGCCACCAGCGCGGCGTGCAGCGGGGACGGCACGACGGTGTCGGTGGCGTTCATCGACAGCAGGATCGGGGCGTCGTAGCCGCTGGTCGGCAGCATCATGTACGCGTCGAGCGCCCCGCGCAGCCCGGCGAGCGGACGGGTGAGCAGGTCGGCCGAGGTGAGACCGCCGGTCGCGGCGAAGATCTCGTCGAGGCACTGGCCACCGGCCGCGTCGACGATCGCCCGGCCGCGCTCGGTCAGGTAGGAGTTCACGTCGACCTCGGGGCGGGCGTTGCGCAGCCCCGCCAGGATGCTGACCAGGAACGACGTGGTGCCCGCCGAGCTCAGCAGCGGCGGGGTGTCGGGTCCGAGGAAGGGCAGTACCTTCTCCACATCCGAGGCCGCGTCGATCGCGAAGGTGCCGCGGAAGTCCAGCTCGGGGGCGTATTCGGCCTGTAGATGTGCCGCGCTCAGGGCCGCGTGGCCGCCCTGGGAGGTGCCCGCGGCGGTCCAGGTTCGCGACAGCGCCGGGTCGGCGGCGCGGGCCGCGCGGACCAGGTCGATGACCGAGGTCGCCTCGCTGCGGACCTCGAGATAGGGGTGCGCGCCGGTGTCGAAGCGGCCGAGGCCCAGGTAGTCGGGGGTCACCACCGCGTAGCCCTGGCCGACGAGTCGCTGGATCAGCCGGTCCTCGGCGGCCCGGTGCGCGGGCAGCGGCGCGAGTTCCGGATCGGCCTGACCGCCGCAGCCGGGGCCGGAGCCGGAGGTGCCGTGGGCGTAGGCCACGATCGGCCAGCCGCCCGCGGGCGCGTCGCCTTCGGGGACGAACATCGCCCCGCTGGCCGGACGCGCGACGCCGGACGAGTCGGTCATCCAGTACTCGACCGAGGAACCCCCGGTGAGGCCGTGCCAGCCCGCGGGTTCGGCCTGCACCGAGATGAGCGTGCCCGGCGTCGCCGCCGCGGCCGGGGTAAAGCCCGCGGCGACCAGGGCGCTCGCGGCCATGGCGGCGACCACGGTCGCGCGAATCGGGTTCTTCAGCACAGTTCGGTCTCCTACCGGGCGGTCACGATCTCGGCCGAAGTGTACTGATCGACCGGGTCCGCGACCCCGAGATCAGCGCAGCGGCGGCGCGGAATTGATACGCAGTACGAAATTGTCGAGCGCGGTCCACATCTGCGGGCTCAGCGTCGTGTGCTGACCGAACCCGACGACCGTCTCGACATCGACCCCACCCAGCGCGAACTGCGCCACGAGCGCGGCGTGCAGCGGCGAGGGCACCACGGTGTCGGTCGCGTTGACCAGCAACAGGATCGGGGCGTCGTAGCCGGAGGTGGGCAGGGTCATGTACTCGGTGAGCGCCGCCTGCAACGGACCGTCCGACAGCGGCCGCGCGAACAGTTCGCCCAGACCGAGGCCCTTCACCTCGCCCACGATCTCGTCGATGCACTGGCCGCCTGCCGCGTCCAGGATTTCCCGCCCCTTGGGAGTGAGGTACGAATCGACCTCGGCTTCGGGGTGGGTGTCGCGCAGCCCGGCCAGGATGCTCACGGTGAACCCGGTCAGGCCCGCGGTGCCCTCGATCGCCGGGATCCCCGGTCCGAGCAGCGGCAGTACTTTCTCCACGTCGGAGGCCGGGTCCACCGCGGCGGTGCCACGGAAGTCGAGTTCGGGGGCGTAGCTCGCCTGGAGGGCGGCGGTGCTCAGCGCGGCGTGGCCGCCCTGGGAGGCGCCGACGGCGCTCCACGTGCGCGAGAGATCGGCGTTCGCGGCACGGGCGGCGCGCACGAGATCGATCGTGGCGGTGGCCTCGCTGCGCACCTCGAGGTACGGGTGCGGGCCGGTGTCGAAACGGCCGAGGCCGAGGTAGTCGGGCGCGACGACGGCGAAACCCTGGTCGACCAGGCGTCCGATCAGCTCGTCCTCGGCGGCCCGGTTCGCGGGCAGCGGGGCGAGATCGGGATCGGCCTGCCCACCGCAGCCCGGCCCGGAACCGAGGGTGCCGTGGTCGTAGGCGATGATCGGCCAGCCGGTGGCGGGCGCGTCGCCCGACGGCAGGAACAGCGCGCCGCTGGCGGGTCGCTCGGCGCCGGCCGAGTCGGTGGTCGTGTACTCGATCACCGAACCACCGAGTCCGTGGTGCCAGTCCGCGGGGCGTGGTTCGGTCGCGAGGGCGGTGCCCGGTTCCGCCGAGGCGGGCGCGAAGGTGGCGGTTACCAGCGCCGCTGCGGTGAGGGTGGCCGCGAACGCAGCGCGGTTCATGGTGGTCGACATCTAGGGTCGCCTTTCGGAACGATCGGCTCAGAACCTGGACAACCGTACAGTAGAAAACCTGAGAGTTTCGGCCCTTCGCTATCGACCGGCAACTCGTCTAATTCGCCCGTGACCAGCGACTACGCCGCGCGGTCTCATGAACTCGAAATTCTCAGTAACGCCGTCGAGCTGTGAGCCGACTCGCATCGCGGCCGCGCCGGTCAGGAGTGGACCCGGTCGAGGAACTCGTCGATCGCCGCCCACATGGTCGGATTCAGGTCGCAGTGGCCGCCGAAACCGACGACCGGGGTGTAGTGCACGCCGTTGGCGGTGAACTGGGCGGCCAGGGCGGCGTGCAGCGGGGAGGGGACGGTGCGGTCGGTGGCGTTGACCAGCAGCAGGATCGGGGCGTTGTAGCCGCTGGTCGGGACGGTCATGTAGTCGGCCATCGCGGAGCGGAACGGTTCGGCGCCGAGCGGTTTCGCTAACAGTTGGCCCAGGGTCAGACCGGCTACTCGCGCGTCGATGTCGTCCTGGCACATCGTGCCGATCTCGGCGATGATCCGCTGCCCGAGCGGACTGAGGACACTGTCCACCTGGGCGTCGGGTCGCGCGGCCCGCATACCGGCCAGGATGCTCGCCGAGAAGCCGAGGATGCCGCCGCCGAGTTGGTCCGGGTTGCCCGGCACGAGCACCGAGGCGACCTTCTCCACGTCCGATTCCGGGTCGATCGCGATGGTGCCGCGGAAGTCCAGTTCCGGCGCGTAGCTCGCCTGCCGGTGCCCGGTTCCCAAAGCTGCCTGCCCACCCTGCGACATCCCCGCCGCCACCCATGTCGGCGACAGGTCCGACCGCACCGAGCGGGCCGCCCGCAGCAGATCGATGGTGGCGGTGGCCTCGGTGTCGAGGCCGAGGTAGGGGTGCGGGCCGGTGTCGAAGCGGCCGAGCCCGAGGTAGTCGGTCGCGACCACCGCGAAGCCCCTGTCCACCATGCGATGCAGGAACTGCACCTGCGTCAGCGGCCACGCCGGCCCGGCCTCGGTCGACATCCCACCGCACCCCGACGCGAGTCCGGTGGTGCCGTGATCCCAGGCCACGACCGGCCATCCGCCCGCCGGAGCCGGACCCACGGGCAGGAACAACGCCCCGCTCGCCGGCTGGGTCGCCCCGCCGACACCGCGCGTCCAGTATTCGATGATCTGCGTTTCGCCCATCCCCCGGAACCCGTCGGCCCGCTCGACCGCGATCACCCCGCCCGGCGCCGCCGCCTGCGCGACCCCCACCGGCCCCACCGCGACCCCCGCCGCGATCACGAACGCCAGCCCCGCCCGCCGCCACGCCGAAACCGTCAGCATCACACCACCCGTCGACTCGTCCACGAGCCGAGCCACCGCACGAGCACAGCAGAAACCCGGCGAAACGAGCACAACCTACCGCGCGGCAGACTCCACGCCACCGAGCCACACGGGGGCTGACCGAACTCGACTCAGACCGAGGAGCCGCCGACGCCGTCCGGCGGCGCGGGGGGCCTAGCCGAGGCCGAGGCGGCTGGTGCAGGAGGGCCAGGCGCCCCAACCCTGGCGTGCCCGCGTCACCTCCGCGATGGCGATCTGTTCCTCGCGGGTGGCCAGGTCGGCGCGGGGGGCGTACCGGGTGCCGCCCTGGCGTTCCCAGGTGCTCTGGTCGAACTGGATGCCGCCGTAGTAGCCGTTGCCGGTGTTGATGGCCCAGTTCCCCGTGGACTCGCACTGGGCGAGCGCGTCCCAGACGGCGCCGTCGCGGACGGGCGGGACCTCGGTGCCGGGCTTGGCGCCCTTGCGGATCGTCTTGGGCTGGGCGGGGGTGAGCACGTTCGAATGCACCTGCACGCGAGACTCTTCCACCCCGTTGACCAGCTTCACCGCGAACGTGGCCTCGTGCAGGCCCGGTGCGCCCGGGTTCTCGACCACGGTGCGGCTCATGTTCATGGTCTCGTCCTCGATCACCGTTTCGGTGGGATCGAGCGGCAGGGTCTCGGTGCGCTGTTCGGTGCGCTGGCGGGTCACCACGATCTGCATGCCCTCGTCGAGCGGGGTCGCGGCGTCGGGCACCGTGAAGTCCTCGTCTTTGAGCGGAATCCCCGCGGCACTGAGGAATTCGCCGATGGTCGCGGCGGCCAGGCGCACGTCGACCGGTGCGGCGGCGCCGTCGACCAGCGAGATGTTGCGCGGGGTGTACACGCTCAGCGCGGCACCGGCCAGCGGCAGTTTCTCGGTGCGGGTGGGCACCACGTGGGTGTCGGACGGGATCTGCATGGCGGCCAACGCGTCACCGGCGGTGGCGCGGGTGGTCCAGACCTTGCGCTCCACGCCGTCGATGGTCACGGTGATCTCGCGACCGCGGTTGAGCGTGATGGTGGCGCCGTCGCTCACCTTGGCACCGACGGCCGGGATGACCTCGTCGTGCTCGGCGACCTCGTAGCCGGCGTCGGCCAGGATCGCCCGCACGTCACGGGACATGGTGGTGAGCTCGGTGCGCTCGCCGTCGATGACGATCGCGACCGTCTTGTGGTTCACGATGGCCAGCGAGGCGCCGACGAGCAGAATCAGCAGCATGGCTCCGACCGCCGCGAACAGCAGCGGTGAGCGAGACGAGTTGATCCGTGCGAAAGCCGACATGGTTACAGAACGATAACGACAAGGTCGGCCCTCGACAACAGCAACCGCCCCGATCAGCGGGACCGCAGATCACGATTCGGCGAAGACGCAGCCATAACGTAACGAAATGAGCTCGAAATGTGATGCACATCACGTTTGATGTATACGGACCTAGTCAGACCTGCGGCGGTCGATTCCCTACCGAATCCGGTACAACCTGCGCGCGTTCGCGGTGGTGATCTCGGCCAGCTCGCCCGGATCCTGGTCGCGCACCTCGGCCAGCGCCCGCACGGTGTAGGGCAGGCAGTACGACTCGTTCGGCGCCCCGCGATACGGGTGCGGGGTCAGATACGGGGCGTCGGTCTCCACCAGGATCTGATCGTCGGGCACCAGCTTGGCGGCCTCGCGAAGTTCGTGCGCGTTCTTGAAACTCACGGTGCCGGAGAAACTCAGCACGTACCCCTCGGCCACGCACGCCTGCGCCATCGTGGCGTCGGAGGAGAAGCAGTGGAAGATCACCGTGTCCGGCGCGCCCTCGTCGAGCAGCACCGTGAGCAGGTCGTGGTCGGCCTCGCGGTTGTGGATCATCAGCGGCTTGCGCACGCGTTTGGCCAGGTCGATGTGCCAGCGGAAACCCTCGATCTGGGTTTCGATATCGGCGCACCCGTCGAGCTTGCCCGGCCAGAAGTAGTCGAGCCCGGTCTCGCCGATCGCGACCACGCGCGGGTCGGTGGCGAGGTGCTCGAGCTCGGCCTTGGCCTTGTCGTCGAGGGCGTTGGCCCTGGTCGGATGCAAGGCGACGGCGGCGTACACCCGCGGATCCCACTGCGCGGCCTGGACCGCCCACTGCGCGGCGGCGAGGTCGTCGGCGACGGTCACCACGTGCCCGACACCGGCCGACGCGGCGCGGTCCACGATCGCCGTGGTCGAGGCGGCATCGGTCGCGCCACAGGCGTCCAGATGGGTGTGCGCGTCGATCAGCGGCGCGAGCGGCGGAGGTACGGGCGGAGCCGGACGATTCGTATTTGCCACCCGGATTACAGTAATGGGCACCATGACTGCACCCGAAGGCGCCGAGGCGCCCGCCTTCTACGTGACCACGGCCATCGCGTATCCGAACGGTGCGCCGCATATCGGCCACGCCTACGAGTACATCTCCACCGACGCGATCGCCCGCTTCAAGCGGCTCGACGGTTACGACGTGTTCTTCATGACCGGCACCGACGAGCACGGTCAGAAGATGCAGCAGACCGCCGCCACCGAGGGCATCCCGGTGCAGGAGCTCGCCGCGCGCAACTCCGACGTCTTCGAGGCGATGGACAAGGCCCTCGACATCTCCTACGACCGGTTCATCCGCACCACCGACGCCGACCACAAGGCCGCCAGCGTGGCCATCTGGGAGCGGATGCTCGCCAACGGCGACATCTACCTCGGCAACTACTCCGGCTGGTACTCGGTGCGCGACGAGGCCTTCTACACCGAGGAGGAGACCACCCTCCTGCCCGACGGCACCCGCGAGTCCACCGAGACCAAGACCCCGGTCACCTGGACCGAGGAGTCGAACTACTTCTTCAAGCTCTCCGAGTACCAGGACAAGCTGCTGGCGCTCTACGAGGAGCGGCCCGAGTTCATCGCGCCGTCCACGCGCCGCAACGAGATCATCAGCTACGTCAAGGCCGGGCTCAAGGACCTGTCGATCTCGCGCACCACCTTCGACTGGGGTGTTCCGGTGCCCGGCGAACCCGACCACGTGATGTACGTGTGGGTCGACGCGCTCACCAATTACCTGACCGGCGTCGGTTTCCCGAACACCGACTCGGCCGAGTTCCAGAAGTTCTGGCCCGCGAACCTGCACATCATCGGCAAGGACATCACCCGGTTCCACACGGTGTACTGGCCCGCGTTCCTGATGTCGGCCGGGATCGAACTGCCGGACCGGGTGTTCGTGCACGGGTTCCTGTACAACAAGGGCGAGAAGATGTCGAAGTCGACGGGCAACGTCGTCGACCCGCTCGCGCTGGTGGACATCTACGGCCTGGACCAGGTGCGGTTCTTCCTGCTGCGCGAGATCTCCTACGGCCAGGACGGCAGCTACAGCAACGACGCCATCGCCGGCCGCATCAACGCCGACCTGGCCAACGAGTTCGGCAACCTGGTCCAGCGCAGCCTGACCATGGTCAACAAGAACTGCGACGCCAAGTCCCCCACCCCCGGCGAGTTCACCGACGAGGACCGCGCCCTGCTCGACCGCGCCAACGGTCTGCTCGCCAAGTGCCGCACCGAGTTCGACGTCCAGCAGATGCACCTCGCCCTGGAGGCCATCTGGCTCACCCTCGGCGAAACCAACCGCTACTTCTCCGCCAACGCCCCCTGGGCGCTGCGCAAGTCGGGCACCGACGAGGACCTGGCCCGCATGACGACCGTCCTCTACGTCACCCTCGAGGTGGTCCGCATCGTCGCCATCCTGGTCCAACCGGTCATGCCCGGCTCCGCCGCCAAGATCCTGGACCTGCTCGCCCAGGAAAACCGCACCTTCGCCGACATCGCCACTCCCCTGGCCCCGGGCCTGGACCTCCCCGCCCCCGAACCGGTCTTCCCGCGCTACGTGGAACCGAAGGAATAGTCGAACGGCAGGGTCTCCTCGGGGACCCTGCCGTCAGCTGAGGGTGTCCTCGATGCTGGTAGCGACCAGAATCTGATCGGTCCACCGCTCCAACTCCACCGAGCTGGCCGCCCGAACTCGAGCAATCACCGACTCGGGAACCTCACCGAACTTGCGAGCGAGCAATCGAAGCAAGGTTTCGGCTTGGCCCTTCACGTAGCCCGACGCCGCACCACGGGCTTCCCCACGGGCTTCCCCGCGCGCTTCGAGTTTCTCCGCCGTAGTCACGATGACCTCCTTCGCCTGCGTTCCCAGCTGATCGAGCAACGGATCGAACCCCGCCGGATCGGTATCGCTGACATTTACAATGTACTCCACCACCGCTTGCAGATCAGTGCGGCCGTTGGGGCCGTCGAACATCGCTGAGACGTCCTTTACCAGCGGTAACAGTCGGGTGCCCGCGTCGGCGCCGCCCGGGGCAACCTTCAGCACGTACAACATCACCAGCACCGCCGGGGTGATGGAGCGCTTGCGCAGTTCCGTCAGGTCGGTGGTGGCCATGTCGTCGATGATGTACCGCATGTGCGGGACCAGATCTCCCAGCGACTCCCGCATCCGCGTCGACAGGCTGAACAGCTGGGACAGTTCCGTTTCCGCTTTCCATCGCCAGCCCTTCGGACTGGCGTGCACCACCAGCGGAATGATCAGCGGCAGTGTCGTGGTGCCCGGGTGCTCGCTGACGTAGCGGGTCCAGATGGACCGAGGATGCGACGGCAGAAAGCATCGTGCGGACTCGTCGGTCGCTCGGTCATAGCCACACCGTACGCCTACCGCGCTCATATGCCATAAACCTCAGTTCACCGGCCATCCCGAGTGCATTGCCTGGCAATAGCTTTCGGAATAGTCACTCCTGCGATCGGGCCGCCAACACCGCGTCGTACAACTCTCGTCTGGACGCCCCGCGACCGGCCGACACCTCCGCGCACGCGTCCTTGAGCCGCATCCCCCCGGCCACCAAAGTCTCGACCTCGTCGACCAATTCGGCGGGTTCGGCCGAAACCGGTTGGGAGCCTTCGAGTACCACGGTGATCTCGCCGCGGGCGCCGTCAGCCGACCAGGCCGCCAGTTCGCCGAGCGTGCCGCGGACCACTTCCTCGTAGGTCTTGGTGAGTTCGCGGCAGATGGCGGCGCGGCGGTCGGGGCCGAGGACGGTGACGGCGTCGGCCATGCAGTCGGCGAGGCGGTGGGGGGCTTCGAAGAAGACGATGGCGCGCTGTTCGGAGGCCAAGGTGCGCAACCACTCTCGACGTTGGCCGCCCTTGCGGGGGGCGAAGCCGTCGAAGCAGAAGCGCTCGACCGGCAGGCCGGACAGGGCCAGGGCGGTGGTCACGGCGGACGGGCCGGGCAGGCAGGTGACCGGCAGGTCGCGTTCGACGGCGGCGGCGACCAGGCGGTAGCCGGGGTCGCTCACCGAGGGCATGCCCGCGTCGGTCACCAGCAGGACCGTCAGTCCACTCGCGATGTCGTCGAGGAGCGCGGGGATGCGGGCGGTTTCCACGTGGTCGTAGAAGCTCACGACCCGGCCGGTGATCTCCACCCCGAGTGCCTTGGCCAGTGATTTGGTGCGGCGGGTGTCCTCGGCGGCGACCACATCGGCCGAACCGAGCGCGTCGCGCAGTCGCTGGGACGCGTCGCCGATGTCGCCCATCGGTGTTGCCGCCAAGATCAACACAGTGTCGTCCCGCCTCTCCGCCTGTCGTGGCCCGTTCATACTGTCAGGTCACCGAGGTGCGGCGATCCACCGCATGTGACGGGGAACAGGGGTGGCAGTGTCGGCTCGGACTTCGTCGGACCCACCGCCTACGATCGGGGCGTGATCCCGGTGACCGATGAGCGCGCGATGCCCCCGTCGCGTCCCGTGTCGGCCGTGGTCAGTCCGGCGCCGCTGCGGCCCGCACCGGACTTCGGTCCGCTCGACACCGCGCGCGGCTGGTTGGTCACCGGCGTGCTCACCCTGATCGCCGCGGTCACCCGCTTCGCCAATCTGAACTACCCCACCGACGCGCGCACGCCCGTCTTCGACGAAAAGCATTACGCCCCACAGGCGTGGCAGATGGTCACCAACGGCGGCCTGGAGGACAACCCCGCCTACGGCCTGGTGGTGCACCCGCCCGTCGGTAAGCAGTTCATCGCGATCAGCGAGGCGATCTTCGGCTACAACGCGTGGGGGTGGCGCGGCACCGCGGCGCTGGCGGGCACGGTCCTGGTGCTGCTGGTGATCCGCATCGTGCGGCGCATGGCCCGGTCCACGCTGATCGGCGCGATCGCGGGCGTCCTGCTCATAGCCGAGAGTCTCACCTTCGTCTCCTCGCGGATCGGCATGCTCGACATCTTCATGTCGCTGCTGGTCACCGCGGCCTTCGGCTGTTTGATAGTGGACCGCGACGAGGTCCGCGAGCGGATGGCTCACGCCGATCTGGCCGGGCGCGTCGGGTTGTCGCCGTGGGGTCCGCGACTGGGCGTGCGCTGGTGGCGGTTCGGCGCGGGCGTGCTGCTCGGCCTGGCCTGCGGCACCAAGTGGTCGGGCATCTACTACATCGTGTTCTTCGGGCTGTTGAGCGTGGCCTTCGACGTGAGCGCGCGCCGCGCCTACGGGGTGCGCAGGCCGTGGCTTGGCACGCTGGTCCGCGATGTCGGGCCCGCGCTGTACGCGCTGGTGGTGATCCCGGCGGTGGTGTACCTGTCCTCGTACTGGGCGTGGTTCGCCGGGGAGAACGGGGTGTATCGGTACGCGGTCGGCAACCAGGTCGGCACCGGGGGCGCGTTCGCGTTCCTGCCCGACGCACTGCGCTCGCTGTGGTACTACCAGGGCGAGACGCTCGATTTCCACTCCGGCCTGACCAATTCGGCGGGCAACCACCATCCGTGGGAGTCCAAGCCGTGGACCTGGCCGATGAGCCTGCGTCCGATGCTCTACTACTACGCCGACGGCACGGTCACCGGCTGCGGTGAAGCACAGTGTGTGAAGGCCGTGATGGCGGTCGGCACGCCCGCGCTGTGGTGGTTGGCGCTGCCGCTGATCGGCTGGATGCTGTGGCGCTCGGTGGTTCGCCACGACTGGCGCTACGCGGCGGTGCTGGTCGGCTACGGCGCCGGGCTGCTGCCCTGGTTCCTCACCCTGGACCGGCAGATGTACTTCTTCTACGCGGTGGTGCTCGCGCCGTTCCTGGTGATGGGCATGGCGCTCGCGCTCGGCGACATCCTCGGCCCCGCCAGACCCGCGGGCATCCCGCGCGGTCCGACGGGCACCTATCTGCCCGCCCCGGTCAACGAGCGGTACGCGCTCGGGCTGCTGATCGTGAGCATCTACCTCGGCTTGGTGATCGCGAACTTCGTCTGGCTGTGGCCGATTCTCACCGGCCAGGCGATCACGCCACAGAACTGGCAGGACCACCTCTGGCTCCCGAGCTGGCGGTGAGTTACCCCCGCGCTTGTGTTGGTCAGGTGTTGAGAACTCGTTGGACGAACTCGACCGCGTCGTCGTCCTCGAGACCCAGTCGTCGGATCGTCGTGACGTAGTCGACGGCGGCGCGGCTGGCGATGTCGCGGGTGGGGTCGCCGGAGGAGGCGATGAAAGAGCCCTGGCGGCCGCGGGTTTCGACGACGCCGTCGGCTTCGAGTTCGCGGTAGGCGCGGGCGACGGTGTTGGGGGCGATGCCGAGGTCGGCGGCCAGCGCGCGGACGGTGGGGATCTTGGTGCCCGCGGTGAGGGTGCCCGCGCGGACCTGTTCGATCACCGCCATCCGCAGCTGTTCGAAGGGCGGCTGCGCGGAATCGCTGGACAGCTCGACGTGGAACATCAGACCTCGTCTCGGGACAGCGGGCAGGACATGCAGCGCGGGCCGCCGCGGCCGGAGCCGAGTTCGGAGCCGCTGATGGTGAGGACCTCGATGCCCTCGGCGGCCAGGCGGGCGTTGGTGTGCTCGTTGCGTTCGTAGGCGACGACGACGCCGGGTGCGAGGGCGAGGGTGTTGTTCCCGTCGTCCCACTGTTCGCGTTCGGCGGTGGGCCCGTCGGCGCCGGTGTCGATCACGCGCAGCTTCGGAATTCCCATGGCCTTGGCGGCCGCCTCGAGAAACGGCTCCGGTCCGGTGATGCCGATCGCGGTGCCCGCGTCGTTCTCCCGGTGGATCGTGAACGCCCGCAACGACTCCCGCACGCCGGGGTACATGACCATCGCGTCGGTGTCGACCATGGTGGCGACGGTGTCGAGGTGCATGGTCGCGCGGGTCTGCGCGATCGGCACCACCAGCACCGTGTGGGCCAGATCATCGGCGAACAGGCTGCGCGCCAACGCTTCCGCGCCGGCCGGAGTCGTGCGTTCGCCGACACCAACGGCCACAACACCTTTCGCGAGCAGCAGCACATCGCCGCCCTCGATCGGCGCGGTGTGGGACTCGTAGGCCCGGCGCACGCCGAGGAAACGCGGATGGAACGCGTAGACCAGATCGGTGAGCGAGGTCTCGCGGCTGCGGGCGGGCAGGGCCAGCGAGGTGATCGCCACCTTGGGGCCGACCCAGAACGAGGAATCGCGGGTGAACAGCAGATTCGGCAGCGGATCGATGACGAAATCGCCGCCGTGGTGCATCCGCCGCACCAGCGAGGTGGTGTCGGCGCCGAAGGGCAGCTCGTCGAAGGTCATGCCCGCCATCAGGATCTCGGCGAGCGCGGGGGCGTCGACCTTGCGCAGTTCGGCGGCGAGTTGGTCGGCCAGATCGTGGCCGAGCCTGCGCGCGTCGACGGCGGCCGAGATGCCCTGAATCCTGGCTGCCCCACTGGCACTGAGGGTTTCGGTCAGCAAATCTGCCAGTAACAGCACTTCCACACCCCGCTCGCGCAGTACGGTGGCAAAGGCGTCGTGTTCGGCCTGCGCGCGCTCGACCCAGGGGATGCCGTCGAAAAGCAGTTGGTCGTTGTTGCTCGGGGTGAGGCGACGGAGTTCGGCACCGGGTCGGTGCAAGAGCACCGTACGGAGCGGACCGACCTCGGAGGTCACGGTCAGGCGCGTGTCGGGGGCAGTTCCCATTCGCAAAATGTAATGCGAGAACGCCAGGTCGGCACGTGCGACCCGCAACCGCCCTGGCGCGCGACCCCGGCAGCGCCCGCGCAGTCCGCCCGATTTTCGTACACGACACGAATACCTGAAGTATTGTTGAGGGTGGATGTGGGAGGAGCTACACATGACGACGGCCGATTGGCAAACCAAGGAGCTGACCCCCGGGCAGCTTTCCGATCGTAGTGGAGTTGCAGTGTCCGCGTTGCACTTCTACGAACGCGAAGGTCTCATATCGAGTCGTCGAACCAGCGGCAATCAACGTCGGTATTCGCGCGAAACATTGCGCCGGGTCGCCTTCATCCGCATCTCCCAACGCGTCGGAATCCCACTCAGTGAGATTCGTTCGGCCCTGGATCGACTGCCCGAAGGACGCACCCCCACCCGCCGCGACTGGGAGACCCTCTCCACCACCTGGCGCGCCGATCTCGACGACCGCATCACCCAGCTCGTGCGCCTGCGCGACAACCTGACCGGCTGCATCGGCTGCGGCTGCCTCTCGCTCGGCTCCTGCAAACTCGTCAACGAACACGACCGACTCGGCGCGGAGGGGCCGGGCGCGCGAGTACTCGATGTGCATCTGAACTGCCCGCCGAAATCCGGATGCGTCTGATGGTTGTCATATAGCTCGGGCATCATCGCGGTATGACTTCACTCGACGCCGCCGCCAAGACCCTGCTCGCGCTGCACCGCCCCGGAGATCCGGTGGTGCTCCCGACCGTATGGGACGCGTGGTCGGCGAATGTCGCCGTGGCGGCCGGGTTTTCGGGGTTGACGATGGGCAGCCATCCGGTCGCCGACTCGATCGGGCGTCCCGATGGCGAGGGGATGAGTTTCGACGAACTGCTCACCCGAGTCCGGCAGGTGAGCGCCGCGGTCGAGGTTCCGGTCTCGGTCGACATCGAATCCGGCTACGGACTCGAACCGCTGCAACTCATCGACGGGCTGCTCGCCGCGGGCGCCGTCGGCCTCAACATCGAGGACACCGTCCACAGCGAGGGCAAGCGCCTGCGCACCCCCGCCGAACACGCCGACCTGGTCCGCGGTCTGCGCGAAGCCGCCGACGCCGCGGGCGTGCACGTGGTGATCAACGCCCGCACCGACCTGTTCCTCCGCGCCGACGGCGACGAATCCGACCGCCTCGACCGCGCCATCGCCCGCCTCACCCTGGCCGCCGAAGCGGGCGCCGACGTCCTCTACCCCGTCGGCAAACACCCCGACGCCGACCTGCGCCGCCTCACCACCGAACTCCCCCTCCCGGTCAACGCCATCGGCCAACCCACCACCCCGGCCAAAGCCCACTTCGCCGAATTGGGCGTCGCCCGAATCAGCTTCGGGCCATTCCTTCAGGCAGCTCTCGGCGCGGAGGCGACCACGCTGCTGGGAGCATGGAACTAGTGGAATCGAACTAGTCCGCGACGCCGAGGAAAACGGCCTCTACAGCCCACTCGCCGAGGCGTACGCGCAAGTGATCCGGGAAGCCCGCGGCGCGTTGGATTCTCCGGGGTTCGATCCGTTGCTCGATCAGCTGGGAACGCAGGCGAAGGAGGTCATCGTGACTACGGCGGAGAAACTCGAAGCGCGCGGCGAAGCCCGCGGGGAAGCCCGTGGTGCGGCGTCGGGCTACGTGAAGGGCCAAGCCGAAACCTTGCTTCGACAGCTCGCTCGCAAGTTCGGCGAGGTTCCCGAGTCGGTGATTGCTCGAGTTCGGGCGGCCAGCTCGGTGGAGTTGGAGCGGTGGACCGATCAGATTCTGGTCGCTACCAGCATCGAGGACACCCTCAGCTGAGATTCTGCGCATCACCCCCTGGACTGCGAGTCCTTCGGTGACAGCGCGACGGGGGCTTGCACCATCACGGCAGACCGCTGAGCTGGCCAGTTGACCGGACCATATCCTGCCCACACGATCGCCTCGGCCGCCGGGATTCTCAGCCTGCCGTCCACTCTTTCGATGCTTTGCCGAGGGACAGCACGACCCTGGGAATCGCTGTGGCGGCTGCTGCCGTCAACGCGTCGGGGTCGGAGTTACCCACCTCTGCCATCCTGTCCGCCGGATCTGCTGCGCAATCACCGAGATCCGGCGGCTGGGAGAACCTTGTCGCACCTGCTCGGCGAGGACCGCGCTCGTTGCCGACCTCGCCGCCCCACTCACCTGCCCAACACCGCGAGCATTCCGGCGACGGAGCGGGGCCAGCTGAATTGTTCGGCGCGGGTGCGGGCGGCTCGGCGGCGGGCGGGGGTGGGTAGGGCCAGGACTTCGGTGATGGCTCGAGCGAAGGCTCGGGGGCGGTCGGCGGCGATGGCGCCGCAGTCGGTGGTGACGATGTCGGCCAGGGCCGAGGAGCGGCTGGCTACCACGGGGGTGCCGGTGGCGAGGGCCTCGAGGGCGGCCAGGCCGAAGGTTTCGTGGGGGCCGGGGGCCAGGGAGACGTCGGCGGTGGCGAGGAGTTTCGCGACCTGGGCGCGGTCGTTGATGAAGCCGGTGAAGTGGATGGCGGGTTCGCCGCCGGGCAGGGTCGGCAGGGTGCGGGCGCGGCGTTCGAGGGAGTCGCGGCGGGGGCCGTCGCCGGCGACCACCAGGCGGGCGGGGACGCCGGTGCGGTGCAGGGCGCCGATCGCCTCGATGCTGCGGTCGACGCGTTTCTCCACCGACAGGCGTCCGCAGTGCACGAGCAGCGGGTACCCGGCCACGCCGAGGTCGGCGCGCAGGGCGGGGTCGTGGCGGTGGGGGTTGAACAGGTCGAGGTCGACGCCGAGCGGCACCAGTTCCACGTTGGTCGCGCCGATCCGCAGGAACTCCTCGCGCGCGAAATCGGTGGTGCACACGACCATGTCGTAGTCCTCGGCGGTGCGCCGGTTGGCGAGGTCGGCGCAGTGCCGGGCGGCCGGGCGGGGCAGGACCTGGCCGAGCAGCCGGTCGAGGCGTTCGTGCGAGATCATCACGCTGCTCACGCCGCGTCGCCGGGCCCAGCGGCCGAAACCGCGCAGGGTGAGCCGGTCGGACACCTCGAGCACGTCCGGGGACAGGCCGGACAGTACGTCGGCGACGCGACGGGGGTCCGCGGCGCGGTAGCCGCCGGTCCACGGAATTCCCAACGCGGGCAAGGTGATTCGCAAGGCGCCGGTCGGGAGGACCTCTTCGCGACGGCGCGCGCCCGGCACGATCAGCACCACCTCGTGGCCCGCGGCGACGTATCCGGCGCCGAGATGGTGCAGGGCGGTGCGCAATCCGCCCGATCGCGGACCGTAGAAATTGGCTAGCTGCACGATGCGCACCCGCCGATCGTCCAGCGCCTCGGGTCCTGTCCGAGGAACGTCGGGTGAACAGCGGCGAAAGATGCGCCGAACCCGGGCCGAGCCCAGGGCGCCGAGCTTGCGCGGTCGCGGCCGCCGAACCCGACAACGCCCACCTCAGACCTGGTCGTCTCCGTCGGCCCACACCCGCAACAACCCGTGCCCGGTCGCCGCGGTCGTGATCGTGACCAGTTCGGCCCGCGCGCGGATCCACTCCCCCTGTGCGAACCGCACCCGCAGCGTGAGCGTGTGTGAGGTGCCGGGTCGGGCGGCGGCCTCGGCGCAGGCGTCGTGCAGGGCGGCCGAGTCGGCGGGGTCGATGGTGGGCCGTTCGACCGCCCAGCGGTCCAGCGGTGGTGGGGGTTCGCCCGCCCATTCGTAGATGAGTCCGCTCGCCAGCAGGATCAGGCCGACGCCGACGCCGCTGCGTTGGGAGACCGCGCGCAACATCACCACCGCGGGGTCGACCTCGGCGGCGTCGTCGTCGAGTTCGGGGATGGCGTGCATCAGGCCGCTGATCCGGCGCTGGTCGGGCCGGGCCCTGGTCACCATCTGGAATCGGCGCACGCCGTCGTCGTCGCCGAGCATGTCGACCTGGCCCTGCCAGTGGCCGCCGGGTTCCAGTGTGCCGACCATGGCGAAGTAGTCGACGCGGCCGTCGAAGCGGACCATGCGGCCGAACGCGTCGGGTGGGGTGCGGACCACGCGCACGTCCTCGGGCGCTCTGGCGAAGACGAGTTCCTCCAAACCCGGTCCGTGGTGGGCTAATTCGGTGACCGCGTCCCAGTCCCACGCGGCGACCCGTCGACGCGGGGCGACCGGCGAGTGGGCCGGGCCGAGCCAGATCTGCACGCCGTGGACGCCGTCGAACGGGCAGCGCACGGGTTCGGCCACGAGCACGATGTCCCCGGCGACGGTGCGCTCGGATTCCCCGCCCGCCGCGCAACGCCGCACCGCCTCGGTGACGAGTTCGGCCTGCGCGGGCCCGAATCGCCGGCGCAGTCGGGCCGGGGCGTGCCATGGCTTGGACTGTTCGTCCTCGGCGACGAGGGTGGGCTCGAGATCCCCGGTCAGGGTCTCCACCAGCAGCCATCGGCCCTGAGACATGTCCGCGTTCAGTTCGGCGCCACGCCACGGCCCGCGCGGGGCAGGTCGAGGTCGAGCGGGATGCGCCCCTCGCGTAACTGTGCTTCGACCTCGTCGGCGGGCATCGGCCGGGCGATCAGGAAGCCCTGGGCGCGGTAGCAGCCGAGACCGACGAGCGTGCGCGCCGCCATCGCGGTCTCCACACCCTCGCCGACTACGCCGAGCCCGAACGAACCGGCAAGTCCGATAATGGATTTCACGATGGCGAGGTCGTCGTTACTGTCGCCGAGGCGCTGCACGAAACCGCGGTCGATCTTCACCGCGTCCACCGGCAGGGCCTTGAGGTGCGACAGCGAGCTGTAGCCGGTGCCGAAGTCGTCGATGGCGATCTGCACGCCCATGCGCTTGAGCCCGCGCAGGGTGAGGCGGGTGCGCACGAGGTCTTGCACCACAACGTGTTCGGTGATCTCGAGGCAGACCGAACTGCCGTCGATGCGGAACAGGCGAAGGATGTCCTCGATGCGTTCGACGAAGTCGGCCGAAACCAACTGCACCGGTGAGACATTGATCCTGATCACCACGTTCGCGGCCAGTCCGCGATCCCGCCACTGCGCGAATTGCGAACAGGCCGAACGGATCACCCACCGTCCGAGCTCACCGGCCAGATTGGTCGCCTCGGCCACCGAGACGAACGCGCCGGGCGGTAGGAGGCCACGGGTGGGATGCTGCCAGCGCACCAGTGCTTCCAGTGCCACGATGCGGCCGGTGCGCAGGTCGACCTCGGGCTGATAGTGCAGGACCAGCGAACCGTCGGAGACCGCGCTGCGCAGGTTCAACTCCACGTCGTCCTGGAGTTCGAACTGGGCGCGCATGGCGTCGGTGAACACCGCCACCCCGTTGCCGCCGCCGGATTTGGCCGAGAGCAGGGCGTGATCGGCGCGACGCAGCACGTCCGACACCGAGGTCTCGCCCGGAATACCAAGGGCGACACCGACACTCACCCCACGGCTGACCGATTCCTGGCCGACGGTGACCCGGCGGCCGATGAGCTGCTGGATGCGGGTGGCCTCCAGTTCAGCGGCCACGGCGTCCATCGGGGCGGCGGGCACGATCACGAACTCGTCGCCGCCGAGGCGGGCGATCATGTCGGCGGGATCGAGGTTGTGCTGCAATCGGCGCGCCAGCGTGCGGATGAAGTTGTCGCCCGCGCTGTGGCCGAGGAAGTCGTTGAGCGCCTTGAGGCGGTCCAGATCGAGGAAGAACGTCGCGACGGGGCCGGAATTGCCCACCTGTAAGCGCTGCTCCATGTATTCGAGCAGGGCGCGGCGGTTGGCCAGCCCGGTCAGGTCGTCGTGCAGGGCGATGTAGCGCAGCTTCTCCTCGGCGACCACCCGCGCCTGCAATTGCGCGAACAGCGCGGCGATGGCCTTGAGGACGTTGAGCTCGCGTTTGCTCCAGGCCCGGTCGCCCATCTTCACGAAGCCGAGCACCCCGGTGGACTCCCCGCGCGAGACCAGCGGCACGCACGCCATCGCCACCTCGGGCACGCCCGCGGACTTGCGGATCGTCTCCTGGTAGTCGGCGCTGTCGGTGCCAGGGCGCACGATCAGCGGTTCGACCGCGTTCTCGAGTGCACGGAACACCGAGTCGGCGTGCTCGAATTCCACCACGCGCAGCGGGTCGGGCTCGGGGACGCCGACACGCGGCGGCCACTCCGCGACGAGCACGGTGGCGCGCCGCGCCCGGTCGGTATGGCGCAGGTAGCTGACGTCGACATCGAAGTGCTCGACCAGGGACGCGAGTACCCGCTCACTCGCCGCCACCATCGTCGTGGCGTCGACACCCATCAACTCGGAGGCGACCTGCGTCACCAGTGAGTCGAGCGTTTGCCGAGGCACGTTTTCTCCGATCCGCGCTATCCGTCGTTTCTTGTGCGTCCTACTGCCGCATCGGCAACCGTCGGCTGCGAGCGCTCGCGGCCGCGGCGTAGCTCAGACGAAGAACCAATGCCACGTTCTCATCGTCAGCGATTCCCATCAGGTCCAGGAAACGCCGCTGAATGCTGGCAAGTGTATCTGTGAACTCGGGAGAAACGCTGCGCAAATCATCGTGCCGGTCGGCATAGAGGAACACCGGCGACACCGGTTGCACCGCAAGACCGAGCAGTTGCGCACGTAGCCACACTCTTTCCAGTGCGGCGCCGCCGCGCGCGTAGGCGGCGAGATCGGGCTCGCCGTCGGCGGCGGTGACGGTGATCGCGACCAGTGCCGAGCTGGCCCGCACCCGGTCGACGGTGAATTCGCCGAGTGCCGAACCGGCCGACCATTCGCGCAATCGGTCCATCACATCGGCGCGACGCCCGACCCGAAGCTTGGCGAGTTCGTCGGGTGCGGGTTCGAGTGTTCGCACGTCGATGCCGGTGCGCAGATCCTCACCGGGCCAGCGCAATTCGGCGTAGAACTGCTCGTGCAGTTGGGGGGTGAGGTAGCGGACGCGGTCGCTCGCGCCGAGCAGCAGCGCGGCTTCTGCCAGTTCCTCGGTGCCGGTGATCGCGTGAACGCTCGCCCGCTCGGCGCCCGCGGCGTCGGTCAGCGCGGGAATCACGGTGTCGGGCAGTGGCATCGCCATGCCGAGGCGGCGGTTGGTGTGACGGGACAGGGCCAGTGGGAAGTCGGCGGCGAGGTCGGGGTCGGCGCCGTGGCTCAAACGCAATCGGGCGATCAGGGGCGCGGCGGGGTCGTCGACGGTCAGTGTCCGCGCGGTGCGGCGACCGTGCGCGGCGGCGGCCGCCGCGGCGTTGTGCAGCGCGGCGCCCACCGCGACGGCACTGCCGCGCAGGCGGATGTCCATCGCGGTCGTCGCCGTCGGATCGAGGGCGATCTCGATCATGTCGTTGTCGCCGCGCATCCGCCACGGCTGCGCATTGCCGCCCGACGGCGCGCGCTGCGCACAGGCGATGATCGCCTCGACGCGGTTGCTCGGCGGTGGCTCGACGTGCTCGTCGCCCGCCGTGTCGATGCCCTCGTCGACGAAGTCGGGCTCGGCGAGGGAATCCAGCGCGGCGGCGAGGTCGACGCGGGTTCGCCCGGAGGAGAGCTTGACGCCGAGGCCGATCCTGCGCACGGCGGCGGCCACGATCGCGGCGCCGAGCTGGACCTCGCTGCCGAGTTGGGGCCAGGTGGTGATGGTCTCGTCGATCTCGGCGAGGCTGGCCGCCATCCGCGACGAGAGCCTGCCCGGATCGAGGATGCGCAGCACGTGCGGCGCCTTCGCCCTGGTGTCGAGTCCGGCGAGTTGGGCGCCGGTGGTGGCGCCGAGCAGGCCGTGGAAGGGTGCGCGGTCCGGTTCGAGGTCGTAGCGCTCCACGTCGAACAGGCCGCGGTCGCTGGTTTCCATCAGCAGCGGGATCTGGCGACGGCGCGCGGCGTCGCGCACCGCGAATTTGATGTCGAGGGAATCGCATTCCTCGATGACCACCGCGATGCCGTCGAGGAACTCGTCGACGGTGTCGGCCATGACGCCCGCGGGCCAGATCTCGACCGGCAGGAAGGGGTCGAGTTCGGCGATTCGGCGGGCGGTGACCACGCATTTGTTCACGCCGACGTCGAACAGTCCGCCGGGCACGCGGTTCAGGTTCGACAGTTCGATGCTGTCGAAATCGGCCAGCCGCAGCAGCCCGCACGAGCCTTCCATAGCGAGGGTGTGGGCGACCGAGTGGCCGACGCTCTGGCCGACGACGCCGACGGTCAGGCGGGCGAGGCGGCGCTGTTCGTCCCTGGTGAGCTTGTTGCGGTTGCGATCGGAGCGGATCGCGCGGAAGGCGTCGGGGCCGAGCACCGCGACGATCGCGCGGCGCCACGGGTAGTAGACCCAGCGTTCCTCGATGGGATCGATGCCAGCGGGGGCGCCGATGAGCCGGTTCAGCTCGGCGCGCATGCCGTCGCGCAGGTCTTCGGTGATGACGCCGGGGGTGGCGCGCAACCGCCGCACGGTGGCCGCGTCGACGGGGACGGCAGGGTCGAGCACGAGGGGGCGATGGTCCATCGCCGGATAATCCGGTTCGATCATCTAGCGGGCCGACCCGCCACGGTGAATGCTGCGCAACCCCACTCCAGCTCGCATGATCTCGACAGCCATCGTGTTCCTACTCCGTGCTCAACGCCCGTACGCGGTCGGCTTCCTACCGATGCCAACAGGTGCAGTATCCGTCATCGGCGGAGATTGCACCAGACGAGTGGCTAATTTCTCGGAAACCTTCTGAGCCAGTTGAAATAACCGCAGGTCAGACTAGGTCATGACAGTGAAGTTACCGGATTGCAAACCAATCGGTTCGGATTCGGCTAATTTTCAGCTATCCACGGTGATGGAGATGAACAGCTCGACCCGGTGCGGGCCGTGCCACACCTCGATCTCCTCGCGGTAGGCGCGCGAGATCTCGGCCGAGGCGGTCGCGTCGTCGACCTGGGCCCAGACGTCCTCGACCGGGTCGTGGTAGTCGCCGTTGGGGGCGAAGCGCGCGTAGATGCCCTTGGGCACGCGCAGCATGAGATCGCCGACGGGCACCGCGTCGGGGGTGGCGTATTCGCGCGCGACCAGGGCGTTCCAGTTGCCCGCCGGATCGGGGACGTAGACGGTGTGCAGCGGTTCGCCGCCGGTGGGGCGGTCGCGCAGGCGGTCCTTGAGGAACTCGATCAGGTCGCTGTTGCTCACCTTGAAGCTCGGATGCACCCTCGGCACGGCCAGCCCGCCGTACAGCGCGGCGCCGCGCACCACGATCGAATAGGTCATCGCGGGTCTACTGCCAGGTAGAGGTCGATCTTGTAGGCGTGCGGGTAGCACTCGAAGTCGCCGGTGAAGGTGCGCTTGATCTGGTTGTGCTCTTCGGCGTAGGCGATCTGGGTCCACAAATCGGTCATCACCTGCGGGAAGTTACCGACCGAGGAGAAGCGGGCGTAGGTGCCGCGCGGGAGCCGGGCCGCCAGGTGACCGCGGGTGACCTGGTCGAGCGAATCGCACCGGTAGCCGACGATCTGGGTGTTGTAGGTGCTGAGCTCACCGGTGTAATCGGTATAGGCGCTGGCCAGCGGACCGCCGAGGTCCTGATGCAGCACTGCCGACCAGGCGGCCTCGAGGTCTCGGTCGCGCAGCTCACCGAGTGCGCGTTTGGGACTGCGGACCGGCAGACCGGCCACCCAGGTCTCGTCCCGCTCGACGATTTCGAACTGCAATTGACGACTCTCTCGAAGGGTCCTGCTCGGTTGCGCCATGCTATCAAACTCCCACCGCACCGCAGCTGAGCTGGACAAACGACCACCACCACGGGCCGATTCGACACTCTGTGGGCGGCGGGCAACTACAGCCGCGAGGACGCCGGTGGGCGTCGGCGGTGCTCCGAGCGCCCCGAGTACGGTCCGGCGGGGTGGCAGTTCGTCGGGATCGCGGCGTTGCCGTGGTCGTGTCGCCGAGGTCGGACGGCGACCGTGCCGGTGGCGGTTATCCGATAGCGGCGGCCAGGTGCGGCCAGGCCTCGTGCAGGTCGGCTTCGAACTGGCCCCAGGTGTGCGAGCCGGTCGGCCGGTGCACGTGCACGGCCGGGATGCCCAGTTGGCCGAGGCGGCCGGCGAAGGCCGCGGTGCAGGCGCCGGCGAGGGTTTCGATCGGCGGCATCGGCATGCCACGGTCCTTGGGGCCGGGCAGGCCCGTCGCGGCGGACAGGAAGATGGTCTTGCCCGCCAGGCGTCCCGCGTTGGCGAACACATCGTGCGCACGCCAGCCGGGGCCGCCGGGGAAGCCCCACATGTTGCCGGGGTTTCCGCCGCCGCGCACCGCCTGCGCGCTGGCCATCGCGATCCCCAGCGGGTCCGCCGCCCACGGGCACCCACTCAACGCCGCCACGGCCGAGAAGCGCGGGCCGCTCTGAATGGCCAGGTCCAGCGCGGAGGCCGCGCTCATCGACACACCGGCGATGGCGTTGCGGCCGCTGGCGCCGAGCGCGCCGTCGATCACCCCCGGTAGCTCCTGGGTCAGGTAGGTCTCCCAGCGCACCCGGCCCATGCCGGGATCATCGGAGATCCAGTCGGTGTAGAGCGTGAACGCGCCGCCGACCGGCATCACCACATTGACGAACTTGTCGGCGAAGAAGTGCCGCACGTCGGTGTTGTCCCACCAGGAGATCCCGTCGGCCCCGCCGCCCGCGCCGGTGAGCAGGTACAGCGTGGGCGCGCCCGCGCCCGCCGCCTTGATCACCTTGTTCTGGATGACCCGACCCATCGCGGGCGAGTACACATCGATCTGGGCCGACCGCCCACCCAGCGGCACCTCCCCGGCCACATGCGCCCCCGGATCCGCCGACGCCGTGGCCCCACCCATCGCGGCGATGATCGCGCACACCACAGCAAGCCATGTTCTCGATGCAGTCACCAGTCCTTGATACCCATCCGCGCGAGGGTCACACCCGCGAACACACCGGGACGACACGAGTCGGAATCGGACAGTGACCAGGCTCACCATCGGGCGTGATATTCGATCCAACACCCCGCCGACCTGCGGATCAGTTCCCATAGCGATGGCTACGGACCCCGAAAATCAGATGATTTGTGTCGGAGGTGATCGGAATACTTGCCGACGCTCGATGAGTTGGACCGACGGAATCCGTCTTCACTGCTGTGGGTGCCCAGCTCACGCCCTGCCTGAATCCATGCTCCCCGGAGGTTCCCCCCATGCCAGCCGATATAGCCCCACCGATGACGAAGGGCAAGACACCGACCGTCATCAGCGTGCTGGTGCTGGCGACCTTCGTCGTCATTCTCAACGAGACCATCATGATCAACGCGATCCCGAGCCTGATGGCCGACCTGCACGTCACCGAGGTCGCCGCGCAGTGGGTCTCCACCGCGTTCATGCTCACGATGGCCGCCATCATCCCCACCACCGGCTGGTTCCTGCAGCGCGTCACGACCCGCCGGGCCTACGCCACCGCGATGGGCGTGTTCATCGCGGGCACCGTGATCTCGGCGCTGGCGCCCACCTTCGCGGTGCTGCTGATCGGCCGCGTCGTGCAGGCGGGCGGCACCGCGGTGATGATGCCGCTGCTGATGACCACCCTGATGACCGTCGTGCCCGAACACGACCGTGGTCGCGTGATGGGGCGGGTCATGCTGGCCATCTCGGTCGCGCCCGCCATGGGCCCGTTCGTGGCCGGGCTGATCCTGCAGATCGACCTGCCGGGCATCGACGCGTGGCGCCTGCTGTTCGTGGTGATGCTGCCGATCGCCGGTCTGGTGACCTGGCTGGGTCTGCGTCAGCTCGAGAACATCGGCGAACCGCAGCCCGGTGAGCTCGACCTGCCCAGCGTCGCGCTGGCCGCGCTCGGTTTCGGCGGTCTGGTCTACGGCCTGAGCCAGTTCCACGGCGACAGCTACGCCCTCGCCACGGCGATCACCGCCGGCGGCATCGCGCTGATCGCGGCGTTCGCCTGGCGTCAGATCCACCTGCAGCGCACCGGCACCCCGCTGCTGGACCTGCGGGTGCTGCTGCAGGGCACCTACACCAAGGCGCTGGTGCTCATGTCCATCGCGTTCCTGGCGATGATGGGCTCGATGATCCTGCTGCCGCTGTACCTGCAGAATCTGCGCGGTCTGACGCCGTTGCAGACCGGTCTGCTGGTGATGCCCGGTGGTCTGGCGATGGGTCTGCTCGGCCCCACCGTCGGCAAGCTGTTCGACAAGTTCGGCGGGCGGCCGCTGGTGATCCCCGGTTCGATCGGGCTCACCGTCGCGCTGTTCGGGTTCACCCAGATCTCGATGACCACGCCGTACGCCGTGCTGCTGGCCCTGCACATCCTGCTGATGCTCTCGCTGGCCGCGTCGTTCACGCCGGTGTTCACGCTGGGTCTTGGCGCGCTGCCGATGCAGCTGTACTCGCACGGCAGCTCGATGCTGGGCACCCTGCAGCAGGTCGCGGCGGCCTTCGGCACCGCGCTGGTGATCACGGTGATGTCGGCGCGCAGTGCGACGCTGCGCGATCAGGGCACCCCGGCCGATTTCGCCGAGCTCGACGGCATGCGCCTGGCCTTCCTGGTCTCGGCCGTGCTGTCGGTGGCGGTGGTCGTGCTGGCGCTGCTGCTGCCCAACCGGGCGGCCTCGGACCCGCACGCCGCCCCGTCGGTGGAACCGGAAGCCCCGGAGCTGGTCAAGAACTGACCCACCCACGACGAACCCCCGGTCGCCTCGGCGGCCGGGGGTTCGTTCGTTTCCGACCCGGTGGGCTCAGTGGGTGGGGCGGGTGGTGGCGCGGTGGTCCTGCCAGACGCCGAGATCGAAGTAGAGGGTGGTCATGGAGTCCCACAGGGTCGACCACGGCTGCTTGGGGCCCTTGCAGACCCAGATCGCGGTCATCCGGTCGATGCCGGGGATGCCCATCGGGTCGTCGAGGTGCACCACGCGCTCGACCTCGTCGAAACGGGCGCGCAGGTGCGGTTCGGCGGAGTCCATGCCCAGGTAGATGACCGAGGTCGCCGAGTCCGGCGGCGGGCCGAAGAAGCCGAAACCGCGGCTCGGGCTGAAGGTGGCGGGCAGGTCGTAGCGCGCCCCGAACTGTTCGACGGCGCCCGCCTGCCAGTAGCCCTGGGCCACGACGGCGGAGTTCGCCTTCTCCCGCGGCGTGAGCTTGTCGTAGCCGGTGTCGACGGCGGCGACCAGGGTCGTCCAATTCGTCGTGCCCCAGAAGCCCGAGCGGATGCCGAGATCGATGGCGTCCTCGGCGGGATAACGCCAACTCGACGGCAGCGGCGTGACGGTGACGGAGACGATGAATCCCAACACCGACGCCGCGGCGATCGGAATCATCGCGATATTCATCCACCGTTTACGGTCGTAGCGCCACAGCCCCACCGCACCGAGGGCGAACATGGCGGGAAAGAAACCGGTCGGATAATAGGGCCGACCATGGGTGATGATGACGAACGCGGTCATGATCAGGAATGCGATCGGGATGAATCGAAAGGGTCGCAGCGATTCCTGCTTGAACACGGCCCAGAATCCGATGACCATCAGGAGAACACCGAGGAAACTCGCCAGGCCGAGCCACTGCGGAATGAATCCCAGCTGACCGAAACCGGTGGCGTCCTGTTCGGCGGCGATGATCGAACCCATCGCCAGCTGCGGCCAGTTGTGCTGGGACTGCCAGAACAGAATCGGCACCAGCGACAACGCGAGAACGGCACTGGCCACCCACAGCGCCGGGCGCCGCAGCACCTCGCGCGGACCGCACACGAGCACGGCCAGCCCCAGACAGGCCCAGACGATCGGGATCATCCATTTCACCTGCATGTCCACGGCCGCAACGAGTCCCGCGACGATGATCAACCAGTCCTGGCGGGTGCGCACCCACCGGATCAGCAGCCAGGTGATCACCGCCGTGAGGGTTGCGTCGAAGGCGAAGGTGCTCAAGATCACCTGTGTGGCAACGAGATTGGAGGTCGCGTAGGTGAACGCGGCGAGCAGCTGGACGCGGTGACTCGCCCGCAACTCGTACGCGATCAGCGCCGAGACCACGATCGCGCCGACACACATCAGCACCGCCGGAAACCGCAGCGCCGTAACAGATCCCGGCGCCAGCTGGTCGGCCATCCAGGCGAACAGGGGCACGATGACGCCCTGGTCAGCGTAGGTGTAGTCCAGCCGGCGTCCCGCGGACAGGAAGTAGAGCTCGTCGCCGAAGAAGTCGAAGCGCGCCGCGGTCACGGTCAGCACGAGCGCGGAGATCGCGGCGATCACCGCCACGCCACGGTAGGCGAACGTCGGTTCGGTAGTCGGTGGATCCTGTGGAGCGGTACGAACCGCAACGACCGCTGTCATGCCAATAACCCCTGATAATTCGAACAACAGATGCGGTCGAAACCATCTTCCCGTGGATGGTGTCGCACCTGTTCGCTGATGAACCGATTTCCTCCCCGGCAACGAACTCGACGGGCACCAACGCCCACGGTCGTGCTCGGATCACTTTCCACGAACAGTAATGCAGGCCCCGGCGGCCCGCAAATGTGACGGAAATCGATAGCGAACAGCTTTTAGTTGCCGGTAATAGAGATCGGCGTTACACGATGAGGCCGGATCGACATGAAAATAGATGATTTCAATTTACGTTCCACAAAAATTCAGCATGCATAAAATTGCGGCGAATGCCTGCCCCTATTTATCGGGGCATAGAGTTGTCTACGTTGTTCGACAAAGAAAAAAGAGGCCCGGTCTGATGACCGGGCCCCTTCGGGGGTGGAGCTAAGGGGAATCGAACCCCTGACCTTCTCGATGCGAACGAGACGCGCTACCAACTGCGCTATAGCCCCGTGCGGCTCTGGCGAACCGCGCTGTGACACTGTATCAGGGGTTGCGCCCCGATACCGAATCGGTATCCTGACCTGCGGATTTGCGTGGTTACCCGAGCTACTCGCCGACGGCTTGGCCGAGGTCGTCGACCCGGTGGCGAAGCGCGCGTGAGGTAGCCGGATCGAAGATCTCGAGGTACTCGAACCTCGGATCCTCGTCGTCGGTGTCGAGCAGCGTCGAACGGCGACGCAGGGCGCGGGCGGTGTCGCGGTCCATCGTGCGCCGGGTGGTGGTCGCCTCGGGGGCGGCCTCGTCGGTCTCGGGACGCTTGCCGTGGGACAGGCGCGCCGCGCGCCTGCGGCGGATCTCCTCCTCCACGTGGACCTGCTTGCGCAGGTAGGCCAGATAGCCCGTCAGCACGGCCGCGGACAGCCCGCACGCCCACCAGAACATCGACGACAGCAGCAGCCCGAAGGCGGCGAACATGATCGCGGCGATGATCAGCCCCATGACGGCCCGCTGGCGGAAGCTGTAGCGGGCGGCACGGGCGATGGCGTCGGCTTCGGGGTCGTAGCCGCCGCGACCGCGCCGGGTCGGGACGAAGTCGTCGTCGTAGTCGGTGTCGTCGTCCGCATCGGCCACGAGGTCGTCGAGGCGGGCAGGCGGTGCGGGTGGGATGCGCGCGGCGAGCGGGGGCTCGTCCTCGGCGGTGTCGGAGAGTTCCTCCGCCACTTCCGTTTCGGTCTCGTCGGTGTCGAGATCGGCAGGGGCGGTGGACTCCTCGGCGTCGTCGAGTTCGTCGACGGCCACCTCGGTGGCTTCGAGTTCTCCCGCGGGAGTCAGCTTTTCGTCGTCATCGTCGGTGACAGGGTCTTCGGACGTCATCCGATCCTCCGAATCAGTACGGTGGGAGCGCTTGCGCAACACACGGGGTCGATAGTCGGGGTCACTCTCGTGACCGCCTGCCGCGCCGATGCGGATCCGCCGTTCGGCCCCGCCACGGTGCAGCACGCGTGTGGCGAGCGCGGCGTCGGTGGTGCGGCGGATCCGGGGATGCCGGTCCGCCAGGATCGGGAACAGGACGAAGACCCACAGCACCACCAACCCGATCCACAGGATCGAATTCGGCATCGCGGTCATCACCTCCCGTCCCCACCTACGTGTTGTCCACCTGTGGACGCACCACTGACGTCCGTAGGTTAATTCGGGCAGACGCGCCCGTGTGGCAGGCGCGCCGTGCACACCTGCCACATGAGTAACAGAATTTTCACGGCAGCGCCGCCCGACCCTCCTTGACCAGGCGGTCCACCACGGTGCCGAGCACCTCTTCGACTGTCAAGCCCACGAGCAGATGATCACGCCACGCACCGTCGACATCGAGGTAGCGGCGCAGCATGCCCTCCTCGCGGAAGCCGACATTGCGCAGAACCGCCTGGCTGGCAAGGTTTTCCGGCCGCACCGTCGCCTCGACGCGGTGCAGACCGACCGGACCGAAACAGTGGTCCAGACCCAGCGCCAGCGCGGCGGTGGCCACTCCGCGTCCGCCCAGATCCTTGGCCACCCAGTAGCCGATCCAGCCCGACCGCAGCGCGCCGCGCACGATGTTGCCGATGGTCAACTGGCCGCTGAACTGCCCGTCGACCTCGATGACCAGCGGGATCATCGCCCCGCGCCGGGCCTCGGCCTTCAGGCTCGTCCACAGCGAGGGCCAGTTCGACGCGTGATTGCGCGCCTCCCAGCTCCCCCGTCCGGTCGGTTCCCACGGCTCGAGGTGGTCGCGGTCGCGCAGCCGGATGCGGCTCCAAGCCGCGGCATCGCGAAAACGCACGGGGCGCAAGGTCACCGCGCCACCGGCCACCAGCACCGGGCCGAGCCGGGCGGGCCAGCCGGGATGCTGTCCGGCCCGGAAGACGTTCATGGACTCCATTGTTCAGCCGCGCTGCGCCAGGAACGCGACTTGCACTTCGTCACCGGTGCGGAAATCGGTCTCGTCGGGTTCCACCACGATCAGGCTGTTCGCCTCGGCCAGCGTCGCCAGCAGGTGCGAGGAACCGCCGCTGCCGTTGCCGAGCGGCTGCACCAGGTAGTCGCCGGTGGCCTCGTCGCGCAGCAGTTGCGCGCGCAGGTAGCCCTTGCGGCCCGGCATCGAGGCGATGGGAGTGATGGTGCGCGCGTTGACGATTCGTCGCATCGGCTGGCGGCGGCCGAGCGCGATGCGGATCAGCGGGCGCACCATCACCTCGAACACCACCAGCGCGCTCACCGGGTTCGACGGCAGCAGGAAGGTGGGGACCTCGTCGCGGCCGAGCCGCCCGAAACCCTGCACCGAGCCCGGATGCATCGCCACCCGCTCGACCTCGAGTTCACCGAGGCCGTCGAGCGCCTCACGGACCTGATCGGAGGCCCAGCCGCCGACCGCGCCGGCGATCACCACGACCTCCGAGCGCACCAACTGCCCTTCGACCACGTCGCGCAGTCGGCGCGGGTCGGCGCTGACGATGCCGACCCGGTTCACATCGGCGCCCGCGTCGCGCGCGGCCGCCGCCAGGGCATAGGAGTTCACGTCGTAGACCTGGCCGGGGCCGGGCGTGCGGTCGATGTCGATCAGTTCGCCGCCGATGGAGATCACCGACAGGCGCGGACGCGGGTGCACCAGCACCTTGTCCTGGCCCACGGCGGCCAGCAGGCCGACCTGGGCGGCGCCGATGATGGTGCCCGCGCGCACGGCCACGTCGCCGGGCTGCACGTCGTCGCCGACGCGGCGCACGTAGTCGCCCGAGCGGACGGGCTCGAAGACCTTGATCCTGGCCCGGCCGCCGTCGGTGAACTCCAGCGGCAGGACGGCGTCGGCCAGGGTGGGCAGCGGGGCGCCGGTGTCGACGCGCACGGTCTGGCGCGGCTGCAGGCGGATGGGCTGGCGCGAACCGGCCACCACCTCGCCGACCACCGGCAGGGTGAGGTCGATCAGCTCGCCCTCCTCGTCGCGCACGTCCACGCCCGCGGCGGAGACGTCGACGCTGCGCACCGCGTACCCGTCGATGGCCGCCTGATCGAAGCCGGGCAGCGGCCGTTCGGAGATGACATCCTCGGCGCACAGCAAACCCTGCGCCTCCGAGATCGCGACCCGGACCGGCCTGGGTGCGACCGCGGCCGCGGTGACCTTGATCAGCTGATCCTCAACCGAGCGCATCGAGCTCCTGAATCTATGGCGGCGGTGAAACGGCCGCGTTTAGGCGACGGGCGACTGCGGATCCCACTGCGGACTGAGCCGGAAGTTCAGCCACTCGCGCAGTTGCGGGCCGTATTCCTCCCGCTCGAGGGCGAAATCCACAGCAGCTCGAAGATAACCGCCCGGATTGCCCAAGTCATGGCGCGACCCTCGATGGACCACCACGTGCACCGGATGCCCCTCGGCGATCAGCAGCGCGATGGCGTCGGTGAGCTGCAGTTCCCCGCCCGCGCCCGGTTCGATCCGGCGCAGCGCGTCGAAGATCGCCCGGTCGAGCAGGTAGCGGCCGGCGGCGGCCAGGGTGGAGGGCGCGTCGGCGAGTTCGGGCTTCTCGACCATGCCCTTGACCCGCAGCACGTCGGCTTCGGCGCCGTCGTCGAGATCGGCGACATCGAACACGCCGTAGGAACTGACCTGCGACTTGGGCACGTCGATGGCGCACAGCACGCTGCCGCCACGCTCGCGACGCACCCGGCTCATCGTCTCGAGCACGCCGCACGGCAGCACCAGATCGTCGGGCAGCAGCACCGCGATGGCGAGCTCGTCGTCGTCGAGGACGGCTTCGGCCTGGGCGACCGCGTGGCCGAGGCCGAGCGGCTCCTCCTGCACGACCGAGGTCACGTCCAGCAGGCCGGGCGCCTTGCGCACCTTCTCGAGCAGCGCGAACTTGCCGCGCTCGGCGAGGGTGCTCTCGAGCACGAGGTCCTCGACGAAGTGCGCGACCACGCCGTCCTTGCCGGGCGAGGTCACGATGACCAGCCGGTCGGCGCCGGACTCGGCGGCCTCGGCGGCGACCAACTCGATGCCGGGGGTGTCGACCACCGGCAGCAATTCCTTGGGCACCGTCTTGGTCGCAGGCAGAAACCGCGTTCCGAGACCGGCCGCGGGAACCACCGCAGTGCGGAAACCGGAAGTCTTGTCTGTCATGCGCATACCCTATCCATTCCAGTGCCGTCCGATCGTCCGCGCGACGATCCGGCGTCGGCAAGAGCTTAGGCGTTGCCGCGACCGCCCCGCGCCCGCGCGCGACCGACATCGGATCGTCGCGCTCGGAGTGCAGACTATGGTGGTCGCTGTGGATATGCCCGGTGAGCGCACCAAATATGCATGGCGGCGCGAGATCGGGGCTACCCGAGCGCAACTCGACCCCGCCGAGCACGCGGTGGAGGCGGCGGCGCTGGCCGGTGCGACGGCCCAGCTCACCGGTACCGACGAGGTGGTGTGCGCCTATGTTCCGGTGCGTGGCGAACCCGGCGATCTGCGCATGCTCGACGCGGTGCGCGGGCGCGGCGCCACGGTGTTGCTGCCGGTGACCGGCGAGCCCGGACCGCTGAGTTGGGCGCGCTACGACGGTGCCGATTCGCTGCGCAAGGCCCGCTACGGGCTGCTCGAACCGGCCACCGAGACACTGCCGCCCGAGGTCGTGGCGAGCTCGACCACGATCCTGGTGCCCGCGCTCGCGGTGGATCGGCGTGGCGTGCGACTCGGGCGTGGCGCGGGCTATTACGACCGGACGCTGGGAGCGGCGCGCGCGGGGGTCCGCCTCATCGCCGTGGTGCGGGATAATGAACTGGTCGACCGGCTTCCCGAGGAACCGCACGATCGGCGAATGGGTTGGGCGCTCACCCCGAGCGGCGGACTGACACCGTTGGGCCGCGACCTCCCCGTTTCGCCGGAATGAAACGGCGATTCGCGACGTTGGCAGTGTCGGCGGTAGAGTGCTAGATCGACGAGAGACCTGCGGAGGATCCTGTGCCAACTTATTCGTACGCGTGCACCGAGTGTGACAACCGCTTCGACATCGTGCAGTCCTTCTCCGACGACACGCTGACCGAATGCCCGCAGTGCGCGGGCAAGCTGCGCAAGCTGTTCAACTCGGTCGGCATCGTGTTCAAGGGCAGTGGCTTCTACCGCACCGACAGCCGTGGTGGCGCGTCCACCGCGAGCGAGCCCGCCAAGACCTCCTCGGAGTCGAGCTCCAGCAGCAGCAGCAGCAACGGATCCGGCAGCAACGGAAGTTCGTCGTCGAGCGCGAGCACCAGCTCCACTCCGGCCGCCGCCAGCTGACTTTTTCCCAGTTATCCACAGGCCCCGAGTTATCCACAGGGGGCTGTTTTCGACGGTGTCGCGACGGCGCGCGGTTCTACGCTTTCGCTATGACTCGCAGTCTCGCCGATCTGGGACGTGGTAGTTCCTGGCGCTTCGCTCTCGGTAACCGACCGTCGTGGGCCGATGCCCTGCTGCTGCGGCGCATCGCCGCCGCCGCGCTCGCCGTCGCCGCGGTGGTGTTGTTCGTGCGTGGCGATCCCGGTGGGGCGCGGGTCGCGGTGGTCGTGGCGGCGCGTGATCTCTCGCCCGGCCGCTTGCTCACCGCCGCGGACCTCCGCATCGATCAGCACGAATCCCGTTCGCTGCCAACGGGTTCGGTAGCCGAGACCACTCCCCTGCTCGGCGCGACGCTGACCGGCGCCATGCGCGCCGGGGAGACCTTCACCGATCTGCGCGTGGTCGGCCCGCGGTTGGCCGCGGCCGCCGCCGGAAGCGCGGACGCGCGGATCGTGCCGATCCGGTTGGCCGATGCCGCGGTGGCTGAGGTGTTGCGGGCCGGTGATCGCGTCGATGTGATCGGGGTCGAGGACGCGGGCGGGCCGGGAGCGAGCAGACCCGCGCGGACCCTGGCCACCGACGCGGCCGTCGTGCTCGTCACCGCGACCGGCGATCGGCGCGGCGCCGAACGGGTGGTCCTGGTCGCGCTCGACACCGAATACGCCACGGCGGTGGCGGGTGCCTCGCTACGCACGGCGCTGACCGTCGTCTTCCACTGACGGAATCCCCCGGCCGGTCGGGGCGTCGTTTGCGCGCGATTTGCCACCGTCGTGGTTAGCATCAGAAACCACGCTCGATCGTTTCGCGTCACCGCTCGCACGAAGGAGACATCGGCAATGCTCAAAGGCTTCAAGGATTTTCTGCTCCGCGGCAATGTGGTGGACCTGGCCGTCGCGGTCGTCATCGGCACCGCCTTCGTCGCGATCGTCACCGCGTTCAGCGACGGCGTCATCAATCCGGTGCTCGCGGTATTCGGCGGTTCCAACGATCTGGGTCTGGGTTTCCAGCTCGTCGCGGACAAACCGGCCACGTTCATCGAGATCGGCCCGATCATCACCGCCGTCATCAACTTCATCCTCATCGCCGCGATTCTGTACTTCGTCCTGGTGGCGCCCGCCACGATGGCGCGTAAGCGGTACTCACCGGGTACGGAGAAACTCACCGACAACGAATTGTTGCTCCAGATCCGGGATCTGCTCGCCGAACAGCGCGGTCGCGCCGACGGTCAGCACAATCCCTGAAAGAGTCACTGCTACACGGAAATCGGAGCTCACTCGGTTGAGCGAGCTCCGATTTCCCTGCGGTGTCGCATAATTCGATCAGGAAGCGAATTGCGTGATCAGCCCAGACTGAACGGTGCACCCCACAGCGTCACCCAGCTGATCACATTGTCGGTTTCCACCTCGACGCTCACGAACGAGCGGGCCTGGGCGTAACCGCCGCAGCCGGACAGGCCGATGGTCTCGTCGGCCCAGGTCACCGAACCCGAACCGCCGGTGAAGGCGTTGCGGGTCTTGTGGGTTTCGCTGCCGTAGTCGTCGGCCATCTCGAGGTCGAGGACGTAGAAGGACCGGGCCTGGCCGGGACCGAGGGTGAGTTCACCACCGGTGGACACGCCACCGGTGGTGGCCCCCGGATTCCCCTGGTTGTCAGCCCAGCCCTGCGTGCCCTCCGCCTCGCCGTTGACGCCGCCGCCGGCGATATTGACCTGGCAGCCGACGGTGTAGCCGGGGAAGATCTTGCCGTCCCCGCCGCCGGACACCGTCACCTGCGCGCTGCCCGACACCCACGCATTGCGGTGCGCGGGAGTCGATCCCAGCGACGGGTTGATGTTGGCCGACTCGCCCACCAGGCTGATGTCGACGACGGTGCCGTCGGAGAGCACCTTGGTGATGTGCCCGCCCGGCAGCGGAACGAAGGTGTCGGCCGACGCCGCACCCGTGGAGAACAAGCCCAACGCCATGGTGGCGGCGGCGCCGAGACCGGCCGCGCGCACCATGCTCTGACGGTTGATCAGCACAGTTGACCCCTCGATGGTGAATTCGATGGAACGGGTGGGAGTTTCGGTTCGGCCGTGCGATCAGCCGATGCTGAACGGCATCCCGTACAGCGTGGTCTTCGAGTAGTGGTCACCGATGATCTCGACCACCGTGTACGCCCGCGCCTGCGCGTAGCCCGCACAGCCCTGGATCTGGATCTCCGCGTCCTGGTAGTCGATCGAGTAGACACCCGGCTTCAGAATGTCCTTCGCGCTGATCTGGACGAAGGCCACCTCGCCCGGTCCGAGGTTCAGACCGATCGAACCGCCCGCGCTCAATCCGTCGGTGGATACGCCGCCGGAGACGCCGGCGCCGATCGCGTCGTCGCCGATGCTCACCTGGCAACCGACGATGTAGCCCGTGTTCAGATTCGACGCGCCGTGCGTCGAGGAATTGTTGGAGCCGGGACGACCCGACGGGCCGTTGTAGGGCCCGACCTCGCCTTCCGGCGTGACCTGCACATCGGCGCGCGCGTTGCCCGATACCCACACGACGCGACCGGCGCCATTGGCAGCCAGCGACGGTGAGATGACGGCGTGCTCGCCGGTCCGACTCAGAGTGACTCCGGGACCGGCCTTCTGGCCGTCCGGCAACGGTACGAAGGTGTCCGCGTTGGCTGCACCGGCCGACAGCAGCCCGATCGAGACGGCCACTGCGGCGCCGGCGCTCACGGCGCCGCGGCGCACGCGGATGGTGCGGTTCTCGCTCATTGTTCCCCTCGAGGTGTACGCAAATTCGACCTCGACCGTCGAGGTCGATATCTGTGCCGCGCCCGGACCCAGCTGGGGTGTGCCCCGAGGACATGCACCGCTGGCAACAGGGCGAATGGCGCTCTGCCGGGAGGTGGATCGAGAAGCTGATGGTCACCGAGAAATGGTGAAGCAAGCGATAACTTAATGATGCGGTCTCGTAATGTCCAGTCTCGCACCTTGAACAAACAACAAAACGGGCCGGTCGCGAAAGCGACCGGCCCGTTTCGAGTTCGGGTGCGAACAGATCAGCCGAGGCTGAACGGCTGGCCCCACAGGGTGACCCAGGAGATCACGTTGTCGGTCTCGACCTCGACGGACACGAAGGCACGCGCCTGCGCGTAACCGGCGCAGCCCGACAGACCGATGGTGGTGTCGGCCCAAGTCACCGAGCCGGAGCCATCGGAGAACTTGTTCGACTTGCCATGGGCCTCGGAGCCGTAGTCGTCGGCGAATTCCTTGTCGAGAATGTAGAACGAGCTCGACTGGCCGGGGCCGAGCGAGAGCTCGCCGCCCGCGCCGACGCCGCCGGAGCCGGCGCCCTCGGGATCGACAGAGCCCGAGCCGTCGCCGGAGACGGAGCCACCGGAGATGTTGACCTGGCAGCCAACGGTGTAGCCCGGGTAGATCTTGCCGGAGCCGCCGTCGGAAACGGTGACCTGAGCGCTACCGGAGACCCACGAGTTGCGGTGCACCGGGGTGGCGCCCATGGACGGGCTGATCAGGGCCGACTCCCCCACCAGGGAGATGTCGACGACGGTGCCGTCGGAGAGCACCTTGGTGATGTGCCCGCCCGGCAGCGCAACGAAGGTATCGGCATTGGCCGCGCCCGTGGAGAACAGGCCGACGGCCACGGTGGCCGCAGCGCTGACGCCCGCCACCTTCGCCATGAACTTACGGTTGATCATAGGATTTGTCCCTCGAGGAGTGAGTTCGCCGCAGCGAGAAGAAGATTCGTGCCGGATCGAAAGACGTCAGCCGATGCTGAACGGCGCGCCGTACAGGGTGGTCTTCGAGTAGTTGTCGCCGATGATCTCGACGACGGTGTACGCACGGGCCTGCGCGTAGCCGGCGCAGCCCTGGATCTCGATTTCCGCGTCCTGGTAATCGATCGCGTACGTGCCGGCCTTCAGGATGTCCTTCGAGCTGATCTGCACGAACTTCACTTCGCCGGGGCCGAGGCTCAGGCCGATCGAGCCGCTCGCGGAGACACCGTCGGTGCTGACACCGACGCCGCCACCGGCGGTGATCGCGTCATCGGCGATGCTCACCTGGCAACCGACGATGTAGCCGGTGTTCAGCTGGGAGGCGCCGTGCGTCGACGAGTTGTTCGAGCCGGGACGGCCGGTCGGGCCGTTCCAGGGGCCGACCTCGCCCTCGGGGGTCTCGGTGACCTCGGCGATGGCGGAGCCCGAGACCCAGACGACGCGACCCGCGCCATTGGCGGACAGCGACGGCGAAATCAGCGCGGATTCCGCGGTGCGGGTGATGGTGACGGTGCCACTCGGGCTGACCTTCTGGCCGTCCGGCAACGGCACGAAGGTATCGGCGTTGGCGGCACCGGTCGACAGCAGGCCCATGGCCACGGCGGCCGCGGCAGCGCCGACGCCCGCGGCACGGGCGCCGCGGCGCACACCGGTGGTGCGGTTCTCGCTCATACTTCCCCTCATCAGGTGTCTAACAGCCGATCTCGACTTTCGAGATCGGACAGGTGGCCCTCACAGGCCCCGCTCAGTGTGTCGCCCCTTTGTTGCCATTGCGTAACTAACTGTTATTTCGGCGATACGGCGGGGTCGGTGTGACGAACCCGAGCCGGGGTTCTTCCGAGTGTTTCGACGCACAGAAGTCGGAGTACTGCGGGGGCCGATAGTTGGTTGGCTCGATGGCGAACATTAAACGCCGATACCGGGATTCAGCAACGAAAGAGTTCGTAAATTTCACTGTGAAGCAGGGCACACATTAGTACATCGCCACATGCTTTGACATGCATTAATACGGTCGTAGGACACGGTGTCAGTGACACTTGACAAGAGGTGTCCACGGGTACGAACGGACCCATATACGACAAAAGACCACGCTTTCGCGTGGTCGGGGATTAATTGTCGGCCATTGCGCAGGCTACCGAAGACGGCGATCGACGGGGTGATTACTACGGAGTAACTACGTAGATAACGGCGCGATCACCCGTGGTGCGGCGGCACCTGAGACCGTAACCATTCGTCTACCTCCGCACCGCGCGCATCGTCGCGACGCTCGTCGCCGGTGGTCTCGGGCAGCACATCGCCGAAGATCCGGGCCAGCCGCGCGGCCTCGGCGGCCTTGCGCCGCAGCGCATCCGCCGAGGCCGACTCCTCGGATGGAGTTGTCACTCGTCCAGACCGCCGGACAGCTCGCCGATCACCTTGCTCGCCAACGGGCCGAGCGTGGCCATGCCGTCGCGCACCGAGGCGCGGGTGCCGGGCAGGTTCACGACCAGGGTGCTGCCGGAGATGCCGGCGACCCCGCGCGACAGACCCGCGTCCAGCGAGCCCGCCACCCGACCCGACGCGCGCAGCGCCTCGGTGATGCCGGGCAGCTCACGGTCGAGGACCTGGGTGGTGGCCTCGGGGGTGATGTCACGCGGCGACATGCCGGTGCCGCCGACCGAGATGACCAGGTCGACACCACCGATCACCGCGGTGTTGAGCGCATTGCGGATCTCGACTTCCTCGGCCTGCACCGTCACCGAGGCGTCGACGAGGAACCCGGCCTCGTTGAGCAATTCGGTGACGAGCGGGCCGAGCGAATCCACGCCGCCATGGGCGGTCCGATCGTCGACGACAACAACCAGGGCGCGCCCTGCCACGGGAGCATCGATGTCCATGGTCATCACCGTAGCGCCTACGCACGACAGGCTTGCGTTCGAACGCATCATCGGCCGCCTTCCGCCGCCGCTGCGGTGAGCGTGACCTCGACGGTCTTCGGGTCGCGACCCTGGTCGTCGGTGTAAGTGACCTTCACTGTGTCTCCTGGCTGGTGCGAGCGGACGGCGGCGATGAGCGCGTCGCCGGAATCGATGGGTCGGTCGTCGAGCCGGGTGATCACGGCACCGGTCGGGATACCCGCCTTGGCAGCGGGACCGTCGGGGGTGGCTTCGAGCACGCGGGCGGCGTTGTCCTGGGGGCGGAGTTTGATGCCGATCTGGGCGTAGGTGGCCTGGCCGGTCTTGATCAGTTGGTCGGCGACCCGGCGGGCCTGGTCCACCGGGATCGCGAAACCGAGCCCGATCGAACCGCTCTGGGTGCCGCCCGCCACCTCGCCGCCGAGGCTGGCGATGGCGGTGTTGATGCCGATCAGCTTGCCCTGACCGTCGACCAGCGCGCCGCCGGAGTTGCCCGGGTTGATCGCGGCGTCGGTCTGGATCGCGTCGATCACCGGGTTGACCTGGCTCGGGGCGCCCTCGCCGCTGGTGGAGACCGGGCGGTTGAGCGCGGAGACGATGCCGGTGGTGACCGTGCCCGCCAGGCCGAGCGGCGAGCCGATCGCGATCACCGGTTGGCCGACCGCCAGCCCGTCGGAGGTGCCGAGTTCGATCGGGGTGAGGTCGGATTTGCCGCTGACCTTGATGACGGCGAGGTCGGAGACCGGATCGGCGCCGATCATCGTGGCGGGGGCGGTGCTGCCGTCGCTGAAGACCACTTCCATCTTCGCCGAGGCGCCCGCGCCTGCGGCGACGTGGTTGTTGGTGAGAATCAGTCCGTCGGTGGACAACACGACCCCGGAACCCTCGCCCGAGGCCCGGTTGCCTGCGACCTTGATCATCACGACGCTGGGCAGCACGCGCTGCGCGACCGCCTGGGTGGAGCCGGCCGGGGCGTTGGCGACGTTGTTGATCTCGGGCTTCGGCGCCTCGAGTGCGTTGGTGACCTGGACCGAGTCCGAGTCAGTGACCAGGGCGCCGACCACCCCGCCCACACCACCGCTGACCAGCGCCAACGCGGCAGCACCGGCGATCAGGCCGAGCCGCAAGGGCTTTCGCTGCACCGGCGCCGGCGCGGCATGGGCGGGCTGGGCGAAAGGCGCAGGCTGGCCCCCTCGCCAAGGCTGGCCGTCGTACGGTCCGTGACCGCCGAATTCCCCCGTACCCGCACCCGGATACGGCGCACCGGAAGTCGGCCCTGCCGGGTAGTCGCCCGGGGACGCGGGTCGGCCGAAGGGGCCCGTGGCGTCGGATCCGGTCTCGTCGGGGCGGTGGTCTCGGGGATCGTCGGTCATGTCTTGTGTCTCCTCACGCTCGCAGACCAGCTTCGTGACCGCTACTGAGAGCCACCTGAGATCGGACTATCAGTTCGCCGAGACTCGGTCACGGGTCGACCTCGTCGAGCAGGGTCGGCGCCTCGCCCGGCAGCACGATCCGCACCAGCGCGCCGCCGCGATCGGAGGTGTCGATGACGATGGTGCCGCCGTGTTTGGTCACCACCTGCTTGACGATGGCCAGGCCGAGCCCGGAGCCGGGCATCGAGCGCGAGGCGGTGGTGCGGTAGAAGCGCTCGAACACCAACTCCCGTTCCCCGGTGGGGATGCCGGGGCCCGCGTCGCCGACGGCCAGCTCGAGCAGGCCGGGTCCGGCGGGGCGCATGGTGATCCGCACGACCGCGTCGGGCGGGCTCCACTTGGCGGCGTTGTCCAACACGTTGAGCACGGCCCGTTCCAGCCCCGCCTCGTGCCCGTAGACGAACCAGGGCCGCAGATCGGCGACGAAGGTGATCCCCACCCGTCGGCGGCGCGCACGTTCGAGCGCGCGCTCGGCCACCTCGCCCAGATCCACCCGCTCGTAGACGGTTTCGGGGGCGTCCTCGCGGGCCAGGTCGACCAGGTCGCCGACCAGGGTCGAGAGCTCCTCGATCTGGGCCACCACGTCGGCGCGCAACTCGGCCATGTCCTCGTCGGGCAGCCGGGGCGCGCCCGGTCGGCTCGAGGCGATGAGCAGTTCCATGTTGGTGCGCAGCGAGGTGAGCGGGGTGCGCAGTTCGTGGCCCGCGTCGGCGACGAGTCGACGCTGACGGTCGCGCGATTCGGTGAGCGCGCGCAGCATCGTGTTGAAACTCTCGGTGAGACTGGCCAATTCGTCGTCACCGGTGACCGGGATGGGGGTCAGATCGTCGGTGCGGGCGATGCGCTCGGTCGCGGCGGTGAGCCGGGCGATCGGGCGAAGGCCGGTGCGGCCCACCGCGGTACCGGCCGCGGCGGCGAGCACGACCCCGCACGCGCCGACCACGAACAGCAGCCAGGCCAGCTGGTCGAGCACCTCGCGGGTGCGGTAGAGCTTCTGCGAGATGATCAGCGTGGCGCCGCTGTGTGTGCGCGCGGCGAGTACCCGCTGGTCACCCACGGTGCGCAGCGACGAGTTCAATCGTCCGTCGGCAACGGCCATCTCCTGCGCGCCGACCGGCGGAATGGTCTGCTGGGGCGGCATGTACGGCTTGTTGCCCGCGTAGATCAGCGCCACGCCGACATCGTTGGAGAACAGCCCGGCCAGCACGATCGACTGGAATCCGGCGGTCTCGAAGTTGTTGTTGATCATCGTCGCCGCGCGGGCCTCCAGCTGCCGGTCGACATCGGCGTAGAGGGCGCGCGCCACCATCGCGTAGGCCGCGATCGAGGTGAGTGCCACCGCGATCAGCACCACCGAGGCGGCCAGCAGGGTCACTCGCCAGCGCAGCGACACCGATCGGGTCAGGGGCATGGGCGGTCGCATCTCGCTCGCGTCGAGGGGTCGCCCGAGGACTGCGACCACCGGTTCCTTGGCTGCCATGTCCGCCTACGGAGGGGTCTCGCGCAGCACGTACCCGACGCCGCGCACGGTGTGGATCAACCGTTCCTCGCCGTCGGCCTCGGTCTTGCGGCGCAAATAGCCGATGTAGACCTCGAGCGCGTTGCCGGAGGTGGGAAAGTCGTAGCCCCAGACCTCTTCGAGGATTCGACCGCGGGTGAGCACCCGGCGCGGATTGGCCATCAACATCTCGAGCAACGAGAACTCGGTGCGCGTGAGACTGATCGCGCGCTCGCCGCGCGAGACCTCGCGGGTGACCGGATCCAGCGACAGATCAGCGAACACCATCGCCTCCGACGCTTCACCGGGATCGGGCGTTCGGCGACGGAGCAACGCCCGTAAACGCGCCAGCAATTCTTCCAACGCGAATGGTTTGGGCAAATAATCGTCGGCGCCCGCGTCGAGTCCGGCGACGCGTTCGGAGACCGAATCCCGCGCGGTCAAAACGAGAATCGGCAGATCGTCGCCGGTGCTGCGCAGCCGACGGCACACTTCCAGGCCGTCCAGGCGCGGCATCATCACATCCAGAACCAGGGCATCGGGCCTGGCAGCGGTCACTTTCTCGAGGGCGTCGAGGCCGTCGACGGCCAGGTCGACGGTGTAGCCGTTGAAGCTCAGTGACCGGCGCAGTGATTCTCGCACCGCGCGATCGTCGTCGACTACCAGAATGCGCATGCGCTGTAGTTTGCCGTGACCGACTGAGAACGTACTGAGAGGCCCGCGCGGGGTGTCGGAAGGTCGTGACCTCGGCGAGCGAGTTGTCAGTCTTGACAACTCCGAGCAATCGTCGTGGTGCCAGCGCATATTCGGCGAATTTTCGTCCGCTCGACCGGATTGCCGATACTCATCCGGCACGGTATCTTTCCTGGCGATAAAGAAGACCTCCAGTTGGTTCTGCGCTCGCATCGCTCCGCGACCTCCCCGCGCGGGCCGGGGTCACACGTGGAAGCAGAGGCAACGCACGCGGATGGAACCTGCATCGCGCTCCTGGCAATTCAGCCTGTCCAACTGGTCGGTTACGCGCAAGGTCGGTGTGGTGCTGGTGCTGCCGGTGATGCTCGCTACCGCCTTCGCCGTGCTGCGGATCAACAACGAGCTGCAGACGATGACGCAGCTCAGCGCCGCTACCGAGCAGGCAACCGTCATCCGTCCCGTCGTCAAGTTCGCCACCGCGACCGAACAACTCGCCGTCGCCGCCACCGCCAATTGGGGCGCCATCGCCGACCCGCAGACCGACGCCGCGCTGACCACCTACGACCAGGCCCTCGCCGAGGTGCAGAGCGCCCTGCGCTCGGCCAGCATCGACCCCGGCGTCGCCGATGAGCTCACCGCGGCCACCGTCGCGGGCGCCACGCTGCGCAACACCGTGCGCGGCGGGTCCCCCACGATGGTCGCCGAACAGTCCGACCTGATCGGCGAGCGGATCGGCAACGCGCTGGCGAAGACCCCCCAGGTCGAGGACTTCGTCGTGCAGCGCTACTTCCTGCAGCTGACCTCGCTGCACCAGGCGCGCCGGGTGCTCACCCGCGAGCGCACGCTGGTCGTCTCGCCCGAGGCGGGCGTCAGCCAGAGCGCGCGGGCGAAGATGCTCGTCGAGCTCGGCTCCGAAGCCAACATGATCAAGACCTACGCGATGATCCTGCCCGACCAGGCAGGCAGCCAGGCCGCGCTGCTCGACGCGGTGCAGACCAGGATCAGCGTGTTCAGCCAGAACAACGGCGACCCGACCACCAACGCCGCGGTGCTCAACACCCTGCAGGTCAGCGCCGACACCTATGCCTCGACCATCTCCGCGCTGCTCGACAACATCGACCACACCCTCGACAGCAACACCGCGACCGCCCAGACCGCGGCCCTGCGCGAGACCACCCTGGTCCTTGGCATGCTGCTGGCCGGGCTGGCGCTGGCGCTGGCCGTGGCGCGCACGCTGGTGGTGCCGGTGCGCAGGCTGCGTCGCGACGCGCTCGAGGTCGCGCACGTGAAGCTGCCCGACGAGCTCGCGGTGGTGCGCAGCGGCGGCGCGACCCCGGAGATCACCCCGGTCGGGGTGCACTCCACCGACGAGATCGGCCAGCTGGCCCGCGCGGTGGACGAGATCCACGAGCAGGCCCTGAATCTGGCCGGTGATCAGGCCCGCCTTCGCCTGCAGATCGGCAACATGTTCGAGACGCTGTCGCGGCGCAGCCAGTCGCTGGTCGAGCAGCAGCTCGCGCTCATCGAGGAACTCGAGCACGACGAGGACAACCCCGCGCGGCTACAGACGCTGTTCCGCCTCGACCACCTCGCCACCCGCATGCGCCGCAACGGCGACAACCTGCTCGTGCTGGCCGGCACCGTGTTGCGGCGCGGTCACCTGCCGCCGGTGCCGCTGTCGGACATGCTGTGGAGCGCGGTCTCGCAGGTGGAGGACTACCAGCGCGTCGAGATCGGGAATGTGCCCGACGGTGTCGTGGCCGGTGAGTCCGCGGTCGATATCGAGCACCTGCTCGCCGAGCTCATCGACAACGCCCTGCGCTACTCCCCGCCGAGCACCTCGGTGGCGGTCATCGTGGGCCGCGCGGTCGACAGCGGGTATCTGATCGAGATCACCGACCGCGGCCTCGGCATGTCGGCCGACGATCTGCAGACCACCAACGACCGGCTCGCTTCCGGTGGTGAGGTCACCATCGAGACCGCGCGCCGGATGGGTCTTTTCGTGGTCGGCAGGCTCGCCAAGCGCCACACCATCACCGTGAGCCTGCGCCGCACCAACGGCGCGACCCCGCAGCCCGGCATCACCGCGAGCGTGCATCTGCCCAGCTCGCTGGTGGCGCCGATGCCGCCGATGTCCTCGGGTCCGGCCACCGGCCCGAACCCGTTGGTCGCCACCGGCCCGAACCCGTTGGTCGCGACCGGCCCGCAGCCGATCGTGCCCGCCGGGATCGGCCCGTACGCGCTCACCCCCGCCGACATCACCGGCCCGAATCCGATCATGGGGTCGGGTCCGCTGCCGCTGACCCCGGTCGCCCTGACCAGTCTCGATCTGCCGGGGGCCCCGGTCGGACCGCCGATCCCGCCCGGTCCGCCGGTACGTACCAACGGCGTCGATCACTCGGTGCCCACGACCACCGGTTACGTTCTGCCACAACGCATTCCGGCCGCCGTTCCCGCGCCGCCGACGGAACCGGTGGCGGTCGTCCCGGTCGAGGACGACGAACCGGTCGGACTGTGGGCCGAACACGAACACGACACCGACGATCTCCCCGTCACGGCCGGCGACGCCCCCGAGCCCGCGCCACCCGCCGACTCGCGCCCCCTCGGCCTGCCCCAGCGCATCCCCGCCAACGCGCTGGCCGAACTCGCCGGTCGGCCCGCTCGCGAACCGGAACCCGAACCGCGTCGCGAACCGGAACCCGAACCTCGACCGCGTCCCGTCGACGAGGATCCGATGCCGACCACCAGCACCCGGTTGCAGCCGGTGCCGGGACCGGCGCCGACCCCGATCTACCAGCGGATGGTCTCGGAGTGGCTCGTCGAACCCGCCACCACCGACAACGGCGGCAACGGTGCCGCGTGGAGCTCCCCCGGCGATGCGGGCTGGTCGGCGGCGGCCGAGGCGGATCACCCGCCCACGTCCTCGCGCACCAGCGGTGGTCTGCCGATTCGCAAGCCGGGGGCGCAACTCGTGCCCGGTGGACTCACCCCCGCCGAAGAAGCGGGCGATCGCGATCCCGAGGAGATCCGCAACAACTTGACCCGACATCTCAGCGGCGTCCGCAGCGGTCGTGCCGAGATCCAGTACAACGACGGAGGCCTCGAATGAGCAACGCGCACCCCACAGACGAGAATCTGAACTGGTTGGTCGCCCGCTTCACCCGAGACGTGCCCGGCGTCTCGCACGCGGTGCTCGTCTCTGCCGACGGACTGCTCCAGGCGACCAGTCCGCACCTGCCCTCAGATCGCGCCGAGCAGCTGGCCGCGGTCACCGCCGGGCTGGCCAGCCTGTCGATGGGTGCGGCGCACCTGTTCGACGGCGGCAAGGTGATGCAGTCGATCGTGGAGATGCAGCGTGGCTACCTGCTGGTGATGAGCGTGGGCAACGGCTCGCATCTGGCGGTGTTGGCCAACAAGAGTCACGACATCGGCCGCATCGGCTACGAGATGGCACTGCTCGTCGACCGGGTGGGCTCGGCGGTCACCGCCACCGCCCGCTCTGCCGGCTGAGGTGAGATGTCGAGCCCTTACGGATCCGATGCCCGGCCAACGACCAGGGTCAGGCCCTATGCCCTGACGTCGGGCCGCACCGAGCCCGCGATCGCGCTACCGCTCGAGGCGGTCGTCGAAACGGTCTCCTATACAGCGCACAACGACTGGTCCGCAGGCGATCTGCGGATCGAAATCGTGCGACTGGCCACACATCGGCTATCTGTCGTCGAGATAGCCGCATACCTCGGGCGCCCACTGGGTATGGTCCGGGTGATGATCGGCGATCTCGTAGTGGGCGGGATTCTTCGAGTGCATTCGACGCTGACCGAGCAGGCGAGCTACGACGAACGCCGATCACTGATGGAGAGGACTTTGCGTGGACTCCGTGGCCTCTGATGGCATGCGACCGCCGACCCCGGAACAGCGGGTCGCATCGACCAAGATCGTCGTCGCCGGTGGTTTCGGCGCCGGGAAGACGACCTTCGTCGGTGCGGTGTCGGAGATCGTGCCACTACGCACCGAGGCGATGGTGACCCACTTCTCCGACGGCATCGACGATCTCGCCGAGACGCCGGAGAAGGAAACCACCACCGTGGCCATGGACTTCGGTCGCATCGTGCTGCCCGGAAACCTGGTGCTCTACCTGTTCGGCACGCCCGGCCAGAAGCGCTTCTGGTTCATGTGGGACGACCTGATCCGCGGTGCCATCGGCGCGGTGGTGCTGATCGATACCCGCAGGCTCGAGGACAGTTTCGCCGCCGTCGACTTCTTCGAGGCGCGTGGCCTGCCGTTCCTGATCGCGGTGAACCGCTTCCCCAACGCCCCCCGCTTCCCCATCGCCGAACTGCGCGAAGCGCTCTCGGTGCGCGAGGGTATCCCGATCGTCGACATCGACGCGCGCAACGCCGTCGAGGTCCGTCAGGCGCTGGCGGCGGTGACCGAATACGCCATCGCCCAGCTCGAGCCCCAGCAGTTCGAGGGGGCGGGCAGGCGTGGTTGATCTGCTCGCCGCCGCGGGTGCCGACACCTTCGCCAACGGCACCGGGATCGCCTGGCTCGCGGTGGATCTGTCGGCGGTGGGCGCGCTGGTGTCGTTCGCCTGTGTGCGTCACGCGAAGTACTCGCAGCGATTTCGGCTGGTGTGGTTGACGATGGCCGCGGTCTCGCTCGGCGGGGTCGGGCTGTGGTTGGCCAATTCGGTGGCGCTGCTGGCGCTGCGGGTGCACGACTCGACCCTGCGCTACAACGTCGCCCTCGGCGCGTCGGCGCTGGCCATCGCGGTGGTGGGGGTGCTGGCCGGGTTCCTGATCAGCGGGCGGACCCTGCAGGTGCCGCGGCTGATCATCGGCGGGCTCACCATGGGTTTGAGTGTCGGCCTGTCGACTTTCCTGACCCTGGACGCGATCTCGGTGCAGGGCACGATGGAGGAATCGCTCGGCCTGATCGGCGCGGCGGTGCTGCTGTCGATGGCGGGGTGCACGGCGACGCTGTGGGCCGCGCAGGTGGTCCGCCGGATCGCGCTGCGCGTGGTGGTGTCGGTGCTGTTCGCCGTCGGTGTGGCCGGGGTCTACTACACCGCGCTCACGGCCCTGTCGTTCTCGATCGATCCCGCGATCAAGACGCCGACCGGGGTGCCGCTGTTCGACCTGGTGTTCCCGATGTTCGTGATCGGCGCGCTCGGCCTGACGGTGCCGATCACCGCGGTGCTGGTGGCCCCGGATCGGCGCGACGCGGTACTGGCTGCGCGCCAACCGGTTCCGGCCCGCTGACCGCAACCAGCTAACGTCCGGTTTGTCGGATTGTTTCCGACCTTCGTTCCGCTGGACCATGCCCGCCCGACGGGTGCGCACCGGCGGAAAAACCGCCCCTGAAATGGCGATGAGCGGGTTCCCCATACTCGGAGAACCCGCCCTCACGCACGAGAGTACATACCCGCCCCGGAGTCCGCATCAGCAGTTCCGGAATTTTATTGTGGTGAAAAACAAACCGCGAGTTGGTAATTCGAGATCCAGCAACCACTCCGCAAGCCACTCCGCACCCCCGAGCCAAGTGGCACGCGTCACACCGTTAGCCGAAAAGTTGCCGAAGCTCACGTAAAACGCCCTGAACAGGCATTACGCCGCCGGAGCAACCCCCCTGGACGACAGGCACTTCCGGCCCGCACGCGGCGACGGCCCACCGGGTGACCCGGCAGGCCGTCGTGCGAGCGCCGACGAGACGACTCAGGAGATCCGCGCCGGATCGATCAGACCCCGACGCACCGCGGCGACGATGCGGCGCGGCACCCGGTATTCGACCCCGGCCACGGTCACCGGAACCAACTGGGGCACTTCCGCTTTCCACTGCGAACGCCTGCTGCGGGTGTTCGAGCGCGACATCCTGCGCTTGGGGACCGCCATGACTCAGCCTTCCTTGCCCGCGCGGGGGCGCTTGCCGTACTTGCGTTCGAACTTCTCGACGCGACCCTGGGTGTCGAGGTTGCGGGCGGTGCCGGTCCAGAACGGGTGCGAATCGGAGGTCACGTCGACCACCATCAGCGGGTAGGTGTTCCCGTCGCTCCACTCGATGGTGCGGTCACTGTGCGCGGTCGAGCGGGTCAGGAACTGCTTGCCCGTACTCGCGTCCTCGAACACGACGGGGTGGTAGTCGGGATGGATGCCTGTCTTCATGCCGTTTCTCCTCTCGGATCGGTGCGCTCACTCGCCGAGGCCGTGGCCTCGGTGGGATCGGCGCAGGGTTCTTCGTGCCAGTCGCCGAAGGGGTCCTCCCACAGCGCGACTCGTTCGGGGGCCCGCTCGACGAGCAACATCTCGTCGTCCTCGACCAGGGCCCAGTGCAGGGCGTGGCGGATCTCGTCGGGATCGGCGTCGTGGGCCAGGATCACCAGCGACACATCGCGATCGCCGAACTGCTCGTCCCAGCCGAGCGCGGCCATCACCTGCCGGTCGGGGTCGGTGGCGGCGCGTTCGGCCGGGCTCATCGCGGCCAGCCACCGGCCCGCGTTGCCGACGCGCAGGCCGCCACCGGCCGACTCGAGCCACACCACCTGGTCCGGTTGGGTCGCCAACCACACCCGACCGCGCGCGGTGACCACGCCGTCGAGCAGCACGTCCAACGCGTCGTGCAGGCGCGCGGGATGGAAGGGCCGACGCGCGGCGAATTCGACGATTGTGACGCCGCAGTCGGTGCGCAGCGGGGGCTGTCCGCGCAGCAGCGGGGCGTGCGCGTCGAAGATCCGGCCGCGTCGGGAGTCGGCGGGCACGCGGGCCAGCAGGGCGCCGATCTCGATGGCGTCGAACCCCGCCAGGCCGTCGAGCCAGGCGACGGGCGCGGCGGGCGCGAGGCGGGCGAGCACGGCGGCGAGCCGATCCCGTTCGAAGATCTCGGTCCCGGCGGTGAGCACCACCAGCGCGTCGGCGAAGTCGACCTGACCCACGGCCACCTGCGCGACCGTGCGCTCGTCGTCGGCCCCGGCCAACCCGCGGTCGGCCAGCACCTCGTCACCGCTCGCGTCGGCGAGCCACTGCTGCCCGTCCACGCAGGTGAGCACGGCCTCGACGCGCACCGAGCGGGCGGCGGGCCCGTCCACGCGGTCGGCGACCCCGCACACCTCGACGTTCTCGATCGCGTGGCACAGCGCCTCGGCCTCGATGCCCGGGTCGAGCGCGAGCACGATCCGGGAGATGTGGGCGCGGGTGGCGAGCGTGCACAGCATCGGCAGCAGATCCGCGCGTAGCGTGCACGACACGCAGCCGTGCGCGAGTTCCAACACCGTGGTGGTCACGGTGCCCGCCGTGCGCACCGTGCGGGTCACCACGCCTTCGCGCAGTTCGGCGAGGTCGTGGTGCACGATCACCGTGCCCGCGTCCGCGCTCAGCGTCGCCGCGATGTGCTCCACGCCGCCCATGGCGGGTCCGGAGAAGCCGGCCAGCAGCACCACGGGCGTTCTCCGGTCTGACTGGTCCAGCACCCGATACCCCTTTCGACAATGATTTTCAATTACCTCGCGACGACTGTACAGTGCGGAATAATCGTTGTCGAAAATGGTTGTCATAGCCATGAAGGGAGTCGCATGTCGGCCCACTGCCAGGTCACCGGACGCAAGCCCGGCTTCGGAAAAGCCGTCTCACACTCGCACCGGCGCACCAACCGACGCTGGAACCCCAACATCCAGCGCAAGACCTATTTCCTGCCCAGCGAGGGCCGCCGCGTCACGCTGACGGTCTCCGCCAAGGGCATCAAGACCATCGACCGCGACGGAATCGAGGCTGTCGTAGCTCGCATCCGCGCCCGCGGCGACAAGATCTAGGAGCACCACATGGCCTCGAAGTCGACCGATATCCGGCCGATCGTCAAGCTCAAGTCCACCGCCGACACCGGCTACACCTACGTCACCCGCAAGAACCGCCGCAACGACCCCGACCGGCTGATCCTGCGCAAATACGATCCCGTCGTGCGCCGCCACGTCGATTTCCGCGAGGAGCGCTAGCAATGGCCAAGAAGTCCAAGATCGCCCGCAACGAGCAGCGGCGCGAGGTCGTCGAGCGTTTCGCCGCCCGGCGCGCCGAGCTCAAGGAGCTCATCCGCAAGCCCGCGACCGACGAAGCGCAGCGCCTCGCCGCGCAGGCCGAACTGCGCAAGCAGCCGCGCAACGCCAGTCCGGTACGATTGCGCAATCGGGATGCTGCTGATGGCCGGCCACGCGGCTATCTCCGGAAGTTCGGCCTCTCCCGTGTTCGTGTGCGCGAGATGGCCCACCGGGGCGAGCTCCCTGGGGTCCACAAATCTAGCTGGTAGAGACACCCTCTGATCTCGTGAGAAGGAATATCCCATGGCAGTGAAGCGAGCACCGTCCAAGAAGTCACGCGCCGACCAAGGCCGTAAACCGAAGAAGAACCCGCTGATCGCCGCGGGTATCGACCACGTCGACTACAAAGACGTCAACCTGCTGCGCACGTTCATCTCCGACCGCGGCAAGATCCGCAGCCGCCGCGTCACCGGACTGACCCCGCAGCAGCAGCGACAGGTCGCCGTGGCGGTGAAGAACGCCCGCGAGATGGCGCTGCTGCCCTTCACCACCACCAAGTAGGCGCAGGCACGACAAAGGCCCCGAGGCAACAGCTTCGGGGCCTTTTCGGTGTTCTCGTTACGGGATGGTGAGAACCTGGCCCGGGTTGATGAGGTCCGGGTTGTCGATGCCCGAGGCCGAGGCGATTTCCTGGTAGCGGCTGCCGTCACCGTAGAAACGCTCCGAGATGGCCCACAGGGTGTCGCCCGACTCGACCGTGTAGGTCTGCACGACCGGCGGCGCCGGGACCTCCTCGGCGATGGCGGCCGCGAGCACCGGCTCCGGCGCGGGCAGCGGGTTGTCGGTGTTGGTGGCGGTGGCCCAGGCGACCGAACCGTCGGTGCCGTAGAGCACGACGTTGCGGTCGGGCTGCACGACCAGCCGCTCGACGTTCTTGCCCGCGGTGTCGGTGGCCCAGATGCGCGCGCCGCCCCCGCTGTAGAGGACGAAGTCGCCATCATGTTGCAGGGCCGCGCGCTGCACGTCCTGTCCGTGCGATTGCGCGGCCCACACGACGTTGCCGTCGGGCTCGGTCAGCACGAGGTTGCCGTCCGGCTGCAGAGCCAGGGTGTACGCACCGCCGGTCAGGGACTGTCCCAGTCCCAGTTCTTCGCCTACACGCAGCGTGTCGCCCACGATGTTCCTTTCGAAGATCCAGTTGCAGAGCATCCAAATAGCCGACGCCGGTCGTAAGCCACGCCCCCGCGTCCACGCCGAATGTAGTCCTCCCAGAGCGACAATGGGGTACTTACGCGCATGGTTCGCGGAAAGTTCACTGTGGGATGGATCGCGTTTAGAATGCGCGCCGAACGTGATATATCCGCGCCCGCAAGGCGATCCGGCCGATCCGGGCCGCGCCCCCACCCCGCGAATACCCTACCCCGGGCCGAATACCAGTCGATACCACTGCGTACCAACGGAATCCGTGGACACCGGCGTCTGTGAACCGGAGGCGCCGGCGCCCCATCGAACCGACATTCACCTCCGCGATGCGGTCGGGCGCGGACGGGATCGACGGGAGTGCGCGGTGATAGCTCGCCGCCGCGGCCCGACACGCTGACCCCCGCGCACCCGACTCGCCGACGACGACCGGCACGCGGCCACGATAGCCACTGTTGTACTGCGACAACATGATCCAATGAGCGCCCTGCGCTTGCACCCTCTCGAGGAGTTGACTGGATGCGTTCGAAATCGCTCGTTGCTACCCTCGCTACCGTCGTGGCGCTGCTCGCCGGCTCGCCCGCGGTCGGCTACGCCCAACCCGGTTCATCGGGCTCGTCGGCCCCCGGTTCGCCCTGCGTCCCCGGCACCCCCGACCTCGCCCCCGCGACCACCACGTTCTACGACGCCGACCGGCAGTACCTCGGCCCCGAACCGCTGCCCGCCCAGGCACCGGTCGGCCCCCTGCTGCCCGGCTACCAGCGTTTCGGTGCCATGTCGGCCGACGAGTTCGTCGCGAAGTACCGCACCGACCAGGGCTGGTGGATCTACCCGCCCGCCGACGGTTTCGTGACCGTCGCCGGTCAGCCGGTGCGGTACCAGGACTCCCTCGACCCCGGCGAACGCCTCGACCGCTTCGGCTACGCCGGTGGCGCCTTCCTCGCCCCCAAGGGCGACTCCTTCGCCGCGCGAGCGCTGCCCCCGCAGAACCTCAACACCCCGGCGGGCACGCCGCTGAGCAACTACCACCAGTACTGCGTCATGAAGACCTTCCGGGTGGACGCGGGCCCCATCGCCGCCTGGTTCGAGCAGCCCGGCGGGGGCACCCAGTACAAACTGGAATCGAGCTACCTGCCCGAAGCCGGTCAGACCCTGAGCGTCACCTGGCTGCTGGACAACGGCTACCTCGTCGAAGAACGACCGGCCTGACCGAAGGACCCCATGAATCGCCGTGAACTCAGCACCGCCCTCACCGACGCGGGCCTGCCGCCCGACTCGTTCCGGATCGAGGGCGTGCACGAGACCGACCCCGTCCCCACCGACTTCTGGTTCCTCCGCGACTCCGACAATGGTTGGGAGGTCGGCTCTTTCGAGCGGGGCACCTTCGACGTCCGCGCACGCTTCGACACCGAGTCGGCGGCGGCGGACTGGATGTTGAGCACCCTCACCGGCCGCTGACGACAACGGGTGCCGCACCGGGACTCGGTGCGGCACCCGTTGGGGCACAGACGAACTCAGTGCGCGAAGTGGCGCGCCCCGGTCAGGTAGAGGGTCACGCCCGCTTCCTTGCACAGCTCCACGGTGTCCTTGTCGCGGATCGAACCGCCCGGGTGCACGATCGCGCGCACCCCGGCGGCCACCAGGATCTCGGGACCGTCGGAGAACGGGAAGAACGCGTCGGAGGCGGCGACCGCGCCCTTGGCCCGCTCCCCCGCGCGCTCGACGGCGAGCTTGCACGAATCCACGCGGTTGACCTGGCCCATGCCGACACCGACCGCGGCGCCGTCCTCGGCCAGCAGGATCGCGTTCGACTTCACCGCACGGCAAGCGCGCCAAGCGAATTCGAGATCGGCCAGGGTGGTGGCGTCGGCCGGATCGCCCGCGGCGAGGGTCCAGTTGGCCGGATCGTCACCGGCGGCGTCGAGCACGTCGCGATCCTGCAGCAGCGCACCGCCGCTGATCGGACGCAGCTCCACACCCTTGCGCTGCGGCGGCTCGGCCACCAGCACGCGCACATTCTTCTTGCGCTGCAACACTTCCACCGCACCGGGCGCGTACCCGGGCGCGATGATCACCTCGGTGAAGATCTCGGCGACCTGCTCGGCCATCTCGACGCTGACCTCACGGTTGGCCGCGATCACGCCGCCGTAGGCGCTGACCGGGTCGGTGGCGTGCGCCTTGCGGTGCGCCTCGGCGATATCGGCGCCGACGGCGATGCCGCACGGGTTGGCGTGCTTGATCACCGCGACGGCGGGCTCGTCGAAGTCGAACGCGGCACGCCAGGCGGCGTCACCGTCGGTGTAGTTGTTGTACGACATCTCCTTGCCGTGCAACTGCTTCGCCTGTGCGATGCCGACCGTGCCGTCGTTGCTGGTGTACAGCGCGGCGGCCTGGTGCGGGTTCTCGCCGTAGCGCAGCACCGCGGACCGCTCCCACGAACCGGCGACCCAGCCCGGGAACTGCTCGGTCTCCTCGGCGACGGCGGGCACGGCCACCGACCCCATCCAGCTCGCCACGGCCACGTCGTAGCTCGCGGTGTGCTGGAACGCCTTGGCGGCCAACGCGGTCCGCTCGGCGAGGGTGAACCCGCCGGACTTCACCGCGGCGAGCACGTCGTCGTAATCGGTGACGTCGACGACCACGCCCACCGACGGGTGGTTCTTCGCGGCGGCGCGCACCATCGACGGGCCGCCGATGTCGATCTGCTCGACGCACTCGTCCACGCTCGCGCCGCTGGCCACGGTCTGGGTGAACGGGTACAGGTTCACCACCACCAGCTGGAACGCCTCCACGCCCAGCTCCACGAGCTGATCGACGTGCTCGGCGCGGCGGGTGTCGGCCAGGATGCCGGCGTGCACGCGGGGGTGCAGCGTCTTGACACGGCCGTCGAGGGTCTCGGGGAACCCGGTCAGGTCCTCCACCTTGGTGACCGGGATGCCGGCCTCGGCGATCTTGCCCGCGGTCGACCCGGTCGACACCAGCTCCACACCGGCGGCGTGCAGGCCGGTGGCGAGCTCGATCAGCCCGGTCTTGTCGTAGACGCTCACCAGCGCCCTCTGGATCGGCTTACGTTCACTCACCGGCGTGCTCGCTCACTGGTATCTCTGCCTTTCGTCCGTCGGAGACAATGCCTCGGGTGGCGACGGCGGCGATGACCTCCGCCAGCAACCGTCGCTCGACAACCTTGATGCGCTCCTGCAGCGTGTCCTCGTCGTCGCCGGGTGCCACGGCGACCGCTTCCTGCGCGAGGATCGGGCCGGTGTCGACACCCGCGTCGACCAGGTGCACCGTGGTCCCGGTGACCTTCACGCCGTAGGCGAGCGCGTCACGCACCCCGTGCGCGCCGGGAAACGACGGCAGCAGCGCGGGATGGGTGTTGATGAGGCGGCCACCGAAGCGTTCCATGAACGCGGGGCCGAGGATCTTCATGAAGCCGGCCAGGACGACCAGATCGGGCTGGTGGGCGTCGACGGCCTCGGTGAGGGCGACGTTCCAGGCTTCGCGATCGGGGAAGTCCGTCAGCGCCACCTGGAAGTGCGCGACCCCGGCGGCGTCGGCGTGCGCGGTGGCCTGGCAGTCGCGGTCGACGCCGACGGCGACGATCTTCGCCGGATAACCGGGCTCGCGCGCGGCGGCCAGCAGGGCGTTGAGCAGCGAGCCCGTGCCCGAGGCCAGAACGACGACGGTGGCCGGTGTTCTGGCGGGCTTCCACGGGGCAAACGAGGACGTCAGCGCTCTACTCCTGCGTGTGGTCGGGCGGCGGCGATGGCGACTTGCGCCGGGTCGAGCTTAGCGACCGGGGGTCTTGTCCCCGTCCGGCAGGTCCGACTCGACCACTTCCACATCGACGATCTCGTCGGTGGGCTCGGTGTCCGAACCCGCCGCGGCGACGCTCACCTCGAGGTCGTCGTCGAGGTCGGTGACCAGTTCGGCGTCGACTTCGACTGCGGCGTCGTGATATTCGACGGGGTCGTCGGCGTAGTCGTCGTGCTCGTCGGTGTCGTCGTAGTAGTCGTCGTCCTCGTAGTCGTCGGTGTCGTACTCGTCGTAGTCCTCGGCGTGTCCGGCCAGGAAGCGCCGGGCGAAGACCATGCCGACGAAACCGCCGAAGCCCAACCAGGTGACCATCAGGACGACCAGCATCAGCAGGTCCACCCCGACCCACCCGACCGCGCCGAGCTGACCGCTGCCGAGGATCGCCAGTATCAGGAACGTGAACGTGGACAGCGCCGCGCAGGTGAGCGTCGCCCACGGCGCGCCGGGCCGGTCGTCGCTGGTGCGTCCGAGTTCGATCCCGGCCAGCACCCCGACGGCCAGCGGCACCAGCAGCAGCACCGACCACCACGGCGACGCGGGCCCCTGCGGCACCGGGATCAGCGCGGGCAGCACGGGCATGTGCCCGCCGGTCACCCCGAACAGGCCCACCGAGCCCGCCCCGAACAGCACCGTTGCGCCGCTGAGGATTCCGGCCGCGCCGATCACCACATTGGGCAGGTAGAGCAGCGAGAGCAGGGTCATCCCGATCACGTCGGTGGGATCGTGGGCCTGCTGGTAGGCGCCGTCGAGGCGCGAGAGCTGGGCGAAGAAGGCGATCACGGTGGCCAGCGCCGCGCACCCGAGCATCCGCAGCACGGTCCGGCGCGCGGCGCGAGCGCCCAGCACCGCCCATTCCGGGATCTCGATCGGCACGAGCGCGCACAGCGAACCCCACGCCCGACTGCTGATGCCTGCGGCGGCCGCGCCGAGGTAGAGCACGAGCACCCAGCCGAATGCCGCGATCGGGCCGGGTGTTTCGAGGGGGGTGACGCCCGCGGCGTCACCGGTGACGGCCAGACAGACCGCGGTCATCAGCAGTGGTCCGGCCAGCACGGCACCGACCAACCAGCCCAGCTCGATCGAGGTGGGGCGTTTCGGGACGGCGCGGGCGCATTCGCGGGCGGCCAGCCAGACCAGCACGGCCGTGGGCACGAGCGGGAGCAGCCCGAGGGTGGTGCGGCCGACGGTGAGCGGAACCTGGTGCGCGGCGAGCCAGGTCGCGGCGACGGCGGCGGGCGCGCTGGTGAGATCGGTGCCGGTGGTGAGCATGACGAGCAGGACGAGCACCACCGTCGCCGCCAGGGCGGTGATCGTCGGCCGGGCCGCGACCAACAGCAGGGTCCGCGCGCGCTCGGGCGAGGGCGCCCACCACCCGGGTTCACGCCCGGACGGCGGTGCGGTGGCGGTCTCCCCGGTGCCGCCCGACCCGGGGGTCCGGCGCACGAGGGAGTTACGGGAGCTCATGACAATTCAGCGTGGCAGCTCGCGCGGCGGGCACGGGTCAGGCGCGCCGCGAGCCCACAGGCACACCTGTGGGCTCGCGATCGACCCGAACGGCCATCCGGCAGCATGGCCGACTTTCCTACTTGGTGTCTTCGTTGGGCCGGAACGCGGTGGTGGCGTCGGCCGCGGGATCGGCGGTCTGCTCGCCGCCGAACGGCTGCGGCTGCCCCGGCGAGGACGGCTGGGCACCGTAGGTGGGCGCGCCGAAGGGCTGACCCTGCTGTCCACCGAAGTGCTGCGTCGCGCTCTCGTCGGGACGCGGCTGCGCCTGCGGCGCCGAACCGTACGGGGACGCCTGCTGCTGCGGCGCGCCGTACTGCTGCCCGTAGGGCTGACCGGGCTGCTGGCCGTAGCCGGGCTGCGCGGGCGCACCGTAGGAAGGCTGCTGCGCCTGCGGGATCGACGGCGAACTCTGCTGGCCGTAGGGCGAGGGCGACTGCGTCGGGTACTGCCCGCCGGTCTGCGGCTGGCCGTAACCGGGCTGCTGACCGTAGGACTGCGGACCGGTGCCCTGGCCGTAACCGGGCTGCTGGCCGTAACCCTGCTGACCCTGCGGTCCGCCGAACTGGCCGTACTGGTTCGACTGCTGTTGCGGCTGAGCCGGTTTCGGCGCGGGAGCCTTGATGATGCCGAGCGAGAACAGCAGCGCCACGATCGCGGTGGCCGCGGTGGCGAAGGCGAAGAACAGCACCAGGTAGGCGCCGAACTGCAATTCGGCCTCGTCGGGCGTGGCGAGGAACGCCGTGATGGTGACGGTGATGAAACCGACCAGCGCGGTCGCGGCGGCCGCGCCGAGCAGATCCTGCTTGGGCAGCAACGAAACCCCGGCGAACAGGCCGGCCAACAGGACGAGTCCGGCGATAGCCGCGCCGCCGGTCCAATCGAAGAGGCTGAAGTCGATCCCCTCGCCCACGGTGGTGCTACCGATGGTGACCGGTTCGGAACCGATGAACGGCGCGAAGCCGAGCAGGAATGTCAGCACCCCGAGCCCGGCGGTGGCCGCGGTCAGAATGAACGGCAGCCCTTTGCCTTCGGTGCCCGGCGTGGTCGATGGCGCGGCCGCGGCGGCTCCGGTGGTGGGGCCTTGCGGTGCGGCGGGCGGCACGGGTGCGTTGTACCCGGAGCCCCCGGACGGGTATGACATGTCTCGTCGTCTCCTTGTCGAGTCGTGCGCATCGGTCGCGTCGATCTGACTGGCGCGGTGATCCGATACCTGACGCTACTGCACGCCACGTCCCCGGTCATCACCAACCGATCGCCCTGTGGATAAACCACGACCTGTGGATAAATCGACGAAAGCCGCCCAGGCAGAACCTGAAAGCGGCTTTCGACGGTGTCAAAGGGTGCGATCACGCGGAAGCGATGGACGCCTTCTCGAGAATCTCGCGGGCCAGCGCGGCGGTCGCGGACGGCGTCTTGCCGACCTTCACGCCCGCGGCTTCCAGCGCGTCCTGCTTGGCCTGCGCGGTACCGCCGCCGGAGGAGACGATGGCGCCGGCGTGGCCCATGGTCTTGCCCTCGGGCGCGGTGAAACCGGCGACGTAGCCGACGACCGGCTTGGTCACGTTGGCCTTGATGTAGGCCGCCGCGCGCTCCTCGGCGTCGCCGCCGATCTCGCCGATCATGACGATGATCTTGGTCTCGGGGTCCTTCTCGAACGCCTCGATGGCGTCGATGTGGGTGGTGCCGATGACCGGGTCGCCGCCGATGCCGATCGCGGTCGAGAAACCGAAATCGCGCAGCTCGTACATCATCTGGTAGGTCAGGGTGCCCGACTTCGACACCAGGCCGATCGGGCCCTTGCCGGTGATGTTGTTCGGGGTGATGCCGACCAGCGCCTCGCCGGGGGTGATGATGCCGGGGCAGTTCGGGCCGATGATGCGGGTCTTCTCGCCCTTTTCGACGTTGTAGGCCCACGCGTAGGCGGAGTCCTGCACCGGGATGCCCTCGGTAATGACCACGAGCAGCGGGATCTCCGCGTCGATGGCCTCGATGATGGCGTCCTTGGAGAAGGCGGGCGGCACGAACGCGATGGAGGTGTCGGCGCCGGTCTTCTCGATCGCCTCGGCGACGGAGGCGAACACGGGCAGCTCGATCTCGTTGCCGTCTTTGTCCGTGTGCTTGACCGTGGTGCCGGCCTTGCGCGCGTTGACGCCGCCGACGACGTTGGTGCCCGCCTTCAGCATCAGCGCGGTGTGCTTGGTGCCCTCGCCGCCGGTGATGCCCTGGACGATGACCTTGTTGTCCTTGTTCAGGAAGATGGACATGTTCGCGTTCCTTACTTGGCGCTGAAGGCGAGTTCGGCGGCCTTGTCGGCGCCCTCGTCCATGGTCTGGGCCAGCGTCACCAGCGGGTGGTTGGCCTCGGCGAGGATGCGACGACCCTCTTCGACATTGTTGCCGTCCAGACGAACGACCAGCGGCTTGGTGGCCGCGGCACCGAGCACCTCGAGGGCGCCGACGATGCCGTTGGCGACCGCGTCACAGGCGGTGATGCCACCGAAGACGTTCACGAAAACACTCTTGACCTGCGCGTCGCCCAGGATCACGTCCAGGCCGGCGGCCATCACCGAAGCCGAAGCGCCGCCGCCGATGTCGAGGAAGTTGGCGGGCTTGACGCCGCCGTGGTTCTCGCCCGCGTAGGCGACGACGTCCAGGGTCGACATGACCAGACCGGCGCCGTTGCCGATGATGCCGACCTCACCGTCGAGCTTGACGTAGTTGAGGTCGTTCTCCTTGGCCTTGAGCTCGAGCGGGTCGGTCGCGTCGACGTCGGCGAACTCGATGTGGTCGGGATGCCGGTACTCGGCGTTCTCGTCCAGGGTGACCTTGCCGTCCAGCGCCAGGATCTCGTCGTTGGGGGTGCGCACCAGCGGGTTGACCTCGACCAGGGTGGTGTCCTCGTTGACGAAGACCTCCCACAGCTTCTGGATGGTCACGGCCGCGGCGTCGAGCACGTCGGCGGGCAGGTGGCCCTGCTCGGCGATCTGACGGGCGAAGGCCAGGTCGACACCGGTGACGGCGTCGACGGGGATCTTGGCGAGGCGCTCGGGAGTCTTCTCGGCGACCTCTTCGATCTCCATGCCGCCCTCGACCGAACACATGGCCAGGTAGGTGCGGTTGGAACGATCGAGCAGGAAGGAGATGTAGTACTCCTCCGCGATGTCCTTGGCCTCGGCGACCAGGAGCTTCTTGACGATGTGGCCCTTGATGTCGAGGCCGAGGATGTTCTGCGCGTGGGTGAACGCGTCTTCGGGGGTGGCCGCGTACTTCACGCCGCCGGCCTTGCCGCGGCCGCCCACCTTGACCTGCGCCTTGACCATCACGGGCTTGCCGATTTCCTCGGCAATCGCGCGTGCTTCTTCAGCCGTGTCGCAAACACGACCCTCGGACGAAGGCACTCCGTGCTTAACGAAGAGCTCCTTCGCCTGATATTCGAAGAGATCCATGTACTCACCGTCTCGTCTGCGTTGCTATGACAACGTCTTTGGTTGGCGGCCCGACTGCGGGTCGGATCGGACTGTAGCTAGTCACGGGGAGGGGTAAACGACCACGTTCATACTAAGTGGCGCAGGTCACGGCCTTTTACTCGCGGTCGGAAAAACCGCTGGCCAACGCTACTGGCGAGTAGTTTTCGGGTACTTTTCGACGCCGTGGCAGGTCGGGCCACATAAAATCGGGGCACCTCGCCATCTACTACATTATGTCGTCGACAGACCTCACCCGAGACACCCGAAAGCGGTGAGATTATGCGTCGCGTTACGGTGATGAATGTCACACAGAAGTGTAGGTTTCCGGGCAGCGCTTGCCACTCTGCAATCGCTTCGTTACCGTCAATGCGGTCGAAGTCACAACCAGGTCACGACAACCAGGTCACGACTGGCAAGTCAGGACTGAGGAGGACGACATAGCGTGAGGTACTTCATCCGATGAACCACCGCTCCACCCTTCCAGTCGATCATCGCGCCGACACCGGCCACCGTTATCGCTACGCCGACGAATACACGTCGTATCCGCAGGCCCGCGCCGCGCATCCCGCGCCCGCCTGGCCGCAGACCACCTGGTCCGACGACACGGCGTGGACCCCCGCCGAGGACGAGTGGACCGCGGACGAGTCCTACGACACCGGCACCGGTTGGGCGCCCGTCGCCGAAGAGACCACCGCCGAAGAAGCTCCCGCACCCCGCCGCGCCGAACGTCGTGGCGGCGCGCACCGCGTGCCCGCACCGCCCGCCGCACTGAAGGGCCGCGCCGCGGTCATCGCCGTGGCCGCCGGCGCCGTGGTCGCCGCGGGCCAGGCCGCGATGGCCGATCCGGGCCAACCCTCCTCCGGTCTCGATTACGAAGCCGCGGGCCAGGTTCACGAGATCGCCGCCCAGTCGATGAGCACCGCCGACGTCGCCGACCCCACCGGCACCGCCCCGCAGGTCCTCGACGCCACCACCATCGCCGACAAGACCCATTTCGACGACATCCTCGCCAAGGGCGCCAAGTTCGCCGAGGACCTCGCCGCCCAGGAATCCGCCAAGCTGCGGCCCCTGTTCGCCAAGTTCGCCGCGGGCAACTACACCTCCGGCTTCGGCGCCCGCTGGGGCGTGCAGCACCTCGGCATCGATGTCGCGGGCCCGATCGGCACCCCGATCTACGCGGTCGCCGACGGCACCGTCATCGAGGCGGGTCCCGCCTCCGGTTTCGGCATGTGGGTCCGCATCCTCCACGACGACGGCACCGTCACCATCTACGGCCACATCGACACCGCCACCGTCGGCCAGGGCGAGCGCGTGCTCGCCGGCGACCAGATCGCCACCATGGGCAACCGCGGCTTCTCCACCGGCCCGCACGTCCACTTCGAGGTCTGGCTCAACGGCACCGACAAGATCGACCCGGTCCCGTGGCTCGCCACCCGCGGCATCAGCCTGGGCTCCCAACGGGATTGATGCTCGTCGCGTGACCAGCGGCACGCTTCCGCTCCCTCCGGTACGGGGTTAGCGTGGCGGGATGGCTGGTACGACGAAGTACACGCAATTTATCGGGCTCGCACCGGAATCGGTGTGGGGGGTGCTCGGAGATCTCGAGCGGTGGCCGCAGTGGAATCCCCTGGTCGAGTCGGTGCGGATGCACTCGGCGACCGCTGTGGGTGCCACGGGGGAATACCTGCCCAACGGGAAGGTCTCGGCGCTGCTGCACGGGCGGTTCGGAAAGCCGTTCACCGTCACCACTTTCGAGCCGAATCGCGAGCTCGCCATCGAACAGCCCGAACCCGCGGGCACCATGCACCTGCGCTGGCGGCTGACGCCCCGCGACGGTGGCACCGAGATCACCCAGGAGCTGCGGTTCACCGGCCCCTCCGCCGCCGCGTCGCGCGCGGCCGTTCGTCCCTTCATCGAAACCGATGCGCGCGTGAACTTCTCGCGCCTGGCCCGGCTGGCGGGGATCGCCCCCGCCGATGACGCGCTGAATGTCGTCATCGCGGGCGGCTCCGGCGCCCTCGGCCTGCAGATCGCCGCCGACCTCACCTGCCGAGGCCGGCGCGTTACCCTGCTCACGCGCCGCCGGAACCCGAATCTGCCCTTCCGCCAGACCGAATGGGACGGCCGCTCGGTCGGGGCGTGGTCGGCCGAACTGCGCGAACCCGGCCGCATCGCGGTCGTCAATCTCGCGGGCAAGCTGGTCGACTGTCGACCGACCGAACGCAATATCGCCGAATTGCGCAGCAGCCGAGTCGATTCCACCACCGCCCTGGTCGCCGCCGCCCGGCTGCGCGACACCCCGGTCGACTACTGGGTCCAGGCAAGCACCACCGCCATCTGGTCCGACGCGGGCGAAACCCGCTGCACCGAAACAACTCCCCTGCCCGAGGGTCTGCCCCAGATGACCGGCGTCGCCAAGCCGTGGGAGGAAGCCTTCGACCCCGCCGTCGCCGCGCACTGGACCGTCCTGCGCACCTCCATCGTCCTCGACCCCGACGCCCCCGCCCTCAAACGCCTCGCCCAGCTCACCAAGGCGGGCCTCGGTGGCCGCGTCTGCCCCGGCGATCAGTGGTTCAGTTGGATCCACATCGAGGACTGGCTGGCCATCGTCCGCGCCACCCTCGGCCTCGACCCCACCGTCACCCTCCCCGACGGCATCCTCGTGGCCGCCACCGAATTCCCGGTCCGCAATACCGAACTCATGTCCACCCTCCGCCGCACCCTGCACCGGCCTCCGGCCCCGCCCACCCCGAAGGCCGTCCTCGCCGTCGGCGCCGTGGTCCTGCGCACCGACCCCGCCCTCGGCCTCACCGGCCGCCACGCCACCTCCGAAGTCCTCCACACAGCAGGCTTCCCCTTCCGCTACCCCACCCTCGACGAAGCCCTCACCGACCTACTACCCGGCTGAGCAGCCCCCTCACAACTTCACGATGGTCCGGCTGAACTGTGGGATCAGCCGGATCTTCCCCGCTGACCCGAAGTCGATGGTCACCGTGGCCAACGGTCCGACCCCATCAGCGGCGACGACGCGCCCCAAGCCGTACTTGTCGTCGGTGACCCGATCCCCCACCGCCAGAACGAGTTCGGTGTTGTTGCGCTTGACCGGTCCACCCGGCGCGGGCCGACGCTCACCGGAGCCCCCGCGTACCCCGGGGCGCTGATCCCAGCCGCTCCCGCTGGTCCAGTCCCGCTCGAAGCCGCTGTCCTCGCGTCGACGCCCCCGCTGTACCGGCGACACGACCGGCTCCAACCGACGCCAGTCGAGCAGGTGCTGCGGAATCTCCTGGAGGAAGCGCGATTCCGGGTTCGACACCGGCTGTCCCCACCCGGACCGCACCACCGCGCGCGAGAGGTAGAGCCGCTGACGGGCGCGCGTGATGCCCACGTAGGCCAGGCGGCGTTCCTCGGCCAGTTCGTTCGGGTCGCCCAGCGCCCGCATGTGCGGGAACTGTCCGTCCTCCCAGCCGGTCACGAACACCACCGGGAACTCGAGCCCCTTGGCGGTGTGCAGGGTCATCATGGTGACCACGCCCGTGCCCTCGTCGGGGATCTGGTCGGTGTCGGCGACCAGCGACACCCGCTCGAGGAACGCGGCCAACGAGCCCGGTTCCGGTTCTCCGTCGCTCGCCTCGGGCACCAGGCCCTCCTCGCGGGCGGCCTCGGCGTTGTTGTACGCCTCGGAACTGAATTCGCGCGCCACGCTGACCAGTTCGTTGAGGTTGTCGAGCCGGGCGCCGTCCTGGGGGTCGTCGGAGGCTTCCAGGTCGGCGCGGTAGCCGGTGCGGTCGAGCACCGCCTCGACCACGGTGCCCACATCGGGGTAGTCGCTGTCGGGGCGCTGTCCGGCGGCCCGGATCTCGTCGAGCAGCTCGAGGAATCCAGCGATGGCGCGTTGGGCGCGCGTGTTCAGCAGCGCGACCTTGCCGTCGGCGGCGTCGCGCAGGGCCGCGGCGAACCCGATGCCGCGCTGCTCGGCGTGCACCGCCACGCACGCCTCGGCCCGGTCGCCGATGCCGCGCCGGGGCGTATTGAGAATGCGACGCACACTCACCGCGTCCTCGGGATTCTCGAGCACCCGCAGATACGCCACCACGTCGCGCACTTCCTTGCGCTCGTAGAACCGCACCCCGCCGACGACCTTGTACGGCAGGCCCATCCTGATGAAGATCTCTTCGAGCGCGCGCGAATTGTTGTTGGTGCGGTAGAACACCGCCACGTCGCCGTAGTTGGCCTCGCCCGCGTCGACGAGTCGGTCGATTTCCTTGGCGACGAAGGACGCCTCGTCGTGTTCGTTGTCGGCCACATAGCCGGTGATCAGTTCGCCCTCGCCGGAATCGGTCCACAGCTTCTTCTCGCGCCTGCCCTCGTTGCGCGCGATCACCGCGTTCGCGGCCGACAGAATGTGCTGGGTGGAGCGGTAGTTCTGTTCCAGCAGAATGGTTTCCGCGTCGGGGAAGTCGCGTTCGAATTCCTCGATATTGCGAATGGTGGCGCCACGGAACGCGTAGATCGACTGGTCGGCGTCGCCCACCACGCACAGCTCGCTCGGCTCGACCGTGTGCTCGTCGCCCTCGCTGTGATGCCCGACCAGTTCGCGGACCAGCACGTACTGGGCGTGGTTGGTGTCCTGGTACTCGTCGACGAGCACGTGCCGGAACCGGCGCCGGTAGTACTCGGCCACCTGCGGATGGTTCTGTAGCAGCGCGACCGTCTCGCCGATCAGATCGTCGAAGTCCATCGCGTTGGCCGAACGCAACCGCCGCTGATATTCGGCGTAGACCCGGGCCACCAGGGTGGGCAGTTCGGTGTCGTCGGCTTCGGCGTCGGCCGCGGCTTTTTCCGGCGAGATCAGTTCGTTCTTCAAATTGGAAATGGCGGTCGCGAGCAGCCGCGCGGTGTATTTCTTCGTGTCGATCTCGAAATCGCGGCTGATCATCGTGAGCAGTCGGCGCGAATCGTCGGCGTCGTAGATGGAGAAATTGGAATTCAGGCCGGGCAGCAGCGAGGCCTGCATCCGCAGAATGCGCACACAGCTGGAATGGAACGTGGAGACCCACATGCTGGCCGCGCGCGGGCCGACCAGCCCGGCAACGCGCTCACGCATCTCGGCGGCGGCCTTGTTGGTGAAGGTGATGGCCAAGATCTCACCGGTGCGCACGCCGCGCGCCGCCAGCAGGTAGGCGATGCGGCGGGTGAGCACGGCGGTCTTGCCCGAACCGGCGCCCGCCACGATCAGCAGCGGCGCGCCCGCGTGCATCACCGCGGCGCGCTGCTGCGGGTTGAGGCCGTCGAGTAGTCGTTCGATCTCCTCGGCGCGCTCGTGCTCGCGTTCCTGGCGCCGCTGTGCCTGGTCGGCACTGTTGCGCGCGGCCGCGGCGGCCAGGGCGGACACGCCGGATCCACCACCGTCCCGTGGCGGTTGCGCGGCGCCGGTGGGCGCGGGCGCGGAGTCGCTGGGATCGGAGGCGCGGGCTTGGGGAGCGACCGTGATATCCATCGTCTGTCCACGCTACCGGCGGCCACCGACAAGCTCCCAACGACCGCCGCCACGGTGACCGGCCGTCGACGCGCGGGCGAACCCCCGGTGAACAGCCCCAGCTCGCCTCGGCGCCCGCCTGGTGAACGTTCTCAGCGAATTCATAAACAGAACTGTTTTGCCTAACTACGGGCCCGTGGCAGACTGGGCGAGGTGGTGAGCACTTCTCCGCTTGCTCGGATCGGCCGCCGATCCGTTATCGTGGCGGAGCGCGCGACCATTGTGCGTACTCCCGGGGGGATCCAGTACCGCCCATCGGGAAAGTTTCAGGGTGACGGAACAGATCGGGTAACAGGCCGTTCGGTCCGACCGATCCAAGTTCTGACACGAGGAGATGAATGATGAGCACCCCAGCTACGACCACCGGGTCCGATTCGGCGCTGCCGCAATCCGAGGCCGAGATCGACAAGCTCCGCCTCGAGATCGATCAGCTCGATGCCACGATCCTCGCCGCGATCAAACGCCGCAGCGAGATCTCCCGGATCATCGGCCGCACCCGGATGGCCTCCGGTGGTACGCGCCTGGTCCACAGCCGGGAGATGAAGGTGCTCGAGCGTTTCAGTGAGCTCGGCCAGGAGGGTCACACCCTCGCCATGCTCCTGCTCCGGCTCGGCCGCGGCCGCCTCGGCCGCTGAGAACTTCCCCCACACCACGCGGCGGACCAGCCAGTTCGCCGCCTCCATAAAGCCGCCCCGGGTGCTACACCATCCCCGGGGCGGTTATTTTTTTTCCTCCGACTCAGGTCAGTGCGATGTATTTGGTGTTGAGGTATTCCTCGATGCCCTCGGTACCGCCCTCGCGCCCGAAGCCCGATTCCTTGACTCCGCCGAAGGGCGCGGCCGGGTCGGAGATGACGCCCCGATTCACCCCGACCATCCCGGTCTCCATCGCCTCACTGACGCGAAGGGCCCGATCGAGATCGCGGGTGAACACGTAGCTGACCAGCCCGTATTCGGTGTCGTTGGCCGCCATGACGCCTTCTTCCTCGGTGTCGAAGGCGACGATCGGCGCCACCGGCCCGAACACCTCCTCGTGCAGGATGCGGGCCTTGGGCGGCACGTCGGCCAGGATCGTGGCCGGGTAGAACCAGCCGGGCCCGTCGGGCACCTCGCCGCCGATGAGCACGCGCGCCCCGGCCGCGACCGCGTCGTCGACCAGATCGCGCACGATATCGCGCTGATCCTCGCTGACCAGTGGTCCGAGGGTGGTGGAGGGTTCGGTGCCGGGTCCGAGCACGACCGTGTCGGCCACGGCCGCGCGGAACTTCTCGGTGAACTCGGCGAGCACGCCGCGCTGGACGTAGAACCGGTTGGCCGCCGTGCACGCCTCGCCGCCGTTGCGCAGTTTGGCCTGCATCGCCCCGGTTACCGCGGCGTCGATGTCGGCGTCGTCGAACACCACGAACGGCGCGTTGCCGCCCAGTTCCATCGAGGTGCGCAGCAGCCGATTCGCCGACGCGGCGACGAGCTTCTTACCCACTTCGGTCGATCCGGTGAAGGTGAGCTTGCGCAGGCGCGGATCGTCGAGCAGCGGGCCCGTGACGGCCCCGGAACGTGCCGTGGTGACCACCGACAGCACCCCGTCGGGCAGTCCGGCCTCGCTGCACAGTTTCGCCAACGCCAGCATGGTCAGCGGGGTGGCCGAGGCCGGCTTGACGATCATCGTGCAGCCCGCCGCCAGCGCGGGCCCGATCTTGCGGGTGCCCATGGCGAGGGGGAAGTTCCACGGCGTGATCGCCAGACACGGCCCCACCGGCTGCTTGGCGACCATGATCCGCCCGGTCCCCGACGGCGCGTTCAGGTACCGCCCGTGCACCCGCACCGCTTCTTCACTGTTCCACCGGAAGAATTCGGCGCCGTAGCGCACCTCGTTGCGGCTCTCCGAGAGCGCCTTGCCCATCTCCAGGGTCATCAGCAGCGCGAATTCCTCCGCCCGCGCGGTCAACGCCTCGAACACCGCCCGCAGGATCTCGCCGCGCTCCCGCGCCGGCGTCGCCGCCCACTGCGCCCCCGCCGCCACCGCCGCGTCCAACGCCAGCATCGCGTCCTCGGGCGTAGCGTCGGCGACCTCGGCGAGCACGGATCCGTCCGCCGGATTCCGCACCGCGAAAGTCCCCCCTCCCGACGCCGCGATGGGCCCGGGACCGATCCACAATCCCTTGGGTACGAACTCGATTACCTCGCGCTGAGACACCATCCCGCCACCCTACGACCGCCACCCCCACCACACCCCGAATCCACCACCGAAGCCGACGTTTCGCGCCCACCCCACCACCACAATTGCCATATTCGTGCAACCGACCACCCAAAACCCCAAAAACCGGCCATATCAGCACGTCTCTGCACGTTTATGCCACCCCAGAAGCCCCGCCACACCCACACCTCCCAACCTCTACGCACACCCCCAACCCACGACAGCACCACCCAGCCCCACACCTCCCAACCACTACGCACACCCCCAACCCACCACGACAGCACCACCCAGCCCCGCACATCCCAACCACTACGCGCACCCCCAACCCACCACGACAACACCACCCACCCCCGCACATCCCGACCTCGAGGAGGGATCGCCGCGAAGCGGCGTAGCGGCCCGGCCGCGAGTTAGCGCCCGTTGCGTCCGCGGCGCAGCCGCCAGCAACGGGTGCTAACTCGCGGCCCCTGGGGGGCCGCGCTCGAGCGCGCCAGCGCTCCAAAAGCACAGTAGACTCCGGAGCGTGAGCAGCGACATCACCGCGTCGGCGGCCTGGCAGGCACTGCACAACAATCACCGCACCGTTGCGCCGCTACATCTGCGGCAGCTGTTCGCCGATGACCCCGCGCGCGGTCGCGAGTTGACGCTGCAGGTGGCCGATCTGCACATCGACTACAGCAAGCACCGCGTGACCCGCGAAACCTTGCGCCTGCTCATCGATCTCGCGCGCACGGCGGGTGTGCCGCAGCGTCGCGACGAGATGTACTCGGGTCAGCACATCAATACTTCCGAGGACCGCGCGGTCGGGCATATCGCCCTGCGCCTGCCGGTCGGCGATCAGCTCTGTATCGACGGCACCGACGCCGACGCCGAGGTCCACGATGTCCTGCGCCGGATGGGCGAGTTCGCCGATTCCGTGCGCTCGGGGCAGTGGCGCGGCGCGACCGGCGAACGTATCCGGACGATCGTCAATATCGGTATCGGTGGCTCGGATCTGGGCCCGGACATGGTGTATCGCGCACTGCGCCACTATGTCGACGCCGGTATCGAGGCCCGGTTCGTGTCGAATGTGGACCCGGCTGATCTGGTCGCCAAGCTCACCGGCCTCGACCCCGCGACCACCCTGTTCGTCGTCGCCTCCAAGACCTTCTCCACGCTGGAAACCCTCACCAACGCCACGGCCGCGCGCCGCTGGCTGGTGGCGGCGCTGGGCGAGGACGCCGTCGCCAAGCATTTCGTCGCGGTGTCCACCAACGCGGAACGGGTGGCGGCCTTCGGGATCGACACCGCGAACATGTTCGGTTTCTGGGATTGGGTGGGCGGCCGCTACTCGGTGGATTCGGCGATCGGCCTGTCGGTGATGATCACCATCGGCAAGGAGAAGTTCGCCCAGTTCCTCAGCGGAATGCACGCCATAGACCAGCATTTCGCCGAGGCTCCGCTCGAGCAGAACGCGCCGGTGCTGTTGGCGATGCTCGGGATCTGGTACTCGAATTTCTTCGGCGCGGAATCGCGTGCGGTGCTGCCGTATTCGAACGATATGGCCCGATTCCCCGCCTATCTGCAGCAATTGACGATGGAGTCCAACGGCAAGTCGGTGCGCGCCGACGGCACCCCGGTCACCTCCTCGACCGGTGAGATCTTCTGGGGCGAGCCGGGCACCAACGGCCAGCACGCCTTCTACCAACTCCTGCACCAGGGCACCCGGCTGATCCCGGCCGATTTCCTCGGGTTCGCCCGGTCCACCGACGATCTGCCGACCCGTGACGGCACCGGCAGCATGCAGGACATCCTGATGAGCAACCTGTTCGCGCAGTCGAAGGTGCTCGCGTTCGGCAAGAACGCCGAGGAGATCCGCGCCGAGGGCACCGACCCGGAGTTGGTGCCGCACAAGGTGATGCCGGGCAACCGGCCGAGCACCACGATCCTGGCCGCAGAGCTCACGCCCTCGTCGCTGGGTCAGCTGATCGCGCTCTACGAGCACCAGGTGTTCGTGGAGGGCGTCATCTGGGGCGTCGACAGTTTCGACCAGTGGGGTGTGGAGCTGGGCAAGCAGCAGGCGCTGGCGCTGATGCCGTTGCTCAGCGGACCGGACAAGCCTGTCTCGGTGGGTGATTCGTCGACCGACGAGCTCATCGAGTGGTATCGGGCCCACCGTCACTGAGCTCGTTCATCGCCCGGGTGGCGGCCTGGATGCGGCCGGTCACGCTGCTGGTGATGATGGCGAGCAGGGTGCCGAGCACGACGAGGTCGAACACGATCTGCACCATGGTCGCGATGCGCGCGCCCTGCCCGATCGCGTGGATGTCGCCGTAGCCGATGGTGGCGAGGGTGACCAGCGTGTAATACAGTGCGTCGGTGCGGGTTTCGAGGCCGGTGAACTGATTCGGGTGCAGTTGCTGCATGCGGTAGTAGACGAGCGCGAAGACCACGCACACGACGCACAGCACGAGCAGCACGCCGTCGATCCGCTCCCCCATCGCCGTCGGTGACCGCAGGAAGTGCTCGACCGAGACCCACACCAGCCAGGCGAGCCCCGCGACGCTGACGAAGAACCCGACGATCCCCACGACCTGCCCCGGCCACGTGTCGAGGTCGAACACCCACCCCACCGGCACGGTGTAGTAGAACAGCAGCGCGCACAGCGCCACCGCACCGTTGCGCATCGCATGCGCCGGGATTCGCCGACCTCGCGTCATCACTCCATGATTGCCCGACCGCCCCCCATTGCCCATCGCACGCGCCGAGGCGTTCCCCTTCGCCGTGGAACAAGGGGCTATCCGAACCGCGATGACGCGGCCGGGGTGCCGGGTCAGCGTTGGGCGGACCCGGTACCCGGGTGATGACGCGGGCCGGACTGGCGCCGTTGAGCGGACCCGTGCCCGGGTGACGACGCGGGCCAGGCTGTTACCAGGCTGCGGCCGTAATGCCGGGCTCGGGCTGTTCAGCGGACCCGGTACCCGCTGCCGTCCGCGCTCAGGATGTGGTCGGCGCGGTGTCTGCTGGTGGCGATGAGGTCGGCGTTGCGCAGGTCGCTGTCGGTCACCTTGAGGTGGGCCTCGTCCGGTGTGCGGCCGCCCGCGGTGTGGCGGTCGAGCAGGCGTTCGGTGAGGACCGGGCGGGGTGCGTCGAGGTACCAGCACTCGTCGAGCAGACCACGAACCGGCGCCCACCCGGGGGCTTCGGCGTCGGTGAGGAGCAGATAGTTGCCCTCCACGAGGACCACGCGCTCATCCCGGATGATCGTCCCCGCCGGGGTGGGTTCGTCGATCGCCCGATCGAACAGCGGCCACGGCACCGGAACCCCGAGGGGGGTGTCGCGCAGCAGCCGCAGGTCCGCCACGAAGCCCGCCGCGTCGAAGGTATCGGGTTCGCCCTTGCGCGCCACCGCGCCGCGAGCCCGCAACACCTCGTTGCGCAGGTGGTAGCCGTCCATCGGCGCGACGACGGCGACCACCCCGAGTTCGTCGCGAAGCCGCTGCGCCAGTGTCGATTTCCCGGCCCCGGGCGGCCCCGCGATGCCGAGCAGGAACCGCTCGCGCCCCACCGGAATCCGCCGGGCGAGTTCGCCCACCGACAGCACCCCACTCGCCGAAGTCACCGCCCCCACCCTAGCCGCCGCCCCCGGATCTCCCTATCGATCCGACGCTGCCACCCGCGCAGACAGTCGCTGAACGCGCGCACTCACCCCTCGGCCGATCGCCGGATGCGGCCCGACTACGCCCCGGCGTCGGTCGAGGACGCCCCGGCGTCGGTCGAGGACAGCAGCCCCCTCGCGAACAGCAGCCCCCTCGCGAACAGCAGCCCCCTCGCGAACAGCAGCCCCCTCGCGAACAGCCGCCCTCCTCGCGAACAGCAGCCCCCTCGCGAACAGCCGCCCTCCTCGCGAACAGCAGCCCTCCTCGCGAACAGCAGCCCCCTCGCGAACAGCCGCCCTCCTCGCGAACAGCAGCCCTCCTCGCGAACAGCAGCCCTCCTCGCGAACAGCGGCCCCCTAGCGAACGGCAGCCCCCTCGCCCGCCGCGCGACGAGGTTCCTCAGCGAACGTCGACGTATCCCCGCTCGATGATCGCCCCGGTGTCGACCCCGACGGGCAGGGTGCCGAAGGCGATTCCCCAGTCCCCGCCGAGCCGGGTCGCGCAGAACGCGTCCGCGACGGCGGAGTGACCGTGGCGCACCAACTGCGCGCCCTGCAACACCAGCGCCATCAGTTCGACCACCCGGCGGGCCCGGTATTCGATATCGGACAGGTCGGTGAGTTCCTTGCCGACCCGGTCGATCGCGTCGTCGAGGCGCGAGTCCGCCCCGCGTGCGAGCCCGACCTCGGCGAAGTACGCCTCCACCGTCTCCGGCTGACGCCCCATCGCCCGCAACGCGTCCAGCGCGGCCACGTTCCCCGACCCCTCCCAGATCGACATCAGCGGGGCCTCCCGATAGAGCCGAGGCATCCCCGACTCCTCCGCATACCCGTTGCCGCCCAAGGATTCCAACGCCTCGGCGGCGTGCGTGGGTGCGCGCTTGCACACCCAGTACTTGGTGATGGCGAGCGCGATCCGACGCAGCGCGGCCTCGGCGGGATCGCTACCCGCGCGATCGGTGGCACCGGCCAGCCGCATCATCACCGTGGTCGCCGCGTCCGATTCGACGACGAGGTCGGCGAGCACATTGCGCATGGCCGGCTGGTCGATCAGCTTGGCGCCGAACGCTTCTCGATGCCGCGCGTGGTGAATGGCGGTGACGGCGCCCAGCCGCATCCCGGTGGCCGAGCCGATCACGCAGTCGAGGCGGGTCATATTGACCATCTCGATGATCGTCTTCACCCCGGCTCCCTCGGCGCCGACGAGCCAGCCGGTGGCGTTCTCGTATTCGATCTCCGAGGACGCGTTGGACTTGTTGCCCAGCTTGTCCTTCAAGCGCTGGATGCGAATCGGGTTGCGGGTGCCGTCGGGCAGCACGCGCGGCAGCAGCAAGCACGACAGGCCGCCGGGGGCCTGGGCGAGGGTGAGGAACATGTCCGACATGGGCGCCGAGGTGAACCACTTGTGCCCGACGACGCGGTACGAGCCGTCGGGTTGCGGGGTGGCGGTGGTGGTGTTGGCGCGCACGTCGGAGCCGCCCTGCTTCTCCGTCATCGACATACCCGCGATGAGACCGGCTTTGCTCGACGGTTCGCGCAGGCCGAAATCGTAAGTGCGCGAACCCAACAGCGGTTCGTAGCGGGCGGCCAGTTCGGGGTTGTGGCGCAGGGCGGGCACCACCGCGTAGGTCATCGAGATCGGACACATGTGCCCGGCGTCGGCGGCGCCCCAGGTGAAGAACTTGGCGGCGCGGGCGGTGTGCGCGCCGGGCCGGTCATCAAGCCAAGGCGAACCGTGCAGGCCGTGTGCCACCGCGACATTCATGAGGTCGTGCCAGTGCGGATGGAATTCCACCTCGTCGACGCGATGGCCCCACCGGTCGTGGGTGTGCAGCACCGGCGGGTACTCGTTGGCGAGCCTGCCCCACTCCTGCGCCTCGAAACCGCCTGCCAGTACACCGAGTTCACGCACTTCGGCTTCGGCCCAGCCCGCGCCTTCCCGGTGCAGGCCCTCGAGCAGCGCGGGGTTGCGCGCGGCGTCGAAGGGGATCAGCGGGGGCGCCTGGTTGAACACTTCGTGGGTCGGCATGGCCGGAACTCCTTCGACTACAACGTTTTCGGGTGCGCGCCCAGTGCGCGCACGGCGAAAGCAACCAATTCGGGGATGACGGTCTCGGCGTGCGGCGCGGCGACCAGCGGCCCGACCAGGACCTCACCGATCGCGCCGACGAGGGCGGCGGCGGTGAGACTCGAATCCTGCGCGGGCAGTTGCCCTTCGGCGACGCCGTGCGCGACGGCGGTCTCGAACGAGGCCGCGAACGCGCGCCGGAACTCCAACCGTTGCGCGTCGACGGCGGCGTCCACGGGCTCGGCCAGCAGCACACAGGCCAGTTTCGGGTTCTTCATGGCACGCCCCGCGAAGGTCTCCACCGCCGCGGTGACGCGCGCGACCACGTCACCCTGGGCCACCGCCGCGCGCACCGCGTCGACCTCGCGCGCGACCACCGTCTCGAACACCGCCGCCACCAACTCGGCCTTGTTCTCGAACTGCTTGTAGACCGTTCCGGTGGCGATTCCCGCCTCCGCGGCCACCGCCGCCATCGACAGCCCCGCGAACCCGGACCGCGAGAGCACGCCGGTGGCACCCTGCACGATCCGCGCCCGTTGCGCGTCGAGCCGGGCCTGCACGGCCGGGGTCCTGCGGTACACCATGCCAAGAAGTGAACCACCGATTCACCTCTTCACACAAGGGCCCGATGGCCGTAGGGTCGAGAAATGGATCCCGTCGCCCCCGCCCGCCGCTGATGGAGCACCTCACCGTCGTCGACGAGATCTTCCTGCGCACCCACCGCGGCATGGGCACCCCCATCGCCCTCCAGGGCCTGTGGCGCACCACCGACGCGATGTCGCCCGCCCTGCTCCGCGGGATTCACGACCGTCTGCGCCACGGCCGACTCGGCCGCCGCGTGGTCGACCCCCGAGTCCCCGGCGCCCGCCGATCCTGGCACCCCAATACCCGCGCCCACCCCCTCGACCTGCTCCCGAGCACCACACCAGCATTCGAGTCCGCTCGATCCGACCGGCCGACCGCGTCCGCGAGCCAGGGGCCCCTCACCGAGGGCGAGATCCTGCCATGGGCCGACACTCTCGGCACCGACCTCGACCCAGCGCACGGCCCCGGCTGGCGCCTGTCCGCGGCACCCCTGCACGACGGCGGAACCGTTGTCGCCGTGACCTGTTCGCACGCACTGGCCGACGCCCGCGGCCTGATCCACGCCATCACCACCGCCCTCGCCCCGACACCCACCCCCGAGACCAGTTCGCGCACAGCGTCTTCGGAGTGGTCCGACGCCCGCTCCCAATGGGCCACCATCCTCACCGGCACCACCCGGGCCCTGCGCCGAGGCATCCCCCGCCCACCCGAAACCGCGACGCCGGACACCACCCCCGGCCGCACGGTCACCAGCACCCTGCTCACCTTCGACGCCGGCCACTGGGACACCACCGCCGCGGCCCACAACGGCACCCCGAACAGCCTGTTCATCCACCTGGTCGCGAACATCCTGTGGCAGAACGGTTTCGAGCACCCCACCATCACCGCGAGTCTGCCGGTCGACACCCGCGACGAGCCGCGCGTCGACAACGACCTCGCGATGACCGAGATCGACATCGTGCGCACCGACACCCCCGCGACCATCCGCGACAAGGCCAGAGCCGCCTACCAGCGCCGCATGTCGAGCCCGGCCGGCCTCCCCGAGGAAATCCTGCAGGTCCTGCCCGATCGCGCGGCGTACGCCTTGAGCAAGGGCGCGGGCGAACGCGACATCCTCTGCTCCAATATCGGCCCCCTGCCCGCCGCCGTGCGCACCGTCGGCCCTCACGACTGCACCCGGGTCGCCGCGCGCGCCATCCACCCCGACCTCACCACGTTCCCCCGCACCCGCCTCGAGGGCTACCTCTCCCAGCTCGACAACACCTACACCCTCGCGCTGGTCAGCCTGGACACCACCGAAACCCTCACCGTCGCGATCGAGAAAGCCTGCGCGGCACTCGGTTTGAACCTCCAACCCTGGTAGCAGCGGCTCAGGTCGCGGTCATCCCGATGAGCAACACCCGCAGCCCCCACACGTACTGATCCACCGACGTCCACGCCGCGATCTCGTCCAGGTGCGCGGCGGTGCGCGGCCACTGCGTGGGATCCAGTTCGTCGAGCGCCGCGCGACGGGCCTTGACCCGATCGGACTCCAGCGGCAGCGGCGGCCTGCCGTCGGTTTCGGCGATGTCGAGGGCGATCGACCCGAGCACGTACACGAACACCGCGTACACCCCGTGCGCGCGCACCTGCGTCGGCAGCCCGCCCCGGGACAGGCAGACGAACAGCGACTCGGTCATGTCCCGCGCCACCGGCCCGTCGCCGGAGGGACTGTCCATCGGCCCCGACATGATCAGCTCCGTCACGGCGGGATGTTCGAACAGCCGCCCCCGCATATTGAGCGCGAACTGGATCACCGCCGCGGTCCATTCGACGCCCTCGTCGTTGAGCGGCCCGAGCGTGACCGCCGAGAGCACGCGTTCGATCACCGCCCGCTCGAGGTCTTCGAGCCCGCCCACGGTGGCCGAGATCGCGTCCGCGCCGACCCCGAGCCGTTTGGCGACCGCGTCGATCGTCAGCGCTCGCTTCCCGCTGGTGTCGAGGATGGCCAGGGCCGCGTCGACCACTTGTTTGCGGGTGAGACCGCTCGTAGCTGGGGTTTTCGCCTCAGACATGCGAGGAACTGTACTCCGCGAACCCGGTTGCGAGCCCGCACCGCACCCGGGCGATCACGGTGTCAGTCCGAGTCGGGTGGCCAGCCACGGCAGCTGATCGCGCAGCCCCGCCGCCCACAGCGCGAAATTGTGACCGCCGGGCAGAATCTGCAATCGCACATCCATTCCGGCGTCCTCGGCGGCCTGGTACATGCGCTCGACCTGCGGCCGGTACAGCTGATCCTCGGCCCCGACCACGAACGCCCCGGCCGAATCGGGGTAGGTCCGCGCGCGCAGCAGGTCGAGGGGGTTGACCCGGATCAGCGCGGCGGTGTCCCCGTCGAACGCGGCGTCGACGGTGCGCTCGCGGTCGCCCAGGGTGGGCTCGTCCTGCCCCGAGATATCGAGGAAGCTCGGGTAGACCTCGGGGTAGTTGGTGGCCAGTTGCAGGGCGCAGGTGCCGCCGTAGGACAGTCCGCCGACCGCCCACGAGCGCGGGTCCGGGTCGATCTGCAAGGTCGCGCGCGTCCAGGCGGGCACGTCGACGGCGAGGTAGGTGGCGGCGTTGCCCAGCCGCGAATCCAGACACAGCGGATTGGCCAGTTGCGAGCCGGTCCCGTCGGCGACCACGACCACCGGCGCCAGTCCGCCGTGGGCCTGCGCGAAGTCGTCCATGGTCTCGGCCAACTGCCCGCCGACGAACCAGTCCTGCGGCGCGCCCGGCTCGCCCGCGAGCAACACCAGCACCGGCAGCAGCGGGCGCGGGTCGGCGAAATAGGCGGGCGGCAAATAGATCTGGGCCGGGCGGGCGGTGAAACCGGAGGCCGTCGGCGGCACCGTGGCGGTCAGCATCCGCCCGTGTTCGGGCAGGTCGGCGGGCGCCTGCCAGGCCGGTTCGAGCGGTCGCGCGCGCACCACCCGCTCGTGTCGGGACAGTTCGTCGACCTGGATCCGGTCGATCGGCTCCTCCCCGAACGCCGCGCCCACCGTCGGGAACTCCGCGTACACCAGGTTGACCCGTACCCCCACCGCGACCAGCACCACCGCGGCCGCCAGCACCGTCACCGCCGCGCTCAGCAGCCGCCGCCGCACCAGGATCCGCGGAATCACCAGCAGCACCGCCGCCACCCCGATCCCGATCAGCAGGTACACCGAGACCGCGATCGGATCGGGAAACGGCCGCCACAGCTCCTCGACGAACAGGTACAGCGCCACCGTGAGCACCGCCGCCGACAGCACCACGACCGGCATGATCGCGGTGACATACCGGCGCACCGGAGCCACCAGCAACCACACCGCACCCACCGCGCCGAGCACCGTCAGTGTCACCGGGAGCCACCCGGTGAGTAACGACAGATCACTGAATCGCACCACCGCTGACCTCCACAGATGCCATCTCGACCGCCCAGCGCGTCCGCACAGCCTCGGCGACCCGGCCGTCATGGCATACGGTACACAGACGACCTCACCGCGCCCGTGCGGCGCACTCGCGGCAAAGGGTGGTTCTATGGACGACAACGCCGACGCGCTCGACCCGACCCCCACACGCGGTGCCACCCGCACCAGGACCGCGCTGCGGCGGGTGCCGTTCACGCTCGGATTCCTCGCCGTGGTCTTTCTCCTCGGCCTGTTCACCGGCGGCCTGTGGAGTCGCCTCGACCGACGATCCTGGTATCCCGAGATCGCCTACGGGTGGCCGCCGCTGACCGAGGGCAAGTTCTGGACGCCGGTCACGGGATGGGTCTTCGGCCTCACCCCCGGTCAATATCTCTGCATGGCAATCCTTTTCGGCGCGTCGGTGGCCTGGGCGGAATGGCGGCTCGGGACCGCGCGCACTGTGCTGGTGTGCGCGTCCGGGCAGCTCGCGGGCATCCTGGTCGCCTCGGTGACGGTCGGGCTGCTCGCGCACACCCACCTGGCCTGGGCCGATCGACTCGCCGAGGTCCGTGACGTCGGCTTCACCACCGCCGCGATCTCCGCGCTGGCGGCGGTCTCGGCGACATTGCGCTCGCCGTGGCGGTTGCGGGTGCGGGCCGCGCTGATGGCGTACGTGGCGATCACCTTCCTGTTCGAATCGACCTTCGCCGACCTCATGCACCTGATCGCCCTCGCCGTGTGGCTGCCGCTGGGCGAGAAACTGTTCAGCCGCACCGAACACGGCTTCTGGCCGCGCACCCGCCGCGAGGTCCGCATGCTCGCCTTCACCGGCCTGCTGGTGATCGCGGCGGCGTCGGTGGCGGTGTACTTCTTCCCCGGCAACAGCCTGCTCGGACCGACCGGCGACGAACGCGGGTCGTTCTGGAGCACGCTGCTCACCGTGCTGGTGATCGCGGTGGTCGCCGATCAGTTGCGCAAGGGCAAGCGCTGGGCGTGGTGGGCCACCATCGCCTACGGCGTGCTGCACGTGACCCTCACGCTGATCCTGCTCGGCGTGGCCATCGGCACCGACTACGCCACCACCGGCGCGGTGACCGTCGGCACCGGGCTGCTGTGGGCCGGCGAGGTGGCCCTGCTCTACGGCGGACGCGGGGCGTTCCGAGTTCCGTTGCGCCGCAAGATCACCGAGGGCGCGCTCACCGGCACCGAACCCGGCGTGGCCGTGCGCGAGCTGCTGGCCCGCTACGGCGGCTCCACCATGTCGTGGATGACCACCTGGCCGGAGAACAAGTACTGGTTCCCCGCCGACGGCGAACGCTACGTCGCCTACCAGCGCCACGCCGGCACCGTCATCGCCCTGACCGACCCCGTCGGACCGCCCGACCTGCTGCCCGACACCATCGCCGCCTTCACCGATCGCTGCGAGGCCGACGGCCTGGTCCCGTGCCTGTTCTCGACCACCGCGGCGGTCGCCGACATCGCAGGCGAGTTGGGGTGGCGCAGTGCGCAGATCGCCGAGGACACCATCGTGGATCTGCCCGCGCTCGAGTTCAAAGGCAAAGCGTGGCAGGACATCCGGTCGGCGATCAACAAGGCGACCAAGGAGGGGATCGAGTTCCGGCTCGTCGAACTGGCCGACGAACCCTTCGCGGTGATCGCCCAGGTACGGGCCATCTCCGAGGAGTGGGTGGGCGAAAAGGGGCTGCCCGAAATGGGATTCACGCTCGGCGGGGTGGAGGAGGCCCTCGATCCGGCGGTGCGTGTGGGCCTGGCGATCGACACCAAGGGCATCGTGCACGGCGTCACCTCGTGGCTGCCGGTCTACGGCCCCGGCGACGAGATCCGCGGCTGGACCCTCGACGTGATGCGCCGCCGCCCCGACGGCTTCCGCCCCGTCATCGAATTCCTCATCGCCTCGTCGTGCCAGGCGTTCAAAGAGGAAGGCGCCGAGATCGTTTCGCTCTCGGGCGCCCCGCTGGCCCGCAGCACCGACACCGCCGACACCGAGCCGATCGACCGCCTGCTCGAAGGGCTCGGCGCCGCGATGGAACCGTATTACGGCTTCCGCTCCCTGCACGCGTTCAAGGCCAAGTTCCAGCCCCGCCACGAACCGGTCTTCCTGTGCTACCGCGACGAGGCCGACCTGCCCCGCATCGGCATCGCCCTGACCAAGGCGTACCTGCCGGAGGTCTCGGCCAAGGACCTGATCGCGCTGGGAGCCACCGGCCACTGACCCCGCGAGCGACTTCGGATGATCGGCACAGCGGTGACAGACCCAGCACTCCCGCGTCCCGACAACCGGGCAGCACGCACCGACCCCCGAACCCGCGTCCCGGGTTCGTCAGCTCACCGGCACCGCAGTCGGCGTCACCCTCGCCACCACATCGTCGGGCACCTCGATTCCCGCCTCCAGATCCGCCGACGGAATCGGCTCACCCCACACCTGGCGCAGCGGCAACACCCCCGCCCACACCCCACCGTTGTCGATGTCGCCACTGTCATCACGCGGCCCACCCGCGCGCACCTTCACCGACGCCTCGGTGAGGTCGACCGCGAGCACCATCGTGGCCGCCATCTCCTTGCGATCCGGCGGTCGCACGCGATCCCACGCACCCGGCGCCGAATGCTCCACGATCACCCGCAGCGCCTCGTCCCGCTCGGCCGCGTCGGTCACCAGGACCGCCCGCCCCCGGATCACCGCCGAGCGGTAGTTCATCGAGAAGTGCATCGCCGCTCGCGCGTACACCAGCCCGTCCACGTGGGTCACCGCGATCGAGATCTCGTGGTCGATCGCGGCCCGCATATTGCCGGCCCCGGTGGATCCGTGCAGGTAGAGGGTGTCGCCGACGCGCCCGTAGATGGTCGGCAGCACCACCGGCGACCCGCCGAGCAGGAGCCCGAGGTGACAGAGCAGGCCCGCGTCGAGCACCTCGTCCAGTGCCGCGCGATCGGTGGCGCCGCGTTCCTTCGACCGGGTCAGGGTGGTGCGCGGTGTCGGCGAGAGGGGGTGGCGAGTGGTGTCGTGCGTGCTCATAGGATGAGTCTCGCCGCCGAAGTGGCCTCGCGACAGGTCCACTTCACCCGAAGATCACCAGGCCAATTTCGAGGTGGACGATGCTCGACGACCTTCCGATCCCCCTCGACCGCGCCGCGCCCGAACCCCTCTCGGTCCAGGTGGCCGATGCCCTGCGCACCGCCGCGACCGACCGCGTCGTGCGAATCGGCGATCGACTCCCGTCCTCGCGCGCCCTGGCGCACCGCCTCGGCGTCAGCCGCACCGTGATCGCGACCGCCTACGACCAGCTCCACGCCGAAGGCTGGCTCACCGGCCGCCACGGCTCGGGCACCTACCTGAGCACCGCCCCCGCCACCGCGCCACCGACCGCCGCCCCCGATCCGCCCTGCTCGACCTGTGCCCCGGCGCGCCCTGTGCCGAGGCGATCGACCGGGCCGCCTGGCGCCGAGCCTGGCGCGCGGCGGGCGACCGGCCACCGGAGGTCCGCAAGAACCGCGCGGGCGAACCCGACTACCGCACCGCCGTCGCCGACCACCTGCTGCGCCACCGCGGCCTGGCCGCCGGACCCGGCTCGGTCGTGCTCGCCACCTCGGGCACCAGCTCGGCGGTGGGCGAACTGGCCACCGCGCTACTGCGTCCCGGCGACACCGTCGCGATCGAGGACCCCGGCTATCTGCGGGCCGTCGGTGCGCTCCGCGCGGCGGGCATGAACGTCGTCGGCGTCCCGGTCGACGCGGGCGGCCTGCGCGTCGACCGGATCCCACCGCACGTACGCGCGGTGTATTGCACTCCGGCACACCAGTTCCCGCTCGGCGCTCGAATGCCCGCGTCCCGCCGCGTCGACCTCATCGAATTCGCCCGCAAGAACGGCATTTTCATCATCGAGGACGACTACGACGGCGAATTGCGTTACGACACAGCACCACTGCCCCTCCTGATCTCGATGGCGCCCGATGTGGTCGTACACCTGGGCACCACCAGCAAGATCCTGGCCACCGATCTCGGCGTCGGCTGGCTCGTCGCCCGGCCCGAGATCACCGAGGCCGTGCTGGCCCACCGCGTCGACATCGGCAGCTCCCCGAGCCCGGCCGGCCAGCACGTGGTCAGCGAGTTCGCCCGCCACGGCGACCTCGCGCGCCACCTGCGCCGCCTGCGCCGGGTGGTCCCCCCGCGCCGCGCCCTGCTCGTCGACGAACTCACCCGCCGCGGCCTGCCCGTGACCGGCGACGACGCGGGCTCGCACGTCGTCGTCGAACTCCCCGACGCGGCCGCCGAACGCCACGCCGTCGACACCGCCCGCGCTCGCGGCGTCCACCTCGACGGCCTGGCCCGCCACCACCTGTCCACCCCCCACCGCTTCGGCGTCGCCCTCGGCTACACCGCCCTGCCCGACCCCGACCTCGCCCGCGCCGTCCCCGTCGCCGCCGATTGCCTCACCGAAGCCTTCTTCGACCCCCACTGACCAGCACCTTCCGCCGTTTCACGACGCGGCGCGCACCCGCAGACCCTGCCCCAGCGAGGCCGCACGGTCGTAGCATGGACCCCGGACCCAGCGTTACCCCTGCGACTATCGAAGTGGTGAGCACATGACCGATCAGGACATTCTGGCGCGGATCTCGCAGCTGGTCGACGACGAGCACGCCCTGCGGGCCAAGGCCACCGCGGGTGAGATCGACCCGGTCACCGAACGCAAACAGCTGGCCGAACTCGAGGTGATGCTCGATCAGGCCTGGGATCTGTTGCGCCAGCGCCGCGCTCGCCAGGGCTCCGGTGAGTCCCCCGAGGAAACCGAACTGCGCTCTCCCCGCGAGGTCGAGGGTTATCTGCAGTGACCGACGCCGAGTACGACGTCATCGTCATCGGCGCGGGCCCCGCGGGTGAGAACGCCGCCGCCTACGCCATCGCGGGCAGCGATCGCACCGTCGCCCTGGTCGAACGGGAACTGTTCGGTGGCGAGTGCAGCTACTGGGCGTGCACGCCCAGTAAGGCCCTGCTGCGCCCCGGCGCCGTGCTCGACCTCGGCGAGTCCATGTCCGGGGTGACCGCGAGCGGCCTGCGGGTCGACGATGTGCTGGCCCGCCGCGACGCCTTCGTGCACCACCGCGACGACAGTTCCCAGGTCGAGTGGGCGAAATCGGAGAACATCGTGCCCATCCGGGGCGCGGGTCGACTGATCGGCGAGCGCCTGGTCGAGGTCGTGACCGATGCGGGCACCGAGGTGCTGCGCGCCCGGCACGCCGTGGTCCTGGCCACCGGCACCACCGCCGCCGTCCCCGGCATTCCGGGCGTGCGCGAGGCCCTGCCGTGGACCTCCCGTGACGCCACCAGTCTCACCGTCGTCCCGCGCCGGGTGGCCATCATCGGCGGCGGGGTGGTGGCCTGCGAGGCGGCCACCTGGCTGGCCGAACTCGGCGCCGAGGAGGTCACCCTGCTGGTGCGCGGGGACCGGCTGCTGCCGCGCTCGGAGCGGTTCGCCTCGGACCTGGTCCTGGCGGGCCTGCGGGACAAGGGCAACGTGACGGTGCGGTTCGGAGTCGAACCGAAACGGGTCACCCGCCGCGATCCGCGCGACACCGGCTACGGCAATATCCACGGCGGCCCGGTCACCATCGAACTCGACGACGGCGCTCTCGAGGTCGACGAACTCCTCGTCGCCACCGGCCGCGCCCCCGCCACCGCCGACCTCGGCCTCGACGCCGTCGGCCTGCCCGCGGGCTACGTCGAGGTCGACGACCAACTCACCGCGCGCGGCGTGGACGGCGACTGGCTCTACGCCGTCGGCGACGTGAATCACCGTGTGGCACTGACCCATATGGGCAAGTACCAGGCCCGGGTCTGTGGCGATGTGATCGCCGCCCGCGCCGAGGGCAAGCCCCTCGACGGCACGCGCTACACCGCGAGCGCCGACCACCAGCAGATCCCGCAGGTGGTTTACACCGCGCCCGAACTCGCCTCGGTCGGCCTCACCGAGGACGAGGCCCGCGCCGCCGGACACGCGGTCGACACCGTCGAACTCGACATCTCCGTCGCCGGGTCGGCCCTCTCGCGCGACGATTTCCACGGCCACGCCAAACTCGTCGTCGACACCGCCGCCGACCGCCTGCTCGGCGCCACCTTCGTCGGCCCCGACATGGGCGAACAGCTGCACGCGGCCACCATCGCCGTGGTCGGTCGGGTGCCCCTCGACACCCTGTGGAACGCGGTGCCCGCCTATCCGACGGTCAGCGAGTTCTGGTTGCGCCTGCTGGAGGCCTGGCGGGGGAAATCTATTTGAGCAGCCGCGACATCCGCCGATCGGCGAGCGCCTTGCCGCCGGTCTGGCAGGTGGCGCAGTACTGGAACGACCGCTCCGCGTAGGAGACCTCGCGCACGGTGTCCCCACATACCGGACACGCCTGCCCGGTGCGGGCGTGTACCCGCATGCCCGACCGCTTCTCGCCCTTCAGCCGGGCCGCGTCCTGGCCCACCGACCGCTCGACCGCGTCCGAGAGCACCGTGCGCATCGCGTCGTAGAGCCGCGACACCTTCTCCCCCGCCATGGTTTTGGTGTTGGCGAACGGGGAGATCCGCGCGGTGTGCAGGATCTCGTCGGAGTAGGCGTTGCCGATCCCGGCGAGCAGGGTCTGATCCACCAGCGCCGTCTTGATCCGCTGCGAGGTGCCACGCAGCAGCGCGGTGAACTCGTCCTCACTCACCGCCAACGCGTCCGGACCCAACCGCGCGATCCCCGGCACCGTCATCGGGTCCTCGACCACGTACACCGCGAGTCGCTTCTTGGTCCCCGCCTCGGTCAGGTCGATCGCGGGCGTGGCCCCCTCGGGGGTGAAGAAATGCACCCGCAGCGCCAGCGGACTATTCCCACCGGGCTTGGGCGGCAACGGATTCGGCTCGTCCACCCACCGCAACCAGCCACCGCGCGACAGGTGGGTGATCAACCACAACCCACCGCAGTCCATCCCGAGGAACTTCCCCCACCGCCCCGCCCCGGTGACATCGCGCCCCGACAGCGCCGTGACCGGCGGATCGAAGGTCTTCACCGCGCTCAACGCCCCCACGTCCACGCGGCCCACCACGGCGCCGACCGCATGATCCCGCAGGAACTGCGCCAACGCCTCTATCTCCGGCAGCTCGGGCACGCCTGCCAGTCTATCCAGCTAGCGCAGCAAATAGACGTCCATGATCCAGCCCTTTTCGGCCCGCAACGACGCCCGACGAGCCACGATCCGCGCCTCGACCTCGCGCAGCCTGCCCGCGATCAGGGTCTCGTCGGGCATTCCGAGATAGGCGCCCCACCAGATGTGGAGGTCATCGCCGGGCACCTGCGTGAACGAGCACTCGCCGTCGAGCATCACCACCGTCGACCCGTCGCGCAGGCCCTCCTCGCGCAGCTTGCGCCCGGTCGTGACGTGGACGGGCTCGCCGATCCGGTGCAGCACCTGACGATGCCGGGCGGCCAGCGCGGCGATGCTGGTGACGCCAGGAATCACCTCGTAGTCGAAACTCGTCCGCCCCCGCGCCAGCACGTTCTCGACCATCCGCAGGGTGCTGTCGTAGAGCGCCGGATCGCCCCACACCAGGATCGCGCCGACCCCGTCGACCTGGTCGAACGCGGCCTCTAACAGCTCCGAGCGCCGCTCGTGCCAGTCCACGACCACCCCGGTGTAGTCGGCGGGCGTGCGCTCGCGCGGCGGATCGGCGATCTCGATGATCCGGTGCGGGGTGTCGACGTACTCGGCCAGGATCGTCGTGCGCACCTGCACCAGTTCGCGCTTCTCGTCCCCCTTGCCGATCAGGAAGAAAGCCTCGGCCTGTCGCATGGCCTTGACGGCCTGCATCGTCACCTGGTCGGGGTCGCCGGCACCGATGCCGATCACGAAGAGCTTGCGCATACGCGAAGAGCTTGCCAGGTGCCCGCGCGCCCGAGCGACCCCCGTAGAATCGCCAGACGTGGCCACCCCTGATACGCAGTACGAGGATCTACTCCGGCTCGTTCTGGAGCAAGGCACGCCCAAGACCGATCGCACCGGCACCGGGACCCGCAGCATCTTCGGGCATCAGCTGCGGTTCGACCTGGCCGAATCGTTCCCGCTGATCACCACCAAGCGGGTCCACATGAAATCCATCGCCTACGAACTGCTGTGGTTCCTGCGCGGCGACTCCAATGTCTCCTGGCTGCGCGAACACGGCGTGACCATCTGGGACGAATGGGCCGACGCCAAGGGCGAACTCGGCCCGGTCTACGGGGTGCAGTGGCGCTCGTGGCCCACCCCCGACGGCACCCACATCGACCAGATCGCCCAGGTCCTGCACACCCTGCGCACCGAACCGGACTCGCGCCGGATGATCGTGTCGGCCTGGAACGTGGCCGACCTGGACAAGATGGCGCTGGCCCCGTGCCACGCGTTCTTCCAGTTCTACGTCGCCGACGGCAAACTGTCGTGCCAGCTGTACCAGCGCAGCGCCGACCTGTTCCTCGGCGTGCCGTTCAACATCGCCAGCTACGCCCTGCTCACCCTGATGGTCGCCCAGCAGACCGAGCTCGAGCCCGGCGAGTTCATCTGGACCGGCGGTGACGTGCACATCTACGACAACCACGTCGACCAGGCCCGCCAGCAGCTCGGCCGCGAGCCCTTCCCGTTCCCGACGCTGCGCCTGCGCCCGGCCACCAGCCTGTTCGACTACACCTACGACGACATCGAGCTGTCGGACTACGAACACCATCCCGGGATCAAGGCACCGGTGGCGGTGTGAGTTCGGTGCTCGGCCTGATCTGGGCGCAGGCCGCCAACGGTGTGATCGGCGTCGACAACACGATCCCGTGGCGCCTGCCCGAGGACATGGCCAATTTCCGCGAGACCACCATGGGTCACCCGGTGATCATGGGCCGCAAGACCTGGGATTCGCTGCCGCCGAACTTCCGGCCGCTGTCGGGTCGGCGCAATATCGTGGTCACCCGGCAGGCCGACTGGTCCGCCGAGGGCGCCGAGCGCGCGGGCTCGGTGCCCGAGGCACTCGCCCTCGTCGGCCCGCACGACGCCTGGGTCGCCGGCGGCGGCGAGATCTACCGCGCCGCCCTGCCGCTGGCCGACGCCCTGCTGGTCACCGAGATCGACACCACCGTGGCAGGCGATGCCTTCGCCCCGACCATCGGACCCGAGTGGGCAGCCGCCGACACCCCGTGGCTGACCTCGAAAACCGGTCTGCGCTACCGCATCCGCCGCTACACCCGCACCGCGACGACACCCGGCTGACCGTCAGCGCAAAACGCCCGAACGCGTGGGCGCGGTCGGGCATACTCCTTCGCAAGACCAGCCCGCTGCAAGCCCGCGAAAGGCGCGATCCATGGACAAGAAATCGCTGACCGCGGTGGCCCGCCAACAGTTGAAGCTGGCGGCCACCTCGACGAGCGGCCGAAGTTCGCAAACCCTGATCGGCGGCCACACCCACGTGCTGCGCCAGACCGTCGTCGCGCTCGCCGCGGGCCAGAGCCTGGCCGAACACGACAATGCCGGTGACGCCACCATCCAGGTCCTCACGGGCACGCTGGTGCTGATCGCGGGCACCGACGAGTGGAAGGGCTCGGCCGGGGATCTGCTCGTCGTCCCGCGCGCTCGCCACAGCGTCAAGGCCGTCGACGACGTCACCTTCCTGCTCACCGTCGCGAAGTGAATTCCCCAGGTCGTTCGCCCGAAATGCGCTGACACACCAGCACGCTGATTCGAACCTGTCGGTATGGGGCCGTACTGTGGTCGGCATGGGTGAGCCACAGTCGGTCCTCGTTCCACTCACGCCTGCCGCCGTCTTTCTCGTCGCGACCGTCGACGAAGGTGGCGAGGCAGCCGTTCGCACGCTGTTGGGCGAGGTCAACGATCTACGCAAGGCCGTCGGATTCCGCACGCCCGGTCAGGGCCTGAGCTGCGTCACCTCGATCGGTTCCGCGGTCTGGGGGCGCCTGTTCACCGGCGCCAAACCCGCTGAGCTGCACGAGTTTCCGGGCTACTCCGGCCCCAAGCACTCCTGCCCCGCCACCCCGGGCGATCTGCTCTTCCACATCCGCGCCGAGAACACCGGCACCTGCTACGAGCTCGCGATGGCCATCGCCACCCGCCTGCGCGGTGCCGCCACCGTGGTCGACGAGACCTCCGGTTTCCGCTACTTCGAACAGCGCGACCTGCTCGGTTTCGTCGACGGCACCGCCAACCCGGAGGGCGCCGCGGCCGAGGCCAGCGTGTTCGTCGGCGACGAGGATCCCGACTTCGCCCTCGGTAGCTACGTGATCGTGCAGAAGTACATCCACCCCCTCGACAAGTGGAACGCGCTGCCCGTCGAGGAGCAGGAGCGTGTCATCGGCCGCACCAAGCTCAGCGACTACGAGCTGCCCGACGACGTCAAGCCCGCCAGCTCGCACATCAAGATGAACACCATCGTCGACGCCGAGGGCGTCGAGCACGACATCATCCGCGCCAACATGCCCTTCGGCACCATCGGCGACGGCCAGCTGGGCACCTACTACATCGCCTACTCCGCCACCCCGTCCGTGCCGGAGAAGATGCTCGAACGCATGTTCCTCGGCACCGACGAGGCCGCCTACGACCGCATCCTCGACTTCTCGACCGCCCTCACCGGCACCCTGTTCTTCACCCCCTCGGCCGACTTCTTCGACAACCTGCCCGATGCACCGGCCGCTATCGCCAACGAGGACGCGGACGTCCCCGTCCCCGACTTCGAACCCGTCATCGAAGCCAACGCGGCGGCGGCATCGGGTTCCGACGGTTCCCTGTCAATCGGCACGCTGAAAAGGAGCGCTCCATGAACAACCTGCATCGCGAACTCGCGCCGATCACCGACGAGGCCTGGGCACAGATCGAGGAGGAAGCCAAGCGCACCTTCAAGCGCAATATCGCCGGTCGGCGCGTCATCGATGTCTCGGGTCCGCACGGTGTGACCTACTCGGCGCTCACTCGCGGCAGGCTCACCACCATCGACTCGCCCAGCAAGGGCGTGCAGGCCCGCAAGCGCATCGTCTTGCCGCTGATCGAGCTGCGCGTGCCGTTCACCCTCAAACGCGAGGAGCTCGACGATATCGAGCGCGGCGCCGAGGACGCCGACTTCGACAATCTCAAGGCCGCCGCCCAGCAGATCGCCTTCGCCGAGGACCGCGCGATCTTCGAGAGCTACCCGGCCGCGGGCATCGTCGGCATCCGCGAGGCCGCGTCCAACGCGCCGGTCGCGATCCCGAGCAATGTCGTCGACATCCCCGACGCCATCTCGCACGCGCTCACCGAGCTGCGCCTGGCCGGTGTGCAGGGCCCGTACTCGGTGGTGCTCAGCGCCGACCTCTACACCCAGGTCAGCGAGACCTCCGATCACGGCTACCCGATCCGCACCCACATCGAGCGGCTGATCGAGGGCGAGATCATCTGGGCGCCCGCCATCAGCGGCGGTTTCGCGCTCACCACCCGCGGCGGCGACTTCGAGCTGGCACTGGGCCAGGACCTGTCGATCGGCTACCTCGATCACGACGCCGAGACCGTGCAGCTGTACTTCCAGGAGAGCTTCACCTTCCTGGTCGAGACCACCGAAGCGATCGTCTCGCTGGGCTCCTGAGCCGCCCGCGACTAGGGTTGGCTTCGATTCGGGAGAGGGAGGGTCGCATGACGGTCGTGCGCGCCGGTGTCGTACCCACTGGTCGGAGCCTGTTCTACTGCGTGATCGGAGCGCTGGTCACCACGGGCATCGTCGGGTTGTTCCTGGCGATGTTCGGGGTGAACCGGGTGATCACCGGGTTGGCGGTCGGGCTCGTCGCCGGGGTGGCGGTGGGCACGGTCCTGTTCCTGCGCGATGTGGTCGAACTGCACGAGCACGCGATCTTCGCGCGCACCCCGTTCCGCTCCGCGACCGTGCCGTGGGACCAGGTGGTCGCGGGCCGGTTCACCCTCGACGAGCACGCCCGCTGGGCCCTCGCGCTGGACCTCAGCGGCGAAACCGACGAGCTGGTCCTGCTGTCGATCCCGCCGGTGGTGCAGCCCGTCGCCGGGGCCTACGACATGCGTAAACGCGAACAGGTGAACGAGATCCGGGAACTGTTGCGCGCCAAGCGAGTTCCGATCACGGTGCTGCCGGAGATCGCCGACGCGCTGAGTCGGCACTGGAAGATCGCCCCGCCGACCGCCCGCTGATCTCTTTCCGACCACCGTGACGCGGTCGTCGCCGTACCTACCGGAGTGCTCGAAAACCGTACGCCACGCTCCAATCAGCGGGTGCGACGGATCAGCCGACGGGCGCAGTACCGATATCGCCGAGCCGGGCCAAGAGAGCGTCCGCCGCGGCCCGCACCGCACCGACATCGCCGCGATACCCGACGATCCGCATGATCCCGTCCGGGATGACGCGTTCGGTATCGTCCCCGGCCGCCCCCTCGTCGTACCTGATCGCGATCACCGTCTCGACCAGCCGGAACGGCAGGATCCGCGCGTCCTCGGATTGCCCTGCGGCCGAAGCCGATTCGGCGGCCAGCCGTTCGTAGTGCTCGCGCAACTCGTCGCGCCGACGCCGGAACGCCACGAAACGCTCGGTGCGCAGCTCGGGCAGCAGGTACAGCGCGCCCAGATTCCAGCGCGCCGTGCGCAATTGGCGCACGTCGAACAGGGCCAGCGCGTAGAGCTGGGTGAGCGCGTCTTCCGGCTCGCCGACCATCCGCAACGCCAATTCGACCGGCCCCGCGACGGTTTCGGCCAGCAGCGCGTCGAGGATGTCGTCCTTGGCCGCGAAGTGGTGATACAGCGAGGCCTGTCGGATGCCGACCGCGTCGGCCACCGCCCGCGTGGAGGTGTTGGCGTAGCCCTTGGTCGTGAACAATTCCGCCGCCGCGTCGAGGATCTCCGCGCGCGGCGTCGTTCCCTGCCTGCGCCGCTGTTCCAGCCGGGGTCGCCCGGGACCGAGATTCGCCACGCTCACGATTCTGTCACCGGTGTGTCGACCGCCCGGAAGCGCCCCGCTCACCAGGCACGATGCCGGACGGTCTAATTTCTGTCATCTGACAGAAACTCAGGCAACGCAGAAGTTACCGCCGTACCCGTACTCGATACACGCACGACACCGTTCGAGCGATCGCGCGCGCAAAACTATCGACTGATAGATATTGGCCGCACCGCTGAAGGACACCGACATGGCCACGACCCTCGCTTCTCCCGCCGCCCCGCCCGAACTCGCCCGCGACAGCGCCGATCTAAAGGCGTTCGGATATCAGCCGGTCCTGCACCGCAAACTGGGGCGTTACGCGTCCTTCGCGGCAGGCTTCTCGTTCGTCTCCATCCTCACCACGATCTTCCAGTTCTTCGGCTTCGGCTACTCGTTCGGCGGCGCCGCGTTCTTCTGGACCTGGCCGCTCGTGTTCGCGGGCCAGTTCCTGGTGGCGCTGAACTTCGCCGAACTCGCCGCCCGCTACCCGATCTCCGGGTGTATCTACCAGTGGTCGCGCCGCCTGGCCGGCGGGCTGGTGGGCTGGTTCGCCGGCTGGATGATGGTGCTGGCCCAGGTGGTCACCGCCGCCGCGGCCGCCATCGCGTTGCAGGTGGTGCTGCCCTCGATCTGGAGCGGCTTCCAGGTCATCGGCACCGACACCGCGCTCACCTCCAGCGACGGCGCGATGAACGCCGTGCTGCTGGGCAGCGTGCTGCTGGTCGTCACCACCACCATCAATGTGATCGGCATCGACCTGATGTCGAAGATCAACTCCATCGGCGTCACCGTCGAGATCATCGGTGTGCTGGCGATCATCGCGCTGTTCTTCGTCAACACCGAGCGTGGCCCCGATGTGGTGTTCCAGACCGACCAGGCCATCGAGGGCCCGTACTGGGCGGCGTTCCTGGTCTCGGGTCTGATGGCCGCGTACGTGATGGTCGGCTTCGATTCCGCCGGTGAGCTGTCCGAGGAGACCAAGAATCCCCGCAAGGTCGCCCCGCGCACCATCCTGATGGCGCTGTCGGTGTCGGCACTGGGCGGCGGCCTGATGCTGCTCGGCGCCCTGATGGCCGCGCCGAGCCTGTCCGACGGCGAATTGTCCACCGGTGGACTGGCTTACGTGATCACCGCCAAGCTCAACAGCCCCGCCGGAACCGTGCTGCTGGGTTGTGTGGCCGTGGCCGTGATCGTGTGCACCCTGGCGATCCAGACCGCCGGTTCGCGCCTGATGTTCTCGATGGCCCGCGACGGCAAGCTGCCCTTCGCCAAGGCACTGGCCACCGTGCATCCCCGCTTCGGCACCCCCGTGTGGCCCGCCGTCGTCATCGGCGCGCTCGGCATCGGTCTGCTGGTTCTCAACCTCGGCAACCCCGCCATCTTCGCCACCCTGGCCAGCGTCTGCATCGTGAGCCTCTACCTGGCCTACCTGCTGGTCACCGTGCCCCTGCTGGTCCAGCGCGTCAAGGGCCTGCCCGCCCCCGAGGACAAGTCCCTGTTCCACCTCGGCCGCTGGGGCATCCCGATCAACGCGCTGGCCGTGCTCTGGGGCATCGCCATGGTCGTCAACCTGGCCTGGCCCCGCCCCGAGGTCTACACCCCGGCAGGCGGCAGCTGGTGGCAGCTGTGGGCGGGTCCGCTGTCGGTGGCCGTGATCCTCACCGCGGGCGCCATCGTCTACCGCCTGGTCGTGGCGGGCAAGGAAACCACCCCCGCCTGACCGCCCCACCGAGGTGGCATTTTCGTGCGGCCGTACTCCGCAACCCGCGAAAACCAGCCACATCAGCGAATCGCCGCACGTTTATGCCACCTCGACCCAGCTCCACACCCCCCTGTCCGCACGCAACCCGTGAACTCCAGCGCCGCCCACCATCACAGGAGGTCAACGATGACGAACACCCACTCCACCGAGGGTGCCCGCGCCCACGCGCGCGCCCAGGCCGCAGCGGCCACGATGGCGCGCCCCGAGACGCCGGCCGGGGTCGACCCCGCTGATCTCGTTGTCGCCCAACGCATCCCTGCGGGCGGCTACGCGAACATGGTGATCGGCCGGGGCACCCGCATCCGACTCAGCGACCCGTCCGGCACCACCTGCGCGCACCTGTTCCTCCTGCGCGCCGAAGCACCGTGGGAGCGGCTGAATGTCGCCGACACGGTGAAGGTCCCGTGGCAGGCGTACCTCGGCCCCGGCCACCCGCTGCTCTCCGATCAGGGCCGTGTCCTCGCCACGATCCTCGCCGACTCGCACGGCCACCACGACACCCTGTGCGGGCCCACCACCGAGGGCCGCCACCAACTGCACCTGGCCGGGGCCAAGCAGGGCCTCGAACCCCGCGACATCGGCCCGTCGCTGGCCCTGTTCCGTGGCGCGCGCGTCGGCGCGGACGGCACGATCGAGTCGACCGGCAACGGCCCCTCGGGCGCCACCCTCGACCTGATCGTGCACCTCCCGCTGACCCTGCTGATCGCCAACGCGCCCCACCCCCTCGACGACCGCCCCACCGGCGATCTCGACCTGCTCGCCTGGCCTTCCCCCACCGAACTCGCCCCCAACACCGACCCGGAATACCAACGGGCCGTGGACAACACCGAAGCCGCGTGGGCGGCCGCACTGAACTCGGAGGTTTCGGCATGACCGCCACCCGCACCGTCGTCCTCGACGAGACCGTTCCCGCGTGCGCGCCCTGGTCGGCGATCGTGCGGGCCGGCGACCACCTCGACATCATCGACCTGCACGGCAACCAGGCCGTGGACTGCCTGCTCTACTCCGCCGCCGACCGCACCGACCGCTACAGCGCCCAGGCCACCATCGCCGCGCAGCGCAATATCTTCCTGACCACCGGCAGCGTCCTGCGCACCGAGGGCGGCACCCCGCTGATGACCGTGGTCGCCGACGAGGTGGGCAACCACGACACCATCGCCGGCGCCTGCTCCCAGGAGTCCAACACCCTGCGCTACGGCCACCACAACCGCCACCAGCACGCCTGCGTCGAGAACTTCCTCACCGCCGCGCTCCAGTGGGGCCTGGGCAAACGCGACCTGGTCTCCAATATCAACTGGTTCATGAACGTGCCCGTCGAATCCGACGGCACCCTCGGCATCGTCGACGGCCTGTCGGCCCCCGGCAAGAAACTCACCCTGCGCGCTGAGATCGACACCCTGGTCCTGGTCTCCAACTGCCCCCAGATCAACAACCCCTGCAACGGTTTCGACCCCACGCCCGTCCGCATGGTGGTGACCCGATGACCCCCCTGCGGACCACCGCGCCACCCCGGCCCACCTCGGCGGCCGGCGCCCCCTCCGGTACGTCGGCCCCACAGTCGGTGATCACGACCGACAGCGTGATGGTGGGTGGCAGGGCCGAGCCACGCTCGGCCGGACCCGCGCAGTCCCCACCGCCGATCGCACCCACCGACACAGCGGACAACACCGGCGCGGAAAGCTCGACCGCCACTGCGACCGAACGCCGTGTCGAGGTCGTGCGCCCCGGGATGCAGACCACCGTGCAGGACTGGCCGGGCCGAATCGGCTACTGGCACATCGGTGTTCCCCCGTCCGGCCCCATGGACGACCTGTCCTTCCGCCTCGGTAACCGCGTACTCGGCAACCCCGAGGGCGCGGCCGGTCTCGAGTGCACCCTGGGCGGCCCGGCCCTGCGTTTCTCGACCCCGACCTGGGTCTGCGTGACCGGCGCGGTCGCCGATGTGCGCGTGGACGGTGCCCCGATCGAGCAGTGGCGCACCGTGGAGGTCCCCGCCGGTGGAGTGCTCGAGGTGGGCGCGATCCGCGGTCCCGGCATGCGCACCTACATCCTGATCTCCGGCGGCATCGACGTCGACGAATTCCTCGGCAGCGCAGCCACTTTCACCCTCGGCAAGTTCGGCGGCGGCACCGGCTCGGCCCTGCGCGCCGACGAGTCGCTCACCCTCGGCGCACCGTCGACCCGGCTCGCCCCCGCCGTCCCGATGGCCGACCAGCCCGCGTTCGCGCACCGCTGGGAACTGGCCGTCACCGAGGGCCCGCACGGTGCCCCGGAGTTCTTCACCCGCAACGACTTCGACACTATCGTCGGCACCGACTACGAGGTCCACTTCAACTCCGACCGCACCGGCGTCCGTCTCATCGGCCCGAAGCCGGAGTGGGCCCGCACCGACGGCGGCGAGGCGGGCCTGCACCCGTCCAACATCCACGACAACGCCTACTCCATCGGCGCCCTGGATTTCACCGGCGACACCCCCATCCTGCTCGGCCCAGACGGCCCGAGCCTCGGCGGTTTCGTCTGCCCGATCACGGTCGTGGCCGCCGACCGCTGGAAGCTGGGCCAGCTCACCCCCGGCGACAAGGTCCGCTTCGTCCCCATCCGCTCCGAACACGCCGCGCCCGCCGCCGAACTCGGCCACCGCCGCCGCGCGTCCTTCGGCACCGTCCTGTCGGCGGGCAGTGACGGCGACGACGGCATCCTGCGCCGCACCGAGGTCGACGACGAGACCGGCGTGACCTACCGCCGCCAGGGCGACGACGGGGTCCTGGTCGAATACGGCACCCTCACCCTGGATCTGGGCCTGCGCGCCCGCGTGCACGCCCTGCACCAGCACCTCCTCGCGATCGGCCCGCGCGGCGTCATCGAACTCACCCCCGGCATCCGCTCGCTGCAAATCCGCGTCGACCCGGCGGTCCTGCCGATCCCCCAGCTGCTCGATCTGCTGGCCGAAGCCGAAGCGCAACTGCCGAATTCGCACCAGCTGGTCGTCCCGAGCCGCACCGTGCACCTGCCGCTGTCGTGGGACGACCCGTCCACCCGCGAGGCCATCACCCGGTACATGCACGGTGTGCGCGCCGACGCCCCCTGGTGCCCGTGGAACATCGAATTCATCCGCCGCATGAACGGCCTGCCGTCGGTGGACGACGTCTACAACACCGTCTTCGACGCCGAATACCTGGTCCTTGGCCTCGGCGATGTGTACCTGGGCGCCCCCGTGGCCACCCCCACCGACCCCCGCCACCGACTCGTCACCACCAAGTACAACCCGGCCCGCACCTGGACCCCCGAGAACGCCGTCGGCATCGGCGGCGCCTACCTGTGCATCTACGGCATGGAAGGCCCCGGCGGCTACCAGTTCGTCGGCCGCACCACCCAGGTCTGGAACCACCGCGCCCGCCCGGCGGGAACCGCCGGACCCGGCGTCGACCGGTTCCCCGACGCGGCCGAAACACCCTGGCTGCTGCGCTATTTCGACCGCATCCGCTGGCACCCGGTCGAGCCCGACGAACTGCTCGACCTGCGCGCCGACTTCGCCGCGGGCAAGGTCGACATCACCGCCGAGGACGGTGAGTTCCGCCTCGCCGACTACCGACAGTTCCTCGCCGACAACGACGATTCGATCGAGCGGTTCCGCACGATCCAGGCCGAGGCGTTCGCCGAGGAACGCCAATCCTGGCGCACGGCAGGCGAACTCACGGACTGACGGCCGCCACGGCCTCGATCTCGATGAGCGCGCCCTCGACCGCGAGCCCGGACACGAACGCGAAGGTGATGGCGGGCGGATGCGGTGTCCGCTCCCACGCCGCGCCGAAGGCCGCGAAGCCCTCCTGCAAGCTCTCGCCCTCCTTGATGAGCAGGTTCCACTTGACCACATCGGCGGGCTCCGCACCGGCCGCGGTGAGGCAGGCCCGCAGGTTGGCCAGGGTCTGGCGCACCTGCGAAGCGAGATCGGGCCCGACGATCTGCCCGGTGGCGTCGACCCCGTTCTGGCCGCCGATGTAGATGAGATCAGCACCCGCGGGCACCCGCACGACCTGCGAGAACGCCGGGTTGCTGTGCAGAGATTCCGGATTGATGTACGTCGCGATTGTCATGCCACCACCGTAACCAGTTAAACTGGTGTCATGCAAGACCGAAAATCCCTACCGCCCGCGGTGCGCCGCCGCTTCCGCGCGGGTCGCCCCTGCCTCGACAGCGTCCACACCGGCGGTGAGGGCGAGCTGGCGGTCTGGGAGATCGTGCACACCACCGAGGACCTCGCCCACTGGCTCGGCGTCATCCTCGACCTGCCCGAGCTCACCGCCACCCCCGCCGACCTGCCCGCCTTCCGCACCCTGCGCGCCGCCCTCTCCCGCGCGGCGTTCGGCAGCGCCAACGGAATCCCGCTGTCCCCCAGCGACATCGACACGATCAACACCGCCGCCGCCGCACCACCCCTGACCCCCCACCTCGAACCCGACGGCACCATGACCTACCCGAACCCCACCGCAGGCGCGGCCCTGTCCACCCTCGCCCGCGACGCCATCGACCTGTTCTCCGGCCCCCTGGCCGACCGCATCCGTATCTGCGCGAGCGACAACTGCGGACTCCTCTTCGTCGACGCTTCCCGCCCCGGCCGCCGCCGCTGGTGCTCGATGGACCGCTGCGGCAACCTCACCAAGGTCAAGAAGTACCGCGATCAGTCCGCCACGTAGAGCACGGTCTTGCCCGAGGCGTGACCCTCGGCGAAGGTGGTGACCGCTTCCGGGACCTGGCTCAGCGGGAAGCGGCGCTGGATCACCGGCCGCAGCGAACCCTCGGTGGCCAGCCCCGCCAGGTGGTCCAGGTCGGCAGCCGAAGGCCGCATCAGCAAGGCTTTCAACGTCTGGCGGGTGAAGAGGTTGGTGAGCGCGACCGCCGCCAACCAGCGAACCGGGCCCAGCCAGTTGTCGTGCGGCGCGGCGGCGGAGGAGATGAACACACCCTCCGGGGTGAGCACGCGCCGGAATTCGCGCAACGAGCGATTGCCCGCGAGATCGAAGATCGCGTCATACCTAACCGGTGAATCAGCGAAATCCGCAGTGGTGTAGTCGATCACGACATCGGCGCCGATCCCCCGCACCATCTCGACATGCCGCGTGCTGCACACCGCCGTCACGTGGGCGCCGAGCCCCTTCGCGATCTGCACCGCGAAACTGCCCACGCCACCGGACGCGCCGTTGATCAACACCCGCTGCCCCGGCCCGACCCGACCGATATCGCGCAACCCTTGCAGCGCCGTCATCCCCGAATCCGGTATCGCCGCAGCGTCTTCCAGCCCCATCGACGCGGGCACGCGCGCGAAAGCCCCGGCCTCGGCGCGGACGTACTCGGCGAACGCCCCGCTGGGCACCTCACCGAAAACCCGGTCCCCCACGCCGAATTCGGTCACCAGATCGCCGACCGCGACCACCTCGCCCGCCAGGTTCTGCCCGATCATCCGGTGCTTGGGCTTGCGCACCCCGAACCCGAGCCGCAGCAGGTAGGGCGTCCCGGTGAGCAGATGCAGGTCCCCGCTGCACAGCGACGCCGCGCGCACCCGGACCACCACGTCCCGCTCCCCCGGCGTCGGCCGCGGCACGACCTCCGCGCACAACACCTCGCCCCCGCCGTAGCGAGGCGCGACCCAGGCGGTCATCGAAGCCGTATCCACATCGGTCATGAGGTCCCTCGTTTCGCACTTACAGCGTAAGTCTCTTGGCGGGAAGAGTACGCTTACGCCGTAAGTAGGTCAAGGAAGGATGTCGCATGCCGCGTACCCCACTCACCAGGGACCGGGTCCTGCGCGCGGCCATCGACCTCGCCGACCAGCAGGGACTCGAGGCCCTGTCGATGCGCAATCTGGCCAAGGCGGTCGGGGTGGAGGCGATGTCGCTCTACAACCACGTCGCCAACAAGGACGACCTGCTCGACGGCATCATCGACCTGGTCGTCGCCGAGCTCTACGTCCCCGCGATCAGCGGCGACTGGCGGGCCGAACTCCGCCGCCGCGCCCTGTCGGCCCACGAGGTCCTGCTCACGCACCGCTGGGCCACCGGCCTGCTCGGCTCCCGCGTGAAGGTCGGCCCCGCCATGCTGCGCTACGTCGACGCCACCCTCGGCTGCCTCATCGCCGCGGGCTTCACCTACGAACAGGCCGACCGCGCCTGGAACGCCCTCGACAGCCACATCTACGGCTTCACCCTCCAGGCCATCAACTTCCCCCTCGACCCCGACGAATACGCCTCGGCCGCCGAGCAATTCCTGCCCATGATCCCGCCCGAGACGCACCCCCACATGCACGCCATGGCTGCCCTGGTGATCGACGGAACCCATTCCGGCATCGCCGATTTCACCTTCGGGCTCGATCTGATCCTCGACGGGCTGGAAGCCCTCCTGCACTGAACCCGTTACGACGCAGGGACTTCGGGGCCCACCAGGTCCCGCTGCACAGGTCCCACCTGGACCCGCCACAGCGTCAGCTTCAGCACCTGCGGTCACGGATCGCTCGGCGAGCACACCGACGCCGTACCCGGCACCCCGCGGACCGACCTTCCGATCACCGCGTCGACCCGGACCGCGATCGTGTCCATGACGCCCGCCCGCTGACTATCGTTGCGTCGATGAACTCCTTTACCGCGCAGCGCGAGATCGAGGCTCCCGTCGAGCACGTCTGGGATGTCCTGACGGATCTGGACGGTGCCGTCGAGATTCTGTCAGGTGTGACGCGGATCGAGCGACTCGACGGCGCGGGCTACGCGGTCGGCACCCGCTGGCGCGAGACCAGGAAGATCATGGGCAAGGAGGCCACCGAGGAGATGGTGGTGACCGAGGTCGAGCCCCGGCGTCGCACGGTGATCGCCGCCGAAGCGGGCGACATCTCCTATCGCACCGAGTTCACGGTGGCCCCGACCGCCACCGGAACGCTGCTCACCATGACCTTCGCCGGCACCTCGAACGCGACCGGTGTGCGGGCGCTCCTCGAGAAGCTGATGGCCCCGCTGGGAACGGCGGTCACCCGCAAGATGATGACCGCCGATCTCGCCGATATCGCCCGCGCGGCGCAGGCGCGCTGATCACCCCGCGACCAGGTCGGCGCTCCTGCGGACGGCTTCGGGCAGCTGACCGTCGTGTCGCGGTGAGACTTCCATGACCGCTTCGGCCACCGCGAGGCAGGCGCCGAGCCGCGGTGGTTCGCGCAGGCCCGAATCTCCTTGCCACAGCAGGCGAACCGCGGCCCACGGCAGATTCACGCCGGCGAATTCGGTGTGGAACAGTCCGGCCGAGGGGCGCGGATTCGCTTCGAGCAGCACGGGTTCGCCTGCGCGATAACGCAATTGGACATTGGTCAGGTACGCCAATTCGAAATGGCCGACCAATTGTCGGGCGATATCGACCACGGCGGGATCGTCGACCAGCATTCTGAAGCGACCCTGTTTGGCACGCGGGATGCCGACGAGCAGTTCCCCGCCGGGCGCCGACAGGCAGTCGATACTGATCTCGGGCGCTTCGAGGAACGGCATGACCAGCAGCGGCAGCGGTGCTTCGCCCTCCTCTGCCGCGCGGCGCATCGCCGAGGCGACCGCCTCGACCGAGGCCACCGGGCGCGGGGCGACGCGCAGCGCGCCCATGGTCAGCGGGCGGTCGTCGAGGATGCGGAACCCGAACGCCGAGTACTCGCCGCTGGGTTTGATGCACAGGGTCTCCCCGGTCAGCGACAGCTCCTCGACGGCCGCGCGGAACTGCTCGGCATCGGTGACCTCGCGCCACGGCGGCACGGGAATGCCTGCCCCACCGGCGATCTCGTAGGTGCGGACCTTGTCGGTGAGCGCCTTCACCGACGACAGCGGCGAACACATCACCCTGGTGCCGATCGCCGCGAAATCGGCGATCCGGCCCGCCAGCGCGTCGAGCCGACGCGGCGGGATGAGCACATCGATGCGATGTGTCCGACAGAAATCGAGCGCGAACTGCGCGTAATCCTCGTTGCCGACATGGCGGGGCTCGACCGCCGCCACATCACACACCGAGAGGGCGACCGCGCCCGGATCAACATTGCTGGCGTAAATACTGACTTCGACCCCGTCGGGATTGTCCCGTAGCAACCGCATGACCTGAACGGACGCCGCACCCGCACTGCTCAGCCAAATCCGAAGCGTAATACCAACCGCTCCCTTCCTGTTCTCGAAGAGAACCGGACTTTATCCCGGTTCTGCTTCGAGCACATTTCGGGAGGAAAGACCCCAAGTCACATCCCGACGCCCACTACTTCGCGAGCTGCCCGATTCGTTGACGCGCGACGTTGAGCAGTGTCGCGACATCGACGTCGGGGACTTCTTCGCGGCGCAGTTCCCGAACGAGTGACCGCTGCTCCTCGTTCAGCTCATCAGTGAGTCGTTCGATCTCCGAACGAAGGTCCGAGATGTGTTGAACTCGGCCACTGACGTCACGCGCATCGCCGAAATCGTCCACGATCAGCCTTGTCTCGACATGCGACAACGGCACATCCAACTTGGCCGCGATGATAGTGCGGGCCTCATAGCCCACATCCGTGAGATGCCTGGCCTGACCACACGGATCGGTGCCATAGACGTCAGGAACGGTGATCTCCCACCACCGGCCGACACGGTTCGCATGCACGTCGTAGGTGATTGCTGTGCTCATGATTCGTCCTCCTTCGGGCAGTCACACGCCGCAACGGCCTTGTTGATGGTGCGAACCACCCCTGGCGAGACAGTTCGATGTCCATCGGGAACGCTCACGTCGTGCTTGCCTGTGCGGCAGCCGTATATCGAGTGACTGCCCGCTCCATCGCGAAGTTTCGACCAGCCCTCCTTCTTCAGGGCTTGCAGGACCTTCCTGGTCGGTTGCTCCGCGATCACCAAGTAACGCTACCAAGCTAGCAGTCATGAACGCAAGCTTGGTAGCGTAAACTTCTGCTAGTCGTCTAGCCGAATTGGGTTCCTGAGTCACAGACCGTATTTGCGGATGAACTCTTCGGTGAGGTCGAGGGCGGGGAGGCCGTGGTCGGTGGCTCGGGTGTCGGTGGCGGTCTCCTCGACCCACACCGCGGGCGCCGGCGGGAGTTGGCGCCACTGGGCGCGTGGATCGGTGCGGTCGTCGTGCTGGTCGGTCATGCCGTCCCCCTTCGTTCACCTCCCAGAATAGGGCGGGGACGGGGATTTCCGCAGAAACTGCTCGCCTACCGGGTGCGACCGGTAGGCGAGCAGTGGCGGTTATTCGGCGATGATCACGGTGATCTCGGCGTCGGCCGCGTCCGTGGGCTCGCCCGCGACCACGAACCAGTGCGTCACCTCGCCGTCGGCCAGGTCGTCGGCGACCGGCCCGACGGGCAGCACCGACAGCGCGCCCGCGGTGGCCGAGACCAGGAATTCCTGGACGGCGGCGGGGCCGGAGGCGTGGGTGGTGTAGGTGGTGCACTCGTAGTCGATGCCGTGCTGGTCGCGCAGGCGTTCGGCCAGTGCCACCGCGGCGCTCTGGGTGAGCGTCGAGGTGGTGTCGCCGGTGACCAGCACGAAGGCGGGATCGGTGTCCGACAGCGGTCGGACCCGGTCCGCGTAGGACACGGGATGGGCCGGGGCCGAAGCGATCTCGGCTTCCAGATCCGCCAGGATCAACCACTGTCCCGCCACGCCGGCGACCGGTTCGGCACTGATCCCGAATGTGGCTCCGGCGGCGGCGATGTCGACCCCGGAGAGCTCACCGGCGAACAGCACCGCGGCACCGGCCTTCTGCACCGCCCAGGCGGCCAGCACCGAATCCACGCTGCGCGCCAACGAGATCGCGACCACGTCGCCCGGTCCGGCACCGCGCGCGATGAGCACCCGGGCCAGCTGCGAGGACTTGCGATCCAGTGCGCTGTAGGCGATTTCGCTGTCCCCACGCAGCAGCGCGGGCGCCTGCGGATCGGCCTCGACGACCTCGGCGAGCACCTTGGCCACCGTCTGCGCACCCACACCGGAGACGGCCGGGGCCGAAACCGCCGCCGTCACACCGGATTCGGCGAGCAGCTGAGCCCGCTCGCTCGCGTCGAGGATGTCGATGTCGCCGACCAGCCCGGTCGGGTTGTCGAGCAGCTCGTCGAGCACGCGCAGCAGGCGCGCCGACAGGGTGCGGACCTCGTCGGCGGTGTAGGTGCTGGTCAGGTACTTCATGGTGATCTCGATGGTCGACTCGGCCATCACCACCAGCGTGAGCGGGTAGTGGGTGGCGTCGTCGAGGCCGACACCGGTGACCTGCATGCCGTCGATCGAGCTCGCCGCGGTGACCGCGTCCTTGTCCATCGGGTAGGACTCGAACACCAGCAGCGTGTCGAACTGTGAGCCCATGCCGGCCACCCGCTGGATGTCGGACAGGCCGACGAAGTGGTGGCTGAGCAGTTCGGCCTGCTCGGACTGCACCCGCTGGGTCAGCTGTTCCGCGCTCAACCGATCGTCGATCTTGATCCGCACGGGCAGGGTGTTGATGAACAGACCCACCATCGACTCCACGCCGGGCAGTTCGGCCGGACGACCGGACACGGTCGCGCCGAACACCACGTCGTCGCGGCCGGTGAGGCGCCCGACGACGATGCCCCACGCGGTCTGCAGCAGCGTGTTCACGGTGACGCCGAGTTCACCGGCGAACTTGCCGAGCGCCCTGGTGCGGTCGTTGTCGATCTCGACGACGATCTTGTCGAGTTCGTAGCGCTCCTCGGTGCGCGGCGCGGGCGCGAGCTGGGTGGGGCCCTCGACCCCGGCCAGCGCGTCGGACCACACCCGCAGCGACACTTCCCGATCCCAGCCCGAGAGCCAGGACAGGAAGTTGCGGTAGGAGGCCACCCGCGGCAGCGCGGTGAGGTCACCGCGCACCGCGTAGAGGACCAGCAGGTCGCGCATGAGCAGCGGCATGGACCAGCCGTCGACCAGGATGTGGTGGACGGTGATCGCCAGGTGCGCCGTGCCCTCGCCGGTCGTGTAGAGACCGAAGCGGATCAGCGGCGCGGTCGCCATGTCGAACTGGTCGGCCCGGTCGGCGAGCAGCAGCTGCTGCATGCGCGGCATCCGCTCGGCCTCGGGCAGGTCGGTGAGGTCGACCTCGCGCCACGGCACGTCGAGCTCGGACAGCACCACCTGGACCGGCTGACCGGCTGAGTCGGTGACGAACGCGGTCCGCAGGTTCGGGTACCGGTCCAGCACGGCCTGGGCCGCGCCGCGCAGCCGGTCGACGTCGAGGGTGCCGGTCAGGTCGAGCACGGCCTGCACGGTGTAGACGTCGACGGTCGCCGAGCTGAGCATGGCGTGGAACATCAGGCCCGCCTGGAGCGGCGAGAGCGGCCAGACCTCGGCCATGGCCGGGTAGTCGCGTTCCCACAGTTCGATATCGGCCTGTTCGACCCGCACGAGCGGCATGTCCGACGGGGTGAAACCGCCCGCGTCGGCCCGCTGCGCGTGGGTGGCCAGCGCGGTGAGCGCGGCCACGAACAGGTCGGCGAACTCCTGGGCCTGTGCGCCAGTGAGCAGCCCGGTCGGGAACGCGATGCTCGCGCCCAACTGCGGGCCCTGCTCGCCGTCGTTGACAATGGCGTTGATGTCCAGCGTCGCGTTGGCGGGCATGTCCAGGTCCATCTCGGCGTCGAGCTGTCCCAGATCGGCCACCGGCACCCAGCCGAGTTCGGCGAGTTCGGCGGGGATCTCGCCCGCGGTGGCCCGGCCGAGGTAGTTGAAGCTGATCTGGCCGACGCCCGGCAGCTCCGCGCCCTCCTCGGTCAGATACTTGAGCATGCCGTAACCGATGCCCTTGTCGGGCACCGCGAGCATCTGCTCCTTGACCGACTTGATGACCTCGGCGAGCACGGCGCCACCGGCGAAGGCGTCGTCGAGATCGGCCCCGGCCAGATCCAGGCGGACCGGGAAGGCGGTGGTGAACCAGCCGACCGTGCGCGACAGATCCGCACCGGCGACGATCTCTTCCTGACGACCGTGGCCTTCCAGCTTGATCAACGCCGCCGTGCCGGATTCGTCTCCGCGCCACCGGGATACGGCCAGCGCGAGAGCGGTGAGCAGGCCGTCGTTGACCCCGCCGTGGTAGAGGCCGGGGATCGCGGTGAGGACCGCGTCGGTGACCTCGGGCGACAGCGTGACCTGCACGCGGTCGACGGTGGCGAAGGTGTCGACCGCCGGGTCGAACGCCCGCGACCCCAGTTGCGGATCGGCGGTGCCCGAGACCTCGCGCCAGAACGGCAGTTCCGTGCGGCGGTCCTGCGCCTGCTCCACCAGGCTGTGCGCCCAGCGCCGCATGGAGGTGCCGTTGGCGGGCAGCGCGACCTGTTGACCGGCCGCGATCTGGCCCCAGGCCATGCCGAGGTCCGGGATCAGGATGCGCCAGGAGACGCCGTCGATCACGAAGTGGTGGCCGACGATGAGCAGCGCGTCGCGACGGCGCGGGCCCTGCGCGGGCTCGCCGAAGGAGAACCGCACGAACTGCACCATGGCGGCGTTCGCCGGATCGAGGCGACCCATGGCCTCGTCGTATTCGACGCTGGCCAGCTTGGACAGCTGGTCGTCGGCGATGTCGCCGGGGACCTCGACGCGACGCACGAGCGCGGCCACATCGACCTCGCCGGGCGCCAATGCCTCGAAGACCCAACCGCTTTCGGTACGGGCCACCCGCGAGCGCAGTACGTCGTGGTGGTCGAAGACCGCGCCGATGGTGGCGGTGAGCACCTCGTCGGTGAGGTTCTCGGGCAGGCGCAGCACCATCGACTGGGAGAACCGGTCGTAGGTGGATCCGCTCGCCAGGATCTGGCGCATGATCGGCAGCATCGGGATGTCGCCGACCCCGCCGCCCGGCAGTTCCTCGAGCACGATCTGGTCGGCGTCGCCCGCGAGCACGGCGATCTCGGCCAGTCCGGCCACACTGCGCTTCTCGAACACGTCGCGCGGCTTGAACAGCACGCCGCGATCCTTGGCCCGCGAGACGAGCTGGATGGACAGGATCGAGTCACCGCCGAGAGCGAAGAACGAATCGTCCAAGCCGACCGCGTCGACGCCGAGCACCTCGGCGAAGACGGTGGCGATGATCGCCTCGACTTCGCTTGTCGGGGTGCGGAACTCGCGCGGGGCCAGGACCGGTTCGGGCAGGGCGCGACGGTCCAGCTTGCCCGCGGGGGTCAGCGGGATCTCGTCGAGCACGACCACGGCGGCCGGGACCATGTGGCCGGGCAGGTGCCCGGCGGCGAACTCGACCAGCGCGGCCGGGTCCACGGCCCGCCGGGTGGCCGAACCCGCCGCCACGGTGGCGCGGACGTAGGAGACCAGGATGGTCGCGCCCGCCTCGGTGGTGCGACCGATGGTGGCCGCGAACTCCACGTCCTCGTGCGCGGTGAGCACCGCGTCGATCTCGCCCAGTTCGATGCGGAAACCACGCACCTTGACCTGGAAGTCGTTGCGGCCCACGTACTCCACGACCGGCTTGCCGTTGACCGTGCGCCAGGCGACGACGTCGCCGGTGCGGTACAGGCGGTCGCCGGGCTCGCCGTACGGGTTGGCCACGAAGCGCTCGGCGGTGAGGCCGTGCCGCTCGTGGTAGCCACGCGCCAGCGGCACGCCGCCGACGTAGAGCTCACCGGCCACGCCCTCGGGCACCGGACGCAGGCGGTTGTCGAGCACGAACGCGCTCGCGCCCGCGATGGGTCCACCGATGTTCATGGTGTCGCCCGGCAGCAGCGGATCGGACAGGTTCGTCGCGATGGTCGCCTCGGTCGGACCGTAGGCGTTGTAGAACCGGTGGTTCGCCGGGTCGGTGCCCGCACTGTGCCAGTTCGCGACCAGGTCGACGGGGGCCTTGTCGCCACCGACGATCAGCGCTTCCAGGCCGGCCAGTGCCGCGGGTTCCATCGACGCCGCGACGAGCGGGGTGAGGAACACGTGGGTCAGGCGCTGACCCTGCACGATCTCGGCCAGTTCCTCGCCACCGACCACGCCGACGGGCGTGATGACCAGGGTGCCCGCCGAGCCGACGGCCAGCAGGAACTCGAGGATCGAGGCGTCGAACGACGGCGAGGCGAAGGCCAGGGTCCGCGCGTTCTTGTCGAGGCCGAACAGCGCCACCTGGGCGGCGGCGAAGTTGGGCACACCGGCGTGGGTGACGACGACGCCCTTGGGCAGGCCCGTCGAGCCGGAGGTGTAGATCATGTACGCGGTGTTGCCGGGGCGGACAGCGCCACGACGGTCCGCGTCGGTGATCGGTGCGTCCGACTGGGCGACGATCTCGGCCCGAGTGGGCTCGTCGTCGAGCACCAGCCAGTCACCCAGCGCGGGCGCGGGCAGGTGGTCGACCTCGGCCGAGACCGTGATGCCCAGTGCCGCACCGGAATCCGACATCATGTGCGCGATGCGCTCGGCCGGGTACTTCGGATCGACCGGCAGGAACGCGGCACCGGACTTGATCACAGCCCAGATGGCGAGGGTGGTGTCGAGCGAACGCTGCATGGCGATGGCGACGACCGTTTCCGGTGCCGCGCCACGCTCGATCAGGACCCGCGCCAGACGCGAGGATGCGGCGTCGAGTTCGGCGTAGGTGAGTGCCGAGACACCCGAGAGCGCCGCCCCAACGAGAGCCGAGTCGGCCCCGATCTCTCCGCGAGCCACCGAGGCGACCGAATCCGTGGTGGCGGAACCCGTTTCGCCGGTACTCCCGGACGACAGCGCGGCCAAGACGCGAGCGAGGCTGGATTGCGCCGACTCGTCCGGCGCGACGAGGGCCTCGCCGGTCGGGTTGGTCGCCACGGCCTGCGCCAGCAGTTCGGGCAGCGTGCTCGTGGCGGCGGCAGGACCGCCGGTGCGCGTGAGCAATTCGGCGCGCTCGGCACCGTCGAGCAGTTCGAGGTCACCGACCGGGGTGGTGGTGTCGGTGACGACCTCGGCGAGCAGTCGCTGGAAGCGCTGCGCGAAGGTCTGCACCGTGGACTGATCGAACAGCGCACTGGCGTAGGAGAACTCGGCGTAGGCGCCCGCCTCGTCGCCCGGTGCGGCTTCGCGCACGGTGAGCAGCAGGTCGAACTTGGCGGTGTCGACGTCGAAGTCGACGGCCGAGACCGACAGGCCGGGCAGTTCGAAGCTGGCGTCGGGCAGGTTCTCGAACGACAGCGCCACCTGGAACAGCGGGTGGCGCGCGGTGGAGCGCTCGGGGTTGAGCAGTTCCACCAGGCGTTCGAACGGGATGTCGGCGTGGGCGAAGGCGGCCAGGTCGGCTTCCTTGGCCTGGGTCAGCAGCTCACCGAAGGTGAGGTCGCCGCCGACCTGCGTGCGCAGGGCCAGGGTGTTGACGAACATGCCGATCACGTCGTCGAGTTCGGCCTCGCCACGACCCGCGATCGGGGTACCGATGACGATGTCCTCGGTACCCGACATGCGCGCCAGGAACACGGCCAGCGCGGTGTGCACGACCATGAACAGGGTGGCGTTGCGCTCGCGGGCGATGGCCGAGAGTCCGGCGTAGATGTCACCGTCGATCGGGAACAGCACCCGGCCACCGGCGAAGGACTGCGTGCTCGGACGCGGCCGGTCCAGCGGCAGGTTCAGCTCGTCGGGCACACCCGCGAGGGCGCGCTTCCAGTAGTCGGCCTGCTGGGCGACCAGGCTGGTCTCGTCGGTCTCGGACCCGAGCACCTCGCGCTGCCAGATGCTGAAGTCGGCGTACTGCACCGGCATCGGCGCCCAACCCGGCGCCTCACCCGCCGCGCGGGCAGCGTAGGCGATCATCACGTCGCGGGTCAGCGGCCCCATGGACCAACCGTCGGCGCTGATGTGGTGGGCGACGAACACGAGCACGTACTCGTCACTCGCGACCGGGTCACGGTCGGTTCGCGTCGCCACCACATCGGCAGACGTGGCGACGCGCTCAGCAGCACCGGCGACCTCGGCATCCACCACCGCGGCCGACTCGGCCCCGGCGACGACGCGAAGCAGCTTGGCGCGCAACGGAACTTCGTCGAGCACGTCGAAGCCGGTGGTGATCAGTTCGGCGATCTTGTCGCGAACCTGTTCGGGTGCGACATCTTCCGGCGTCAGATCCGGCACATTGCCCTCGACCGGCAGGATCACCTGGTGCGGCGTGCCGTTGGTCGACGGGTACACCGTGCGCAGGGTCTCGTGACGGGCAAGCACATCGGCGACCGCCAGTTGCAGCGCGTCGACATCCAGCGCGCCCGACAGGCGGACCGCGACGGGGATGTTGTTCACCGAGGACGTGGTGTCGAACTGGTTCAGGAACCACATGCGCTGCTGCGCGAGCGAGAGCGGCACCTGCGTCGGACGCGGTCCGGCGACCAGCGCGCGCCGCCCACCGGCGCCGGCGCCCTGTTCCACCTTCACCGCGAGCCCGGCCACCGTCGACGCCTCGAACAGCAGGCGCACGGGCACCCGACTGTCCAGGGCCGCGCCGAGGCGGGCCGCGACCTGGGTGGCCAGCAGCGAGTTGCCGCCGAGGGCGAAGAAGTCGTCGTCGGCACCGACCCGCTCGACCCCGAGCACGTCGGCGAAGACCCCGGCCACGATCTCCTCGATCGGGGTCGAGGGCGCGCGGAAGACCTGCGCCTCGAACTCCGGCTCGGGCAGCGCCTTGCGGTCGAGCTTGCCGTTCACGTTCAGCGGCAGCGCGTCGAGCACCACGAACGCGGCGGGGACCATGTACGACGGCAGTCCGGCGGACAGCGTCGACTTCACCTGTGCGACATCGGCATCCACGCCGACCAGGTAGGCGACCAGGCGGTCACCGGTGCGTGGGTCGGACTTGGCGACCACGGCGGCCTGGGTGATCTCGGGCAGCGCGAGCAGCGCGGCCTCGATCTCGCCGAGTTCGATGCGGAAGCCACGGATCTTGACCTGGAAGTCGGTGCGGCCACGGTAGTCGAGTTCGCCGTTATGCCAGGCCACCAGGTCGCCGGTGCGGTACATGCGCTCGCCGGTGGTCGAGTACGGGTTGGCGACGAAGCGGTCGGCGGTCAGGTCGGGGCGGGCGAAGTAGCCGCGCGCCAACTGCGCACCGGCCAGGTACAGCTCGCCCGACACCCCGTCGGGGACCGGCCGCAGCCGCTCGTCGAGCACGTAGACCTGGCTGTTCCATTCGGGCGAACCGATGGAGACCGAGCCCTGGTCGGCGGCGGTGACGCGGTGCGAGGTGATCGAGACCGCGGCCTCGGTCGGCCCGTACAGGTTGAACAGTTCGGTGCGCTGGAACTCCGCGCGGAACCGCTGGGCCAGCGAGCCCGGCAGCGCCTCACCGATGGCGAGGACCCGCCACAGCGAATCCGGCATGCCGGCGGCCAGCAGCGCGTCGAGCATCGACGGCACCACGTGCAGGGTGGTCACCCATTCGCGCGCCATCAGGTCGTTGAGGTAGGCCGGGTCGCGATGGCCGTCGGCCGAGGCGAGCACCAGGCGACCACCGCACACCGCCGCGGACCAGAACTCCCAGACCGAGAGGTCGAAGGTGGCGGCGGTCTTGAGCAGCACCGCGTCGGCGGCGTCCATGCCGAACTCGATGAGCTTCCACTGCAACTGGTTGGCGATGGCGCCGTGCGGGACGGCGACACCCTTGGGCCGACCGGTCGAGCCGGACGTGAAGATCACGTACGCGGTGTTCGACGGACGCAGCGGTGCCACCCGTTCCGCGTCGGAAATCGGTGCGGCACTGAGGGCTTCGAGGTCGAGTTCGTCGACACGCACAACCGGGGCCGCGTCGGTGGCGAACTCGGCGTTGGTCAGCACGCAGACCGGTGCCGCCGTGGCGAGGATGTAGTCGGTGCGCTCGGCCGCCTGATCGGGGTCGACCGGCACGTACGCGCCGCCGGACTTGGCCACCGCGTACATGGCGACGACCAGGTCCACCGAGCGGCGCATGGCCAGCGCCACCCGCGACTCCGGGCCCACACCCAGCGAGATCAGGTGGCGGGCAAGGCGATTGACCTTCGCGTCGAGTTCGGCGTAGGTCAGCTGGGCGCCGTCGTCGGTGACCAGCGCGGTCGCCTTCGGGTCGGCGGCCACCGACGCGTCGAGCAGCGAGACCAGGGTGGCCTCGGTGTCGACCGGGTAGCCGGTGGCGTTGCGGGTCTCGAGCACGCGGGTGCGTTCGGCCGGGGCGAGCAGTTCGATATCGCCGACGGCGGTGCGCGGGGTCGCGACGATGGCGTCGAGCAGGCGCACGAAACGTCGCACGAACCCTTCGACCGTGGCGTGGTCGAACAGGTCGGTGGCGTAGGTGAACAGGCCCGAGATGCCTTCGGGCGCACCGGTGTCGTCGTAGCGGTCGGTGGCGATCAGGTGCAGGTCGAACTGCGACAGCTCGGTCGCGATGTCGAGGCCCGACACCGTCAGGCCCGGCAGTTCCAGGGTGGCGCGGCTGAGGTTCTGGAACGACAGACCGACCTGGAACAGCGGGTGGCGCGCGGTGGAGCGGACCGGGTTGAGCACCTCGACCAGGCGCTCGAACGGCACGTCGGCGTTGGCGAACGCCGCGATGTCGTCCTCGCGCTGGCGGGCCAGCAGTTCGGTGAAGGCTTCGCCGCCGTCGACCTTGGTGCGGAACACCAGGGTGTTGACGAACATGCCGATCATGTCGTCGAGGACCGCTTCACCGCGTCCGGCCATGGGGGTGCCGATGGCGATGTCGTCGGTGCCCGACAGGCGCGCGAGCAGCACGGCCAGTGCGGTGTGCACGACCATGAACAGCGTGGCGCCCTCGGCGCGGGCCAGTTCGACCAGCGCGCGGTGGGTGGCGGCGTCGATCTGGAGGTCGACCTTGCTGCCCGCGAAGCTCTGTGTCGCGGGGCGCGGCCGGTCGGCGGGCAGGTCGAGCTGATCGGGCAGGTCCGCGAGGGCCTGCTTCCAGTGGGCGACCTGCTTGGACGCCATGGAGTCGGCGTCGTCCTCGCTGCCGAGGAGGTCGCGCTGCCAGATGCTGTAGTCGGCGTACTGCACGGCCAGCGGCGCCCAGCCGGGCTCGGAGCCCATCGAGCGGGCCGCGTAGGCGGTCATCAGGTCGCGGGTCAGCGGGGCGACCGACGAACCGTCACCGGAGATGTGGTGCACGACCAGGGCGAGGACGAAGTCCTGGGTGTCTTCCACCCGGAACAGAGCCACGCGCAGCGGCACTTCGGTGGTGACGTCGAAGATGGTCGACATCAGTTCCGCCACCGCCGATTCCACCTGGTCGGCGGGAACGGTGCGCTCGATGAGTTCCGGCGCGGCCTGCGCGGGCGACAGGATCACCTGTGCCGCACCGGCTTCGGTCTGCGGGTAGATCGTGCGCAGGATCTCGTGGCGGGTCACCAGGTCGGTGACCGCCGCGCGCAGCGCCGCCACGTCGAGATCGCCGCTCAGGCGCACCGCGACCGGCACGTTGTAGGCGGCCGACTGGGTGTCGAAGCGGTTGAGGAACCACATCCGCTGCTGCGCGAGCGAGAGCGGGATGTGCTCCGGGCGCGGACCGGCGGTGAGCGCCTTGCGGTCCCCGGTTTCGGCGTGCTGCTCGACCCGCTGGGCCAGCGCCGCGACCGTGGACGCCTCGAACAGCAGGCGCACGGGGATGCGGGTGTCCAGGGCCGCGCCGAGGCGGGCGGCGACCTGCGTGGCCAGCAGCGAGTTGCCGCCCCACGCGAAGAAGTCGTCGTCCAGACCGAACCGCTTGTCTGTGCCGGATTCGGCCGCTCCCGAGGGCCCTGCGTGGTCACGCTGCGCTACCGCCTCCGGGCCCGCCGGTCGCGGCCGGAGGTCCAGCCGGAGGACCTCGGCGAAGGTGGCGGCCACGAGCTGTTCGCTCGGGCTCACCGGTGCGCGGAACACGGCCTTCTCGACCTCGGGCTCGGGCAGGGCCTTGCGGTCGAGCTTGCCGTTGGCGTTCAGCGGCAGCGCGTCGAGCTGGAGGAACACGGTCGGCACCATGTACGAGGGCAGCTCGGCGGACAGCGCGGCACGCAGGGCCAACTTGTCGACCGTGTCCTCGGCCACGACGTAGGCGACCAGGCGATCACCGACGACGGGGTCGACATGGGCGAGAACTGCGGCGGAGGTGATGCCCGCCTGCCGCAGCAGCGCGGCCTCGATCTCGCCGAGCTCGATGCGGAAGCCGCGAATCTTCACCTGGAAGTCGGTGCGGCCCCGGTAGTCGAGTTCGCCCTCGGCGTTCCAGGCGACGAGGTCACCGGTGCGGTACATGCGCTCGCCGGTGGCCGAGAACGGATCGGCGACGAACCGGTCGGCGGTGAGGTCGGCGCGACCGTAGTAGCCGCGCGCCAGCTGGGCGCCGGCCAGGTACAGCTCGCCCGAGACCCCGACCGGAACCGGCCGCAGCCGCGAATCCAGCACGTAGACACGGCTGTTCCACTCCGGCGAACCGATCGACACCGACACCTGATCGGCGTCGGTCACCGCGTGGCTGGTGATCGAGACCGCGGCCTCGGTCGGGCCGTAGAGGTTGAACAGCGCGGCGATATTGGCCGAGCGGAAACGCTGGGCCGTCGCGGCGGGCAGCGCCTCACCGATGGCGAGCACGCGACGCAACCGGCGCGGCAGGGCCCCACCGGATTCGGTGAGCAGCGCGTCGAGCATCGACGGCACCACGTGCAGGGTGGTGACGCCGGTGGAGCGCATCAGGTCGTTGAGGTAGGCGGGGTCGCGGTGACCGTCGGCGGTGGCGACCACCAGGCGGGCACCGGCGACGGCCGCGGTCCAGAACTCCCAGACCGAGAGGTCGAAGGTGGCGGCGGTCTTGAGCAGCACCGCGTCATCGGCGGCCAGACCGAATTCGGCGGTCTCCCACAGCAACTGGTTCACGATCGCGCCGTGCGGGACCGCGACGCCCTTGGGCTTGCCGGTCGAACCGGACGTGAAGATCACGTACGCGGTGTTCGCGGGGACCAGGGTGCCGCGACGCTCGTCGGCGGTGATCGCGGTGTCGGCGACCGAACTCAGGTCGAGCTCGTCGAGCAGCACCACTTCCGCTGCCGCCGTGCTGAATTCGGCGTTCACCGTGGTCAGCACCACTGCGGGCGCGGCGGTTTCGAGGATGTAGTCGGTGCGCTCGGCGGGCTGATCGGGGTCGATCGGCACGTACGCCGCACCCGTACGTGCCACCGCGTACATCGCGATGATGAGCTCGGCGGAGCGACGGATGGCCAGCGCCACCCGGTCCTCGGTGCCGATCCCCCGCGAGATCAGGTGGCGGGCAAGGCGATTGACCTCGGCGTCGAGTTCGGCGTAGGTGAACTCACGACGGCTGTCCTGGCCGGGCTCGTCCACGACCAGCGCGATCGCGTCGGGGGTGGCCGCCACGGTCGCGTCGAGCAGCGAGACCAGCGTGGCCTCGGTGTCGACGGCGTGCGTGGTGTCGTTCCAGGCGGTGACGATCCGCGCGGACTCCGGCGCGGTGAGCAGGTCGATATCGCCGACCGCGATGCTCGCGTCGGCGGTGACCGCGTCGAGCAGCAGCAGGAAGCGATCGGCGAAGCCCTGGACCGTCGACTCGTCGAACAGGTCGATGGCGTAACCGAATTCGGTGACCAGCTGGGCCGGGGCGCCCTCGTCGGTGTAGCGGTCGTAGAGGGTGACGTGCAGGTCGGTCTTGGCCAGCTGCGAGTCGTAGTCCACGGCGCTGACGGTCAGGCCGGGCAGTTCGAAGGTGGCGTCGGCCATGTTCTGGAACGACAGGCCCACCTGGAACAGCGGGTTGCGCGCGGTGGAGCGGACCGGGTTGAGCACCTCGACCAGGCGCTCGAACGGCACGTCGGCGTTGGCGAAGGCTTCCAGGTCGCGGTTGCGCACGTCGGCGAGCAGGTCGGCGAAGGAGACGCCGGGGTCGACGGCGGTGCGGAACACCAGGGTGTTGACGAACATGCCGATCAGGTCGTCGAGTTCGCGTTCACCACGGCCCGCGATGGGGGTGCCGACGGCGATGTCGTCGGTGCCCGACAGGCGCGCGAGCAGCACCGCCAGCGCGGCGTGCACGACCATGAACAGCGAGGCGTTGTTGGCCCGCGCCAGTTCGTGCAGGGCCGCGTGCCGGGCCGGGTCGATCTCGAAGCGGATGGCCTGGCCCTGGAACGACTGCGCGGGCGGGCGCGGCCGGTCGGCGGGCAGTTCGAGCTGGTCGGGCAGTCCGGCCAGGGCCTCGGTCCAGTAGGCGACCTGCTTGGCGGCCAGCGATTCGGGATCGGACTCGTCGCCGAGGACCTCGCGCTGCCACAGCGCGTAGTCGGCGTACTGCACCGGCAGCGGCGCCCACTGCGGGGCCTCGCCCTGCGAGCGGGCCACGTAGGCGGCCATGATGTCGCGCGCCAGCGGGCCCATCGAGGAGCCGTCGGCGGAGACGTGGTGCACGGTGAAGGCGAGCACGTGGTCGGTGGCGCTGAGTTCGAACAGCGCCACGGCCAGCGGCACCTCGCGGGTCACGTCGAAGGTGGTCATCGCGAATTCGATGACCGCGCCGAGCAATTCGGACTCGTCGACGTCGATGTGGTGCACCTGCGCGCTGACCTGCGAGTTGGGCAGGATCACCTGGCGCGGGCCGTCGGCCGAGGCCGGGTAGGTGGTGCGCAGCATCTCGTGGCGGGCGAACACGTCGCCGATGGCCTGCTCGAGCGCGGTGACGTCGAGGTCGCCGGTGAGGCGGACCGCGAGGGGGATGTTGTCCACCGCGGAGGTGGTGGTGTCGAACTGGTTGAGGAACCAGTAGCGCTGCTGGGCCGGCGAGAGCGGGATAACGGCGGGCCGCTCCCCCGCGGTCAGGCGCGGGCGTGCCCGACCCGAACCGGCGTTGTGCTCGGCGCGGGCGGCCAGGGCCGAGACCGTCGAGGCCTCGAACAGGTCGCGCACCGAGAGCTGGGTGTCCAGGGCCGCGCCGATGCGGGCGGTGACCTGGGTGGCCAGCAGCGAGTTGCCGCCGAGTTCGAAGAAGTCGTCGTCGGCGCCGACCCGGGTGACCCCGAGGACATCGCCGAAGGTGCCCGCCACGATCTCCTCGATCGGGGTGGACGCGGCCCGGAACACCTTGGCCTCGAACACCGGCGCGGGCAGCGCCTTGCGGTCGAGCTTGCCGGAGGCGTTGAGCGGGAAGGCGTCCAGGATCACGAACGCGGTGGGCACCATGTAGGTCGGCAGCGCGCCGCCGAGTTCGGCGCGCACGGCGTCGAGGTCGATGCTCGCGCCGGCCGCCGGGATGAGGTAGCCGACCAGCTGGTCGCCGAGGCGTTCGTCGGAGCGGACCACGACAACTGACTGCGCGATCGACGGCAGCGCGGTGAGCGCGGACTCGATCTCGCCGAGTTCGATGCGCAGACCACGCAGCTTGACCTGGAAGTCGGTGCGGCCCAGGTATTCCAGCTCGCCATCGGCGGTCCAGGCGACGAGGTCGCCGGTGCGGTACATGCGCTCGCCGCCGGCGGGCCCGGAGGCGGTAGCGGAGCGTGACCCCGCCGGGCCCTCGGCTGCTCCGCCATCGGATACAGCCGCGAACGGGTCGGCGACGAAACGGTCGGCGGTGAGGTCGGCACGGTTGACGTAGCCGCGCGCCAGCTGGACACCGGCCAGGTACAGCTCGCCGGGCACGCCGACGGGGACCGGGTGCAGGCGCGAATCCAGCACGTAGACAGCGGTATTGAAGACCGGGGCACCGATCGGCACCGACGTGATGTCGGCATCGACGACCTCGTGGAAGGTCACGTCGACGGCGGCCTCGGTGGGGCCGTACAGGTTATGCAGGGCCGCGCCGGTCAGGGCGCGCATGCGCTGGGCGGTCGGCGCGGGCAGTGCCTCACCGGAGGCGAACACCAGACGCAAGGTCGACGCGGTCGCGGTGTTCGACGCGCCTGCCGCCGTCGCTCCAGCGGCCACGGTATCGGCAACCGTGCCGTCGGCGGCTGCGGTCGCGGTGTCGACCGGAGCGACAGCGACCCGTTCGGCGAGTTCGGCGACGAACACCGACATCATCGACGGCACGAAGTGCGCGGTGGTGACGGCTTCGGTGTCGATGATCTGGGCGAGGTAGGCCGGATCGCGGTGACCATCCGGCTTGGCAACGACCAGGCGAGCGCCGATCTGCAAGGGCCAGAAGAACTCCCACACCGACACGTCGAACGTGGCCGGGGTCTTCTGGAGCACGACGTCGGTCTCGGTGAGGCCGTAGGCGTCCTGCATCCAGACCAGACGGTTGACGATCGCCCCGTGGCTGACCGCCACACCCTTCGGACGACCCGTCGAACCCGACGTGAAGATCACGTACGCCGTGTTCTCCGGCCGCAGCGGGGCGAGCCGCTCGGCATCGGTGACCGGCGCGTCCGAGTACTCGGACAGATCCAGGCTCTCGATGTTCAGCGCGGTGGTCGAACCCGCGTCGAATTCGTCACCGGCGGTAGTCAACACGCACACCGGTGCCGCGGTCTCGAGCACGTAGTGGGTGCGCTCGGCCGGATGATCCGGGTCCAGCGGCACGTACGCGCCACCGGCCACGCTCACCGCGTACATGCCGATCACCAGGTCGAGCGAGCGGCGCATGCCGAGCGCGACCATGGTGTCGGGGCCGACGCCCTGGGCGATGAGGTGGCGAGCCAGGCGGTTGACCCGCTGGTCGAACTCGCCGTAGGACAGACTCGTCCCCTCGAAAGTCAGCGCGGTCGCGTTCGGGCTGGTCGCGGCCTGTGTCCGGTACATCGACACCAGCGTCGCGGCCGGATCGACGGGATGCGCGGTGGCGTTCCAGGCGGTGATCACGCGGCGGTACTCGGCCGGGGCCAGCAGGTCGATCTCGCCGATCGCGCGGGTCGGTTCGGCGACCACGGCGGTCAGCATCCGCACCAGGCGCTGCGCGAGGGCGGCGACGGTGTCGGCGTCGAACATGTCTGTCGCGTAGGCGAATTCGGCGGTCATGCCATCGGCGGAACCGTCGGCGCGGTGGCGATCGGCCAGGTTCAGGTGCAGGTCGAACTTGGCGGTGACGACGTCCAGGGGCACGCCCGCGACCTCGAGGCCGGGCAGTTCGAAGGACGCCTCACCGGTGTTCTGGAACGACAGCATCACCTGGAACAGCGGGTGGCGGGCCTGCGAACGGGCCGGGTTGAGGATCTCGACGAGCCGCTCGAACGGCAGGTCGGCGTGGCCGAAGGCGGCGAGGTCGTTCTCCCTGGTCCGGTCGAGCAGTTCGGTGAACGGCTGGGCCGGGTCGACCGCGCTGCGCAGCACCAGGGTGTTGACGAACATGCCGATGGCGTCGTCGAGCACCGCTTCACCACGACCCGCCACGGCGGTGCCGATGGCGATGTCCTCGCCGCCGGACAGGCGGGCCAGCAGGGCGGCGAACGCGGCGTGCACGACCATGAACAGGCTGGCGCCGTGTTCGCGGGCGAGCGCGTTCAGGCTCGCCGACAGGGCCGGATCGATCGAGAACTCGTGCACGCCACCGCGATTGGAGGCCACGGCGGGGCGCGGGCGGTCGGCGGGCAGGTCGAGCTGATCGGGCAGCCCGGCCAGGTTCTGCGACCAGTAGGCGACCTGCTGGGCGATCATCGACGCCGAATCCGTTTCGGAGCCGAGGGTTTCGCGCTGCCAGAGCGCGAAGTCGGCGTACTGCACGGGCAGCGGCGTCCAGCCCGGCGCCTCGCCGCGCGAGCGGGCGGCGTAGGCGATCATCACGTCGCGGGCCAGCGGGCGCACCGACCAGCCGTCGCCGGAGATGTGGTGCACCACGAAGACCAGCACGTGGGTGTCGGGGCGCGAGCCGTCCATGGAACCGGCGATGCGCAGCAGTTCGGCACGCACCGGAACCTCGGCGGTCACGTCGAAACCGGCCAGCACGAGTTCGCTGATGCGGTCGCGGATCTCGTCCTCGGCGAGGGTGACCGGGTTCAGCGCGATCGGCACCTGCGCCGTGGGCAGTACGACCTGCACGCCGTGGCCGTCGGCGGTCTCCGGGTAGACGGTGCGCAGCACCTCGTGCCGGTCGACCACGTCGGCGACGGCCTGGCGCAGGGCGGCGATGTCGAGGTCGCCGGTGAGGCGGACCGCGAGGGGGATGTTGTTGACGCCGGTCGCGCTGTCGAAGCGGTTGAGGAACCACATGCGCTGCTGGGCGAGCGAGAGCGGGATCTGCTCCGGTCGCGGCCCGGCCACGAGCTCGCGACGGCTGCCGCTGCCCGCGTGCACCTCGACCTTGGCGGCCAGCGCGGCCACCGACGGCGCCTCGAACAGCACGCGCACGGGGACGCGGGTATCGAGCGCGGCACCGAGGCGGGCGACCACCTGGGTGGCGATGAGCGAGTTGCCGCCGAGGTCGAAGAAGTCGTCGTCGAGACCGACCGCCCGGTCCCCGGACAGGCCGAGCACCTCGGCGAAGGTAGCGGCGACGATCTCCTCGATCGGCGTACTCGGCGCCCGGAACTCCCGCGCCTCGAACACCGGCTCGGGCAGCGCCCGACGATCGAGCTTGCCATTGGCGCTCAGCGGCATCTCGTCGATGACGACGAACGCGGCCGGAACCATGTAGCTCGGCAGCTGCGCGGCCAGATGCGCACGCAACACCTCGGTATCGGCGTCGGCCAAGGCGGGCACCACGTACCCGACGAGCTGATCACCGGTGCGCGCGTCCGAGCGCACGACCACCACGGCCTGCGCGACGGACTCGTGCCCGGTCAGCGCGGCCTCGATCTCCCCGAGCTCGATGCGCAGACCGCGCAGCTTGACCTGGAAGTCGGTGCGGCCGAGGTAGGTGATGACACCGTTCTCGTCGCGGCGCACGAGGTCGCCGGTGCGGTACATGCGCTCGCCATCGGTGCCGAACGGGTCGGCGACGAAGCGATCCGACGTGAGATCGGGGCGGCCGAAGTAGCCGCGCGCCAGCTGGGCACCGGCCAGGTACAGCTCACCGGCGACACCGGCGGCGACCGGGTGCAGGCGCGAATCCAGCACGTACGCCTGCGAGTTCCAGACCGGCGAGCCGATCGGGACCGCGCCGTCGACCTGGTCGGCGACCGGGCCGTGCGTCGCGTGGACGGTGAACTCGGTGGGGCCGTACAGGTTGAACAGGTCCGCGTCGCTCACCTTGCGCAGCGCCACCACCGCGTCGGCGGTGAACGCCTCACCGGCGATCAGCAGAGCTCGCAGCGAGGACAGAGCTCCGCCCTCGATGGCTGCCTCGTCGATGCTGCCGGCGAAAACGGTGAGCATCGACGGCACGAACGAGGTCATCGTGACCCGTTGCGCGGCAATGACATCCGCGAGGTACTGCGGATCGCGGTGACCGTCCGGGCTCGCCACGACGATCCGGCCGCCGGTGCTCAGCGGGCCGAACAGCTCCCACACCGACACGTCGAAGGTGGCGGGGGTCTTGAACAGCACCACGTCGTCGGCGCCGATGCCGTATTCGCCGGTGATCCAGCGGATCTGGTTGACCACGGCCGAGTGCGGCACGGCCACACCCTTGGGGCGACCGGTCGAGCCGGAGGTGAAGATGACGTAGGCCGGGTGCTGCGGGCGCAGCGGGGCGATCCGGTCAGCGTCGGTGACCGGGGTCGCCGGGTAGTCGGTGAGGTCGAGCGCGTCGATCACCAGTGTCGTTGCGGCACTCGCGATATCGCCGGTGGAGGAGGCGCTGTCCGCAGTCGCGGCGCCGTCGGTTCCAGCGAGCGCGTGCGCGGACGAACCGGACTCGATCCCGAAACCGTCGCGGGTGGTGGTGAGCACGACCACCGGATCGGCCGTTTCCAGCACGTAGGCGATGCGGTCGGCGGGCTGGTCCAGGTCCAGCGGCACATAGCCACCGCCCGCTTCCTGCACCGCGTAGGCCGCGACGACCAGGTCGATGCTGCGGCGCAGGCCGAGCGCGACGAGGGCTTCCGGGCCGACGCCGGCTTCGATCAGGCGGTGCGCCAAACGGTGCACGCGCGTGGCGAATTCGGCGTAGGTGAGGGTTTCGCCGGTAGCCGGGTCGACCATGGCGACCGCGTCCGGGGTGGCGGCGGCCTGGCGGGCGAACTCGTCCACCAGCGTGCCCGCGCCGGGCAGCTCGCGGGCGGTGTCGTTCCACCCGCGCACCGCCAGGGCGGTTTCGGCGGAGTCGAGCAGCGTGATGTCGCCGACGGCGCGGTTGGGCGCCGCCGCGATCTCGGCGAGCAGGCGGGCGAACCGGGCGCCGAAGCGGTCCATGGTGTCGGCGTCGAAAAGGTCTGTCGCGTAGATCAATTCGGCGACCATGCCGGACGCGTCGCCCGGCTTCTCGGTGAGCACGACCTGGAGGTCGAACTTGGCCACGTCGATCGCCAGGTCCACGCCGCTCACGGTCAGGCCGGGCAGTTCCAGGCTGGTCTGGGCGGTGTTCTGGAAGGCCAGCATGACCTGGAACAGCGGGTGGCGGGCCTGCGAGCGGGCGGGGTTGATGATCTCGACCAGGCGCTCGAAGGGCAGGTCGGCGTGGCCGAAGGCGGCGATGTCGCCGGCGCGGACCTCGCCGAGCAGGTCGGTGAAGCTCGCGTCGCCGTCGACCTCGGTGCGCAGGACGAGGGTGTTGACGAACATGCCGATCAGGTCGTCGAGGGCGCGTTCGCCACGGCCCGCGATGGGGGTGCCGATGGCGATGTCGCGTTCGCCGGACAGGCGCGAGAGCAGCAGGGCCAGGGCCGCGTGGGCGACCATGAACAGGGTGGCGCCGCGGGTGCGGGCCAGTTCGGTCAGGGCCGCGTGGGTGGCGGTGTCGATCTCGAAGGTGTGGGTGGCGCCGCGGCCGCTGGCGACCGCGGGGCGCGGCCGGTCGGCGGGCAGGTCGAGCTGCTCGGGCAGGCCGCGCAGGGTGGTGTCCCAGTATGCGATCTGCTGGGCGATCACCGAGGTGGTGTCGTCCTCGTCGCCGAGGACCGCGCGCTGCCACAGGGCGAAGTCGGCGTACTGGACCTCGAGCGGACGCCAGGCCGGTTCGGCGCCTTCCACGCGGGCGCTGTAGGCGGTCATCACGTCGCGGGTCAGCGGGCCCATGGAGAAGCCGTCGGCCGAGATGTGGTGCACGACCAGGGCGAGCACGTGTTCGGTGGGGCTGATCTCGAACAGCGCGGCCCGGAACGGCACCTCGGTGGTGACGTCGAACGCGGTGCGGACCAGCTCCGAAAGGCGTTGCGGCAGTTCGGCGGCGGTGGTCTCGATCGGCGCGAGGTCGGGGATGACCTTGCCGGTCGGGACGATCACCTGGTATCCGGCGCCGTTGAACACCGCGCTGTGGCCCTGGGTCTCGGCGTCGCCGGTGTAGACCGGGTAGTAGCTGCGCAGCGATTCGTGGCGGGCGAGCACGTCGGCCACGGCCACCTGGAGCGCCTGCCGGTCGAGCAGGCCCGAGAGGCGGACGGCGGCGGGGATGTTGTCCACCGCGGACTCGGGGTCGAAGCGGTTGAGGAACCACATGCGCTGCTGGGCCAGCGACAGCGGCACCCGCTCGGGGCGCTGCTGGGGCACCAGCGGCGCGCGGCGATCGGCACCGGAGTGCGTCTCGGCGCGGGCGGCCAGCGCGGCGACGGTGGAGGCTTCGAACAGTTCGCGCACACCGATATCGGTGTCGAGGGCGGCCGAGAGGCGGGCCGCGACCTGGGTGGCGGTGAGCGAGTTGCCGCCGAGGGCGAAGAAGTCGTCGTCGAGGCCGACCCGGTCCAGGCCGAGCACGCCCGCGAAGGTGGCGGCGACGATCTCCTCGACCGGGGTGGTCGGGGCGCGGAACACCGCGGCCTCGAACACCGGCGCGGGCAGCGCCTTGCGGTCGAGCTTGCCGGAGGCGTTGAGCGGGAACTCGTCCAGGACGATGATCACCGCGGGCACCATGTAGGCGGGCAGGTTGTTGCCCAGTTCCTCGCGGGCGTCCTCGATGTCGACGGTGCGCCCGGTCGCCGGGATCACGTAGGCCACCAGCTGGTCGCCGGTGTGCTGGTCGCCGCGCACGACGACCACCGACTGGGCGACCTCGTCGAGGCCGGTCAGCGCGGACTCGATCTCGCCGAGTTCGATGCGCAAACCACGCAGCTTGACCTGGAAGTCGGTGCGGCCCAGGTATTCCAGCTCGCCGGACTCGGTCCAGGCGACGAGGTCACCGGTGCGGTACATGCGTTCGCCGTCGGTCCCGAACGGGTCGGCTACAAAGCGGTCGGATGTGAGGTCGGGGCGGGCGACGTAGCCGCGCGCGAGCTGGGTGCCCGCGAGGTAGAGCTCACCCGCGACACCCACCGGGACGGGGCGCAGACGCGAATCCAGCACGTAGACAGCGGTGTTGAACACCGGCGCGCCGATCGGCACGGTGTCGGTGTCGGCGTCGGTGACCTCGTGGAAGGTCACGTCGACCGCGGCTTCGGTGGGGCCGTAGAGGTTGTGCAGCGCGGCGCCGGTGAGCTCGCGCAGGCGGTGCGCGGGCTTGGGCGGCAGGGCCTCACCGGAGGCGAAGACCATCCGCAGCGACTCGCAGCGCGCGGCCGCCGCGTCGGCGACGAACACCGCGAGCATGGACGGCACGAAGTGGGTGACGGTGACGCCCTCGGCGCGAATGATCTCGGCCAGGTAGGCGGGATCGCGGTGCCCGTCGGGCTTGGCGACGACCAGGCGAGCGCCGATCTGCAAGGGCCAGAAGAACTCCCACACCGACACGTCGAACGTGGCGGGCGTCTTCTGCAACACCACATCGGCGTCGGTGAGGCCGTAGGCCTCCTGCATCCAGACCAGACGGTTGACGATCGCCCCGTGGCTGACCGCCACACCCTTCGGACGACCCGTCGAACCCGACGTGAAGATCACATACGCGGTGTTCTCCGGCCGCAGCGGCATGGTGCGCTCGGCGTCGGTGACGCGGGTGTCGGTGTAGCCGTCCAGGTCGAGCAGGTCGATGCGGACCTGGGCGGTGTCGATCTCGAGATCGGTGCCCGAGGTGAGCACGCACACCGGATCCGCCGTCGCCAGAATGTATTCCGTGCGCTCGGCCGGGTGATCCGGGTCGAGCGGCACGTACGCGCCACCGGCCACGCTCACCGCGTACATGCCGACCACCAGGTCGATCGAGCGGCGAATGCCCAGGGCCACATAGGTTTCCGGGCCGACACCGCGGTCGATCAGCCAGCGCGACAGGCGGTAGACCCGGCGGGCGAACTCGGCGTAGGTGAGGCTCTCGCCCTCGAAGGACAGGGCGATCGCCTGCGGGGTGCGCGCGACCTGTGCCTCGAACAGCGAGACGAGGGTGGCCCGCTGGTCGAGTTCATGTGCGGTCGAGTTCCACTCGCGCACAACCAGTTCACGTTCGGCGGCGTCGAGCAGTTCGATATCGCCCACGGCGACCGTCGGTTCCGCAGTGATGGCGGTGAGTACCCGGATGAGGCGTTCGGCGATGCGGCGCACGGTGGCCGCGTCGAACAGGTCGCTGAGGTATCCGGCGCGGATGCGCAGCTGGGTGTCGAGCTGGGCGATCAGCGACAGCGGGTAGTGGGTGGCGTCGGCGGCTTCCAGCCCGGTGACGGCCATGCCGTCGATGTCGGCGGCCTGGGCCTTGATGCCCTCGGCGTCGACCGGGTAGGACTCGAAGACGACCAGCGAGTCGAACAGGCCGCCGATGCCCGCCGCGGACTGGATCTCGGCGAGGCCGATGTAGTGGTGGTCGAGCAGGTCGGCCTGCTCGCCCTGGGTGCGGGTGAGGACCTCGCGCACCGATTCGGCGGCGTCGAAACGCACACGGACCGGGACGGTGTTGATGAACAGACCGACCATGGATTCCACGCCCGAAAGCTGCGCGGGACGACCGGAGACGGTGGTGCCGAAGAGCACGTCGTCGCGGCCGGTCATCCGGCCGAGCACGATCGACCAGGCCACCTGGAGCACGGTGTTCGGGGTGACGCCGAGGTCGGCGGCCAGCGCGACCAGGCGCGCGGTGGTCGGCTCGTCGAGTTCGAAGAGGTATTCGTCGGACAGGGCGGCGATCTCGCGGCTCGCGTCGGGGCGGGCCAGCAGGGTCGGTTCGGTGACGCCGCGCAGGGCGTCGGACCAGGCCGCGACCGACACCGAGTGATCCTGGCGGGCAACCCAATCCAGGAAGTGGCGGTAGGAGCGGACGGCGGGCAGCGCGCTGGCGTCGCCGTGCAGGGCGTAGAGGGCGAGCAGGTCGCGCATGACCAGCGGCGTCGACCAGCCATCGAGCAGGATGTGGTGGTTGGACACCGCGAAGCGCCACTCGTGCTCGGCGACCTGGATCAGCGTGAAGCGGATCAGCGGCGGGTCGGCCAGGTCGAAGCGGGCGGTGCGGTCGGCCTCGACGAGGTCGGCGTACGCGCCCGTTTCGGTGCGGTCGTGTTCGGCCCAGGCCACGCGGGTGGTGTCGAGGACGACCTGCACGGCATTGCCGTCGTGGTCGGTGACGAACGCGGTGCGCAGGGTTTCGTGGCGGTCGAGCAGGGCCTGGGCGGCGGCGCGCAGACGGGTGGCGTCGACGCGACCGGTGAGGGTGAGGACGGCCTGGGCGGTGTAGACGTCGACCGAGGTGGCGGCCAGGCGGGCGTGGAAGAACAGACCGGCTTGCAGCGCGGCCAGCGGCCACACCTGGGTCAGCGCCGGGTAGCGCTTCTCCCAGAGGTCGATATCGGTCTGGGTGGAGCGCACGAGGGCGAAGTCGGACGGGGTGTGCCCGCCCGCGTCGGCCGAGTTGGCGTGCCGGGCAACGGCTTCCAGCGCGGTGATCCACAGGTCGGCGAATTCGCGGACCTCGGCTGCGGCGAGCAGGGTGCTCGGGTAGCCGATATTGGCGCTGAGCTTGTCGCCGACGACGATCGCGTTGACATCGAGGGGCGCCATAGCGGGCATGTCGGTGTCGTAGGCGCCGCCGAGCGCGGCCAGCTCGGGTGCGGGGATCCAGCCGAAGCCGCGCAGGGCATCGGGCACATCGCTGTCGGCGACCCGACCGAGGTAGTTGAAGCTGATCTGGCCGGGCAGCTGCGTGGGCAGTTCGGCGGCGGTCTCGGCGTTCATGTACCGCAGCAGGCCGTAGCCGATGCCCTTGTCGGGCACGGACAGCAGCTGTTCCTTGACCGCCTTGACGGCCTGACCCAGTGCGGGACCACCGGCGAGGGCGGCGTCGAGGTCGATCCCGGCCAGGTCCAGGCGCACCGGGAAGATCGCGGTGAACCAGCCGACGGTGCGGGACAGATCGGCGCCGGGCGCGACCTCTTCCTCACGGCCGTGGCCTTCCAGGCGCACGAGCAGGGCGTCGTTGTCCGCGCCCGTGCCGGTGCGGGTCGAACGCCACTTGGCGGCGGCCAGCGCGAGCGCGGTGAGCAGGCCGTCGTTCACGCCGCCGTGGAACAGGGCGGGAACGGTGGTGAGCAGGGCCTTGGTGACCTCGGCGGACACCTCGACCGACAGCTTCTCGACCACACCGGAGACGTCGACGGCCGGGTCCATGGGCCGCTCGGTGAGCAGCGGATCCGGGGTCGCGACAACCTCACGCCAGAAGTCGAGTTCGGCGGCGCGCTCGGGGCTCTTGGCCTCATCGGCCAGTGCGTGCGCCCACGCCCGCATGGAGGTCGCGGGGGCCACGAGTTCGGGCTGCTGACCTGCGGAGAGCTGACCCCAGGCGGCGACGAAGTCGGGCACCAGGATGCGCCAGGAAACGCCGTCGACCACGAGGTGGTGAGCGACCACGATCAGCCTGCCCGCGCGCGGGGCGCTGGACACGACGGTGACAGAACCCTCTCGGCCACCGGCCGCGGTCTCGCTGGAATCGGTGCCAACGCCAACCTGCGCGGCGCCCACTTCAGCGGCACCCGCCTGCGCGGCGTCCGCAGCAGCACCCGAGCGCGCGGCTCTGTCGGCGGCGTTCGTATCCGGCTCGAGCCAGACGAAGCGCACGACCACACCGTTGGCGGGGTCGAGGCGGTTCAGGCTCGCATCCAGTGCGGCGGAGGCGATGTCGACCAGTTCGGCTTCGGTGGAGTTCGGGTCGAAGCTGGTGTGGTCGATCAGTTCGGTGGCGTCGATCGTGCCGGTGGGGGCGGTGGTGACGACCCAGCGGCCGTCGACCTGATGCAGGCGCGAGCGCAGCATGTCGTGGCGGTCGATGACCGCGCCGACGGTGGCGGCGATGCCGGCGCGGTCGATGCCGACCGGGAGTTCCAGCGCCATGGTCTGGTTGAACCGGCTGTAGGAGCCGGGACGCTCGGCCATGAAGCGCACGACGGGGGTCAGCGGCATGTCGCCGACGCCGCCACCGGGCAGCTCGGCCAGGGTGATCGCGGAAGCCGCTGCGACGTCGGCGGTTTCGGCGACCGAGGCCAGACCGGCGACGGTGCGCTGTTCGAAGACGTTGCGCGGGGAGAACAGCACGCCGCGCGCCTTGGCGCGGGAGACGAGCTGGATGGAGACGATCGAGTCGCCGCCGAGGGCGAAGAACGAATCGTCCACACCGACGCGCTCCACGCCGAGGACCTCGGCGAAGACCTCGGCGATGGTCTGCTCGATCGGGTTGCGCGCGGCCCGGAAGGTGACCTCGGTGGCGAACACCGGTTCGGGCAGGGCCTTGCGGTCGAGCTTGCCGACGGGGGTCAGCGGCACCCGGTCGATCACCATGATCGACGAGGGCACCATGTACGCGGGCAGGCGATCTTCGACGTGCGCGGTCAGCGCGGCGATGTCGATCGAATGACCCGGCGCGGCAACCACATACGCGACCAGCGAGACCGCGCCCGCGGTGCTCTTGTGGCCGAGGGTGGTGGCGAAGTCGACGGTCTCGTGCGAGGCCAGGGCGGAGTCGATCTCGCCCAGTTCGATACGGAAGCCGCGGATCTTGACCTGGAAGTCGGAGCGGCCGACGTACTCGACGGTGCGCTCGGCGGTCCACCGGACCACGTCACCGGTGCGGTACATGCGCTCGCCCGGCACGAACGGGTCGGCGACGAAGCGGTCGGCGGTGAGTCCGGCGCGGGCGTGGTAGCCACGGGCCAGCTGGATGCCCGACAGGTAGAGCTCACCCGCGACACCCACCGGAACGGGCTGGAGCTGGGCGTCGAGGATCAGCGACCGCATGCCACGGGTGGGGCCACCGATGGTGACCAGCTCGCCCGGCACCAGCGGCGCGCTGATGTTGGTCATGATCGTGGTCTCGGTGGGGCCGTAACCGTTGTGGAAGGCGCGAGTTGTGCCGTCCGCCAACGGAACCGCCCACTTGCTCACCAGATCGGCGGGCACCGCCTCACCACCGGCGACGAGCACGCGCAGCGAGTCGAGCCCGCTGGGGTCGAAGGTGGCCAGGGCGGCCGGGGTGATGAAGGCGTGGGTGACCCGCTCGGTGCGGATCAGCTCGGACAGCTCCTCGCCGCCGTACACACCCGGCGGGACCACGACCAGCGCGCCGCCACGGGCCAGCGCCAGCAGCAGTTCGAGGATCGAGGCGTCGAACGAGGGCGAGGCGAAATGCAGTGCGCGCGTGTCGGAGTCGAGCCCGTAGCGCTGCGCCTGCTCCTCGCCGAAGTTGGCGAGACCGGCGTGGGTGACGACGACGCCCTTGGGGACGCCGGTCGAGCCGGAGGTGTAGATGACGTAGGCGGGCTGCTCGGGGGTGGTCGCGCGGACGAGCTCGTCGTCGGCGATCGGGCCACCGTCGAAGCCGGTCAGGTCCAGCTCGTCGAGCACGAGCCAACCGGTTGCCGAGGCATCGGCGGTCGCACTGCTACGAGGAACGTCGGATTTCTGTTCCCCGACAGCAGTTTCGATCGAGGCGTCACCCGCAGTACGCGGCGCGATGTCGGGCAGGCCGTCCAGCACCGAGGAGACCGTGAGGCCCAGTGGCGAGCCGGAGTCGGTGACCATGTGGGCGATGCGGTCGGCGGGGTAGGTCGGGTCGACCGGGACGAAGGCGGCGCCGGTCTTGGCGACGGCCCACGCGGCGAGCACCGAGTCGGCCGAGCGCGGAACGCCGATCGCGACGAGGTCCTCGGCACCGATGCCACGCTCGATCAGCAAGCGCGCCAAGCGGTTCGAGCGCTCATCCAGCTCGGCGTAGGACAGAGCTGTCCCCTGGAACACGACGGCGGGACCGTTCGGGTTCTGGGCGACGGCCTCGGTGAGCAGGTGGCGCAGGGTGCGCGCGGGCACCGGCGGTTCGCCGACCCGGAAGACCAGATCGGTGCGCTCGGCGGCGTCGAGCACGTCGATGGCGCCGATCGTGATGGCCCCGTCGGCGGCGATCGCCTCGAGCACGCGCTGCCAGCGGGTGGCGATGGCGGCGACGGTGTCCTCGTCGAACAGTTCGGTGGCGTAGTTCAGGGCCAGCGCCATCCCGCCGTGGCCGGGTTCGCCCAGCTCGGAGAGGGTGAACTGCAGGTCGAAGCGGGCGATGCTCTCGTCGAGGTCGAGCGCGGAGACGGCGAGGCCGGGCAGTTCGAGGGTGGTGCGGTCGAGGTTCTGGAAGGCCAGCATCACCTGGAACAGCGGGTTGCGCGACTGCGAACGCTCGGGCGCCAGCAGTTCGACCAGGCGCTCGAAGGGCACGTCGGCGTTGCCATAGGCGTCGAGGTCGGCCTTGCGGGCCTGCTCGAGCAGGTCGGTGAACGACTCGGCCGGGCGTACACCGGTGCGCAGGACCAGGGTGTTGACGAACATGCCGACCAGGTCGTCGAGCGCCTGCTCACCACGGCCCGCGATGGGGGTGCCGATGGCGATGTCGTCGGAGCCCGACAGGCGGGCCAGCAGGACCGCCAGCGCGGTGTGCATGACCATGAACAGCGACGCGCCCTGGCGGCGGGCGAGTTCGTCGAGTGTGCCGATGAGCTCGGGCGAGAGCTCGCGGTGCACGGTGGCGCCGTGGTGCGAGGCGATGGCCGGGCGGGGGCGGTCGAAGGGCAGGGTGAGCTCGTCGGGGATGCCGGCGAGCTGGGTCTGCCAGTAGCCGACCTGGCGCGCCATCAGCGAGTCGGTGTCGTCCTCGGTGCCGAGGACGGCGCGCTGCCAGATGGCGAAATCGGCGTACTGCACCGGCAGCGGCGCCCAGTTGGGGGCGCTGCCCTGGGCGCGGGTGGTGTAGGCGCGCATCACGTCGCGGGTCAGCGGCGCGATGGAGAAACCGTCCGCGGCGATGTGGTGGACCACGACCACGAGCACGTGCTCGGCGGCTGCGGCGCGACCGGTCGGCCCGGACTCGTTCGCCGGACCGCTGTCGGGCTGAGCCACCCGGAACAGTCGGGCGCGCAGCGGAACCTGTTCGGCCACATCGAATCCAGTGGACACGAACTCGGTGACGGTCGCGAACAGCTCGTCTCGCGACACGGTGACCGGGCGCAGATCCAGCGAGATGTGCTCGGCCGCAACCACTTGCTGCACGGGCGTGCCGCCGTGCTCGGGGTAGCGGGTGCGCAGCGACTCGTGCCTGCGGACCAGGTCGGCCAGCGCCAAAGCCAGTGCCTCGGTGTCGAGTTCGCCGGTGAGGCGGATCGCGACGGGCAGGTTGTAGGCGGCGGAGGTGGTGTCGTACTTGTTGAGGAACCACATGCGCTGCTGCGCGAACGACAGCGGAACCAGTTCGCCCTCGACCCGCTCGCGGGCCACCAGGGCCGCGCGGGCGATGCCGCCGGTGTGCGATTCCACCCGGGCCGCGAGGGCTTCCACGGTGGACGCCTCGAACAGCGCGCGCACCGGCACCGTGGCGCCGAGCGCCGCGCCGATCCGGGCGACCACGCGGGTGGCGATGAGCGAGTTGCCGCCGAGGTCGAAGAAGTCGTCGTCGACGCCGACCCGGTCCAGGCCGAGCACATCGGCGAAGACCGCGGCCACGGCCTCCTGCACGGGCGTGACCGGGGCACGGAAGGCCCGCGCCTGCACGGCGGGGGCGGGCAGCGCGCGACGGTCCAGCTTGCCGTTGACCGTGAGCGGGATCCACTCGAGGCGCACGAGCGCGGCGGGCACCATGTAGGCGGGCAGCTGTTCGGCCGCACCGCTGCGCACTACATCGAGATTCGGTTCGACCTCGCCGTCGGCGACCACGTAGGCGACGATCCGCTGGTCACCCGGCTGATCCTCGCGCACGATGACCGCGGCCTGGGCGATGCCCGGCTGGGCCAGCACGGCCGCTTCGATCTCTCCGAGTTCGATGCGGAAACCGCGCACCTTCACCTGGTCGTCGGCGCGCCCGAGGTATTCGAGCTCGCCGAAGCGGTTCCAGCGCGCGAGGTCGCCGGAGCGGTACAGCCGCGAACCGCCCTGGCTCGGGCCCGCGAGGGGGTTGGCGACGAAGCGGGTGGCGGTCAGGTCGGGGCGACCGAGGTAGCCGCGCGCCAATTGCGGTCCGGCGACATACATTTCGCCCGCGACACCCACCGGCACCGGCCGCAGCCGGTTGTCCAGCACGTACACGCTCAGACCCGCGATGGCCCGGCCCACGACCGAACCGGCTGCGGCGGCAATGGTTTTCGCGTCCAGCGCGCGGAACGACACGTGCACCGTGGTCTCGGTGATGCCGTACATGTTGACCAGCGTCGGCGAGCTGTCGCCGTGCCGGGCGACCCAGTCCGAGAGGCGGCGCAGTTCCAGCGCCTCGCCGCCGAACACCACGTAGCGCAGCGCGAGCGGTTCGAGGTCGGGTCCGGCGTTGCGGTCGGCCTCGGCCAGCTGGTAGAACGCCGACGGCGTCTGGTTGAGCACCGTGACCTGCTCGACCCGCAGCAGTTCCAGGAACTGTTCGGGCGAGCGCGAGGTGTAGTAGTCGACGACGATCAGCGACCCGCCGAACAGCAGCGGACCCCACAGCTCCCACACCGAGAAGTCGAACGCGTAGGAGTGGAACAGCGTCCACACGTCGCGCGGACCGAAACCGAAGTCGCGATCGGTATTGGCGAAGAGGCGCACCACATTTCGGTGCGCGACCGCGACACCCTTGGGGCGGCCGGTCGAGCCGGAGGTGTAGATGACGTAGGCGACATTGTCCGGCGAGAGCGGGGCCAGCCGGTCGGCGTCGGTGATCGGGGCGTCGTCGGCGTCCTCGATATTGCCGGTCTCCACGGCGAACCCGTCGAGCACCACCGAGGGCAGGTGCGACGGAACCCTCACCTGCACCGTCGAATCCAGCACCACGCTGGTCGGGCGCGAGTCCTCGAGCACGTAGGCGATGCGCTCGGCCGGGTAGGTCGGATCGACGGGCACGTAACCCGCGCCGGTCTTGACCACCGCGAGCAGCGCGACCACCAGGTCGAGCGAGCGCGGCAGGATCACCGCGACCAGCGACTCGGGGCCAGCGCCATCGTCGATCAGCCTGCGCGCCAACACATTCGCGCGCCGGTCGAGTTCGGCGTAGGTCAGCGACTCGACCCCGAACTTGGCGGCGATGCGGTCGGGGTAGGCGGCGGCCGCGGCGTCGAACAGGTCGACCAGGGTCGTGTGCTTGTTGCCGAACAGGCCGCGCCGGTAGCCGGCGGGGGTGCTGGCGTCGTGGATCACGGGCAGACCGATGGCGTCGGTGCCCGAGGACACCCAGCGCTGGGCCACATCGCGCTGTTCGGCCTCGCCGAGCAGGTCGATGTCGCCGACGATCACGTCCGGGTTCTCCGCGACGGTGCGCAGGATGCGGACCAGACGCTCACCGAAGGCGGTGACGGTCTCGGCGTCGAACAGATCGGTGGCGTAGTTCCACGACAGGGCCAGCGAACCGTCGGCGGCCTCGCCCACGGTGAGCTGCACGTCGAACTTCGCGGTGCCGGGGTCGAAGTCGACCACGTCGAGGTCGAGGCCGGGCAGCGCGATGGTGCCGGTGTCGGCGGCGGTGGCCGCCTCGAAGGTCAGCGCCACCTGGAACAGCGGGTGGTGCGCCTGCGACCGGGTGGGGCTGAGCACGTCGACCAGGCGCTCGAAGGGCACGTCGGCGTTGGCGAAGGCCGACAGGTCGACCTTGCGGATCTGGTCGAGCAGCTCGCCGAAGCTCGCGCTCGAGTCGACCTCGCTGCGCAGCACCAGGGTGTTGACGAACATGCCGACCAGGTCGTCGAGCGAACGCTCACCACGGCCCGCGATGGGGGTGCCGATGGCGATGTCGGTGCTGTTGGACAGGCGCGCGGCCCAGGTGGCCAGGGCCGCGTGCATCACCATGAACAGGGTGACCCCGCGCGCGCGGGCGATCTCGGTGAGCGCGTGGTGCAGCTGCGCGTCGACCGAGAAGCGGTGCAGGTCACCGGCATTGGTGGCGATCTCGGGGCGCGGGCGGTCCGCGGGCAGTTCGAGCTGGTCGGGCAGATCGCGCAACTGCTCGGTCCAGTAGGCGAGCTGGTTGGCGGCCACGGAGTCGGGGTCGGACTCCGCGCCGAGGACCTCGCGCTGCCACAGGGTGTAGTCGGCGTACTGGACCTCGAGCGGGGCCCAGGCGGGGATCTCGCCGCGGGTGCGCTCGGTGTAGGCGATCACGACATCGCGCAGCAGCGGACGCAGCGAGAAGCCGTCGCCGCTGATGTGGTGCAGGACGAGCACGGCCACGTGGGTCCGCTCGTCCACGCGCAGCAGGCTCGCGCGGAACGGGACCTCGCGGGTCACGTCGAAGTGCACGCTCGCCAGTTCCACGACCCGCGCGACCACGTCGGCGGCGGCCACGGGCTGCGCGGGCAGCGCGAACCGGACCTCGTCGGCGGGCAGGACCTGCTGGTAGCCGGCGCCTTCCTCGACGGCGCCGGAGGTGACATCGGCGGCCGGGTAGTAGGTGCGCAGCGACTCGTGGCGGGCCACCACATCGGCGATGGCCGCTTCCAGCGCGGCGACGTCGAGGTCACCGGTGAGGCGGATCGCGACGGGGATGTTGTTGACCGAGGTGCGGTTGTCGAAGCGGTTGAGGAACCACATCCGCTGCTGGGCCTGCGACAGCGGCACCAGCTCGGGACGCGGGCGCGGGGCGAGCGGAACGCGGCCGCCGCGACCGGTGTGGGTCTCCACGCGGGCCGCCAGCGCGGCCACCGTGGACGCCTCGAACAGCGCGCGCAACGGCACCTGGGTGTCGAGGGCCTCCGACAGGCGCGCCGCGACGCGGGTGGCGACGAGCGAGTTGCCGCCGAGGGCGAAGAAGTCGTCGTCGAGACCGACCTGGCCGACGCCGAGGACCTCGGCGAAGGTGGCGGCCACGATCTGCTGCACCGGGGTGACCGGCGCCTGGAAGGTGCGCGCGGCGAACACCGGCGAGGGCAGCGCCTTGCGGTCGAGCTTGCCGGAGGCGTTGAGCGGGAACGCGTTGAGCACCACGTACGCGGCGGGCACCATGTAGGCGGGCAGCTCGGCGCCGAGCGCGTCCTTGACCGCGTCGGTGTCGACGGTGGCACCGGTCTGCGCGATGACGTAGGCGACCAGCTGATCGCCGGTGTGCTCGTCGGCGCGGACCACGACCACCGACTGGGCGATCGCGGGCAGCGCGGTGAGCGCGGACTCGATCTCACCGAGTTCGATGCGCAGACCGCGCAGCTTGACCTGGAAGTCGGTGCGGCCCAGGTATTCCAGCTCGCCGTGCTCGGTCCAGGTGACGAGGTCGCCGGTGCGGTACATGCGCTCACCCGGGGTGAACGGGTCGGCGACGAAGCGATCCATCGTCAGGTCGGGGCGACCCACGTACCCGTGGGCCAGCTGCACGCCCGCGAGATAGAGCTCACCCGCGACACCCACCGGAACGGGCCGCAGCCGCGAATCCAGCACGTACAGGCGGGTATTGAACACCGGCGCGCCGATCGGCACCGTCTCGGTGTCGGCGTCGGTGACCTCGTGATAGGTCACGTCGACGGCGGCTTCGGTGGGGCCGTAGAGGTTGTGCAGTGCGGCGCCGGTCAATTCGCGCAGGCGCTGCGCGGTCGGTGCGGGCAGACCCTCACCGGAGGCGAACACATTGCGCAGCGAAACGCACTCGGCGGCCAGCGGTTCGGTGACGAACACGGCCATCATCGACGGCACGAAGTGCACCGTGGTGACCTGCTCGGCGGCGATCAGGCGGGCCAGGTAGGCCGGGTCGCGATGACCGTCCGGCTTGGCCACGACCAGGCGCGCGCCAACCTGCAAGGGCCAGAAGAACTCCCACACCGACACGTCGAAGGTGGCGGGGGTCTTCTGCAGCACCACGTCGTCGGCGGCCAGCCCGTAGGCGGCGTGCATCCACACCAGGCGGTTGACGATCGCGGCGTGGCTGACCGCGACGCCCTTGGGGCGACCGGTCGAGCCGGAGGTGAAGATGACGTAGGCGGTGTTGTCCGAGCGCAGCGGCCGGTGCCGGTCGGCGTCGGTGAGCGGTTCGGCGGACTGGCCCGACAGGTCGAGCTCGTCGATGCGCACCTCGGACCCGCCCGCACCGGGCAGGCTCTCCCCGGAGGTGAGCACGCACACCGGCAGCGCGGTCTGCAGGATGTGCTCGATGCGCTCGGTCGGGTGATCGGGGTCGAGCGGCACGTAGGCGCCACCGGCGGCGGACACGGCGTACATGCCGACCAGCAGGTCGATGGAGCGCCGCATACCAAGGGCCACATACGATTCCGGGCCCACACCGGCGTCCTTGAGCCAGCGCGCCAACTGACGCACCCGGCCCGCGAACTCGGCGTAGGACAGACTCGTCCCCTCGAACGTGAGCGCGATCGCGTCGGGAGTCCGCGCGACCTGGGCCTCGAACAGGGCGTAGAGGGTGGCCGGATCGTCGTCGCTGGGGGTGCTGAGCGCGGCGTCGACGGCGAATTCGGTGTCGTTCCAGCGGTCGAGGACCAGCGAGCGTTCGGCGGAGTCGAGCAGTTCGATGTCACCGACGGCGATCGACGGGTCGACCACGACCGCGGTGAGCACGCGCAGCAGCCGCGCGCCGAACATCGCGGCGTAGTCGGCGTCGAAAAGGTCTGTCGCGTAGACGAGTTCGGCGTCCATGCGGTTGTCGTCGTCGGCCGGGACCTCGCTGAGCGCGAGCTGCAGGTCGAACTTGGCGACGTGCTGGTCGATGCCGAGTTCCGACACGGTCAGGCCGGGCAGTTCCAGGGTGGTGCGGCCCAGGTTCTGGAACGAGAGCATCACCTGGAACAGCGGGTGGCGCGACTGCGAGCGGGCCGGGTTGAGCACCTCGACCAGGCGCTCGAACGGCACGTCGGCGTGCGCGAAGGCGGCCAGGTCGTCCTCGCGGACCTGCGCGAGCAGGTCGGTGAAGCTGGTCGCGGGGTCCACCGCGGCGCGCAGCACCAGGGTGTTGACGAACATGCCGACCAGGTCGTCGAGGGCCTGCTGACCGCGACCGGCGACCGGGGTGCCGATGGCGATGTCATCGGTGCCCGACAGGCGCGCGAGCAGCACGGCGAACGCGCTGTGCACCACCATGAACAGGGTGGTGCTGTGCTCGTGGGCCACCTGGTTCAGGGCCGCGACCAGCTCGCCCGGCACCTCGAAGCGGTGCGTACCGGCCTGGTAGCTGGCCTGCGCGGGCCGCGACTTGGCGCCAAGACGCAGCTCGTCCGGCAGGTCGGCCAGCGCGCCGCGCCAGTGGTCGAGCTGCTCGGAGATCAGCGAGGTGGGGTCGGTCTCGTCGCCGAGGATCTCGCGCTGCCACAGCGCGTAGTCGACGTACTGCACCGCCAGCGGCGGCCAGCCCGGCTCGGCCCCGGCGGTGCGGGCCACGTAGGCGGTCATCAGGTCGCGCACCAGCGGGCGCAGCGAGAATCCGTCGGAGGCGATGTGGTGGACCACCATCACCAGCACGTGCTCGCGCTCGCCCAACTCGTAGACCCGAAGGCGCACAGGGGAATTGGCGGTGACGTCGAAACCGCGGCTGGCGAACTCGTAGAGCGAGCTGGCCATATCGGTCTCGTCGGCCTCGATCAGCTCTACCTCGGGCATCGAGCCCGCGGCCGAGAGGACCTTCTGGTAGGCCGTGCCGTCCTGCGCGGTGCCGCGCGTGGACTCGGGCGCGACGAACACGGGGTAGATCGTGCGCAGGGTCTCGTGCCGCGCGATGACATCGGCGACCGCGCCGCGCAGGGCGGGCAGGTCGAGCAGGCCCTGCAGGCGGACCGCGACCGGGATGTTGTAGGTGCCGGTGTCGGTGACGTCGAAGCGGTTGAGGAACCACATGCGCTGCTGCGCGAGCGACAGCGGCGGGAACTCCGGGCGCGGACGGGCCGTGAGTTCGGCGCGCTGACCGGTGCCGGCGTGCGATTCCACGCGCGCGGCCAGCGCACCGACGGTCGGCGCCTCGAACAGGGTGCGCACGCCGACCTCGGCGTCGAGCGCCGCGCTCAGCCGGGCCGCGACCTGGGTGGCGACCAGCGAGTTGCCGCCGAGGGCGAAGAAGTCGTCGTCCACGCCGACGCGTTCGGCGCCGAGCAGATCGGCGAAGATCTCGGCCACGATCTCTTCGATCGGGGTCGAGGGCGCCCGGAACACCTTGGCCTCGAACACCGGCGCGGGCAGCGCCTTACGGTCGAGCTTGCCGGAGGCGTTGAGCGGGAAGGCATCCAGGACCACCAGGGCCGAGGGCACCATGTAGGCGGGCAGCTCGGCGGTGATGCCCGCCTTCACCGCCGCCACGTCGACGGTCGAATCCGCTTCGGGCACAAGGTAACCGACGAGCTGGTCACCGGAGTGCGCGTCGGAGCGCACCACCACGACCGACTGCGCCACACCCGGCTGGGCCAGCAGCGTCGCCTCGATCTCGCCGAGTTCGATGCGCAGACCGCGCAACTTCACCTGGAAGTCGGTGCGGCCCAGGTAGTTCAGTTCGCCGTAGGAGGTGCGGCCGGTCGAGGCGTCACACGGGACCGAGGTCCAGGTGACGAGGTCGCCGGTGCGGTACATGCGCGAACCGGCCGCGCCGTACGGGTTGGCGACGAAGCGGTCGGCGGTGAGATCGGCCCGGTTGAGGTAGCCCACCGCGAGCTGATCGCCCGCGAGATAGAGCTCTCCCGCGACACCGGGGGCCACCGGATGCAGGCGCGAATCCAGCACGAACACCTTGGTGTTCCACACCGGACGGCCGATCGGCACCGACTCGGTGTCGGTGTCGACGACCTCGTGATAGGTCACGTCGACCGCGGCCTCGGTGGGGCCGTACAGGTTGTGCAGGCGCGCGCCGGTCAGCTCGCGCAGGCGCTGCGCGGTCGGGGCGGGCAGCGCCTCACCGGAGGCGAACACCTGCCGCAGGCGCACCGCGCCACCGTTGCCGTTGCTGCCCAGCGTCGAGACGAACACCGACAGCATCGACGGCACGAAGTGCGCGGTCGTGATGGCCTGCTCGGCGATGATCTGGGCCAGGTACATCGGGTCGCGGTGGCCGTCGGGCTTGGCCACGACCAGGCGGGCGCCGGTCTGCAAGGGCCAGAAGAACTCCCACACCGACACGTCGAAGGTGGCCGGGGTCTTCTGCAGCACGGCGTCGGCGGCGTCGATCGGGTACTCGTGCTGCATCCACAGCAGCCGGTTCACGATCGCCGCGTGATCGACCGCGACACCCTTGGGGCGACCGGTCGAGCCGGAGGTGAAGATCACGTAGGCGGTATTGGTGGCGCGCAGCGGACGCACACGTTCGGCGTCGGTGATCGGCGCGCCACTGAAATCGGCAGGCGAGAACAGGCTTTCGACCGTGGCCACGGTGACGCCCTCGGCCTCGAACGCGTCGCGACGGCTGGTGAGCACCAGGCGCGGCTGGGCGGTGTCGAGGATGTGGCCGATGCGGTCGGCGGGCTGGTCCGGGTCCAGCGGCACGTAGGCCGCACCGGCCTGGAGCACCGCGTACATGGCCACGACCAGCTCGGTCGAACGGCGAATAGCCAGTGCCACATGCGAACCGGGGCCCACACCGTCGGCGATCAGGCGGCGCGCGATGCGGTTGGCCCGCTCCTGCAGCTCGCGGTAGGACAGTTCCTCGTTCTCGAAGACCAATGCGACCGCGTCCGGGGTCGCCTCGACCTGCGCGTCGAACAGCGACACCAGGGTGGCGTGCGGGACGGCGGTGGCGGTGTCGTTCCAGTCGACGAGGACCTGCGCGTGCTCCTCGGGCGCGAGCAGATCGATATCGCCGACCATCACCTCGGGATCGGCGACGATCGCGGCGAAGATGTTGTCGAGCCTGCGCGCGAACGCGGCGACGGTCGACTCGTCGAAAAGGTCCAGCGCGTAGGAGAACTCGGCGGACATGCCGCCGGCTTCCCCGTCGGTGTCCTGCACCTCGGTGAGCGTGAGCTGCAGGTCGAACTTGGCCAGCTGGGCGTCGTAGTCGATGCCGCTGACCGACAGGCCGGGCAGTTGCAGCGAGGCCTGCTTGGTGTTCTGGAACGACAGCATCACCTGGAACAGCGGGTGCCGCGCCTGCGAACGGGCCGGGTTGAGCACCTCCACGAGGCGTTCGAAGGGCACGTCGGCGTGGGCGAAGGCCTGCAGGTCGGTCTCGCGGGCCTGGTCGAGCAGGGTCGCGAACGGGGTGGCGCCCTCGACCTGCGAGCGCAGCACCAGGGTGTTGACGAACATGCCGACCAGGTCGTCGAGGGCCTGGTCGCCACGGCCGGCCACCGGGGTGCCGATCGCGATGTCGGTGGTGCCGGATAGGCGGGCCAGCAGCACGGCCAGCGCGCTGTGCATGACCATGAACAGCGAGGCGTTGTAGCGGCGGCCCAATTCGACCAGGGCGCGCTGGGTCTCGCCCGCGATCACGAAGCTGTAGGTGCCGCCGCGGTAGGAGGCGGCGGGCGGGCGCGGGTGATCGGCCGGGAGCACCAGCTCGTCGGGCAGATCCGCGAGTTCCTTGGCCCAGTAGTCGATCTCGGAGGAGATCAGCGACTGCGGGTCGTCCTCGGAGCCGAGGACCTCGCGCTGCCAGAGCGCGTAATCGGCGTACTGGACCGGCAATTCGGCCCAGGTCGGCGCCTCCCACGAGGTGCGCGCGGCATACGCCATGATCACATCGCGCGACAGCGGCGCCATCGACCAGCCGTCGGCGGAGATGTGGTGCACCACCATGCCGAGCACGTACTCCGACTCGGAGACCTCGAAAAGCCGCGCGTGCAGCGGCACTTCGCTGGTCACGTCGAAGGCCATCGACGCCAGGTCGATCAGGTGATCGATGAGGTTTTCCTCGGTGACCCGGTACGGGGTGAGGTCGGGCACGATCTGCGCGGCATCGAGCACCACCTGCACGGGGCCGCTGCCGGAATCGGGGAACACGGTGCGCAGCGACTCGTGGCGATCGATCACGTCGATCACCGCGACCTGCAGCGCGGCCACGTCGAGATCGCCGGACAGGCGGATCGCGACGGGGATGTTGTTGACCGCCGAGGCGGTGTCGAAGCGGTTGAGGAACCACATGCGCTGCTGCGCCAGCGACAGCGGCACCCGATCGGGCCGTTCGCGCGCGACCAGCGCCTTGTGGGCGCCGTCGCCCGCCTGCGACTCCACCCGCGCGGCCAGCGCCGCGACCGTGGACGCCTCGAACAGCATCCTGATCGGCACCCGGGTGTCCAGGGCGATACCGACGCGCGAGACCACCTGGGTCGCGATGAGCGAGTTGCCGCCCAGTTCGAAGAAGTCGTCGTCGACGCCGATGCGCGGCAGGCCGAGCACGTCGGCGAAGATCTGCGCGACGATCTGCTCGATCGGCGTTGTCGGAGCACGGAATTCGCGCACCTCGAACACCGGCGCGGGCAGCGCGCGACGGTCCAGCTTGCCGTTGACGGTCAGCGGGATGGCGTCGAGCTGCACGAACGCCGAGGGCACCATGTAGGCCGGGAGCTGGTCACCGGCGAGGCGGCGGACCTCGTCGAGGTCGAGCGCGCCCTGTTCGGCGACGACGTAGGCGACGATGCGCTGGCCGCCGGGCTGGTCCTCGCGCACGATGACCGCGGCCTGGGCGATGCCGGGTACCGCGAGCACGGCGGCTTCGATCTCGCCGAGTTCGATGCGGAAACCACGCACCTTGACCTGGTCGTCGGCGCGGCCGAGGTATTCGAGTTCGCCGAAGCGGTTCCAGCGCGCGAGGTCACCGGAACGGTACAGGCGGGCACCGTCGCCGACCGGGCTCGCGACGAAGCGGGTGGCGGTCAGGTCGGGGCGGCCGAGGTAGCCGCGCGCGAGCTGCGGGCCCGCCACGTACATCTCACCGGCCACGCCGATCGGGACCGGCCGCAGTCGCGCGTCGAGCACGTACACGCTCAAACCGGCGATGGCGCGACCGACGATCGAACCCGAGGCCGCCGCAATGGTTTTCGCGTCCAGCGCGCGGTAGGACACGTGCACGGTGGTCTCGGTGATGCCGTACATGTTGACCAGCATCGGACCGGTGGCGTCGGGTCCGTGGCCGTCGCCGTGGCGCTCGACCCAGTCGTTGAGGCGGCGCAGCTCGAGCGCCTCGCCACCGAACACGACGTAGCGCAGGGCCAGCGGCTCGACCATCGGTCCGGCGTTGCGGTCGGCCTCGGCGAGCTGGTAGAACGCCGACGGCGTCTGGTTGAGCACGGTGACGCGCTCGGTGCGCAGCAGGTCGAGGAACTGTTCGGGCGAGCGCGAGGTGAAGTAGTCGACCACCACGACGGTGCCGCCGAACAGCAGCGGACCCCACAGCTCCCACACCGAGAAGTCGAAGGCGTAGGAGTGGAACAGGGTCCACACGTCGTCGGGTCCGAAGCCGAAATCGCGATCGGTATTCGCGAAGAGGCGCACCACGTTTCGGTGCGCGACGGCCACGCCCTTGGGCCGACCGGTGGAGCCGGAGGTGTAGATGACGTAGGCGACATTGTCCGGTGAGAGCGGAGCCAGCCGGTCGGCGTCGGTGATCGGGGCGGCGTCGACCTCGTCGAGCTCGCCGAGCACCAGCACGGGCAGACCCTCGGCCAGTTCGACCTCGGTGTCGGCGTCGATCACGACACTGGTGGGCCGGGAGTCCTCGAGCACGTAGGCGATACGCTCGGCCGGGTAGGTCGGATCCACGGGCACATAGCCCGCACCGGTCTTGACCACCGCGAGCAGCGCGATGACCAGGTCCAGCGAGCGCGGCAGGATCACCGCGACCAGCGACTCCGGGCCGGCGCCGTCGGCGATGAGCTTGCGCGCCAAGGCATTCGCGCGCTGGTCCAGCTCGGCGTAGGTGAGCGACTCGGTGCCGTAGCGGGCGGCGATATTGTGCGGGTGCGCCGCCACCGCCGACTCGAACAGGTCGACCAGGGTGACCTCGCGGTCGGCGAAGCGCCCGGTGCCGCCGTCGGGCGCCGAGCTCACCCACCGCTGCTCCACGTCGAGGCGCTCGCCCTCTTCCAGCAGGTCGATATCACCCACGGGCAGCGACGGGTCGCCGGTGATGGCGCGCAGGATCGAGACGAGCCGGTCGGCGAAGGACTGGACCGTCTCGGCGTCGAACAGGTCGGTCGCGAACTGGGCGACCACGGCCAGGCCCTGCGGCACACCGGTGCCGCTGTGCTGTTCGGTGATGGTCCACTGCAGGTCGAACTTGGCGATGTCGACCGCGAGTTCGTCGGCGCTGACCGTGAGGCCGGGCAGCTCCAGCTCACCGTGCGACATCTCCTGGAACGACAGCATCACCTGGAACAGCGGATGCCGCGCCTGCGAGCGCGTCGGGTTGAGCACGTCGACGAGCCGCTCGAAGGGCACATCGGCATTGGCGAACGAGGCCAGGTCGGTCTCGCGGGTGCGGGCCAGGAACTCGGCGAACGACAGGCCGGGGTCGACATCCGAGCGCAGGACCAGGGTGTTGACGAACATGCCGATCACGTCGTCGAGGGCCTGCTCACCACGGCCCGCGATCGGGGTGCCGACCGCGATGTCGCGGGTGTTCGACAGTCGCGACAGCAGCACCGCCAGCGCGGCGTGCAGCACCATGAACAGCGTGACGCCCTCGGCGCGGGCCAGGGCGTTGAGCTGCGCGTGCAGCTCGGGTTCGATACCGAAACCGAGCTGGGCGCCACGGAAACTCTGCTGCTGCGGGCGAATTCGATCCGCGGGCAGGTCGAGCTGATCGGGCAGGCCGTCCAGCGCGTGGCGCCAGTGGGTGATCTGGCGGGCGGCGATCGACTCAGGATCGGCTTCGGAGCCGAGCAGTTCGTGCTGCCACAGGGTGTAGTCGCGGTACTGGATCGGCAGCGGCTGCCACGCCGGCAGCTCCCCCGCCGCGCGCGCCAGGTAGGCCGAGGCGACATCGCGGGCCAGCGGACCGAAGGAGAAACCGTCGGCCGCGATGTGGTGCACGACGAAGGCGACGGCGTATTCCGGTGTGCCGGCGCCGTGACCGGCGGGCTCGGAGGCGGTAGCGGAGCGTGACCACGCAGAGCCCTCGGGAGCGGCGCCGTTGGACTCAGCGGTTCCGCCGGTGACCTGGAAGATCCGCACGCGGATCGGCAGTTCGAGGGTGACGTCGAACCCGGTGGAGGCGAAGGCGACCAGCTCGTCTTGGAGCAGCGACGCGTCGATCGGGGTGACCGTGATGCCCAGATCGAACTCGTCGGGGCCCAGCACCTGCTGGTAGCCGCCGTCGGCGTCGGGGAAGATCGTGCGCAGCGATTCCTGGCGCGCCACCACATCGTCGAGCGCGGTGATCAGGGCGTCGACATCGACGCTGCCCTTCATCTTCACCACGAACGGCAGGTTGTAGGTGGGCGCGGCGGGGTCGAACTGATTGATGAACCACATGCGCTGCTGCGCGAGCGAGAGCGGCACCTGATCGGTGTGCGGCAGCGCGACCAGTGGCGGACGCGCGGCGGAAACATCGGCGGGCGTGGCGGATTCGGCCCGCGCGGCCAGTCCGGCCACGGTCGGGGTCTCGAACAGCGCGCGCACGCCGAGCTGGATGCCGAAGGCGGCGCCGATGCGGGCCACCACCTGGGTGGCGACCAGCGAGTTGCCGCCCAGTTCGAAGAAGTTGTCGTCGGCGCCGACCCGGTCCTGGCTGAGCACGTCGGCGAAGATGCCCGCCACGATCTGCTCGGCCGGGGTGCGCGGGGCACGGAAATCGCCTGCGGCGGCCGTGAAGACGGGCTCGGGCAGGGCCTTGCGGTCGAGCTTGCCGGAGGTGTTGAGCGGGAACGCCTCGAGCACCATGATCGAAGCGGGCACCATGTAGGCGGGCAGCTTCTCGGACACGAAACGGGTCAGCGTCACCGGGTCGGCGGACTGGCCCGGCGCGGGCACGATGTAGGCGACGAGCTGCTGGCCGGTCGCGGTATCGACCACCAGCACCGCGGCCTGGCTCACGCTCGGGTGCGCGAGCAGGTCGGTCTCGATCTCGCCGAGCTCGATGCGCTGGCCACGGAACTTCACCTGGAAGTCGGTGCGGCCGATGTACTCCAGCACGCCGTCGGCGTTCCAGCGCACCAGGTCGCCGGTGCGGTACATGCGTTCGCCGGGGGCCCCGACGGGGTTGGCGACGAAGCGATCCGAGGTCAGGTCGGGGCGGCCGCGGTAGCAGCGCGCCAGCTGACGGCCCGCCAGATACAGCTCACCCGGGGCGCCGATCGCGGCCGGACGCAGGCGCGAATCCAGTACGTAGACTTCGACATTCCACTCGGGGATACCGATCGGCACCTGGGTGGTGTCGGCCTCGGTGGCCTCCCAGTAGGTGACCGACACGGCGGCCTCGGTGGGGCCGTAGAGGTTGTGCAGACCGGCGTCGGAGATCGCGCGCAGACCCGCGGCGGTCTCGGGCGGCAGCGCTTCGCCGATGACGAAAACCGCACGCAGCGTGGCACATTGGGCCCGCGTGGCGTGGGAGACGAACACGGTGAGCATCGACGGCACGAAGTCGGTGACCGTGACGCCGTGGCGTTCGATCATGTCCGCCACGTACAGCGGGTCGCGGTGCCCGTCCGGGCTGGCGATGACGAGCTTGGCACCGACCATCAGCGGCAGGAAGTAACCCCACAGCGACACGTCGAAGGTGGTGGCGGTCTTCTGCAGGTAGACGTCATCGGCGGTCAACCGGTACTCGTCGAGCATCCACAGCTCTTGGTTGACGATCGCGTGATGGGTGACCGCCACGCCCTTGGGTCGACCGGTCGAGCCGGAGGTGTAGATGACGTAGGCGGTGTTGTCCGGGCGCAGCGGGGCCAGCCGATCGGCATCGGACAGAGCTGTGGCGTCGAAACCACTCGTGTCGAGTCGATCCAGCTCCACGCGCGCGACCGAATCGGGCAGATCGAGATCGTCGGCGGTGGTGGTCAGCACGCAGACCGGTGCCGCGGACTCGAGGATGTAGGCGGTGCGATCGGCCGGGTGATCCGGGTCGATCGGCACGTACGCGCCACCGGCCCGCAGCACGGCGTGCATGCCGATGACGAGGTCGAGCGAGCGGCGCATGCCCAGCGCCACCAGGGACTCGGGACCGACACCGTCGGCGACCAGGTACCGGGCCAGGCGATTCACCTTCGCGCCGAACTCGGCGTAGGTGAGGGTCTCGCCCTCGAAGTCGAGCGCGATGCTGTCGGGGGTCAGCGGGATCTGGGCGTCGAGCAGCGCGGGCAGGGTGGTCGCGGGGACCTCGTGCGCGGCGTCGTTCCACTCGGTCAGCGAGCGTTCCAGCTCGGCCGTGCCGGTGACGGGCAGCTGCCACACCGGCAGCTCGGCCTCGGCGGCCAGGAACCGTTCGAAGAACTCGAGGAAGCGCCCGTGGTGGGTTCGCGCCTCGTTCTTCGAGTACAGGTTGGGGTTGGTCTCGAAGTCGATGTGAGACCGGGTGCCGCCCAGGGACTGGTAGAAGTTGACGCCCAGATCCTCGATGCTGCCGGTGGACAGCACGTTGAGCGTGCCCTCCATGTCACCGAAGCGCAGGTGGTTGTCGAACAGCATGATGTTGACCCACGGGCCGAAGAACTCCGTGGAGACCATGCCGTCGCCCGCCGAGTCACGGCGGATGTCCTCGTGGCGGTAGCGCTGGTGGCGCAGGGCGCCGGAGACCTCGGTGGTCACCGCGCGCAGCAGCTGCGCGACGGTCGTGTCGTGGCCGACCTGTAGTCGCAGCGGCACGATATTGGAGGTCGCGCCGCCCGAGCGACGCATCGCCGCGGTGGTGCGGGCGGTGACCGGCAGGCTGAGGATGACGTCTTCAGTGCCGGTGATCTGGGCCAGATACGCGGCGAAACCGGCGATCAGCAGCGGCGCGGCGGTGCTGTCGTGGCGGGCGATCGCGGCGGTGAGCAGCGCGTCCTGATCCGAACTCAGGGCCGCGCTGGTGACGTCGTTGACCGGCGAGGGCGGGGCCGAGCGGCCGGTGAGGCTGCTGCCCTCCTCCAGCCCGGCGACGCGCTGGGCCCAGTGCTCCCGGTCCGACTGGAACCGGGTGCTGTCGCGGTAGGCCATTTCCGAGTCGTAGAGGGCCCGCAGGTCGGTGGCCTTGTTCGGCGAGACCTCGGTGCCGGTGACCGCGGCGGTGTAGTACTCGGCAGTGCGGTTGACGAAGTTGTTGGCGCCGAAACCGTCGAGGACGATGTGGTGGACGCGGGCGTACCAGTACCAGCGGTCCTCGGCGAGTTGCAGCGCGGCGGCCTGGACGAGTCGATCGGCGACGATGTCGAGCGGGCGGCTGTACTCCGCGCGCATCCACGCCTCGGCGGCGGCCTCGGGATCGGCCTCGCCGCGCAGGTCGACATAGATCAGGGTGTCGTCGAGGGTCGGGTCGACGGTCTGCCTCGGCTCACCGTCGATCTCGACGATGCGCAACCAGCCCGACTCGAGGTCGGTGGCCGCGTCGGCGCTCGCGCGCTCGAGCACGGCGACATCGAGGCGTCCACGCAGGTCGACGTACTGGGCGATATTGATCGGCACCTGTGGGTCGACGTGCTGCGCGTACCAGATACCCAGCTGTGCGGGCGAGAGCGGGAAGAACTCCGCAGAGCCTCCACGTCCGTCACCAGTTTCGCCGTTTCCGCCGAAATCCAGCCGGTCCAACCCAAACCTCGCTTCCGGAACACCCGGTAGGCGCTCCCCGACGACACCGGAACGCGGGCGCCAACCTATTTGCAGCGTGGCGCCCGCGTCTCGGGTTCAGTACTCGAATCAATCAGGCAAAATGTCCATTGGCACTATCTGTCGGCCGGGTCGCCCTCGTTACACAGTCGAGACCATGCGCCGCGGGTGTCCGACCGCCAGGGCCGGTCTACTCGTCGTAAACCATCGCACCAATCTACCGGTGCGCCCACCCGGCAACCAACCACGTCCATAGCTGCCGAACATAGTCCCTGGTAACCCTTCCGCGGCCGGTTTGCTGACACTTCTCCACACCCGCCACATCGTTGCCCGCCGGTACACATACCGCAGCGAGTGAGGGATGGATCACACCGAGCGGTCTGGTCTCGGTTCGGTGGTGATCACCGGTGGCGCGCGGGGTCGTACAGGTGCGATTGCGCGCAGTCGAGGGATACCGCCAGCGCCCGACCGACCAGGATGACCGCCGCCTGCCGCAGCGCGGCCGCCTCGACCTGGTCGGCGATATCGGTCAGGGTGCCGCGCAGGACGAGCTGTTCGGGCTGACTGGCGCGGTAGACGACCGCGACCGGGCAGTCCGGGCCGTATTCGGCGACCAGTTCCTCGGCCAGCGCCCTGATCCGGGTGATCGCGAGGTGCAGGACCAGGGTCGCGCCGGTGGCGGCGAAGTTCGCCAGCGCCTCGGTCGGCGGCATCGCGGTGGAGCGGGCCCGCGTTCGGGTGAGCACGACCGACTGGACGACCTCGGGGACGGTCAGTTCGGTGCCGAGGGCGGCCGCGGCGGCCGCGTAGGCCGGGACGCCGGGGGTGATGTCCCACGGCACGTGCGCGGCGTCGAGCCTGCGGGTCTGCTCGGTGAGGGCCGAGTAGATCGAGGGGTCGCCCGAGCACAGTCGGGCGACGCTGTGCCCGGCTTCGTGCGCGCGCACGAGGTGATCGATGATCTGGTCGAGGTTCAGGTGCTGGGTGTCGATCAGTTCGGTGCCGGGGGCGCAGTGCACGAGGACCTCCGGGTCCAGGTAGGTGCCCGCGTAGAGGCAGACCTGGCTCTCGCGCAGCAGGGTGACCGCGCGCACGGTCAGCAGGTCGGCCGCGCCGGGGCCCGCGCCGATGAAGTGCACTGTCATGGGGGGAAGTCTAGGGATCGGCGCGGCGGGGGTTTCGCGGCGCCGATGGTTGTTCCGACCGTCGCGCGCGGAGGGGGAATCTGATTCGTCGGAGTGTGGTCGTGGCAGTAGGTTCGGTGTCGGACGGCAGGCGCCGGCGACAGAGGAACGGGGGTCCGCGATGCGGGTTTCGGGTAGCAGTGGGACGCGGGGCGCGGTCGTGTTCGCGGCGGCGGTGTTGGTGGCGGGATGCTCGGCGGGCGAGATCGTCGTGGGTCATCCGCAGGCGTCGCTGGACAGTTTCGCGCCGACCGAGCGCGACAACGACCCCTCGACGCGGATCCGTGGCGTGGTGATCACCGAGATCGCGTCGGGACAGCAGCATGTCACCGCCACCCAGCGCGTCGCCTACCCCTCGATCCCGCCGGTCGGCGGACCGCACGATTCGCGGTGGGCCGATTGCACGGGCGTCGTCTATCCCCAGGCGTTGCGCACCGAGAACGCCGTGCATTCCCTGGAACACGGTGCGGTGTGGATCGCCTACGACCCCGCGCGGGTGAGTGACGCGGATCAGGAGACGTTGAGCGCCAAGGTGACCGGCCGTCAATACACGCTGATGTCGCCCATTCCCGATATGGCGCAGCCGATCTCGCTGCAATCGTGGGGGCATCAACTCACCCTCGACTCCGCCGACGACGAGCGCATCGACCAGTTCCTCGTCGCCCTGCGCGAAAACCCCTACACCACACCCGAAGTCGGCGCGACCTGCTCGTCACCGCTGTTCGACCGCGACAACCCGCCGCCCTACGACCCCACCCCGCCCGGTGCGGACGCGGTGCCGATGTCGGGCGTGCGGTAATGGAACTGACCAAGGGCGCGAACACGGCGGTCCCCGCCCCCGCCGTGCAGATCGCCGTAGCCAGCGCGACCGCGGTGGACATCGCCGCGCTGCTGCTCACCGCCGCCGGAAAAGTGCGCTCCGACAGCGATTTCGTCTTCTACAACCAGCCGATCGCACCCGGCGTGGAAGTGGTCTCGCCCGAGGCCATTCGCGTCACCTTCGCGGCGGTGCCCGGCGAGATCGACAAGATCGTCCTCACCGCCAGTCTCGACGGCTCCGGTCCCGCCGATTGGGGTCGGGCCGGGCCGCCGCGCATCACGGTGACCGACGCGGCGACCGGCGGGGTGCTGGCCACCTTCACGCCGAGCGGCCTCGGACCGGAGACCGCGCTGATCGCGTGCGAGCTGTATCGACGCGACGGTGCCTGGAAGGTTCGCGCGGTCGGACAGGGGTACGCGCAGGGGTTGGCCGGGATCGCCACCGATTTCGGGATCACCGTCGACGACGAGCCGGAACCTGTTGCCGCGCCGTCTTATTCGGCGCCACCGGCACCGATTTCACCCGCGCCCCCGACGCGGTCAGCGGTGCCCGCAGCCGCTCCCGCCGAGCCGCCGCCGTTCGGTCGACCCACCATCGACCTGTCCAAAGGCCACGTCTCCCTGCGCAAGAACGAAACCGTCTCCCTCACCAAGCAGGGCGCGCCGCCGCTGACCAAGGTGCGCATGGGCCTGGGCTGGGACCCGGCCACCCACGGCGCCCAGGTCGACCTCGACGCCTCGGTCATCGCCTACGACCACCACGCCAAGAAACTCACCAACGTGTGGTTCCTGCGCCGCGAGGCCTTCGACGGCGCCATCTCCCACTCCGGCGACAACCTCACCGGCCACGGCGAGGGCGACGACGAGGTGATCACCGTCGACCTGCCCGCCCTGCCCCCGGAGGTTCACGCCCTGGTCTTCACCGTGAACTCCTTCGCGGGCCACAAGTTCGACCAGGTCGGCCGCGCGCACTGCCGCCTGCTCGACGACCACACCGGCGCCGAACTGGTCCGCTTCGAACTGTCCAAGGGCGAACCGACCACCGGGGTCTTCCTGGCCATGCTCACCCGCGGCCCCCACGGCTGGAACATGACCGCCCTCGGCGAGTACTCCAAGGGCGCGACCGTGCGCAAAATGGTCGACCCCGGCAAACAGTTCGTGCTCTCGACCCGCTGAGGCCCTACCCGGTCATATCGAAATGCGCGATGACCTTGGTCGGGCGAACCCGCACCACCATCTCCCCCGGCACCCCGTTGCGCTTCCCGAACTCCTCCGCCTTGTCCCTGCCCATATACCGCGCCGCGATCACCGTCGCGGTCCGCACCAACTCGTCGAGATCCTCGGACAACGTCACCGTCCCCTGCACCTGCACCAACCCGTACGGCGGCTCCTCGAGATCCACACACATCGCCACCCGAGGATCGCGCGCGAACGCCCGCCCCTTCGCCGTGTCCTTGCCCGTATTGAAAACCACCTCGTCCCCCTCCAACACGAACCACACCGGCGTCACCAACGCCCGCCCGTCCCCCGCCACGAACGCCACCTTCCCCGTCCGCGTGCCATGGGAGAGAAACTCACGAACTCTGGGATCAGTGAGGGATGCCATGGGATTCAGGGTAGGTCAGCACGAGGCCGGGGGCGGGGAGCGACAGTCCACTGGTCGAACTAGTTCGCCCGAACTCGCTGTGCCAGGATCACAGACATGGGAGGGGATGAGCGTCAGATCGACCCGCAGGTCCGCGCGTTGCCACCGGAGCAAGTCGGTGCCGACATCCGCGCACAGTTCTGCCGACCGGAGGTCAGGTCCGAGACGATCCGCGAGCAACTCGACAGCCCTCGACGTGTCGTCGGCGAGTTGTGATGCTCAGCGTCCACTGATGGAGTCCGTGCTGGCCCGTGTTGATCGACCCTGATCGTTGGCGGTGGTCAGCTGATTGTTCCCGGCGGGGCGATCCACTGGGTCGGCTGGCCGGTTACCTCCGCGAGCGTCTCGAAGTCGCGGTCGTAGTGCAGTACCGTGACGCGACTCGCCTCCGCGGTGGCGGCGATCAGCAGATCCGCGGCACCGGCGCTGCGATGTTTTCCCTGCTCGGTGAGAAGTTGCTGAACTTCGGGCGTTCGCGTCCACACCCGCTCTGGTATGGGAGCCCAACCGAACAGCTCGCCGAGCAGGCGCTTCTTGCGCAGTTTGGTCACGAGTGTCGCGCGGTAGAAGTCCAGCCACGCTTGGCTGGCGAGCCGGTCGGAGCGTAGGTCTGGGCATGGGACGCAGTAGAGGGCGGCGGGACCATAGACTCAGCCGGTGAGTTCGGATCGGGTAGTGATCGACCGGCGTTTCGAGTTGATCGAGCCGTTGGGTAAAGGCGGGATGGGCACCGTGTGGCGGGCCTATGACGTCGCGTTGCATCGGGAAGTGGCGCTCAAGGAAGTGCGCAATCTCGACGAGTCGGCGACCGATCCGGGGATCCATCGCGAGCGGGTGCTGCGGGAGGCGCGGGCGCTGGCGCGGATCGGGCATCCGAATGTGGTCGCGGTGCACCATATCGTCGATTCCGAGGAGTACGACCATCCGTGGATCGTGATGGAGCTGGTGCGCGGGCGGGCGCTGTCGGAGGTGTTGGCGGGTGGTTCGCTGCCGCCTCGGCAGGTCGCTGAGCTGGGGCGCGGGTTGCTGGGGGCGTTGCGGGCCGCGCATTCGGTGGGGGTGCTGCATCGGGATGTGAAGCCGGCGAATGTGATCGTGCGCGAGGACGGTTCGCCGGTGCTCACCGATTTCGGGATCGCGGCTATCAACGGGATGACCGCGCTGACTTCGACCGGCAGTGTGGTCGGGTCGCTGGATTACGTCGCGCCGGAACGGTTGCAGGGGATCGAAGGGGATCCGCGGTCGGATCTGTGGTCGCTCGGGCTGGTGCTGTACTACGCGGTCGAGGGGCATCAGCCGATGCGGCGCGATTCCGCGGTCGCGACCTTGGCTGCGGTGATCAGCGGGCAGGTGCCGACTCCGCATCGGGCCGGGCCGCTGTCGGGGGTGTTGAACGCGGTGCTCGTCGCGGATCCCGCCCAGCGGCCCGACCCGGCCCGGCTCGATGCCATGCTGGCCGAGGCCGCCGGCTGGGGGGCTGGTCCCGGCACGGGCGGACAGTACTTCGCGACGCCACCCGCCACCTCCGGACAACACGCCATCGTGCCGCCTGCCCACTCCGGGCAGCATCCCGAAGCACCGGCCGCCTACTACGGACAGAACCCAATCGGGCCGACCGCCAACTCCGGGCAGCATCCCGACGCGCCAGCCGCCTACTACGGACAGAATCCGGTCGGGCCGACCGCTCATTCCGGGCAGCATCCCGTCGCACCGAGCGCCCCGTACGGGCAGAACCCAACCGGGCAGCACCCGATCGCCCAGTCGGGGCAAACTCACACGCCCCCAACACCATTCGCTACGGCGTGGCCCGGATCGAGCAACCAGCAGCTGCCTTCCGCATGGCCGGACGGTGTTCAGCAGTCGGGAACGGGCTGGGCTCGATCCGCACCTCCCCGGTCGGCTCCGAACTCCCGACGCTGGGGCCTGCTCGCCGCAGCGGGTGGCATCGCCGCGATCCTCGCCCTGACCGCGGCACTGGTCCTGCGCCCGGACAGCACGGTCTCGGCCACCGACAACCCGTCGACCGAGATCCCCGTCCCCACCGCCGCGTTCCCGATCACCACCACCCCGCGCGCGGGAACCACGACCCCGGGCGGCGCAACCACGGCGGGCCCGACCGCGAACCTGCACGATCCCACGAACCTGCGCGCCGCCCTGGCCGCCCTCGAATCCGCCACCGGCGGAACCGAATTCACCAGAACCACCGTCTACCCCACCTTCATCAACACCGGCGCCCCGGTCCCCAGCCGCCCGAGCGTGTACGACGAGTTCTCCTACCGCGACGGCCGCGCCACCCGCACCGGCCCCGGCGGCGACCTGTCCGAACCCACCGTCTCGCTCAGCATCTTCAACTGGGACGCCGTCCCCGAACTCCTGCGCGTCGCCGAACGCGACCTCGGCGTCCCCGAACCCACCGCCCGCTACCTGATCATCGACCCCGCCTGGACCTTCAACGACGGCCGCCCCACCATGCTGGTCTACGTCAGCGACGACTACGGCGGCGGCTACCTCGCCGCCGACACCACAGGCACCGTCATCGACAAGATCCCGCGCTGATCAGCACCGAGAGCAGGCGTGTCCCGTCGATCCGAGCACGACGCCGGGCACACTGGACGGCATGACCGATGCCAGGCATCTCATCGTGGTGGACGCGGCCAATGTGATCGGCTCGCGAGCCAACGGTTGGTGGAAGGACCGGGCCGGGGCCGCACGCCGCTTGCTCGACGACGTGGCGGGCCTGACCACTCAGCTCCCCGAAACCACCGAGGTCACCGTCGTCCTCGAAGGCGCCGCCAAAGCCGCCGCCGACGGGGCGCAACCCTCCGCCCCGCGAATGACCGTAGTCCTCGCACCACGCTCGGGCGACGACAAGATCGTCGACGTGGTCGCCGAAGCGAACTCCCACGAACAGATCACCGTCGTCACCGCCGACCGCGAACTCCGCACCCGAGTAGAAGCCCACGGTGCCGACACAGTCGGCCCCGGCTGGCTCTGGAAGCAGCTCGACTGACCACTAACGCCGTTGGTCGTCCAACAGATCGGTGACCGTCCCGCTGACTCGAATCGGATCAGGCGCCGGCCCCTTCAGCTCGCGCGCAGTCGAATACGACCTTCCATGCTCAATCGCGTCAACGCGGACGACCGCTCGGCGGGGACGCGCGGTTCATGCCGCACGGACACTCATCTCGACGTGCATACCCGCTGCGACAACCATGTTGACCAGTGCGTCCAAGCTGAACAGGCCGATTTTGCCGCGCATCAGGTCCGACACGCGAGGCTGTGTCACGCCGAGCCGTTCGGCAGCTGCCACCTGGGTCCACTCGGAACGCTCGATGTGCTCTGTCAGCGCGATCATCAACCTCGACCGCAGCCGCATGTTCTCCGCTTCCGGTGGGGTGTCCTCGATCGCATCCCACACGCTGTCGAACGTCTCGTCCGCCATCAGCGTTCTCCTTTCCCGCTTGCAACACCGGCCCTGGCATATCGCTTCGCCGCCAGTGCCAGATCAGAATCCAGTGTCTTCTGAGTCTTCTTCTGAAAGCAGTGCAGTACAAGGATCGGTCGACTCACGCGGAGGGTGTCTGCGCGCCCAGTGCGGCCAGGGCCATGTGGCGTAGTACCGGGCGGGCGCGGGAGGCGCTGGCGGCGGAGGCGCTGTGGGGGGTGGAGTTGATGAGGCCGAAGGCGGCGTGGGCTTGGATGCGGGCGGTTTCCTCGGGAAGGGCGGGGGTGAGGTCGCGCAGGATGCCTACCCAGATCTCTACGTAGTGGCGTTGGGTGCGGCGCAGGGTGCGGCGGTCGGGGGTGGGGACGTTGTCGAGGTCGCGGTCCTGGATGCGGATGAGTTCGGGGTTGCCGAAGGCGAAGTCGAGGTGGAAGTCGACCAGGGCGGGCAGGGCCGCGGTGGGGGTGGGTGCGGCGGCGACCACGGCGCGGCCGCCCGCGAGCAGGCGTTCGCTGCAGCCGACGAGGAGTTCGACGAGCAGGGCCTCTTTGTTCGCGAAGTGGCGGTAGACGGCGGGGCCGCTGATGCCGACGGCGGCGCCGAGGTCGTCGAGGCGGACGCCGAGGAAGCCGCGGTCGGCGATCAGGCGCGCGCCCGCGGCGAGCAACTGTTCGCGGCGCTGGGCTTTGAGCAGCTCGCGGCGGGTCGCCTGGACCGGCTCGGTGGTCGACATCGGACACCCCCTCTGGACATCTTGGTTAACCAAGATTAACCTGAATTTCAGTTATTGGCGATTAACCGGATGAGAGAATGGCGTGATGACGGTTACCGACGATCGCACCCGGACGAGTAATCGGGACGCGCACGCCGCCCTGGTCACCGACCTGCGGCAGCGACTGGCCACGGCCGCGCTCGGCGGTCCGCAGAAGTCGCGGGAGCGGCATGTGGCCAGGGGCAAGCTACTCCCCCGCGAGCGCGTCGACCAGCTGCTCGACCCGGGCAGCCCGTTCCTCGAGCTGGCCCCGCTGGCGGGCAACGGCATGTACGACGACGAGTGCCCCGGCGCGGGCATGATCGCGGGCATCGGCCGGATCTCGGGGCGCGAGTGCCTGATCCTGGCCAACGATCCCACGGTCAAGGGCGGCACCTACTACCCCATCTCGGTGAAGAAGCACCTGCGCGCGCAGGAGGTGGCCGCGCAGAACAACCTCCCGTGCGTGTACCTGGTGGAGTCCGGCGGCGGGTTCCTGCCGCGCCAGGACGAGGTGTTCCCCGACCGCGAGCACTTCGGGCGGATCTTCTTCAACCAGGCGAACATGAGCGCCAGGGGCATCGCGCAGATCGCGGCGGTCATGGGTTCGTGCACCGCCGGTGGCGCGTATGTGCCCGCGATGGCCGACGAGGCGGTGATCGTGCGCGATCAGGGCACCATCTTCCTTGGCGGTCCGCCGCTGGTGAAGGCGGCGACCGGCGAGATCGTCACCGCCGAGGATCTCGGTGGCGGCCTGCTGCATTCGCGCACCTCCGGTGTCACCGACCATCTGGCCGAGGACGACCGCGACGCGCTGCGGATCGTGCGCGATATCGTCTCCACCCTCGGCCCCCGGCCCGAGGCCCCGTGGGAGGTGCTGCCGAGCACCCCGCCCGCCAAGCCAGAGGACGAGCTCTACGACGTGGTCCCGGTCGACCCGCGCACGCCCTATGACGTGCACGAGGTGATCGATCGAATCATCGACGGCGAGAGCGGTTTCCAGGAGTTCAAGGCCGAATACGGCAAGAGCCTGGTCACCGGTTTCGCGCGGATCCACGGCCACCCGGTCGGCATCGTGGCCAACAACGGCGTGCTGTTCAGCGAATCCGCCATGAAGGGCGCGCATTTCATCGAACTGTGCGACAAGCGCAAGATCCCGCTGCTGTTCCTGCAGAACATCAGCGGCTTCATGGTCGGTCGCGATTACGAGGCGGGCGGTATCGCCAAGCACGGCGCGAAGATGGTGACCGCCGTGGCGTGCGCGCGGGTGCCGAAGCTGACCGTGGTGATCGGCGGCTCCTACGGCGCGGGCAACTACTCCATGTGCGGGCGCGCGTATTCGCCGCGCTTCCTGTGGATGTGGCCGAACGCGCGCATCTCGGTGATGGGTGGCGAGCAGGCGGCCTCGGTGCTGGCGACGGTGCGCGGCGATCAGCTCGACAGCGCGGGCAAGCCGTGGTCGGCCGAGGATCAGGAGGCGTTCAAGGCCCCGATCCGCGAGCAGTACGAGACCCAGGGCAACCCCTACTACGCCACCGCGCGCATCTGGGACGACGGCGTGATCGCGCCCACCGACACCAGAACTGTGCTCGGACTTGCCCTTTCGGTGTGCGCGCAGGCGCCGCTCGAACCCGTTTCCTACGGCGTCTTCCGGATGTGAGCGACATGCTGAACAAGAACCACCCCGTCGACTTCGACACCGTGCTGGTCGCCAATCGTGGCGAGATCGCGGTGCGGGTCATCAAGACGTTGCGCGCCATGGGGATTCGCTCGGTCGCGGTGTACAGCGACGCCGATGCCGGTGCTCGCCATGTGCGCGAGGCCGATGTCGCTGTCCGCCTCGGGCCCGCGCCCGCTCGCGAGAGCTACCTGTCGATCGAGAAGGTCGTCGACGCGGCGGTGCGCTCCGGCGCGCAGGCCGTGCACCCGGGTTATGGCTTCCTGTCGGAGAATTCGGATTTCGCGGCGGCGCTGGCCGACGCGGGGATCGTGTTCCTCGGACCGCCCGCGAAGGCCATCGAGGTGATGGGCGACAAGATCACCGCGAAGAAGACGGTGACCGCGTTCGGGGTGCCCGTGGTGCCCGGCATCGCCGAGCCCGGCCTGACCGATGATCAATTGATCGCCGCCGCGGTGGAAATCGGCTATCCGGTGCTGGTGAAGCCGTCCGCCGGTGGTGGCGGCAAGGGTATGCGTCGGGTCGAGCGGCCCGAGGATCTGCCCGCCGCGCTGGTCAGCGCGCGACGCGAGGCCGGCGCGGCCTTCGGCGACGACACGCTGTTCCTCGAGCGGTTCGTGAACCGGCCGCGCCACATCGAAGTGCAGGTCCTGGCCGACAAGTTCGGCAATGTGGTGCATCTCGGTGAGCGCGAGTGCAGCTTGCAGCGCAGGCATCAGAAGGTGATCGAAGAGGCACCCTCGCCCCTGCTCGACCCCGCGACCCGGGCCCGGATCGGCACCGCCGCGTGCAATACGGCGCGCAGTGTGGACTATGTGGGCGCGGGCACGGTGGAGTTCATCGTCTCGGCCGATCAGCCCGATGAGTTCTTCTTCATGGAGATGAATACCCGCCTGCAGGTGGAACATCCGGTGACGGAGATGGTCACCGGGGTGGACCTGGTGGAATGCCAGGTGCGGGTGGCCGCCGGGCAGAAGTTGGCGCGCACCCAGGACGAGATCCACCTGGTCGGGCACGCCATCGAGGCGCGGGTGTACGCGGAGGATCCGGGTCGCGGGTTCCTGCCCACCGGCGGTCCGGTGCTGGCGCTCGTGGAGCCGGAAGGCCCCGGGGTGCGGGTGGATTCGGGGATCTCGGTCGGCACCGCGGTCGGCAGCGACTACGACCCGATGCTGTCGAAGGTGATCGCGCGCGGCAACACCCGGGCCGAGGCGCTCGCCGCGCTCGACCGCGCCCTGGAACACACTGTGCTGCTGGGGGTTACGAGCAATATCGAGTTCCTGCGGTTCCTGCTCGCCGACGACGACGTGCAGGCGGGTCTGCTCGACACCGCGCTGCTGGATCGTCGCGTCGCCGATTTCCATCCGGCCACCGTCACCGACGACGAATTCATCGCCGCCGCGGCCTATCACTGGCTGCGGCGCTGGCCGAGCACCGGCGGGGACCTCTGGTCGACGCCGTCCGGCTGGCGGCTGGGCGAGCCCGCGCCGACCTCGATCCGGCTCGCCGCGGGTGATCAGGTCGCGCACGTCTTCATCACGGGCACCCCGGCTTCGGCGACTGTGCGCGTCGAAGACGGTGCGGTGCAGCAGCTCTCGGCCGACGGAACCGCGCAGGACATCGCGGTCACCCTCGACGGCCTGCGCCGGGTGTATCGCGTCGGCGAGGACGACGGGCAACTGTGGCTGAGCCACGACGGCAAGGTCGCGGCCCTGCGCGAGGTCGACGAGGCGAGTGTCCGAGGCGACGCCGCCCACGTCGGTGACGCCGAAATCCGCAGCCCCATGCCGGGTTCGGTGATCGCCGCACCGGTCGAGAACGGCGCGAGCGTCGCCGTGGGCGATCCGGTCATCGTCATCGAGGCCATGAAGATGGAACACGCCCTCACCGCGCCGGTGGCGGGCACGGTGGAGGTGCTCGTCGCACCGGGCACCCAGGTGAAGCTGGACCAGGTGCTGGTCCGCGTCATCGCCCACCCGGCCGAGACCACCGAAGCGGAAGGCAGCAAGGCATGACCGGAGACACTGTGAGCGACCACCGACGCGTCGTCCAACGCGGGCTGTGGTTCGAGGAGTTCGAGATCGGCACGGTCTACGAGCACCGGCCCGGCCGCACCATCACCGAGGCCGACAACGTCCTGTTCACCACCCTGACCATGAACACCCAGGCCCTGCACCTGGACGCGGCCTTCGCCGACGCGCTGCCGCCGTTCAACCAGCGCCTGGTGAACTCGATGTTCACCCTGTCCACCCTCGTCGGGCTCTCGGTCGCCCAGCTCACCCAGGGCACGCTGGTCGCCAACCTCGGCTTCTCGGAGATGACGGTGCCCGCGCCGCTGTTCCACGGCGACACGATGTACGCCGAAACGCTGGTCACCGACAAGCGCGAGTCCAAGAGCCGACCGGGTGAGGGCATCGTGAGCCTCGCCCACACCGCCCGCAACCAGCACGGCGTGGTGGTCGCGACGGCCGTGCGGCAGACGCTGGTGCGCAAGGCCCCCGTCGCATGAGCGGGTGGCAGCCCAGTGGGCCCGCGTGGCTGTTCTGCCCGGCGGATCGCCCCGAGCGGTTCGCCAAGGCCGCCGCGGTCGCCGATGTGGTGATCCTCGACCTCGAGGACGGAGTCGCCGCCGGGGACAAGGCGGCGGCCAGGCAGGCGCTCATCGACACCCCGCTCGACCCGCGGCACACGGTGATCCGGGTGAACGCGGCCGACACCGCCGACTACGCCGCCGACCTCGCCGCACTGGCGCGGACGCCGTATCGGCGGGTCATGTTGCCCAAATGTGAGTCGGCAGAACAGGTTCGCAACCTGGGCGACTACGAGGTGATCGTGCTCGTGGAGTCGCCGCTCGGCGCGGTGCGGGTGGCCGAGACCGTCGCGGTGGACAACGCGATCGGCGTGATGTGGGGTGCCGAGGATCTGGTCGCCGGCCTCGGCGGCAATTCGAGTCGCCACGCCGACGGCAGCTACCGCGACGTGGCCCGGCACGTGCGCTCCACCAGCCTGATCGCGGCGAAGGCGTTCGGGCGGTTCGCGATGGATTCGGTGTATCTGAACATCAAGGATCTCGACGGGCTCGCCGCGGAGACGCTCGACGCGGTCGCGGTCGGCTTCGACGCCAAGGTCGCGATCCACCCGAGCCAGGTCGCGGTCATCCGCGACGGCTACGCGCCCGACCCCGACGAACTCGACTGGGCCCGCCGGGTGCTGGCCGAGGTGCCGAACCATCGCGGGGTGTTCGCGTTCGAGGGCCGGATGGTCGACGCGCCCGTGCTGCGGCATGCCGAGCGGATCGTGCGCCGGGGCGAGGATAGGTAGCGCGTCATCCGGGTATGCCGGGAGTTACCCAGTTCAGAGGAGGACAGCGGAGTGCAACCACAGTGGGTGCCGAGCGCATCCGACATCGCGTCGGCTCGGATCACCGATTTCGCTCGCTTCGTCACCGCGCGCACCGGCGACGAATACCCCGACTACCAGGCCCTGTGGCAGTGGTCGGTCGACGATGTCGCGGGTTTTTGGCAGGCGGTGTGGGACTACTTCGAACTCGGGGAGACCGCGGGCGAGGTTCTCGCCGCGCGCGAGATGCCGGGGGCGCGGTGGTTCCCCGGCACGCGGTTGAACTATGTCGATCAGATCGTGCGGATGGCGCAGTTCGGTCGTCCGGCGATCCTCGCGCTGCACGAGGACGCCGAGCCGAGGGAGGTGTCCTGGGCCGAATTGATCGACCAGGTCACGGTGTTCGCGCGGACTCTGCGCGAACAGGGAGTCGAGGCCGGTGACCGGGTGGTCGGGTACCTGCCCAATATCCCGGAGGCCGTCGTCGCCTTCCTCGCCACCGCCAGTATCGGCGCCGTGTGGAGCGCGTGCGGGCAGGACTACTCCGCCAAGGCGGCGCTGGATCGGCTCGGTCAGTTGGATCCGAAGGTGCTGGTCACCGCCGACGGTTACCGGTTCGGCGGCAAGGCGCACGACAAGCGCGACGAGATCGCGGCCATGCGTGACGGGCTGAAACTGGCTGCGACCGTGGTGGTTTCGCAGCTCGGGCTCGAGGTGCCCGACGCGATCTCGTGGTCGGACGCGGTGGCCGACGCGGGGCTCGGCGTTATCGAGACCACGCCGGTCGATTTCGATCATCCGCTGTGGGTGGTGTTCTCCTCCGGGACCACCGGGCTGCCGAAGGGGATCGTGCACGGGCACGGCGGGGTACTGCTCGAGCATCTCAAAGCCGTGGCGCTGCAATCGAATATCGGCGCCGAGGACACGTTCTTCTGGTACACCAGCCCGAGTTGGATGATGTGGAACTTCCAGGTGGCGGGGCTGCTGGCCGGGGCCACCATCGTCACCTACGACGGGAGTCCGACCGCCGGTGGGCCGGATGCGCTGTGGCGCTTGGCCGCTCAGGTCGGCGCCACCGTGTTCGGGACCAGCCCCGGCTATGTGCTGGGCTGCATCAAGGCCGGGTGTGTGCCGCGGGACGAGCACGATCTGTCGGCCCTGCGGTCGGTGGGGATCACGGGATCCTCGCTGCCGGTGTCGAGTGCGCTGTGGTTGAACGACCATGTGGGCGAACATGTTCAGGTCAATTCGATCAGCGGCGGCACCGACGTGGTGTCGGCGTTCGTGGGCGGCGCGCCCACCGTGCCGGTGTGGCCGGGTGAGCTGTCCGCGCCCTACCTCGGTGTGGCGCTCGACGCCTTCGACGAGCAGGGCGCACCCGTGCGCGGGGAGGTCGGCGAACTCGTCGTCACCGCGCCCATGCCGTCGATGCCGGTCAGCTTCTGGCGTGACGAGGACGGAAAGCGCTACCGCGCCGCCTATTTCGACACCTATCCCGGCGTGTGGCGCCACGGCGACTGGATCACCCTGACCGAACACGGCAGCATCGTCGTGCACGGCCGCTCCGACTCCACCCTCAACCGCCACGGCGTGCGGATGGGCAGCGCCGACATCTACCAGGTCGTCGAACAGTTCCCCGAGATCGCCGAAGCCCTCGTGATCGGCGCCGAACAACCCGACGGCGGCTACTGGATGCCCCTGTTCGTCGTCCTCGCCCCCGGCGCCGAACTCACCGACGACCTGAAAACCCGCCTCGCGTCGGCGATCCGCACCGAGGTCTCCCCCCGCCACGTCCCCGACGAGATCCGCGAGGCCCCCGGCATCCCCCACACCCGCACCGGCAAGAAGCTCGAGGTTCCCATCAAGAAGCTCTTCCAGGGCGCCGACCCCGCCCGCGTCGTCGAGCGCAGCGCCGTCGACGACCCGGCCCTGCTCGACTGGTACGCCCGAATCACCCCGCCCGACAGGCCCTAATACACTTCTCGTATGAATGTCGGCGAGTCTCGTGGGGCGCGTGGGTCTGGTGGGGTTACCGGGGAGGTCGTGCGACGGCGGCCCAAGAATCGGCGGGCGCAGATCGCGGCGTCGTCGGCGGTGGCGTTCGGGGCGGCCGGGTATCACGGCGTGAGCATGGAGGACATCGCGTCCGGGCTCGGGATCAGTTCGGCGGCGCTGTATCGGCACTATCCGAGCAAGTACGCGCTGTTCCGCGACGAGCTGCTGCGGGTCGGGCAGGCGTTCACGGCCTCGATCGCGGCCTCGGCGCAGGGGCATCTGCCCGCGTCAGAACGGTTGCGGCACATGCTGACCGGGCTGATCGGCGCGACGGTGGAGAATCGGGCGACGGTGCGGTTGGTGCGCTGGGAGGGCCGCTACCTCGAGCCGACCGATCGGGTCGTGCTCGACGAACAGCAGGGTGCGGTGCTGGTCGCCCTCGACGAGCAGCTCGCGGTACTGCGGCCGGAATTGACCTCGGCCGAACTGCGCATGGTGTCCACGGCGATGCTCGGGGTGATCACCAGCATCGCCGACCACCACGCGGCGCTGCCCATCCGCACCATGAACGCACTGCTCGGTTCGGCGTGCGCGGCCTTGACCAGTAGTGAATTGCCGCCCGCCGCAACCGTTTCGGAGCTGGGCGCGCGTGCGGAGATCCCGGACTCGTTCAAACACGAACTGCTGCTGCGCAAAGCGGTGGACCTGTTCCACAAGCGCGGGTACCCGAACGTGAGCGTCGAGGACATCGCCTCGGCGGCGGGGTTGTCGGCGGCCTCGGCGGTGTACCGGTTCTATCGCGGCAAGAGCGACATCCTCGCGGCCGCCTTCCGCCGAGCCGCGGATCGGGTGTCGGCGGCGATCGGACCCGCCGTCGCGAGCACCCCCGACAGCGGCGCCGCGCTGGGCATGCTGGTCGACCAGTTCGTCGCCGACACCTTCGACGAGCGGGCGCTGGCGGTGGTCTACTACGCCGAATTCGGGCACGTGCCCGCCGAGGAACGGGCGGTGCTGCGCAATATCCAACGGTTGAGCGTGCAGGAATGGGCGCGGCTGGTGCGCGAGGTGCGCCCGGAACTGTCGGTGGCCGAGGCGCGGTTCCTGGTGCACGCGGCGTTCGCGATGGTCATCGACCTCGGACAGCGGTTCGGTGACGACCCGATCGCGGGCCGGGAACGGGTCGGATTCCTCATGCGGCGGGTGCTGTTCGGCTGAGCGGTTCACCCGTTGCGTATGAGGCGGCGGGTGCGCGCCCCGGATTAGGCTCGGCGATCACCGTCGAACGGAGCGTGCATGGATCCCCGCGCAGGTGCGCTGAGCAGGCGATCATTGCTCGGGCTCGGTGCTGCGGTGGCGGTGGCCGCGGTGGTGCCCGGCTGCGGGGACGACGCGGTCCCCGCGCCGGCGCCGACCAGCGGGCCCGTCGACGTGCTCGGCCTGGCGATCGACGCCTACATCTTCGGCTATCCGATGATCATGCTCGACCTCATGCGCGCGGCCAGCGGGCCGACCAACACCTTCGACCACGCCGTGCTGCCCGATCCGCACGATCGCGGGGTGGCCCGGCTCAGCCACGACATGGTGTATTCGCAGGCGTGGCTGAACCTGCGCGACGAGCCGCTGGTGTTGCAGATTCCGGGGATGGAACCCGACCGGTACTGGCTGTTCCAGGTGATCGACGGGTGGGGCAACACGGTGCACGATCTGACGAGCAAGACCCCGCGCACCGGCTCCGACGATCCGCCCTACACCTATGCGATCACGGGGCCGAGCTGGGAGGGCGAGTTGCCCGCGGGGATGACGCGGCTGTCGAGTCCGTCGATGCTGTGCACGCTGGTGGGTCGGATCCAGATCAACGGGAGCGCGGACTCACCGAAGGTCGATCAGTGGCAGCAGAAGATCAAGTTGATCCCGTTGAGCGCGTGGAAGCGCGGTGAGCTCGACCGGACGGTGAGTCGGGTACACCCGATCGACCGGGGGCCCGAACCGCCGGTGAAGCGCATCGCGGCGATGGACGGGCGCACCTACCTCGATCGGTTGTGCCGGGTGATGCTGACCGATCCGCCCTCGGCCGCGGACCAACCGTTGATGGACCGGATCGCCGCGATCGGGGTGCTGCCCGGCGGGACCGTCGACGCCCAGCCCGCCGATGTGCTCGACGAGGCGGTGCGCCAGGCCAAGCGTCGCATTGTCGAGTGGTCCGATCCGACCGCGCGCCGGGTGAACGGGTGGGAGATCCCGATCGATCTGGCCAGCTTCGGCACCGACTACCTGCGTCGCGCGGCCAACACCATGTACTCCCCCGGTTTGGCGCCGCTGCGCGACATCCTCTACGCCAACCAGCAGGTCCCCACCACCGACGACCAGGGCCGCCCCCTGCGCTACCGGATCCGTTTCGCCCCCGGCCAGTGGCCGCCGGTCAACGCCTTCACCTCCATCACCGCCTACGACACCCAGGGTTTCCTCGTCCCCAACCCCGCCCACATCTACTCGGTAGCCCACTTCCCCCGCCCCGTCGCGGCCCCCGACGGTTCAGTGGAATTCGCTGTCCAACAACAAGACCCGAGCCCCGACATCCCCACCAGCAACTGGCTCCCCATTCCCCCCACCGGCGACGTCATCCTCACCCTTCGCCTCTACGCCCCCCGAGAAGAAGCCCTCGACGGCACCTGGCAACCCCCACCCCTCACCCGCCTCGACTGAGTTGTCGCAGCCGGGCGGTCACGGTCAGCCGGATCGTCGCTGCCGCGGCACCCGGGAAGGTCGGACACAGGGCGAGCGCGTCGCGGCAGCGGGTCAGGGTTTGTTGGACATGGCGGCGATGAGGGAGTTGGGGCGCATGTCGAGCCAGTGGGATTCTACGTAGTTGAGGCAGGTGGTTCGGGGGGCGGCGCCGAAGGCTACGGTCCAGCCGCCGGGGACGGCGGCGAAGGTGGGCCAGAGGGAGTGTTCGCCTTCGGAATTGACCAGGACGTAGAACTGGGCGTTGTCGTCGTCGAACGGGTTGGTCATCGGGGGGCCTTTCCGGTCAGGGTGGCGAGGTGCGCCAGGGTGGTGGGGGTGCCTTCGACGCGGGTGTGGGCGAGGGCGGCGGTGCGGTGGAGGCGGTCGCCGGCGGGGAGGTCGTGGTAGGGGGTGAAGTCGGTGGTGGTGATGGCGTGGGCGGCGAGCAGGTCGGCTAATCGGGTGGGGTCCGGCGGGTCGGACAGGACCACGGTGGCGCCGACGCGCAGGGGCAGCAGGTAGCCGTGCCAGGTGCCGGGTTCGCCGGTGTGGGACTGGTGCAGGTGCACGTCGCGGGCGGTGAGGTGGTGGCGCGACTGCATGGCGGTGAGGCGGTGCACGGCGGCGGCGTGGCTGATGGTGAGGCTGTGGGTGGCGCCGGGCGGGAACAACACGAAGGCGGGGTGCCGTGGCAGCACGGGCGCGCGGTGCTCGTCGCGGGTGAGGGGGTCGGTGGCGTAGGTCGACAGCGGGATCCGGTCGATGGTGACCGACGGCACGTCGTAGGTGGCCGGGCGGCCCGAGGTCGTCAGGGCCAGCGCGGGCTCGGCCATCGGCGGGAGCAGCGGGTTGGCGGTGTCGATCGGCACCACCGCGCCACCGGCTTTGAGCACCGCGTAGGCGGCGACCAGGAACTCGATCGAGCGTGGAACATCCACGAGCACTGTCGATTCCGGGCCGATGCCAAGGGCGATCAGGTATCTGGCGAGTTGGTTGGTGCGCCGGTCGAGGTCACCGTAGGTGATGATCGAGGTCGGGCCGTCGGTCGGCGCATGGACGACGGCCGGGTCGAAAGGGGTCGCGGCGGCCTGGGCTTCGAACTCGTCGAGGAGCAGCTCGCCCGGCAGCGCGCCGACGCGGGGCTCGGCGAAGGGGCCGTCGTCCACGCGGCCGACGAACTCGATCTCGGGGGTCCAGGCGTCGCCGGGCGGCCTGCGCCGGACCAGGTCGCCGGTGGCGAACATGCGATCGTCGACGGGGCCGATGGGGTTGGCGAGGAAGGTGGCGGCGGTGGCCTGCCTGCCGAGGTAGCCGCGCGCCAATTGCACACCGCTGACATAGAGTTCGCCGATCTCGCCGTCGGCCACGGGGCGCAGGTGTTCGTCGAGGATGAGCAGTTCGACGTCGTCGGCGGCGGAGCCGAACGGGACCATGTCCAGGTCGGCGCCGGTCACCTCGTGGGCGACGCACTCACCGGCGGTCTCGGGGCGGCCGTAGACGTGCCACAGGGTCGCGCCGCTCACCGAGCGTAGGGCGGCGGCGGTGTGCGCGAGCTGGGGACCACCGGAGCCCAGGACGATGCGCAGGGAGTCCAGGCGCTCCTCGGCATCGGGCAGGGCGGCCAGTTCGGCGAGCTGACGGTGGTCGAAACAGGCTGCGGTGACGTGGGTTTCGGCGATGGCATCGGCGAGCGAGGGCTTCGGCGAGACCACCAGGGTGGCACCGGTTTGCAGGGCCAGCAGCATCTCCCCCACCGCGGCCTGGTCGGTCAGCGGCGCGTGCCAGAGCACGGAGTCACCGCCGCCGATCCCGCACAGGCGCTGGCGCCAGGACGAATTCGCCTGGGCCGCACGGTGTCCGACGACGACGGCGGCCGCGGCGTGCACGTCGACGACCAGGTAGGCCGGGTTGTCGGCGCCGGGCCCCGGTAGTTCGTCGGGGGTGAAATCGGCGGTGGCGTCGGTGTAGAGGACGGGAATGCCGTCGGGGTGGGCGATGCCGTAGCTGGTGAGGATCAGCGTGGGCGCGGCGAGGGCGACGGTGCGGTGCTGCACCTCGTCGGCGGTGTCGGGGTCGAGCAGGACGAACGCCCCGCCCGCGGCGATCACCGCGTGCACGGCGATGACGAGTTCCGCCGAGCGCGGCAGCGCGACCGCGACGGTGGTCTCGGGGCCGATGTTGTGGGCGACGAGGGCGGCGGCCAATTCGTCGACGCGCCGGGCCACTTCGCCGTAGGTGAGCCAGATCTCGCCGTCGCGCACGGCGAGGGCGTCGGGTTCGTCGGCGGCGAGGGCGTCGAAGGCGGCGAACAGGGTCGCCGGGTCACGTGGTCGATCACCTGCCAGGTCACGCAGGAGCGCGGCGAGGGTGGCGGCGGTCGGGACCGAATCCGTGTGCGACATCAGAGTTTTCCTTCCGAGTCGTCAGCCGACCCTGTCCCGGCGATCACCGCGACAGCATCGGTCACCAGTGTGTGGAGAGTGGAGGTGAGCCCGGCGGCACCCAGCGCGCCGAGCACGCCGGGGACCAGCCCGGCCAGCGCGACGTTGACCAGCGCTTCGGGTTTCATCTTCGCGCCCATCGCCTTGCTCACGGCGGTGAGTTTGGCGTCGAGTGCTCCGTAGGAGATGGCGTGCTCGCCGTGGGCGAAGGCCACGGTCGCCGGCGCGAGCCGAGCCGCCGAGCCGACGAGGCTCGGGAGGTCGGCGAGGGTGTAGGTGGGGGTCGGGGTCTTCTCGGCGTCGGTGCGCAGGTCGATGGCGCGCACCACCACCGTGGGGTCCTCGGCGACGGCGGCGAGGACGAGGCGGAATCGTTCGGACAGGGTGCGGATGGTCGATTCGTCGAAAAGGTCGGTGGCGTAGCCGAAGTGGACGTCGAGGCCGTCGATCGTGCCGTCCTCGGCGTAGCGCTGCAGGGCGGTGAGGTGCAGGTCGAACTTGGCTTCGGTGAGGCCGGGGTCGAGGGTGGTGACGCGCAGGCCGGGCAGGTCGATGCCGCCGGGGGGCATGTTCTGGAAGGTGAGCATCACCTGGAACAGCGGGGTGTGGGCGCCGGTGCGCACGCGGCCCATGGCGTCGACGACCTGTTCGAAGGGGACGTCGGCGTGCGAGAGGGCGGCGAGGTCGCGGCGTTTGGCCTGGGCGAGCAGGTCGGTGAAGGGGGCGCGGGAGTCGACCTCGGTGCGCAGGGCGACGGTGTTGACGAACATGCCGACGAGGTCGTCGAGTTCGCGGGCGCCGCGACCGGCCACCGGGGCGCCGATGGTGATGTCCGTGGTGCCGGACTGCTTGGCCAGCAGGACCGCAAGCGCGCTGTGGACGACGGTGAACAGGGTGGTGCCGTTGGTGCGGGCCACCTCGTCCAGGGCTCGGGTCAGCGTCGAGTCGATGTCGAATTCGACGGTCGCGCCGCGCATTTCGCGTCGGGTAGCGCGGGGACGATCCGTCGGGAGGGCGAGGACTTCGGGGGCGCCGGCGAGTTCGCGGGTCCAGTAACTGAGCTGCTCGGTGAGCACGCTGTCGGGGTCGGATTCGGCGCCGAGCAGCTCGCGCTGCCAGGTGCTGAAGTCGCCGTACTGGATATCCAGTGGGGCCCAACCGGGTTCGCGGCCCTGGCTGCGATCGACGTAGGCGCGCACCAGGTCTCGGGTGAGCGGTTCGATCGAGTAGCCGTCGGCGCTGATGTGGTGGACCACGACGACGAGGACGTGGTCGTCGGCGCCGAGGGTGTAGAGGGCGATGCGGACCGGCGGGGCGGCGGTGATGTCGAAAGGCTGGGCGACGAGGGCGGTGATGCGGGCCTCGACCGCGTCGGGCGCGACCGGGATCGGGGTGAGATCCACCGCGCCCGCCCAGGCGGGCATCACCTGCTGGACCGGGCCCGCGGCGGTGTCGGGGTAGCGGGTGCGCAGGGTGTCGTGGCGGGCGAGCAGGTCCGCGATCGCCGCCCGCAGGGCGGGCAGGTCGAGATCGCCGGTGAGGCGGATCGCGGCCGGGATGTGGTACGCGGCGGACTGGGGGGCGAGCTGGTGCAGGACCCACATGCGCTGCTGGGCGGGCGAGAGGACGGCGGGGCCCTCGGTGGTGCGCTTGACCAGCGGCGGGCGGGCCGAGGTGGGGTCGAGGTCGGCGAGGTGGGCGGCCAGGGCGGCGACGGTGGGGGCGTCGAAGACCGCGGCGACCGGGACCTGCGCGCCGAGGGCGGCGCCGAGGCGGGCGGCCAGGCGGGTCGCCATCAGCGAGTTGCCGCCGAGGGCGAAGAAGTCGTCGTCCAGGCCGGCGCCACGGCTGCCGATGACCTCGGTGAAGGTGTCGGCGACGAGCTGTTCGAGCGGGGTGGCCGGGGCGCGGAAGGTGGCCTCGGCGAACTCCGGTTCGGGCAGGGCGGCGCGGTCGACCTTGCCGTTGGCGTTGAGCGGCAGGGCGTCCAGCACCACCAGGGCGGCGGGGACCATGTAGGCGGGCAGCTCGGCGGCGAGTTCGGTACGCAGTCGGGTGGCGACGACGTGTTCCGCGCCCGGGGTGAAATCAGCTGCGGCGTAGGCGATCAGGCGGGTGCCCGCGCGCTCGTCGCGCTTGGCCACGGCGACGGCGGCGCGCACGTCGGCGCAGCGCAGCAGGGCCGTTTCGACCTCGCCGAGTTCGATGCGGAAGCCACCGATCTTGACCTGGAAGTCGGCGCGCTCGAGGTATTCGAGGGTGCCGTCGGCCCGCCAGCGGACGACGTCGCCGGTGCGGTACATCCGCGCCTCGGGGGCGAAGGGGCTGGCGACGAAGCGGTCGGCGGTGAGGGCGGGGCGGCCGTGGTAGCCGCGGGCGAGCTGGTCGCCCGCGAGGTAGAGCTCGCCTGCCACGCCGATCGGGACCGGGTGCAGTCGGGCGTCGAGGACGTAGAGGGCACTGTTCCAGGCGGGAGTGCCGATCGGGACCACGTGCGTCGGGTCCTGTGCCACTTCGTATTCGGTGATCGAGACGGCGGCCTCGGTGGGGCCGTACAGGTTGTGCAGGGTGGCGGTGGTGGCGGCGCGGAACTGGGTGGCGGTGGCCGCCGGGAGCGCCTCGCCGATCGCGAGGACCGCGCGCAGCGAGGACGGCAGGGCGGTCTCGGACGCGAGCAGCATGCCGATCAGGGACGGGACCGCGTGCAGGACGGTGACGCCGTGGTCGGACATGGTGGCGCGCAGGCGATCCGGGTCGCGTTCGTCGCCGGGGCGGGTGACGACCAGGGCACCGCCGCTGGTCAGCGGGGACCAGAATTCCCAGACCGAGAGGTCGAAGGTGGCGGGGGTCTTCAGCAGGACGCGGTCGGTGGTGGTCATGGCGAAGCGGTCGTGCAGCCAGGCGAGCTGGTTGACCACGGCGGCGTGCGGGACGGTGACGCCCTTGGGCAGGCCGGTGGAGCCGGAGGTGAAGATGACGTAGGCGGGGTGCTCGGGGCGCAGCGGGGCGATGCGGTCGGCATCGGTGATCGGTGCGGTCGAGACCTCGTGCAGGGCAGTGTGATCCAGTTCGAAGACCGGCGCGTCCACGGCGATCGGGAGGCCGTCGGCGGCGGTGGTGAGCACGCACAGCGGGGCCGCGGTGTCGAGGATGTAGGCGATGCGGTCGGCCGGGTGATCGGGGTCGATCGGGACGTAGGCGCCGCCCGCGCGCACGACGGCGTGCATGGCGATGACGAGGTCGAGGCTGCGGCGCATGGCCAGGGCGACGGTGCGTTCCGGGCCGACGCCTTCGGCGATCAGCAGGTGGGCGACATGGTTGACGCGGGCGTCGAAGGTCGCGTAGTCGAGTTCGATCGCACCATCGGTCAGCGCGAGGGCTTCGGGGGTGCTGTTCGCCTGTCGCACAACCAGTTCGGCGAGGGTGGTGGCTTCGACGGGGTGGGTGGTGTCGTTCCAGGTGTCGAGCAGGACGGTGCGGTCGGTGGCGAGTAGGTCGAGGTCACCGACGGCGGTTTCCGGTGCGGCCGTGACGGATTCGAGGACGCGGCGGAACGCGGCGGCGAAGCGCGCGGCGGTCTCGGGGGCGAACAGGTCGGTGGCGTAGCCGAGGGCCATGTCGATGCCGGCGGGGGTGCCGTCGGCGGTGTAGTTGTCCATGGCGAACAGGTGCAGGTCGAACTGGGCTACGCCGGAATCGAATTCGATGTTCGAGACCGTGAGGCCGGGCAGTTCCAGCAGGCCGCGGTCGTGGTTCTGGAAGGAGTAGCCGACCTGGAACAGGGGGTGGCGTGCGGTGGAGCGGGCCGGGTTGAGGACCTCGACCAGGCGCTCGAAGGGGACATCGGCGTGGGAGAAGGCGGCGATGTCGGTGCTGCGGGCGGTGGTGAGCAGGTCGGTGAAGGGGCGCTCGGCGGCGACGGGGGTGCGCAGGACGAGGGTGTTGACGAACATGCCGATCACCTCGTCGAGCTCGGCTTCGCCGCGACCGGCGTTGGGGGTGCCGACGGCGATGTCGGCGCTGCCGGACAGGCGCGCGAGCAGGGCGGCGAAGGCCGCGTGGACCACCATGAACAGGGTGGCGCCGTGGGTGCGGCCCAGGGCGGTCAGGGCGGTGTGCAGGTCGGCGTCGAGGGTGAAGGTGACCTTGTCACCGCGCAGGGACTGGCGGGCCGGGCGCGGGTGGTCGGTAGGCAGGGCCAGCTGGTCGGGCAGGCCGGCGAGCTGGGACTGCCAGTAGGTGACCTGCTGGGCGGCCACCGAATTCGGGTCGGCCTCGTCGCCGAGGAGTTCGCGCTGCCACAGGGCGTAGTCGGCGAACTGGACGGCGGGCGGGGCCCAACCGGGGGCGGTGTCGGCCAGGCGGGCGGTGTAGGCGCGCATGAGGTCGGCGACGAAGGGGGCGATGGAGGAGCCGTCGGCGGCGATGTGGTGCAGGACCGCCGCCAGGACGAATTCGGTCTCGGTGACCTTGAACAGGCGCATGCGCACCGGGATCTCGGTGGTGACGTCGAAGGTGGTCTCGGCGAGGGCGCGGATCGCGGCGGGCAGGTCGTCAGCCGAGGTCGGGACGGGGGTGAGGAGCGACGCGGCGGCGATGGTGGTGTCGGTCGGGTTCGACGCGGCGCCGGCTGCCCTGGCTAGCTCTGCCAGGGCCTCGGTGGCGGTGACGATCGACTGCACCGGGGTGCCGTCGAGTTCGGGGTAGACGGTGCGCAGGGATTCGTGGCGGGTGATCACGTCGGCCATCGCCGCCTGGAGGGCGGTCAGGTCGAGGGCGCCGGTGAGGCGCAGGGCGAAGGGGATGTTGTAGGCGACCGAGGCGCGGTCGAAGCGGTTGAGGAACCACATGCGCTGCTGGGCCGGGGACAGCGGCAGCAGGTCGGGGCGGGCGCGGCCGACCAGGGCGGGGCGGTCGATCTTGGTCTCGGCGTCGATGGCGGCGGCGAGGTCGGTGACGCGGGGGGCCTCGAACAGGGTGCGCACGCCGACGCGGCGGTCGAGGGTGGCGCCGATGCGGGCGACGGCCTTGGCGGCGAGCAGGGAGCTGCCGCCGAGGGTGAAGAAGTCGTCGTCGG
>NZ_JBHSQN010000015.1:594341-641608 GCF_042658545.1 Nocardia lasii
CGGGCGGGCTGGCCGTCGGCGCGGCCGAGGACCTCGGTGTAGACGGCGGCGACGAGCTGCTCGGTGACGGTGCTCGGGCGACGGTAGGCGGTGGTGTCGAAGACCGGGGCGGGCAGGGCGGCGCGGTCGAGCTTGCCGTTGACGGTCAGCGGGATGCGGTCGACGACGACCACGGCGGCCGGGAGCATGTGCTCGGGCAGCGTGCGGGCCAGTTCCTGGCGCAGGGCGGCGGTGTCGATCGCGGCCTCGGCGACGAGGTAGGCGACGATGCGGGGCTCGTCAACCAAGTCGGTGCGCACCAGCACCGCGACCTCGCGCGGCGCGACCGAGCTGTGCAGCAGCGCGGCCTCGATCTCGCCGAGTTCCACGCGGAAGCCGCGCAGGTTGACCTGCTGGTCGGCGCGGCCGAGGTATTCCAGGTCGATGGCGGCGCGGGGGCCGGGTTCGGCGGTCCAGCGGGCCAGGTCGCCGGAGCGGTAGGCCAGGCTGCCGGGCGGACCGTAGGGGTCGGCGACGAAGCGGCTCGCGGTGAGGTCGGGGCGACCGAGGTAGCCGCGGGCCAATTGCGGGCCGGAGACATAGATTTCGCCGGGGACGCCGAGCGGGACGGGACGCAGGCGCGAATCCAGCACGCGCACGGTCAGACCCGCGATGGCGCCGCCGATCACGCTGGCGGAACCGGTGTTCGGGGTGATCTCGCGGTAGGAGACGTGGACCGTGGTCTCGGTGATGCCGTACATGTTCACCAGGCGCGGAGCGTGCGGGTAGCGGGCGAACCAGCCGGCCAGGCGCTGGGGTTCGAGGGCCTCGCCGCCGAAGATCACGGTGCGCAGGGCGTAGTCGGCCGGATCGGCGGCCAGGTCGGCGGCGACGAGCTGGTAGAACGCCGACGGGGTCTGGTTGAGGACGGTGACGCCCTCGGTCACCAGCAGTTCGCGGAACTGCTCGGGCGAGCGGGAGGTGAAGTAGTCGACCAGGACCACCGAGCCGCCGTGCAGCAGCGCGCCCCACAGCTCCCAGACCGAGAAGTCGAAGGCGTAGGAGTGGAACATCGTCCACACGTCCGAGGGGCCGAAACCGAAGTGGGTGGCCGTATTGTCCAGCAGCGCGGTCACATTCGCGTGCGGGATCACCACGCCCTTGGGGCGGCCGGTGGAGCCGGAGGTGTAGATGACGTAGGCGGTGTTGGCGGGGGTGAGCGGGGTGCGGCGGTCCGCGTCGGCGACGGGCTCGGCGGGGAAATCCAGGAGGTTCTCGGCGGCGGGATCGATGACGGGGCCACCGAACCAGTCGGGCGCGAGGCCGGTGTCGCCGTTGGTGATGGCGCACAGCGGGCGGGCGTCGGTGAGGACGTATTCGATGCGGTCGGCCGGGTAGTTGGGGTCGATCGGCAGGTAGCCGCCGCCGGCCTTGAGCACGGCCAGCAGGGCCACGGGCAGTTCCAGCGAGCGCGGAAGTGCCACGGCCACCAGGGATTCCGGGCCGACGCCGGCATTGATGAGGCGGTGGGCCAGGCGGTTGGACCAGGCGTCGAGTTCGGCGTAGGTGAGGGTGTATTCGCCCGCCTTCACCGCGACGGCGTTCGGGTCGAGGGCGGCGGCGCGGGCGAAGCGGTGCACCATCGTGTCGGCGGTGGCCGTGGAGGCGCCGGTGGTGGACCAGTCGTAGAGGGTGCGCTGCTGCTCTTCGGCGCTGAGCAGCTGGATGTCGCCGACGACGACGGTCGGGTCGGCGACCACGGCGGCGAGGACCTGGGCGAAGCGGCGGGCCAGCACGGCGACGCTGCTCGCGTCGAAAAGGTCGGTGGCGTAGGAGATCTCGATGGACATGCCGTTGGCGCGGCCGTCGATGTCCTCGGCTTCGGCGAGGGTGAACTGCAGGTCGAACTTGGCGACGGCGGCGTCGAAGTCGACGGGGGCGACGCGCAGGCCCGCCGCTTCCAGGGCGGGGACGGTGAAGTTCTGCAGGACCAGTGCCACCTGGAACAGGGGGTGGCGGTTGCGGGCGCGGGCGGGGTCGATGGCGTCGACGACCTGCTCGAACGGGAGGTCGGCGTGCGAGAGGGCGTCGAGGTCACCGGCGCGGACGGCGTCGAGGGTGGTTTCGAACTCGGTGCGCGGGTCGATCTGGGTGCGCAGGACCAGGGTGTTGACGAACATGCCGATCAGGCCGTCGAGGGCGGCCTCGCCACGGCCCGCGACCGGGGTGCCGATCGCGATGTCGCTGCCGCCGGACAGCCGCGCCAGCAGCACCGCGAGGGCGGCGTGGACGGTGCTGAACAGGGTGGCCTCGTGCTTGCGGGCCAGTTCGCGCAGTTCGCTGTGCAGGTCGGAGTCGATCTGGAAGCGATGGACCGAGCCACGGTAGGTGGACTCGGCCGGGCGGGGGCGATCGGTCGGGAGGTCGAGCTGTTCGGGCAGACCGGCCAGGGCGCGGCGCCAGAAGTCGAGCTGGGTGTGGGCCAGCGAGGCGGGATCGGTGGTCTCGCCGAGGACTTCGTGCTGCCACAGGGCGTAGTCGGCGTACTGGATGGGCAGCGGGGTCCAGGTGGGGGCGGTGCCGGTGCTGCGGGCGGCGTAGGCGGTCATCAGGTCGGCGGCCAGCGGGCCGAGGGAGAAACCGTCGGCGGCGATGTGGTGCACGACCAGGACCAGGACGTGCTCGCCGTTGATCGCGAACAGTGCCGCGCGCACGGGGATCTCGGTGGTCAGGTCGAATCGCACTGCGGCGCAGGCCAACAGGCGTTCGGGGAGCTGCGCCTCGGTGATGTCCTCGGCGCGCAGGGTGAGGTCGGCGGTGTCGGCGATCAACTGTTCGGCGCCGTCGGGGCCGTCGGGGTAGCTGGTGCGCAGGGTCTCGTGGCGGGCGATGACGTCGGCCAGCGCGGCCTCGAGGGCGGCGGTGTCGAGGTCGCCGGTCAGGCGAAGGGCGACGGGGATGTTGTCGACCGCGTCGCCGATGCCGTCCACGTCGGCGAGGTAGCGGTTGAGGAACCACATGCGGCGCTGGGCGGCCGAGAGCGGAATGCGCTGGGGGCGTTCGCGAGTGGTGAGTTCCAGGCGGGCGCCGGTGCCGCGCAGGGCGGCGCAGCGGTCGGCCAGGTCGAGGACCGTGGGCGCGTCGAACAGCAGGCGGACGGGAATCTGGGTGTCGAGGGCGGCGCCGAGGCGGGCCGCGACCTGGGTGGCGTTGAGGGAGTTGCCGCCGAGGGCGAAGAAGTCGTCGTCGCGGCCGACTTCGCGATCGGCCGGGAAACCGAGGACGGTGGCGAAGGTGCGCGCCACGATCCGTTCGACCTCGGTGGCGGGGGCGCGGAAGACCGCGGCCTCGAACAGCGGGGCGGGCAGGGCCTTGCGGTCGAGCTTGCCGGAGGGGTTGAGCGGGAACTCGTCGAGGACGACGAAGGCCGCCGGGACCATATAGGCGGGCAGGGTGCGGGTGAGGGCGGATTTCACCTCGGGCACGTCGAGGTGCTGGGCGACGACATACGCGACCAGGCTGTCGTCGCGGACGAGCACGGCGGCCTGGGTGACCTCGGGCAGCACCGCGAGGGCGGCTTCGATCTCGCCGAGTTCGATGCGCAGGCCACGCAGTTTGACCTGGAAGTCGGTGCGGCCCAGGTATTCCAGTTCACCGCGCACGTCGTCGCGATCCGCGTCGACCGCGACGGGGCCCGCCGTGGTCCAGATGACGAGGTCGCCCGTGCGGTACATGCGCTCGCCGGGGGTGAAGGGGTTGGCGACGAAGCGGTCGGCGGTCAGGTCGACGCGGGCCGCGTAGCCGCGGGCCAGCTGGGTGCCCGCCAGGTACAGCTCGCCGGGGACGCCGGCGGGGACCGGGCGCAGACGGCTGTCGAGGACGTAGACCTGGGTGTTGTGGACGGGGGCGCCGATGGGGACGGTGGTGGTGTCGGCGTCGACGACCTCGTGGAAGGTGACGTCGACGGCGGCCTCGGTGGGGCCGTAGAGGTTGTGCACGGCGGTGCCGGTGCGGCGGCGCAGGGTGTGCGCGGGGGCGGGCGGCAGGGCCTCGCCCGAGGCGAAGACCATGCGCAGGGAGGTGCAGGCGGCGGTGTCGTCGAGGGCGGCGACGAAGACCGACAGCATCGACGGGACGAAGTGGGCGACGGTGATCTGCTCGGTGTCGATCAGCCGCGTCAGGTAGGCGGGATCGCGGTGGCCGTCGGGGCCGGCCAGGACCAGGCGGGCGCCGATCTGCAAGGGCCAGAAGAACTCCCACACCGACACGTCGAAGGTGGCGGGGGTCTTCTGGAGCACGGAATCGGCGGGGGTGAGGCGGTAGGCGTCCTGCATCCAGACCAGGCGGTTGACGATCGCGGCGTGGGTGACCACGACGCCCTTGGGCGTGCCGGTGGAGCCTGAGGTGAAGATCAGGTAGGCCGCGTTGGCCGGGGTGAGGGTGGCGAGGCGGTCGGCGTCGGTGATCGGGTCCGACGCGTAGTCGGCGGTGTCGAGCTGCTCGAGGTCGAGCACGGCGGGGGCCGTGGCGGCGGACAGGTCGACGGCGTCGAGCGCGCGGGTCAGCACGCAGACCGGGTCGGCGGCGTCGAGGACCGCGGCGATGCGGTCGGCCGGGTGGTCGGGGTCGAGCGGCACGTAGGCGCCGCCCGCGGCGATGACCGCGTACATGGCCACGACCAGGTCGGTGGAGCGGCGGATGCCCAGTGCCACGGTGCGCTCGGGGCCGACGCCGATGGAGATGAGCAGGCGGGCGAGGCGGTTCACCTTCGCCGCGAACTCGGCGTAGGTGAGGGAGTCGCCGTCGGCGCTCAGCGCGGTCGCGTGGGGGGTGCGGGTGGCCTGCGCGGCGAACAGCGACGCCAGGTTCATGCGGGCGTCGACCGGGTAGGCGGTGTCGTTCCAGGTGTCGAGCACAAGGGTGCGCTCGGCGGAGTCGAGCAGATCGATGTCGCCGATCACGACGTTGGGATCGGCGGTCACCGTCTCCAGCAACCGCGACAGGCGGGTGCTGAAATCTGTGATGGTGCGGGCATCGAACAGGTCGGTCGCGTACTCGAAGCGGGCGAGCAGGCCGTCGCTGGTCTCGCGCAGGGTCAGCTGCAGGTCGAATTTGGCTGTGCGGGTGTCGATCTCGATCTCCGAGGCGGTCAGGCCCGCGAGTTCGAGTTCGGTCTGGGAGTTGTTCTGGAAGTCGAGCATCACCTGGAACAGCGGGTGCCGGGCGGTCGAGCGTTCGGGATTGAGGACCTCGACGAGGCGGTCGAAGGTGACATCGGTGTTGGCCAGGGCGCGCAGGTCGCCCGCGCGGACCGTGCCGAGCAGGTCGGTGAAGGTGGCGTCGGGGCGGACCGGGGTGCGCAGGACCAGGGTGTTGACGAACATGCCGACCAGGTCGTCGAGGGCCTGATCCCCACGGGCGGCGACGGGCGTGCCGATCGAGATGTCCTGCTGGGCTGACAGTTTCGACAGGGTGGCGGCGAAGGCGGCGTGCAGGACCATGAACAGCGACGCGTTCGCGGTGGCGGCCAGTTCGCGCAGGCGATCGGTGGTCGCGGCGGGGATCGTGAACGCTTGGCGCGCACCGCGTCCCGAGGCCACGGCCGGACGGGGGCGATCGGTCGGGAGGGCGAGCAGGTCGGGCAGGTCGGCGAGTTCGGTTGTCCAGAAGGCGATCTGCTGGGCCATGGGCGAGGTCGGGTCGTCCTCGGCGCCGAGGGCTTCGCGCTGCCAGAGGGCGAAGTCGGCGTACTGGACGGGCAGCGGGGTCCACTGCGGCGCGGTGCCGGCCCGGTGGGCGGCGTAGGCGACCATCACGTCGCGGGTCAGCGGCGCGACCGACCAGCCGTCGGCGGCGATGTGGTGCAGGACAAGGACCAGGACGTGCTCGTCGGCGGCGGTGTGCAGCAGGTGCAGGCGGACCGGGGGTTCCTGGTCGACCGCGAACGGGACGGCGGCCAGGTCGCGGATGCGGCGGTCGAGGTCGACCGGGGCGATGGCGTGCGGTTCCAGGGTGATCGACTGCGCGTCGATGTCGAGGACCTGCTGGAAGGGGATGCCGTCGGTGGCGGGGTAGCGGGTGCGCAGGGCCTCGTGGCGGGCGAAGACCGCGGCCACGGCGGCGTTGAGGGCGGCCGGGTCGAGGGCGCCGGTGAGGCGGATGGCGGCGGCGATGTTGTCGGCGACCGAATCGGCGTCGAACTGGTTGAGGAACCACATGCGCTGCTGGGCGTAGGACAGCGGAATCCGGTGCGGGCGTTCGGCTGCCACCAGCGCGGGCCTGGTCGCGATCTCCTGCGCGGAGTCGAGCAGGGCGGCCAGGGCGGTGACGGCGGGGGCCTCGAACAGGACCTTCAGCGACACGGCGCGACCGAGCGCGGCGCCCAGGCGCGAGACGACCTGGGTGGCGACCAGGGAGTTGCCGCCGAGGGCGAAGAAGTCGTCGTCGGCGCCGACCTGGTCCACGCCGAGCACCTCGCCGAACACGCGGGCCACGGTGGACTCGGTGCCCTGGGCGGGGGCGCGGAAGGCGCGGGCGGCGAAGACCGGCTGCGGCAGGGCCTTGCGGTCGAGCTTTCCGTTGGGGGTCAGGGGCAGTTCGTCGAGGACGACGAAGGCCGACGGGACCATGTGGGCGGCGAGCGTGCCGCGCAGGATCGCCGTGACCTGGTCGACGTCGAGGTCTGTCCGCTGTAGGTCCGACGCCGCGTGGTCACCGAGTTCGGCTGCCGAGGCGATCGGTCCCGCGACAGCCGGAGACTGGCCGCCAGCGCCCGTGACGCTGGAGGTCGGGTTGGCGTCGCTCGCCAGGTGGCGGGTTCGGGGCGCGTCGTCGAGAGCGGATTCGGCCGGGGTGGCCGGAACCAGGTAGGCGACGAGTTGGTCGCCGCGGTGCGCGTCCGGGCGGACGAGCACGACGGCCTGGCGGATCGTGGGCTGGGCGAGCAGGGCGGTTTCGATTTCGCCGAGTTCGATGCGGAAGCCGCGGAGTTTGACCTGGTCGTCGTTGCGGCCGAGGTACTCGAGGGTGTCCTCGGTGGTCCAGCGGACCAGGTCGCCGGTGCGGTACATGCGCTCGGCGGGGGCCCACGGGCAGGCGACGAAGCGGGCGGCGGTGAGGTCGGCGCGGTTGCGGTAACCGCGGGCCACCTGGGCGCCCGCGACGTAGAGCTCGCCGGCGACACCGACGGGGACCGGCCGCAGGCGGGTGTCGAGGACCCATTCGGTGATGCCGCGCAGGGGGGTGCCAAGGGTGAGGGGGGTGTCGAGGTCGAGGGGGGCGCTGATGTTGGTGGCGACCGTGGTCTCGGACGGGCCGTAGGCGTTGACGAAGGCGCGCGGGACGGCGCCGGTGGTCCAGCGGGCGATCAGGTCGGGCGGGCAGGCTTCGCCGCCGACCATCACCATGCGCAGGTCGTCGAGCTGGGCGGGGTCGAGCACGGCCAGGCGCGAGGGGGTCATCAGGGCGTGGGTGACCCGCTGGCGCGAGAGCAGCTGCGCGAGTTCGTCGCCCACGTCGTGGCCGGGGACGGCGATCACCAGGGTGGCGGCGGAGTTCACGGCGAGCAGGAATTCCATCACCGAGATGTCGAAGGACGGCGAGCCGACCTGGAGCACGCGGGCGTCGGCGGTGCCGAACATGCGCGCCGATTCCTCGGCGGCGAAACCGGCGATGCCCGCCTGGCGCACGAGCACGCCCTTGGGCAGGCCGGTGGAACCGGAGGTGTAGATGACGTAGGCGAGGTGCTCGGCGCGCAGGGGGCGCACGCGGTCGCGGTCGGTGACGGGATCGCTGGAGCGCCAGGCGCATTCGGCCATGACCTTGAGGTCGTCGAGGGCGAGCCACTCGATCGGGCCGGGCAGCGACGCGTGCGACTGTGACACCGTAAGACCCAGTCGCGCACCGGAATCGGTCACCATATGGGTGATCCGATCGAGCGGGTAACTCGGATCGACAGGGAGCCACGCGGCACCGGACTTGGCGATGGCCCAGACCGCGAGGACGGACTCGATCGAGCGCGGAATGCCCACTGCCACCACATCATCGGGGCCGATGCCGGCGTCGATGAGGACCCTGGCCAGGCGTGCCGACGCGCGATCGAGTTCGCGGTAGGTGAGGGTGCGGGCGCCGTCGGTGGCGGCCTCGCGCTCGGGGCCGACGGCGACCGCGGCGGACAACAGATCGGGCAGCAGACCGGTGGCGGTGACAGGACCCCCACGCAGAGAGGTGAGGTGGGCGTGTTCGGCGGACGAGAGCAGGGCCAGGTCACCGACCGGGGTCTGCGGCGCGGTGACGGCGGCGTCGAGGACGCGCACGAAGCGGGCGCCGAGTTCGCGCATCTCGTGCTCGTCGAACAGGTCGGTGGCGTAGAGGGCGACGGCCTCGATGCCCGCGAATTCGCCGGTGGCGGTGCGGCGTTCGGCCAGGGTGATCTGCAGGTCGAACTTGGTGATGTCGAGTTCGATCTCGTGCACGGTGACCGGCGAACCGGCCAGGTCGAAGGTGGTGTCGAGGACGGCCTGGAAGTTCAGCGCGACCTGGAACAGCGGGTGACGCGACTGCGAACGCGCCGGGTTGACCACGTCGACGAGCCGGTCGAACGGGACGGTGGCGTGCGCGAAGGCGGCCAGGTCGGTTTCGCGGGTGTGCTCGAGGGCGGCGGTGAACGGGGCGGCGGGGTCGACCTCGGTGCGCAGGACCAGGGTGTTGACGAACATGCCGATCAGGTCGTCGATGGCCCGGTCGCCACGGCCGGCGACACCGGTGCCGATGGCGATATCGGTGGTGCCGGACAGGCGCGCGAGCAGCACGGCCAGCGCGGTGTGCAGGACCATGAACAGCGAGGCGCCGGCCTGCTGGGCCAGCTCCGCCAGGCGCCGGTGCAGCTCGGCGTCGATGGTGAAGTCGGTTCGGGCGCCGCGCATGGTGGACTCGAGCGGGCGCTGGCGGGCCGAGGGGAGCTCGAGCTGGTCGGGCAGATCGGCGAGAGTGCGCTCCCAGAAGGCGATTTCGCGCGAGGCGAGGGACTGGGGGTCGGTCTCGGTGCCGAGGAGTTCGCGCTGCCACAGGGCGTAGTCGGCGTAGTGGACGTTCAGGGGCGCCCAGGCGGGGGCGATGTTCTCGGTGGCCGCGCGGTAGGCGGTGAGGACGTCGCGGACAAGGACCTGGAGCGAAACACCGTCCGCGGCAATGTGATGCAGGACGACGGCCAGGACACACTCGCCCGCCTGATCGTGCGCGGCGACCGAATCGGCGTCGGCGGCACTCGACGCGGCTGTCGCGTCGTGAGCGTCCGCCGTCGTCGACACCGCGGCGGCCGAACGGGTTTCCGCGTCGTGCTCGGCGGCGTCGGTGGCCGCGACGAGGAAGATCTTCGCGCGGAAGGGCGGTTCGGTTTCGAGGTCGAAGCCGGTGCGGGCGAAGCCGGTGAGGGCCGCGTCCAGGGCGGGCGCGGGGACTTCGACGGGGGCGTCGATGTGGAAGCGGCCGGGCTCACGCACGACCTGCTCGGCGACCTCGCCACCGGGGGCGTCGACGGCGGGGAAGACGGTGCGCAGGGCCTCGTGGCGGTCGACCACGGCGGTCAGGGCGGTGACCAGGGCGGGCAGGTCGGCGGTGCCGCGCAGGCGGATGACGAACGGCATGTTGTAGCCGGGCGCCGACGGGTCGAAGCGGTTGAGGAACCAGATGCGCTGCTGGGCGGGCGAGAGCGGGATCAGCGCGGGGCGCGGACGCGCGGCGAGAACCGGCAGTTGCGCGGAGACGCCGGTGTCGCGCTCGGTGATGGCGGCGGCCAGGCGGGTCACGGTGGTGGCGCCGAACAGGTCGCGGATGCCGAGCCGGCAGCCGAGATCGGCGCTCAGGCGAGCCGCCACCTGGGTGGCGACCAGGCTGTTGCCGCCGAGGGCGAAGAAGTCGTCGTCGCGGCCGACCCGGTCGAGGCCGAGGACCTCGGCGAACACGCGCGCCACGGTCTGCTCGACCGGGCCGACGGGTTCGGCGTAGCTGACCACGGTGCGGGTGGGGGCGGGCAGGGCCTTGCGGTCGAGCTTGCCGGAGGCGTTCACCGGCAGGGCCTCGAGCAGCACGAACGCGGCGGGCACCATGTAGGCCGGCAGCGCGCGCAGGGCGGTTTCGCGCAGGGTGTCGACCGTGACGGCGCCGGGCTCGGCCTCGACCACGTAGGCGACGAGCTGTTCGCCCACGCCCGCGTCGTCACGGACCACGACCACCGCACGGGTGGCGGAGTCGACGCTCTCGAGCACGGCCTCGATCTCGCCGAGTTCGATGCGCAGGCCGCGCAGCTTGACCTGGAAGTCGGTGCGGCCCAGGTATTCCAGTTCACCGTTGGTGGTCCAGCGGACCAGGTCGCCGGTGCGGTACATCCGCAGGCCCGACGGCGCGGCGACGAAGCGTCCCGCCGTGAGCTCGGGTCGTCCCACATAGCCCCGGGCGAGCTGTACCCCCGACAGATACAGCTCACCCGGAGCCCCGACCGGAACCGGCCGCAGCCGCGAGTCGAGAACATGGAGCCGGGTGTTGAACACCGGCGCGCCGATCGGCACCGTGGTCCGGTCCGCGTCGTTCACCTCGTGGAAGGTGACATCGACCGCGGCCTCGGTGGGGCCGTAGAGATTGTGCAGCCGGGCGCCGGTGAGCAGCCGCAGCCGCTGCGCAGGCGCGGCGGGCAGGGCCTCGCCGGAGGCGAAGACCAGCCGCAGCGTGCTGCGCTCGGCGATCTCCTGCTGGGCGAGAAAGACTTCCAGCATCGAGGGCACGAAATGTGCCACGGTGACGCCGTATTCGTCGATGACCCGACGCAGGTAGGCGGGATCGCGGTGGCCGTCCGGCTCGGCGAGCAGCAGCGTGGCGCCGATCTGCAAGGGCCAGAAGAACTCCCACACCGACACGTCGAAGGTCATCGGGGTCTTCTGCAACACCACGTCGACGCCGTGCAGGCGGTAGCTCTGCTGCATCCAGACGAGGCGGTTCACGATCGCGGCGTGCTCGACGGCGACGCCCTTGGGCAGACCGGTGGAGCCGGAGGTGAAGATGACGTAGGCGGGGTGGTTCGGGCGCAGCGGGGCGGTGCGGTCGGCGTCGGTGAGCGGGTGCTCGGGGTAGCCGCTCAGGTCGAGGGTGTCCACGGCCAGCACGGGCAGGTCGTCGACGGGGGCGCCGTCGCGGCTGGTGGTGAGGACCGCGGCCGGGGCGGCGGTGGCGAGGATGTGGGCGATGCGGTCGGCCGGGTGATCCGGGTCGATCGGCACGTAGGCGGCGCCCGCGGCGAGCACCGCGTACATGGCGACGACCAGCTCGGGCGAACGGCGGATGCTCAGCGCGACAAGGGATTCGGGGCCGATGCCGTCTTCGCGCAGGCGGCGGGCGAGGCGGTTGGCGCGCTCGGACAGCTCGCGGTAGGTGAGCGTGTCACCGGCGTCGGCGGCCGCGGACGCCATGCGCACGGCCACGTCGTCGGGCGTGCGGGCGACCTGGGCCTCGAACATGGCGGGCAGGGTCGCGATCGACACCGCGCGCTGGGCCAGCGCGGCGTCCACATCGAACCGGGTGGAGTTCCAGATCTGGGTACTGACCTGCAGTTCCAGCTCGGTCGCTACGTCGATGCGGGCCAGCGGGGTGTCCAGGTCGGCGGCGGCGAGGCGCTCGAGGAAACCGAGGAAGCGCGCGTGGTGGCGGGCCAGGGTGTCGGCGTCGTAGAGGTTCGGGTTGGCTTCGAAGTCGACGTGCACGCGGTCGCGGTCGCCGTAGTAGACGTTGAAGCTCAGGTCCTCGATCGGACCGGTGGACAGCACCCGGTAGCGGCCGGTGGTGGAACCGAGGGTCAGGTCGCTGCGGAAGAGCATGAAGTTGGCCAGCGGGCCGAACAGGGCGCGCCGGGCCGGGCGGCCGTCGTCCTCGGCGTCGCGGCGGATGTCCTCGGCGCGGTAGCGCTGGTGACGCAGCGCGCCCGCCACCTCCACCCGGGCCGCGCGCAGCAGCTCGCCCCAGGTCGCGGCCGAATCGGCGGCGCCGGTGGGCAGTCGCAGCGGCACGATATTGGACAGCATGCCCGCCGAGCGGCGCATGACGGCGGTGGTGCGGGCGGTGACGGGCAGGCTCAGGACGGCGTCGGGGCGGTCGGTCAGGCGACCGAGGTAGGCGGCGAAGGCGGCGAGCAGCACCCCGGAGATGGTCGAGTCGTCGCTGGCCGCGATGGTTTCCAGGCGTTCGACCAGGCCCTCGGAGAGGCGACCGCCGGTGACCAGGTTGATCGCCGAGCGCGGGGCGGTGCGGCCGTCGAGCGCGGTCGGGCTGTCCAGGCCCGCGATGCGCTGGGCCCAGTGCTCGCGGTCGCCGATGAAACGGGTGCTCTCGCGGTAGCGCTGCTCGCCCTCGACCAGGGCGGACAGTTCGCCGGGAACGACCTCGCGGGCCTGGGTGCCCAGCACCCGGGCGGTGTAGAGCTCGGCGATGCGCTGGGAGTTGGTGAACGCGCCGTAGCCGTCGAGCACGATGTGGTGCCCGCGCAGGTACCAGAACCAGCGCCGCCGGCCGACCCACAGCAGCGCGCCCGCCACCAGGCGATCCGCGAGCAGGTCAAGGGGCGCGCCGAACTCCGCGCGCATCCACTCCTGCGCGGCGGCGATCGGGTCGTCGTGGTGGCGCAGGTCGATCACCGGCAGCTCGTCCTCGACCGGGATGGTGTGGTCGATGTACTGGTACGGCACGCCGTCGGCTTCGCCCAGGCGCACCAGCGAGGAGCCGTAGGCACGGGCGGCTTCGGCGCTGACCTGTTGCAGCGCAACAACATCGAGCTCGCCGTCGATATCGATGTACTGGGCGATGGTGATCGGAACGTCGGGGTCGAGCAGCTGCGCGTACCAGACACCCAGCTGAGCCGGAGCCAGCGCGAACGCCGGCCCGACGACCCGCGCTTCCTGTGGTAGCGCGCTGAACCCACCCAACTCCGTACCGTGCACCAGAGCCTCCTCACATCGCGAAAAAACAGCAGATCGAACGTTTTCGGGCAGCACGAATACACCTCGTGAGCCACTGGTTCGATGTGAACGTGGTGGGCGTGACGCCACACGCACGCAAGATCCCCGACAGATCATGTGGACGACGACCCGTGGTCGTCGCGGCGACGGACACCGGGTCCGTCGCGTGCCTAGCTGTTGATCATTCCTCCAACTGCTTTGTCTGTTGCATCACATGGACGCTTGACCATGCATTGGTGACACTAGGCGTTACGGTAATAAAAAGAAACTTTTCCCGCTAAAAAGATTGTCCGATTCTCGAGCCCGTACCGGCGGGTAGCCATGACCTGGGCATGAGTGTGGTCACCAACACAGGAGTCATCTCGATGTGACTCACCACACGTTCAGACCGGGACCTTATGAGCCGAAACGTTGCATCCGCGTTGCATCAGCGCCGATCCGCCGGTCGAGTACCCGGATTTTGGCCTCTATCTGCGCATACAGGGGCGAATCGCGGTCCACCGTCGAGCGGTAGGCGGCCCAGGCGGCGGCATCGTCACGACCCTCCGGGCACGACGTCCAGCGGCGCAGCACGCCGGCCTCGGGCGCGGCGAGCACCGCGGCCCGCAGTCGGACGCGCAGTTCGTCGCGAATGTCGCAGATGCCCGGCGCCGAGGAGCGCGGCAGCACCGGACCGAGGTACAAGCGTAATGCGGTTTCGATATCACCGGAGTCGAGCGCGGCCCGCAGCGCCTCCACATCGGTTGCGACATGCACGCGCAGACGGTAGGGACGCGAACCCACCACCGAGGCGCCGACCACCGAACGCAACCGCGACATCGCGGCGCGGATCGTGCCGTTGTCCAGATCGGTGTCGTCGAGCAGCAGGGCCAGATGGTCGGCGCCCAGACCCTCGGGATGCTCGGTGAGCAACAGCAGGATCTCGGCATGCCGCTGCGAGAGCGAGACGCGCTCCCCGGCCACACTCAACTGCGGCTGGCCGAGACCGAGCACATCCAGGGCCAGCGGGGCGGGTTCGCTCTCGTCGGCGGCGGGCTCGGCCGGCGCGGCGATGCCGTGACTGGCGCGCATCGCCCGCAGCACCAGGTCCATTTCGGCGGCGGTCGCGGCGGCTTTGACCAGCGCGAGGATCTCGGGCTTGGCCACCCGCATCCCACCGGCAATCATCAGCACACCGATCAGGCGGCCGTCGGGCTCGTGCACGGGGGCCGCGGCGCCGGTGATCTGGTGCATGCGATGCAGGAAATGTTCGGGTCCGTGGATCCAGGTGGCGCGCCCGGTGCGCACGACGAGGCCGACGGCGTTGGTGCCGATGCGACGTTCACTGAGATCGTCGCCCTCGCGCACGCCGATCTCGGCGGCGGCGGCGACCTGCTCGGGATGGCCGTGCACCGAGAGCACGCGACCGAACTGGTCGGCCACGGTGACGATCAAACCGGCCTGCGACGCGTCCTGGACCAGCAGTTTGTCGATCAGCGGCATGAGCACGGCGATGGGGTGGGCGTCGCGATACCGCTCGAGGTCGGCGCCGCGCAGACCGCGACCGCCGATCACATCGGTCGGATCGATACCGCCGCGTACGCTGCGCAACCACGACTCGAGCACGAGCGGGCGCAGCAGACCGGCCAGCTGGGTCAGCTGTTCACCACCGGCACTGAGAAATCCATGGGCCTGTGCGGCATAGGCCTCGAGAGCCCCGAGCTGCGCGCCCGACTCCGGTGCCTGCCGTGGGGGCCGCCCACCTGCAAGATTGCTGACCATTTGCCTTTCTTTCCCGCTACAAACTGTACCGGGCAGCTAACGGCGTAAACGCAAGAAGTGGGGGTTTGTCCGGCAGGTCACATCGTGGTATCGATCGTCACATCGTCACACGACCATATGGTCGGCTATGGCTGCGGCGAGCATCACGGTGGTGGCCTGGGGGCCACGGCGCAGCGGGACCGGGACGATCGAGAGATCGGCGATCGTGAGGGCGTCGATGCCGTGGACGCGGCCACTCTCGTCGACCACGGCGCGCTCGTCGTCGGCGGGGCCCATGCGGCAGGTGCCCGAAAGGTGTTGGGAGGTACCGAGGTTCGCGCGCAGCCAGGGGTCGTCGGCGGGGCCGATCCGGCGGCCGTAGAGGTCGGCGGTCAGGGCTACGCCGTCGCGGAGTCGGGCGCGGTCGCGGGCGGTGCGCAGGTAGCGCTGGTCGACGCGGGCGGGGACGGTGGGGTCGGTCGAGACCAGGGTCAGTTCGCCCGTTGATTCGGGGTGCATCAAGGCCACGCCCACCCGTCGGAGGCCCGGCGAGAACATCGTGGCGTACGGGCGTATCTCGAGGTCGTCGAGGTGGAGGACGTATTCGAGTGGGACGGCGGGCTGGGCGGGGTCGGTGGTCGGGAACTCGACGCCGATCTCGGGGTGGTCGGTGCACCAGGTGCCCACCGGGAGCGGCTGGACCACCGGGACGCCGAGGGCGCGGAGCTGGGGTTCGGGGCCGATCCCGGATCTGAGGAGGAGTGCGGCCGACTCGATGGCGCCCGCGCACACCACCGTGTGATCGGCGTAGGTTCGCCCGCGCTCGCGACCGCGTGCCCATTCGGCGCCGATCACCCGCGTGCCGCTGAGGAGTAGGCGGGTCACCGTGGTGTCGCCGGTGACCGTCAGGTTGGGGCGGGTCATCGCCGGATAGAGGTGGGTGACGGCGGGGCCCGCTCGACGGTGCCGCGACACCGCCAATGGCACTCGGCCGAATCCCGCCGGAAGGGCCGGGCCCAGCCGCGCGAGGGTGTCGACGAATCTCGTCGGGTCGACTGCGGAGAGTCCGGGGAGTCCGGGGAGTCCGGGGAGTCCGGGGAGTCCGGGGAGTCCGGGGAGTCCGGGGAGTCCGAGTATCGGTGGACGTTCGACCCGTAGGCCTCCGCGCTGTTCGGTGGGGGGCTGTGACTGGTCGAACCCGGCCGGGGTGTTGAGGTCGGGAAGCTCGGTGAATCCCGCCGCAGTGCACCGCTGCGCGAACTCGGCGCTGAACTCGGTGAAGTCGCTGGTTCGCGAAATCGGGATCGGGCCGTGGGCGCCGTGGCCGGGTGCGTCGCCGAAATCCTCGTCGCGTTCCAGGGCGCGGAAGACGGGCAGCACCGAGGCGAACGACCAGCGCGGGCCCGCTATCGCACTCCACGCGGCGAAGTCGGCGGCGGGTGGGCGGAGGAAGTAACTGCCGTTGATCGACCCCGATCCGCCGATGAGTTTGCCGCGCAACAGATTTCCCCGGTACCGCCACACCCACCGGGATTCGGGACCGATCGGGAGCCGGGACGGGTCGAGCAGCTCGCGCGGCAGCTCCCCCATCGTCCGGAAGACCGGGCCTGCTTCGAGGACGCTGACCGAGCGGGCCGGATCGGCGCTGAGTCGGGCGGCGAGCACGCACCCCGCCGACCCGGCGCCGATGATGAGGGTGTTCGGCACGCGGTCGGATTCAGCGGGGCGGCATGCTCGGCTTGAGCGCCTCGAAGCTGCGGGCGCGCAGGGCGCCGAGCCACAGGCCGGTGCCGTAGGCGACGTCGTCGAGGCGTTTGTAGGCGACGTAGCGGACTGGGTCGAGGCCGCCGGCATCGCGGTGGGTGAACCAGTCGGCCAGGCCGTCGGCCAGTGCCATGGTGAGCGCGACCTTGCGGATCCGGCGCGAGGTGAGCACCGCGAGCAGGGTCACCGGCCAGTAGTCGCGGCACATCGCCGAGGCCAGGCGCCACATGCCGGCGAAGTAGCCGCGGGCGAGGTAGACCGCGGCGATCCTGGTCGGGTTGTCGAGTTCGGTGAAGACGCGGCGCAGGCGGAGCAGGGCGGTGGTCAGGGTGACCAGGCCGCCGAACAGGCCCCACCTGGACAGGGTCGCGAACAACAGACTGGCCAGCACGGTCCAGGTCGGGACCTGGAGCGGCGAGACCAGGCCCGAGTGCCGCTTGCCGAGCGGGGCGGCGCCGGTGCCGTAGAACAGCTTTCGGCCGAACCAGGCGCGGAAGGCCACGCGGTGATCGTGGGCCACCCGCGCGGCGGGTTCGTAGCGCAACCGCCAGCCCGCGCGTTCGAGCCGCCAGCACAGGTCGACATCCTCGGCCACCTGCATCGACTCGTCGAATCCGCCCTCGGCCGACAGGGCCGAGTGCCGGGCCAGCAGCGCCGCGCTGGGCACGTACGACACGATGCCGCGCGCGTGCACGGCCGACTCGCGGCGGCCCAGATCCAGCGAGGAGCGGGTGTGTTCGTAGCGGGCCAGCGCGTTGGACTCGGCGTCGAGCGCGACGATGCGCGGCGCGACCAACGCGACCTGCGGATCGCTGAAGTGTCCGAGCATGACCTCGAGCCAGCCGCTGCGCGGGACCACATCGGAATCGAGGAAGGCGACGAAGTCCGTTGTCGCGGCTTTCAATCCGGCGTTGCGCGCCGCCGCGGGACCGAGCGGGGATTCGTGACGGATCACCGTCACCTGGCCACGGCCCTGGCGCGGCGGGATGCGGACCGGCTCGTCGGAACCGTCGTCGACGACGATCACATTGTGTCCGCGCAGCACGGCCAACAGGCGCACGAGCCCGTCGGCGTTGTTGTACAGCGGGATGACCACCGTGACATCGTCGAGCGAGGGTTCCAGGCGCGGACGCGGGTTGGCCACACCGGAATCGAGCAGTCGGCGGGCGATGGTCGCGGACTTGCTGTCGGTCACCTCCAGGTATCCGTCGCCGATCAACTCGGCGGCCTCCGGGGCCAAGCGCAGCATCCGTGCGGGCGATCCTCCGATCAGGATTCGACCCCCGGAAAATGCGCGTACCCGTGGATCGATCCGTACCCCGAAGCCGTCGGGCAGACGATCATGGCGCATTCCTCGCATGCTATGCGCAGTTGGGCTCGCAGACATCATCACCCCAGAAAAAAGGACCAAAGTCTGTTCCAAATGCGGTCGTGACCGAGTTAGCGGACGCCTCAACAAGATCGGCAGCGCACTCTCGGCAACCGATCGACGGCTACCCGAGCGGACTCTCGTTGCACGCCTTGGCGGGTGGGCGCCGCACGGTCAGCGGCAACGACACTCGGGTGCGGGCGCGGACCGGCCGGGAATGGTCGACGGCGGGGCGCGGAATGGTCCGGCCGGGGGCCGACAGGGCCGCTTCGCCGTAGCCCTGCACGCACTCCGGGTCGGGGCCGTCGGCGGGCAGACCGGTGAAGAATTTCGCGGCCATGCAGCCGCCGCGGCAGCTGTCGTAGTGCGCGCAGCTCGTGCACGCGCCGCCGTCGACGGGTTCGCGGAGTTCGGCGAACAGCGTGGAGTGGGTCCAGACCTCGTCGAAACCGCCGTCGGCGACGATGTTTCCGGCCTTGAAGCGGTCGTGGATGGCGAAGGGGCAGGCGTAGACGTCACCGAGCGGGTCGATCAGGCAGACCACCCGGCCCGCGCCGCACATGTTCAGGCCCGGCAGCGCCGAGCCGAACGCGGACAGGTGGAAGAAGGAGTCGCCGGTGAGCACGCCCTCGCCGTTGCGCACGAGCCAGTCGTAGAGCTCGCGCTGCTGTTCGGGCAGCGGGTGCAGCTCGTCCCAGACGTCGGCGCCGCGACCGGACGGGCGAAGGCGGGTCAGGCGCAGGGTGGCGCCGTACTTGTCCGCGATGGCCTTGAACTCGTCGAGTTGGGCGATGTTGTGGCGGGTGGCCACGACCGAGAGTTTCGCGTCGGTGAAGCCCGCGCCCGCCAGATTGGCCAGCGCCCTGATGGCGGTGTCGTAGGAGCCGGGGCCGCGCACGGCGTCGTTGACCTCGGCGGTGGCGCCGTCGAGGGAGATCTGCACGTCGACGTAGTCGCTGGCGGCCAGGCGCGCGGCGACCTCCTCGGTGATGCGAACACCGTTGGTGGAGAACTTGACTCCCACGTGGTGGGCGGTGGCGTAGTCGACCAGTTCCCAGAAGTCCGGGCGGACCGTGGGTTCGCCGCCGCCGATGTTGACGTAGAAGATCTGCATGCGCTCGAACTCGTCGATCAGCGCCTTGCACTGTTCGGTGCTCAGTTCGTCCGGGTCGCGGCGACCCGAGGACGACAGGCAGTGCACGCACGCCAGGTTGCAGGCGTAGGTGAGTTCCCAGGTGAGGCAGATCGGGGCGGCCAGACCGGATTCGAAACGGTCGATCAGCTTGCCGCCCTGGGGTTCCCCGGTGCGGGCCAGCGGCGCGGGCGCGGCGGTGAGCGGGCCGGTCGCGGGCACGATCATGTCGGTGTCGGCCAGTTGCGCGAGCGCGCTGAGGTGCGCGGCGGAGTCGCCGATGCCGTTGGCGCGCAGGGCCGCGCGGGCGGTGGGATGCGCGGGCAGCGAGCGCACCACCTCGACCAGGTCGCGACTCTTGAGGAAGGAGAGCTTGCGGGTGCCGAAGTGGTAGAGCAGAGCGCCGAAGGACTCGGGACGCACCGACACCCGAGGGTGCAGCGTCCAGCGGGTGTCGAGATCGAGCATGGTCAGTACACGCCGCACATGCCGTCGATGCTGACCTCTTCGATCAGCGTCTCGGTGACCAGATCCGCGTCGGACTCGACGGTGTCGGGGGTGGTGTGCTCGGACATGTGCGCCTCCAGTGTGTTGCCGGTCACTGCGGACTTTAACGTCAGTGACTGCCATAAAGGGCCGGATCGGAAAACTTCGATCCGCGCACCCCGCCCACAGCGCGTGCGTACCCCTCTAGACTTCCGGGAGATACAGGGGCGCGAAGCCCGAGCGACAGCTAGAGGTGAGGCAAAGGTTTTGCGTAACCACGGTGGGGCGGGCGCCAGTTCAACGCTTTCCGAGTCCGAGATCGTCGACGCGGCACTGAAGGTGGTGCGCGAGGACGGGGTCGAGAAACTCTCGATGCGGCGGCTCTCCCGCGAGCTCGGGGTCTCGCCGATGGCGCCGTACTACTACGTGGCCGACAAGCGCGAACTGCTCGATCTGGTGGCCAGCGCCGCGCTGCTCGGGGTGCGTAAGCCGCCACGCGAGTCCGGTCCGTGGCAGGAGCGCCTGCGCGATCTGATCGATCAGATAGACGATAAACTGCGCACGCATCCCGGGCTGGGCGATGTCCTGCTCGAGCAGATGCTGGGCAAGCAGCTCGACCTGATCGATGCCGTGATGGAGATCCTGTTCGACGCGGGCTTTTCCGATCGCAATGTGCTGGCCGCCTACGCGACCATCCACACCTACCTGTTCGGACGCAGCAGAGTGAACCCGCGCGATCGTTCCGCGCCGGCGGACGTGACGCTGCCCGAGGCGGTGGCCCGAGCCACGAAGTACATGGCCGACCTGCGCGGCAAGTACTCCTACGACTTCGGGATGGAGGTGTTGGTAGCCGGTCTGGAGGCGCAGCTTGCTCTGCAACCGGGCCCCGGCCTACCATAAAACTGAAACACGTTCTATTTTTGAAGGGGCTTACATGACCACAGTCGACGTTCCGCACGGCTCACGCTCGGTCGTGCTGCGGGTCGCCGCGGTGATCGCCGAAACGGCCGACACCCACTCCGTGGTCTTCGACGTCCCCGCCGAGTTGCGCGAGCGCTTCGCCTACGCCCCCGGCCAGTTCCTGACCCTGCGCATCCCGAGCGAGCTCACCGGATCGGTGGCGCGCTGCTACTCGCTGGCCAGCTCGCCGTTCACCGACGACCTGCCGAAGGTGACGGTCAAGCGCACCGAGGGCGGCTACGGGTCGAACTGGTTGTGCGACAACATCTCCGCCGGCGACGAGGTCGAGGTACTGCCGCCCGCCGGCGTGTTCACGCCCAAGGATCTCGACACCGATCTGCTGCTGTTCGCGGCGGGCAGCGGGATCACGCCGGTGATGTCGATTCTGAAATCGGCGCTCTCGCAAGGCGATGCGAAGGTGGTACTGGTGTACGCCAACCGCGCCGCCGATTCGGTCATCTTCGCCGACGAGCTGCGCGAGCTGGTCGGGAAATACCCGCAGCGGTTGAGCGTGGTGCACTGGCTGGAACCGCTGCTCGGGCTGCCCAGTGCCGACATGCTGGCCCGGCTGGCCGCGCCGTACACCGCGTACGAGGCGTTCATGTGCGGGCCCAAGCCGTTCATGGATCTGGTGCACGAGGCGTTGGCCTCGCTCGATGTGCCGCGCACGCGCACCCACGCCGAGGTGTTCAACTCCCTGGCCGGTGACCCCTTCGTCGACCACGCACCCGTCGAGGTGTCCGACGCCGAGGTCGCCGAGGCCGCGACCGTCGAGGTGGAACTGGACGGGCAGGTGCACGAGCTCGCCTGGCCGCGCAAGCAGACGCTGGTCGACATCATGCTCGACAAGGGCCTCGACGTGCCGTACTCCTGCCAGGAGGGCGAGTGCGGGTCGTGCGCCTGCACCGTGCTGGAAGGCAAAGTCGAGATGGACAACGCGGAGATCCTCGATCCCGCGGACATCGAGAACGGTTACATCCTCGGCTGCCAGGCGCGGCCGGTGACCGATCGGGTGCGGATCCAGTTCTAGCGTTCTAGCGCATGGCCCGGTAGGTGGCGCGTTGCTCGGGACTCAGGTGTTCGGTGGCGTAACTCAGGGCGGTGCGGCCGAGGTCGGGGGCGTTGCGGTCGAGGTAGTCGGTGAGAGCGGTCTGGTCGACACGTTTGCCGACTTCGCGCAGCATCCAGCCGAGGGCCTTCTGGATGAGGTCGCGGCGATCGTCTCGGAGGACCTGCGCGAGTTCGAGGGTGGTGCTCGGGTCGTCCGCCTTGATGAAGGCGAAGGTGGAGAGCAGGGCCACCCTGCGCTCCCAGAGTGAATCCTGTTGGGCCAGTTCGAAAAGCAAGGATCGGTCTCGGTCGAGCAGCCACGGGCCGACGATGTGCTCGGCGGAGGCGTCAACCAGGTCCCAGTTGTTGACCCGGCCCCGTCGGACGGCGGCCAGGTAGAGCTCGACCATTTCCTCGCGGGCCTCATCGTCGCGGGTGCGGGGTTTCGACGCGGCGGCGAAGCGGGCGTTGAGGATGAACAGGGCGGCCAGGCGTTCCTCGTGCAGGGGGCTGTCGAGGAGTTCGTCGATCTGCGCCAGGGGCAGGGCGGCGAACTGTTTGGCGATACGTCTCGTGGCGGGGACTCGGACGCCGAGGAAGATGTCACCCTCGCCGTATTCGCCGGGACCGGTTTTGAAGAAGCGTTGCAGGTTGTGGGCGTCGGTGGGGTCGGCGGCTTCGGCGAGTGCTTTCCGTACCTGTGCTGCGGTGGGGACTTCGGACACACGCACCTCCTGGTCGACGGGTTCGTGTGCATTCAACACGGGGGCACCGACAGGTTTCGCGGGCGCTCGGCTCGGGGTCGACCCGCTTCGTTCGGTACGGTCAGTCGACTACCGCACCGAGGAGACGGCCCGACTCGAATGCTGCTGCGCCGGAGGGCAATTCGCCCGGCCTGCCGCTGGTTCGCACGGTGACGGTGCCGGTGCCGGTGGTGGGGCGGCCGAGTTCGTCCATTTTGCGGAGGGTTTGGGCGGCGACGGCCTGGGCGCTGTCGAACAGGCGGACGCCCGGCGGGAGGGCGGCGATGATGGCGTCGATGACCAGCGGGTAGTGGGTGCAGCCGAGGACGACGCCTTCCACATCGGCGGGGGTGCGGGCGGCGGCGTCGGCGATGGATTCGGCGATGGCGGGCAGGTCACCGCGATCGATGGCGTCGGCCAGGCCGTGGCAGGCCACACCGACCACCTTGGCGGTGCCGCCGAAGCGGGCGATCAGGTCGGCCTGGTAGCGGCTGGCGGTGGTCGCGGCCGTGGCCCACACCGCCACCGAACTGCACTGCGCCGCAGCGGGTTTGATAGCGGGCACGGTGCCGATCACCGGTACCGACTCCCCCACCGCGTCGCGCACATGCGCCAGCGCGGTCACACTGGCCGTATTGCACGGCAGCACGATCACCTCCGCGCCGAGCTCGAGCGCCTGACGCGCGGCGCCGAGCACCCGCTCGACCACCCAGTCCTCCGGTTTAGGCCCCCAGGGCGCACCCTCGGGATCGAGCAGGAGCAGCAGATCCACATCGGGACGCAGCTTGCGCAACCACGCGGCCGTCGGCAGCAGGCCGAGGCCGGAATCGATGAGCGCGACGATCACTGGTACACCGTATTACAGTGCCGTGAGGGGCGGATCGGGGCCGTGCGGACTGGGCGTCTCGAGACGGTGTTCGGCGGGGCGAGGCAGGGCCCGAACCACCGCACTTTCGGGGTTCACACCCCTCAATTGGCGGCTGCCAAGAGGTCGGCGACGGGGGTAGGGGTGGCCAGTTTGGCGCGGAGTTTCATTACCTGGGCGGTGAGGCCCGCGCCGAGGACGGCGGTGAGGATGCCGTCCCGGGAGTAGTAGGCGAGGAATTTGCGGCCGTCGTCGGTGACGATGGTGACGTCGTCGGTGGGGGTGGGGGTGCCGAGGGCCTGGATCTTGACGTCGTACTGGTCGCTCCAGAAGTACGGGACGCGGGCCGCGGTGGGCGGTGCGCCGCCGAGCAGGGCGGTGACCAGGAGTTTCGCCTGCTCGCCCGCGCTGGTCCAGTGTTCGACGCGCTTGCGGGCACCGGTGCGGTGCGCCCAGGCGGCGACGTCGCCGACGGCCCACACGCCCTCGGCGGAGGTGCGGCCCACCTCGTCGGCCAGGACTCCGCCACCGGCCGCGCCCTCGGCCAACTCGAGGCCCGAGCCGGTGAGCCAGTCGGTGACCGGGACCGAGCCGACGCCGATGACGACCAGGTCGGTGTCGATATCGGTGCCGTCGGTGAGGATCGCGCCGCGCACCCGGCCGGTGACATCGGCGCGCAGGGTGTCGACGCCGACGCCGCAGCGCAGGTCGACGCCCTCTTCGCGGTGCAGGCGCGCGACCAGCGCGCCGATCTGCTCGCCGAGGACCGAGGCCAGCGGGGTGGGCTGGGGTTCGACCAGGGTGACCTCGACCCCGGCGGCCCGGAAGGAGGCGGCCAGCTCACAGCCGATGAACCCGGCGCCGATGATCAGCGCGCGGTCGGCGGCGGCGAGTTCGGCGCGCAGCGTTTCGGCATCGTCGTGGGCGCGCAGCACGTGCACGCCCGCCACCTCGCCGAGGTCGGGCAGGCGGCGGGGGCGAAGGCCGGTCGCGATGATGAGCTGGTCGTAGGCCAGGGTGGTGCCGTCGGCGAGTTCGACGGTGCGCGCGGCGGTGTTCACGCCGGCGACCTCGGTGTCGAGGCGGAGCTCGATGTTCTTGTCCGCGTAGAACTGTGGCGGGCGCAGGGCGGTGTCGTGGGTCTCGCCGCGCATGAAATCCTTCGACAGCGGCGGACGGTCATACGGCGGGCGCGACTCGTCGCCGAGCAACAGCACCTCGCCCTCGTACCCGGCCCGACGCAGTTCCTCGGCGGTGCGCAGGCCCGCCAGACCCGCTCCGACGATCACGATGGGCGCGCTCATATGGTGTCCTTCTGCCGTGTCATGGACCATTCGGCCCACTACTGTTTCTACCAGTGCGCACGGCGCGAACGGACCCCACTACCCAGAAGCCCGGACACCACAACGCATCTCGGCCTGACCACGCCAGGCCGAGGCTCGTGCGTCACCGGGTGGCAAAATCGTGCATTCTTCCGCGATTCCGGCCCGAAATCGGCACCAGCGGCGAGTGATCGCACGAAAATGCCACGACGGTGGCGCCGCACAGGCGACGCCACCGGCGTGGATCAGCTACCCGCGATGATCGACGCGGCCACGCCAGGGGGAACCGGGGCGTAGGAGTCGAACGTCATCGAGTAGTTCGCTCGGCCACGGGTTTTCGAGCGGAGGTCACCGATATAGCCGAACATCTCCTGGAGCGGGGTCAGCGCGCGGATGACATGCGCGCCGCCCCGTTCGGTGAGCTCGGTGATCCGACCCCGGCGGGCGTTGAGGTCGCCGATGACCTCGCCCACGTACTCCTCGGGGGTGACGACCTCGACGGCCATCACCGGTTCGAGCAGCACCGGCTTCGCCTTCGCGACCGCGGCCCGCACCGCCGCCGCCCCGGCCGACCGGAAGGCCAGTTCGGACGAATCCTGGACGTGGGCGGCGCCGTCGAGCAGCGTCACCTTCACGTTCACCAGCGGGAAGCCGGCGAGCGGGCCGATGCGCAGCGCGTCCTGCGCGCCCGCGTCGACCGCGGGGATGTACTCCCGCGGCACCCGCCCGCCGGTGACCCGGCTGTCGAACTCGTAGATCGCGCCGTCCTCGGCTACGTGGGGTTCCAGCGCGAGCACCACCTTGGCGTACTGGCCGTGTCCACCCTGCTGCTTGCGGTGGGTGTACTCGAACAGTGCGACCGGTGCGGTGATGGTCTCGCGGTAGGCCACCCGGGGCGCGCCGATGTGGGCGTCGACCCGGAACTCGCGTTTCATCCGGTCGACCAGGATCTCCAGGTGCAGCTCGCCCATGCCGCCGATGACCGTCTCCCCGGTCTCGGCGTCGACCGCCACGGTGAACGTCGGGTCCTCGTCGGCCAGGCGAGCCAGTGCGGTGCTCAGTTTGTCCTGGTCGGCGCGGGTTCTCGGTTCGATCGAGACGGCGAGTACGGGGTCGGGGAAGGTCATCGACTCGAGCACGACCGGGGCGTGCCGATCGCACAGGGTGTCGCCGGTGCCCGTGCCCTTCAGGCCGATCACGGCGCAGATCTGCCCGGCCCGCACCCGATAGACCGCGATCTCGGTGCTCGACTGCATCTGGAACAGTTTCCCGAGACGCTCCTTTCGTCCGTTGGTCGAATTCAGTACTGTCGCACCGGGTTCGGCGGTCCCGGAGTACACCCGCAGGTAGACGAGCTTGCCGAAGAACGGGTGCAGCGCGACCTTGAACGCCAGGGCCGCGAACGGCTCGGCGATATCGGGCGCGCGGTGGATGTGCTCGCCTGCCGGCGAGAATCCGTGCACGGCAACGACATCCAGCGGCGACGGCAGGTAGTCGACGACGGCGTCGAGCAACGGTTGCACACCGATATTGGCCAGCGCCGAACCGCACAGGACCGGGTACGCCTTGGCGTCGATCGTCATCCGTCGGATGGCCGCCTTCAGCAGGTCGACGGTGATCGGTCGGCCCGCGAGGTAGTGCTCGAGCACGTCCTCATCGGACTCGGCGACCGCCGCCTCCAAGGCGTCACGATGCTGGAACGCCTTGGCCCGCAGCTCTTCCGGGATCTCGATCGTCTCGAAACGGGTGCCGCGATCGGTGTCGCCACGCCACACCTTCGCGGTCATCTCGACCAGGTCGATGATGCCCTCGAACTCGCGCTCGGCACCGATCGGCAGCTGAATCACCAACGGGCGCACCCGGAGTCGCTCCGCGATGGTGCGGACCGTGAACGCGAAGTCGGCGCCGAGCTTGTCCATCTTGTTCACGAAGCAGATCCGGGGCACGCCGTACCTGTCGGCCTGGCGCCACACCTGCTCCGATTGCGGTTCCACGCCCTCCTTGGCGTCGAACACCGCGACCGCACCGTCGAGGACCCGCAGCGAACGCTCCACTTCGACGGTGAAGTCGACGTGGCCGGGGGTGTCGAGGATGGTGATCTGGTGTTCGTGCCACCAGCAGGTGGTGGCCGCGGCCGCGATGGTGATGCCGTGCTCGCGCTCCTGGATCATCCGGTCCATGACGGCGGTGCCGTCGTGCACCTCGCCCATCGTGCGGGTGACGCCGGTGTAGAACAGGATGCGTTCGGTGGTGGTGGTCTTGCCCGCGTCGATGTGGGCGGCGATGCCGATATTGCGGATGCGGGCGAGATCGGTGCTGGTCATGGGAAACCCCCGGGCTAGTGCGGTCGATGAATCGACGCTCGCCAGTCGGGCGTTCCGGGAACGGCACGGGCGTCGGATCACGCGGGGTCGCCTCGGCGCCCGTGGACCCGATGCGAATTACCGCGACTGCGGAGGTGCTGTAACCATGGGTCCAGTTCTACGCGGTCGGGGCGCGGGGTGTCGACGGGTTTTTCGCGGGCTCGGGCATAAACATCGGATCGGCGCGGTTCGTCACAACGAGCCCACCCCTGACCCTTCATCGCACCCGAGGAGCGATCACGATGTCGAAAACCCCGCCCGACCTGCATTCCCTGCTCGCCGAGAGCCGGATCGGCATTCTCGCCACGATCAAGTCCGACGGTCGGCCCCAGCTCTCGCCCGTCACGCCGTACTACGACCGGGAGGCGGGGATCATCTACGTCTCGATGACCGAGGGGCGGGCCAAGACGGTCAATCTGCGGCGCGATCCCCGGGCCTCGCTCGAGGTGACCAGTGCCGACGGGTGGACGTGGGCGACGGCGGAGGGCACCGCGACCTTGATCGGGCCGGGCACCGATCCGCAGGGGCCCGAGGTGGAGGCGCTGGTCGGCTACTACCGGGCCGCGGCCGGGGAGCATCCCGATTGGCAGGAGTACCGGGAGGTCATGGTGTCGGATCGGCGAGTGCTGATGGCGTTGGCGGTCGAGCGGGTGTACGGGGAATCCGTTCGGTGAGCTGCGCGGAATGTCCGTAGGCTGGGTAACGACAGGTGGTCACTACTGAGTCGGGAGCAGCTATGACGCAGGAATCGTTGGTACGCAGGGGAATTCGTGGATTCAACGCGGGCGTGGTCGCGTTGACCGAGGCGCCGGGCATCGGGAAGGTGCTCGGCAAGTCGTTCGCGCAGATCACCTATGTGGGGCGGCGGTCCGGGCGGACGTTCAGCACGCCGGTGAACTATCGACGGTCCGGGAGCGACTACGTCCTGGCCGCGGTGATGCCGGACAAGAAGCAGTGGTGGCGCAACTTCCTCGGCGAAGGAGCGCCGATGTCGCTGCGCATCGACGGTGTCGACCACCCGGGACACGCGGTGGCGACCAGGGACGAGCGCGGGAAGGTGACCGTGCGGGTTCGGCTCGACGACAAGGCGTGACCAACGGCCCTCACGAACCGCTGCTGCCCCCGCCCCGGCCGAGGCCGCCGCGCTGAATCACCGTGCCCGACTTGGTCCTGATCTCGGCATCGCTGGGCGCGAGACGCGAGCCGCCGGTGGGCGGTTGGCCGAGGGTGGTGTTTCCGCCGTAGTAGTAGTTGTACTGGGGCCAGGTGCTGCTGCCACGGAAGGAACCGCCGCCGGCGCTGCCCGAGCAGTTATGTTCCGCGACAACGGTTTCCGCGCCACCCCGGTCGGTGCGCACACACGAGGCCACCACCGTGCGCGGCGGATCGGGGCGGGTGAGCAGGTAGCCGCCGATCAGCGCGGCGACACCGACGATCGCGACCGCGCCGATCATCTTGACGTGGGCCCGATCCTCGCTCGCGGCGGCGGCCTCCTGGATCGCCCGCCGACGCCGTTCGTGGTCGGTCTCCTGCTGGCGGATCGCGTCAGCGAACAGCAACTTCTCCGGCTGCGGCCGCTGCGGCCACCGCGTGGGCTCGGGCACCCGATAGGGCGTGTGCTCCCCCGCATGCCATGAATGTTGTTCCGGCCCAGACATTTACACCACCCCCGTGGCTCGGATATCCCCCATCCTGCCACGTCCGGCGCGAGGGCTCACCCGATTATCCCGAGCCCGGCTTGCGAATTCCTTGCCGCACAACAGGGTCCGACAAACGCCGAACGGCGCCGCTCCGAGGAGCGACGCCGTTCAGGTTGTGCAGTGGGTCTTACCGACTCACTTGATGATCTTCGTGACGCGACCGGCACCGACGGTGCGGCCACCCTCGCGGATCGCGAAGCGCAGGCCTTCGTCCATGGCGACCGGCTGGATGAGCTTGACAGCCATCTCGGTGTTGTCGCCGGGCATGACCATCTCGGTGCCCTCGGGGAGGGTAACGACGCCGGTCACGTCCGTGGTACGGAAGTAGAACTGCGGGCGGTAGTTGTTGAAGAACGGGGTGTGGCGGCCGCCCTCATCCTTCGACAGGATGTAGGCCTGGCCCTCGAACTCCGTGTGGGGAGTCGTGGTGCCCGGCTTGACGACAACCTGGCCACGCTCGACATCTTCGCGCTTGATGCCACGAACCAGCAGGCCGACGTTGTCGCCCGCCTGGCCCTGGTCGAGCAGCTTGCGGAACATCTCGATGCCCGTGACGGTGGTCTTGGTCGACTTCTCCTTGATGCCGACGATTTCCACCTCCTCGTTCACGTTGACGATGCCGCGCTCGATACGACCGGTGACGACGGTGCCACGACCGGTGATCGTGAAGACGTCCTCGACCGGCATCAGGAACGGGAGTTCGGTCTCGCGGACCGGCTCCGGGATCGAGTCGTCGACGGCCTGCATGAGCTCGACGATGGACTCAGCCCACTTCTCGTCGCCCTCGAGGGCCTTCAGACCGGAAACGCGCACGACCGGCGCGTCCTCGTCGAATTCCTGCGAGGCCAGCAGTTCGCGGACCTCCATCTCGACGAGCTCGAGGATTTCCTCATCGTCGACCATGTCCGACTTGTTCAGCGCGACCAGGATGTAGGGCACGCCGACCTGACGGGCGAGCAGCACGTGCTCGCGAGTCTGCGGCATCGGGCCATCGGTGGCCGCGACCACGAGGATGGCGCCGTCCATCTGCGCCGCACCGGTGATCATGTTCTTGATGTAGTCAGCGTGACCCGGGGCGTCGACGTGCGCGTAGTGGCGCTTATCGGTCTGGTACTCGACGTGGGAGATGTTGATCGTGATACCACGAGCCTTCTCCTCCGGCGCCTTGTCGATCTGATCGAACGCGAACGCGTCGTTCAGATCCGGGTACTTGTCAGCCAGCACCTTGGTGATCGCTGCAGTCAGCGTGGTCTTGCCGTGGTCGACGTGACCGATGGTGCCGATGTTGACGTGCGGCTTCGTCCGCTCGAACTTCGCCTTCGCCACTTTTGGGTCCTCCTGGACTTGTTGGTGCGTGCATTTGCAGCAGTGCGTGTGTCATCCCCGCTGGAGGCGGGGACCGGGGTATTACATGACGCCCGGCACTTGCGGTCCAGTGTGCCACTGGACCGCAAGAGGGTTTTATTCGCCGGTCGCCTTGGCGATGATCTCCTTGGACACGTTGGCCGGAACCTCCGCGTACTGGGCGAACACCATGGAGTAGTTCGCGCGACCCTGGGTCTTGGACCGCAGGTCACCGATGTAACCGAACATCTCCGAGAGCGGAACCAGCGCCTTGACGACACGGGCACCACTGCGTTCCTCCATGGCCTGGATCTGGCCACGGCGGGAGTTGAGGTCGCCGATCACGTCGCCCATGTACTCCTCGGGCGTGATGACCTCGACCGCCATGAGCGGCTCGAGGATCACCGGACCGGCCTTGCGGGCCGCTTCCTTGAGGGCCTGCGAGCCCGCGATCTTGAACGCCATTTCCGAGGAGTCGACGTCGTGGTACGCGCCGTCGAGCAGGATGACCTTCAGGTTCACCAGCGGGTAGCCGGCGAGCACGCCGTACTGCATGGCATCCTGGGCACCCGCGTCGACCGACGGGATGTACTCACGGGGCACGCGACCGCCGGAGACCTTGTTCTCGAACTCGTAGGTCGCGCCGTCTTCGCCGACGAACGGCTCGACCGCGATGATGACCTTGGCGAACTGGCCGGAGCCACCCGTCTGCTTCTTGTGGGTGAACTCGAGCTTCTCGACCTTCTTGGTGATCGTCTCGCGGTAGGCCACCTGCGGCTTGCCGACGTTCGCCTCGACCTTGAACTCGCGCTTCATGCGATCCACGAGGATGTCGAGGTGGAGCTCGCCCATGCCGCCGATGACGGTCTGGCCGGTCTCCTGGTCGAGCTTGACCGAGAACGTCGGATCCTCGCGCGCCAGCTTCTGGATCGCGGTGCCGAGCTTTTCCTGGTCGGACTTGGTCTTGGGCTCGATCGAGACCTCGATGACCGGGTCCGGGAACGTCATCGACTCGAGGACGACCTGGTTCTGCGGGTCCGACAGGGTGTCACCGGTGGTGGTGTCCTTCAGACCGATCACGGCGTAGATGTGACCGGCGGAGGCGGCGGTGACCGGGTTCTCCTTGTTGGAGTGCATCTGGAACAGCTTGCCCAGACGCTCCTTCTTGCCCTTGGTCGAGTTCACGACCTGGGCACCGGAGGCCACCGCACCCGAGTACACCCGGATGTAGGTGAGTTCACCGAAGAACGGGTGCACCGCGATCTTGAACGCCAGCGCCGAGAACGGCTCGTCGACGTTCGGCTTGCGGGTGACCAGCTCCTCTTCCTTGTTGGGCACGTGGCCGGTGGTGGCCTCGACGTCCAGCGGGGAGGGGAGGTAGTCGATGACCGCGTCGAGCATGGGCTGCACGCCCTTGTTCTTGAACGCGGAACCGCACAGCACCGGGTACAGCTCGGAGTTGACCGTCATCTTGCGGATGGCGCCCTTGATCTCCTCGATCGAGAGCTCCTCACCGCCGAAGAACTTCTCGAGCAGCGCCTCGTTGGACTCGGCGACGGTCTCGAGCAGTTCCTGACGGTACTGCTCGGCCTTCTCCTTGAGGTCCTCGGGGATCTCGACGACCTCGTACTCTTCGCCGAGCTTGGTCTCGCCCTTCCAGACCTTGGCGTTGTTCTCGACGAGGTCGATGATGCCCTCGAAGTCGTTCTCCGCGCCGATCGGCAGCTGGATGACCAGCGGCTTGGCACCGAGACGGTCCTTGATGGTCTGCACGGTGAAGTAGAAATCCGCACCGAGCTTGTCCATCTTGTTCACGAAGCAGATACGCGGCACGTCGTACTTGTCGGCCTGACGCCACACCTGCTCGGACTGGGGCTCGACACCCTCTTTGCCGTCGAACACCGCGACCGCGCCGTCGAGGACGCGCAGCGAACGCTCCACCTCGACGGTGAAGTCGACGTGCCCGGGGGTGTCGATGATGTTGATCTGGTTGTCTTTCCAGAAACAGGTGGTAGCCGCGGAGGTGATGGTGATACCACGCTCCTGCTCCTGCTCCATCCAGTCCATCGTGGCCGCGCCGTCGTGAACTTCACCGATCTTGTACGTGATACCGGTGTAGAACAGGATGCGTTCGGTCGTGGTGGTCTTGCCCGCATCGATGTGGGCCATGATGCCGATGTTGCGGACCTTGTTCAGGTCGGTGAGCACGTCCTGTGCCACGAAATTCTCCCTTTTAAGTGACGGGCCGGACTATCACCAGCGGTAGTGCGCGAAGGCCCGGTTCGACTCGGCCATCTTGTGGGTGTCCTCGCGACGCTTCACCGCGGCACCGAGGCCGTTGCTGGCGTCGAGGAGCTCGTTGGCGAGACGCTCGACCATGGTCTTCTCGCGACGGGCGCGGGAGTAGCTGACCAGCCAGCGCAGCGCCAGGGTGTTGGCGCGGCCCGGACGGACCTCGACCGGCACCTGGTAGGTGGCGCCACCGACACGACGGGGCTTCACCTCGAGGGCGGGCTTGACGTTGTCCAGCGCGCGCTTGAGGGTGACGACCGGATCGGTGCCGGTCTTCTCACGCGCCTGCTCGAGGGCACCGTAGACGATGCGCTCGGCGGTGGACTTCTTGCCGTCCATCAGGATCTTGTTGACCAGCTGAGTGACCAGCGGGGACCCGTAGACCGGGTCGTTGATCAGCGGACGCTTGGGTGCGGGGCCCTTGCGTGGCATATCAGCTCTTCTCCTTCTTGGCGCCGTAGCGGCTGCGGGCCTGCTTGCGGTTCTTCACGCCCTGGGTGTCGAGCGAACCACGGATGATCTTGTAACGAACACCGGGAAGGTCCTTCACACGACCGCCGCGAACGAGCACCATCGAGTGCTCCTGCAGGTTGTGGCCTTCACCGGGGATGTACGCCGTGACCTCGATGGCGCTGGTCAGGCGAACACGTGCCACCTTACGGAGCGCGGAGTTCGGCTTCTTGGGGGTGGTGGTGTACACGCGAGTGCACACGCCACGACGCTGCGGGCTCCCCTTCAGGGCAGCCGTCTTGGTCTTGGTGACCTTGTCGCGGCGACCCTTGCGGACCAGCTGGTTGATGGTTGGCATATACCGGCTTTCTGGCTCATCCCCACTGCGCGGGGACCCTGTTCAGTGTTGGTCGATGGTTAACCTGCACGTCCAGCCACGTTTCCATTAACCCGCGGTCGGGCGTGTCGGGCGCTGCTCGGTGCTCTTTTTCAGGGCACGGTGGAACGGTCCGGCCGCTCTCGCTGGCCTACGTTCACGCACGAACTTGCCCGTAGCAATCCGGGCACAGGGATCCACGATACTCGGACAGGCCATGAGGGGTCAAAGCGGGTGCCTGGTCAAGGGTTCTAGCGGGCCCGATTCAAGGTGAGCTCGACCAGCTTGGCCGCGACGGGGCACGGATCGGGGTGGGCCGAGCCCGCGCGGTAGTTGATCCACCAGCCGACCACCCCGGCGCCGGCGGCCTTGGCGCTCACGCCACAGGAGTCGGGATCGCCCGGTCGGCGGATCTCGAGGGCCGAGGCGCCCTGGATCGAGGTGATCGACGATTCGTAGCCGAGTTTCTGATAGGTCTGGCGCTCGACATTGAGCGAGCCGTTCTCGTACCAGTTCAACGTGAGCTTGGCCGCGCCGCCGGGTGCGCCCAGCACGTCCCACATGCAGATCGCGCCGACGAACGAGGCGTCGAACATCGCGCCCTCGCCGACGGCCATCGCCATCTGCTCCTCGGTGAGCACCTCGCACTCGCGCAGCAGGTTGTCGAAGTTGACGTTCACGGGGCCGCCGCCACCGCTGTCGCCGACGGCGCGGCCGAACTCGTCCACCGGAGCGCCCGGCACCTGCTGACCACAGCCGACGAGCGTCGCCGACGCGACCGCGGCCAGGACCAGCGCGCCCAGCCGACCGCCCACGGTTCGCCGCCCGGTCACTGCATCCGTCCCAGGGTGAGTTCGGCCAGTTTGCGCGCCGCGCCGCACGGCTCGGCACCGACGACGGTGTAGCCGAAGGTGGACCATTCGAAGAAGTCGTCGCCGAGCCCGATCGCGAAATCGCAGGTGGTGCTGCCGTACCCGGTGCCGAAGGACTGGAAACCGGTGCGCCCCTGCACGGTTATCGTCTCCACGGTGCGGTCCTTGGATTCGACCCACGCGCGTTCGCGGTCGATCGGGCTGCCCCGGTAGGAGGCGAAGGTGACCACGGCGGAACTGGTGCCCGCCGATTGCCAGTTGCAGCCGGTGGCGTTGCGGAACACCGCCGAGACGGCGGGCAGACCGGCCAGCGAGCGGACCTCGTCGTCGGAGACGTGGCCGCACTCGCCGACGAACGGGCCGAGTTCGGAGACCTTGGGTGGGATGCGCGCCGGACCGGCGGAGTCGTCATCGCCCGACCCGCACGCGGCCGACACCACGACACACGCCAGCCCCACCACCAACGCTGGTTTGAACCGCATGGGTCCGACTCTACCCAGTGCGCGGGGCACCGGCCGTAGTCGCGCTCGCGCGATCTAGAGGTTGCCGCGGGCCTCCTGCTCGCGTTCGATCGCCTGAAAAAGGGCCTTGAAGTTGCCTTTTCCGAAGCCGAATGAACCGTGACGTTCGATGAGTTCGAAGAAGACGGTGGGGCGGTCGGTGAGCGGGCGGGTGAAGATCTGGAGCAGGTAGCCGTCCTCGTCGCGGTCGACCAGGATGCCGCGGCGCTGGAGTTCCTCGACCGGGACGCGGACCGCGCCGATGCGGGCGCGCAGTTCGGGATCGGAGTAGTAGGTGTCGGGGGTGGCCAGGAATTCCACGCCCTGGGCGCGCAGAGCGTCGACGGTGGCGAGGATGTCGCCGGTGGCCAGCGCGATGTGTTGGACGCCGGGGCCGCGATAGAACTCGAGGTACTCGTCGATCTGAGAACGCTTGCGGCCCACCGCCGGTTCGTTGAGCGGGAACTTCACGCGGTGGTTGCCGTTGGCGACGACCTTGCTCATCAGCGCGGAGTACTCGGTGGCGATGTCGTCGCCGACGAACTCGGCCATGTTCGTGAATCCCATGACGCCCCGGTAGAAGTCGACCCAGCGGTCCATCATGCCGAGTTCGACATTGCCGACCACATGGTCGATCGCCTGGAACACGCGCGGGCCGGGGGTGCGGGTGGAGGTGCGCGCGATATAGCCGGGGCGATAGGGGCCCGCGTAGCCGGAGCGGTCCACGAGGGTGTGGCGGGTGTCGCCGTAGGTGGCCAGGGCGGCGGTGCGGACGGTGCCGAACTCGTCGGTCTCGTCGCGGGGCTCGGCCAGGATGGTGGCGCCGTGCTCGCGCGCCCAGGCGATGCAGCGGTCCACATCGGGGACCTCGAGGGCGATGTCGACGATGCCGTCGCCGTGGCGGTCGTGATGGGCGACCAGCGGACTGTCGGGGTCGACGGCGCCGGTGACGACGAAGCGCGCTCCCCCGCTGCGCAGCACGAACGCCTTGTGGTCGCGGTTGCCGGTCTCGGGGCCCGAGTACGCCTCGAGGCGCATACCGAAGGCCGACTGGAGGAAGTGGGCGCTCTGGGTCGCGTTGCCGACGACCCAGACCAGGGCGTCCCACCCGATCACGGGGAACGGATCGACACTGTCGTCGTGCTCGATCAGTCCGACGAGCTGCTGCTCAATGGTCATGACCAAGGAAATCGCCTCCGCCGCGACTGGGCAACCACCCCCGCCGCGCCTGGACATGCTGGCACGAGTTGCCACCGGCAGCGGGCAAATGGTGGACAATTTGACTAGTAGCCGGACACGGAGGTCACCATATGCGCAGCCCTGCCAAACTCGACGAACTCGACCTGGCGATCCTGTCGGCGATGCACGAATTCCAGCGCGCGGGGATTCTCGAGCTGTCGCGGCGGACGAAGGTGGCGCGGGCGACGGTGCAGGCGCGGATCAACCGGATGGAGGAGTCCGGGGTGATCGCCTCCTACGATCCCCAGATCGATGTCACCGCAGCGGGTTTCGATGTGCAGGCGTTCGTGACCTTGGAGATCGCGCAGGGGGCGCTCGATACGGTCAGTGCCGAGTTGAGCGCGATTCCTGGGGTGCTCGAGGCGTATGCGACGACGGGCTCCGGCGATGTGCTGTGCCGGATCGGAGCCGATTCGCACGCGGGGTTGCAGGCGGTGCTGCTCAGTATCGATCGGACGGGGTCGGTGGTGCGGTCGCACAGTGTGATCGTGCTGTCGACGGTGGTCGCGCGGCGGATGATGCCGCTGCTGCACACGCTGACCCCGGCGGGCACGGCCAAAGCGCCCGCCTATCGGGATCAGCGCTGAGTGGTCGGGACGCCCGGCGGGCCGGGCTGTCAGCGCCGCCGGGGCTGCCCGGTCACGGTCGGGGCCGTGTCGTCACTGCCGGGCCAGCCGGGTGAGCAGGCCGTGGACGTGGGCTTCGGCGGCGGCGCGGGCGGATTCGGGGTGGCCGGATTCGAGGGCTTCGACGATGCGGCGGTGTTCGCGCAGGGCGACACGGCGGTTGCGGGCCGAGCACCACAGGTCGCCGCGATAGAGATGCGCCTGGGCTTCCAGACGGGCCAATTCGTCTGCGACACAACCATTTCCGGAGGCGTCGCGGATGAAGGTGTGAAATTCCAGGTCGAGTTGGGCGTCGCGAGCGGGGTCGGCGGGATCGGCGAGGTTGGTTTCCTGGGCGGTGATGATGGCGGTGAGCTTGTCCAGTTCGGCCTCGGTGAGGCGGGTGGCGGCCGCGGCGGCGGCGAGGCCGTCCAAGGCGGCGCGCACGGCCAGCACGTCGCGGATGCGGTCGTCGTCGACGGCGGCGACCTTGGCCCCGGCGTGCGGCGCGCTCACCGCCAGGCCCTCGTAGATGAGTTGCTGCACGGCCTCGCGGACGGGGCTGCGGCTGACCCCGAGCTCGGTCGCCAGCGCGGGCACGCTGAGTGACTGGCCCGAGGTCAGCACGCCGGAAAGGACCATCTGCCGGATCTGTCGATGGACGGACTGGCCGAGCAGCGCGGAATTGCTGTCTTCGGTCATCGCAACAACTGTCCTTTCCGTTGGTTTCGCTGATTATCCCTGGGGGCGGTAGTTCGCCTGGACGCGCTGGGTCAGGAAGTCCGCGGCGGTGACGGGCGGGTACTTGCCCGCGGGCCCCTGGATGACGGCGTCGCGATCGGCCTGGGCGAAGTAGGCGATGCTGTAGCGCTCACCCTGGTACTCCCCCTCGCCGGGGCTGCGCACGCGGTGGAAGTTCGACGGCAGCAGGTCGTCGCTCCAGCGGGTGAGCATGTCACCGATATTGCAGGTGATCAGGCTCGACGACGGCGTGATCGAAGTCCACTCCTGATCTTCCATCTCCTTGCCGGGGCACACCTGCAACCCGCCCTGCCCGTCGCGCTGGAAGAGCAGGGTGAGGCAGTCGAAGTCGGTGTGCGCGCCGGCCCGCCAGCGACCGGGCACGCCGCGCAGTTCCTCGGGGACGGCGAAGTAGTGCAGCAGGCGAAGGGCGCTCTGGTAGTTCGCGGAGCCGGGATCGTGTGCGGCGGTGAAGTGTTCGCGTTCCAGGCCGAGCCGGTCGGCGAAGCAGGACAGCACCCGCATCGCCACCTCCCACGCGCGATGCTCGAAATCGAGCGCGCGCGAACGGAATCCGGCCAGTTCGTCCTCGGTGGGCCACAGCTCGGCCATGTGCGGCCGGGTGATCTGGTAGGACTCCTTCTGGTCGGGCACCCCGATGGACGGGCGCACCTGACTCAGGCTCTCCCAGCCCGCGTTGTTCTTCTTGACCAGCGGGTACCGGCCCTTGGTCGCCTCCGGTAGGGCGAAGAAATCGGCGGTGGCGCCGAACATCTCGTCGATCAGGTGCTGGTCGATGCCGTGTCCGGAGAGCTGGAAGAAGCCGATCTCGGTGGCGGCGTCCCACAGCTGTTCGGTGATCTCGGCGCGGCGGTTGTCGAAGTCGGACAGGTCGATCACGCGGATCTCGCGGTCGGTGGTCTCGCGACCGAGCCCGCCCATCTGCTTTTCGCGCGAGACCTCGGACAGGTCGTAACTGGTGGTCATGGGTGGCTCCTTAACCGGTGACGGAGATGGTGGGGTCGAGGAATTCCTTGGTGACCAGGGCCGCGGCGGTCAGGTCGGTGGGCACTTTCGCGCCGCCCGCTCGCAGGATGGGTCCGAATTCGTCGATGATGCGCTGCACGCGCGCGGTGTCGAAGCTGCCGAGCACGCCGTCGGAGTCGTTGCCGATCAGGCCGCCGTCGATCAGGGCCTTGGAGCCGAATTCGGCGAGTTCGAGGCTGTAGGGGTTGAGCTTGGGGTTCTGGGCGACCACGTCGACCACCACCTCGTTGACGTGGCTGGGATCGGCCTTGAACGACGCGGTGGCCCGCTGGATCATCGGCACCAGCTTTTGCAGGCAGGGGCGCAGTTCGTCGAGCTTGTCGGCGCGCACGTTCACGGTGCGGGCGTAGCCCTCGTAGCCGACGTCCTTGAGCAGCTGGTAGCCGACGGGCTTGTTCCAGGCGCGGACCTCGTGCTCGTAGGTGAACGGTTCGGCGTTGGCGAAGCCCTGCTGGGCGAAGGACGGATCGGAGACGAAGCGCGAGGGCGAGTTGTCGTAGGAGGCGTCGATCTGATCCTTCGTCACCAGGCCGCGCGCGACCAGCCAGTCCGGGTACAGCTGACCCTTGGACACCACGACCGGCTTGCCGGACCTGCCGATATCGGCGATGCCCTGCCAGTCGGGATGGGTCTCGGGATCCCACATCAGCATCTGTGGGCTGTTGCGCAGCAGCGTGGTGACCGCGACGATCGGCTGCTGCCCGGCGGCGGCGATGGCGTGCTCGGAGTGGGCCAGGCCCAGGGTGATGCTCTGGTCGACATACATCTGCGAGGGCACGGTCTGGAACCCGATCGCCGGACCGCCCGCGCGGATCTCCAGTTTTACGCCGGTGTCCTTGCCGTCGGCGACGAGCGGGCCGGTGATCTTGTTGTTGTCGGCGTCGACGGTGTAGCCGGGGCCGAGCAGGCCGAAGATCGGGCCGGAGTCGGTTTCGGGGGCCCACTGCAACTGCACCACCACGGTGGCGGGGCAGGCGCCGGCGAGTCGCTGTTCGGCCGGTGCGGGTTCGAGGGCGACGGCGGGGGCGTCGGTGGCGTCGTCGGAGCAGGCCGAGGCGGTACCGGCCAGCAGCACCGCGAGCGCGGCGATGCCGAGGCGATGAACAGTCTTCATGATCGATCCTTGGGAGCTAGTGGGCGGAGTTGTGCCAGCGACCGACGCTGAGCTTCTGGATGACGGTGAACACGGTGAACACGAGCACGCCGAACAGGGCGGCCAGCAGTAGCGCGCCGATCAGGTCCTCGGATTGCAGGCGGGCGCGGTAGGTGTCGAGCAGGGTGCCGATGCCGGGCTTGCCCTGGGCGAAGAACATGTCGCCGATGATCGCGCCGGTGACGGAAAGTCCGGCGGCCGTGCGCAATCCGGTCAGGGTCGACGGGAGCGCGGCGGGCAGTTGCAGCGACCACAGCCGGCGCAGGCGACCCGCGCGGCCGAGCGTGAACAGTTCCTGCAGGTTGGCGTCGACGGATTTGATGCCGAACAGGGTCATCGCGATGATCGGATGGATGGCGATCAGCACACACACCGTGGTCCGGGCGGCGAAGCCGTAGCCGAGCCACAGGCCGATCAGCGGAACCACCGCCAGCACCGGAATGGCCTGCAGGACCACCGCGTACGGGTAGACGACCTGCTCGATCGGTTTGGCCTGACTCATCAGCACCGCGATCAGCACGCCGAGCACCGCCGAGATCAGCAGCCCGACGATCGCGACCCTGGCGGTGACGGCCAGCGCCTCGAGCATCACCTCGAGCTTCTTCGGATCGGCGAGGGACTCGCTGAACACCACGTGCGGGGGCGGGAGCAGGAAGCGGCGGTCCTCGCTGAGCACCAGCATCGACACCGCGTACCAGGCGGCAAGGGCCAGCGCGGCCGACACCGTCGGGGCCACCACCGCCCTGCCGAGCTTGCGCAGCGGCGCGGTGGACAGCGCGGTGGTGGCGGCGGGCAGGCGGGTCGCGATACTCACCATCAGGAAGCCTCTTTCAACGATCGCGAGATGCGGGAGACGAGCTCGGTGAAGGCGGGGTCGAAGCGCAGTTCGCGGTCGCGCGGGTAGGGCAGATCGACCTCGACCACCTCGTGGATGCGACCCGGACGCGCCGACATGACCACCACGCGCGAGGCGAGGAACACCGCCTCGGCGACCGAGTGGGTGATGAACAGGGCGGTGAAGGCGTTGTCGCGGTAGAGGCGAAGCAGCTCTTCCTGCATGTTGAGCCGGGTCATCTCGTCGAGCGCGCCGAACGGTTCGTCCAGCAGCATCAGCCGCGGTTCCAGCGACAGCGCTCTGGCCAGCGAGACGCGCATGCGCATCCCGCCGGAGAGCTGACTGGGCAGTTTGTTCGCGAAGTCGGTCAGGCCGACGGCCTCGATCGCCCGGTCGGCGCGTTCGCGGCGGGTCTTGCGATCGATGCCCGCCAGTTCGGCGGACAGTTCCACATTGCGCCGCACCTTGCGCCACGGCAGCAGCGTGGCCTCCTGGAAGATGAAGCCGATCGAATCGGTGCGGACCGCGACGGCGCCCGAGCTCACCGGTTCGAGGCCGGCGGCCAGGCGCAGCAGCGTGGACTTGCCGCAGCCGGAGGGGCCGACCACCGCGACGAACTCGCCTTCGTCGATGTCGAGGTCGATGTCGGTCAGGGCGAGTGTGCCGTCGTCGCCACCGAAGCGCTTGCGCACGGCGGCGAAGGAGACCTCCATGCCGGACATCAGCGTCCTCGCGTCGGCGTCGTTCACCGTGTCGTAGAGCGTCACCGTGATCACCTTCTCCTGCGGTGGTTTGCGTGCAACTTGTTGACTTCTTCAGTATTGGGCAACTGAATTACATGCAATGCGTTGCCAGTTTCCAGTGCGTTAACTGTCATCGCATGCGAATCAGGCGCTGGACGAGGTCGCGGTGGTCCACCCGGGTGCTCACGCCGTCGCGGATCACGGCCTCGCCGTCGACCCACACGGTGTCGATCACGCGCGGTGACGCGGCGGTGAGCAGGGTGGCACCGGGGTCGAGCACCGGCAGGCAGGCGAAATCGCGGTCGAAGCGCACGAGGGTCAGATCGGCGCGGTCGCCGATCGCGATGCCGGTGTGGGTGGGGCGGCCCAGGACGCGACCCGCGGCGCCGGTGGCCATGTGCAGCATCTGCTCGAAACCGAGCAGGTCGGCCTGTTTATGGGCCGCACGCTGCAGGTACGCGCCGATGCGCAGGGCCAGCAGCATGTCCTGGGTGTCATTGCTGGCGGCGCCGTCGACACCGAGGGTGACGTCGATGCCCGCCGCGAGCATGTCCGGGACGGGGGCGACACCGCTGCCAAGGCGCATATTCGAAACCGGGTTGTAGGACACGGTGACACCGCGCTCGGCGAAGAGCCGGCGGCCGTGCGCGTCGAGGTTGACGCAGTGCACGGCCAGGGTGCGGTCCCAGAGGAAACCGCTCGCGTCGAGGTAATCGACAGCCGAGGCACCTGCATGCAATCGGCACATGTCGTCGTCGGTGGTGGTCTCGAGAACATGTATCGACACGGTCTTGCCGGTGGCGGTGGCGTATTCGCGGGTGGCGGCCATGCCGTCGGGGGTGAGGCAGCGCGGATTCGGGACGGCCAGCGCGGTGGTGATGCGGGAGCCGAGCAGCTGCTTGTCGAGTTCGTCGACGTGGGCGAGGGCCTCGTCGAGCGGCTGCATGAGGCGGGGGTCGAGGCCCCATTTGCGGGTGATGTCGGCGCGGTCGGCGATGCCACGGCCGAGCACCACGCGGATGCCGAGTTCGCGCAGGGCGCGGATCATCGCCTGGTGGACCTCGTCGGACGGGCTGGGCCACAGGTGCTCGACCACGGTGGTGACGCCGCTGCGCAACAGTTCCAGGCCACCGGCCAGGGCCGAGAGGTAGGTCTGCTCGGGGGTGGCGGCCACGGTGTGTTCGCCGACGCAGCGCAACCATTCCAGCAGCGGCAGACCCTCGCCGACCCCGCGCAGGACGGCCTGCTGCAGGTGGGTGTGGGTGTTGACGAAACCGGGGAGCAGGTGGCCGCCACCGCCGTCGACGCGGGGCAGATCGGCGTGTTCGGTGCCCGCGCGCAGGGCGGTGACGATGCCGTCGCGGACCACCACCTCGCCGGGCTGCCAGCCCTGCTCGGTGTAGACGGTGACATCGGTGATGACGACGGACGCGGCGGATTCCATGCGCGCACCTCTTTCGGGATGCGGCTGGTTAGCGCGCCGGTTTCAGCGCCGCACGTCGTCCGTTGCAGCCATGAACGTCGTGGTGACGACCCTAGGCAGCCGGTGTTGCCCGGACGTTAATGCGGCGTCACGGCGGGTGTCGCGCTCGGGAGCAGCCGTTGGGAACCGCGCGGGCCGGAGCCGCAGGCGGGGGTCCGCCGTGGTCACGAGTGCGCGCCGCCTCTGGGCGACGGACGTGGGCCCGTTCCGGGTAGCTGGGGCCAAGGCCCGCGCATATTCCGAGTGCGCGCCCGCTACGGGGATACCGGCGAGATCCGCGTGGGGTCACGGGCGTAGGTCGGCGCCGGGGGCGAGGACTTCGATGCGGGGCGCGGAGTCCGGTTCCAGGAAGGACAGGAGGGCGGACGCTTCCGATTCGACCTGAGCCGCTTCGGTTTTCGACCACGGGCGGGACGGGCTGATCCGCAGGCGGGCGGTGTCGGAATCGACGAAGACCTTGTAGACCCCGGCGACGAAGCCGTCCACCAGGATCGAGGACACATTGCTGGCGAAGACCCGCAGCGGTGGGACGGCGCTGTCGGCGAGGACGCGGGAACGGTCGCGGTGCGAGAGCAGGGCGTTGTCGTACCAGCCGAGCAGGCGCACCGGGGCCGGACGATCCGGGTCGGCGAGTTCGAGGTCGGCGGCGTCGTAGAGGGTGCGGCCCTGTTCGTCGGTGTAGGCGCGGACTCGATCGCCGAGCGCGGTGACGGCGTTCTTCATCGCGGGCAGGCGCGACCAGGCCTGCATATCCGTGGTGGACGCCGGACCGAACGCGCGCAGGTAGCGCAGGATCAATTCGGCCACCGGATAGGTGGGGTCCAGCGGTGCGCCGAGCCAGGGTTGCACGCGCGACCACACCGGGCGGCTGTTGTCGCGCCAGCGCCCGCGCGGCGGAGTTTGCAGGACGGGCAGTTGATAGAGCCAGGCCTGCACGACGGCGCCGGGGTCGCGATCCGGGTACAGCCGACGCGCCGCGGCGCGCAGGTCGGCGGCCGACACCGGTTCGTCGCCGAACACCGCTTCACCGTCGGCCCTGACCCGTTCGGGATCGAGGCCGACCATCGCGCCGAAGTTGAAGCCCTTGCGGAACGGCACCTTCTCCAGCTCGGGCTGGATCAGCGGGGCGATACGCAGGGCGTCGGGCGGGGTGACCAGATGAATCGTGCCGCGCATCACGGTGATTCGCACCAGCGAACGGTCCTCGAGGCCGACCGATACCGTCGCCGGATCGAAATCGGCTATCCGACTCCACAATCCGACGAACGGGGGTGGCACGTCCTGGGCCTGGAGACCGACCAGGTGATCGCACATCTCGGCGGTGGTCAGGGTGGACCGTGCCAGCAGGTGCTGGCGGGCGAGCAGGGTGCGGTTGAGCGTTCGGTTCGACAGCTGCATTCGGCTTCCCCACCTCGCCTTTCCTGGTTCGGCCGAGCGTACCGCCGAGCACCGACACGAAACCGGGTCAGCGCAGTTGGATGACCACCTTGCCGGTGGCGGTCCGGTTGTCCAGGGCGGCAACGGCTTCGGCGGTTTGCTCGAGCGGGTACAGCACCGGCTCGGGCGCGGCGATCGCGCCGGAGGCCAGCAGCGGCGCGACCTGCGCCCACTGTTCGGCCAGGTAGGTGGGGTGGGTCATCACCCATTCGCCCCACGCCGCACCGACGACCTCGACGTTCTTGAGCAGCAGGCGATTCACCTTCACGGTCGGGATCTCGCCCGCCGTGAAACCGACCACCAGCAGACGACCACCGCTGGCCAGCACGCGGATACTGTCGGTGAAACGGTCACCGCCGACCGGATCCAGGACGATATCGACGCCGCGCCCCTCGGTGAGCTCCTTCACCGCGGCGAGCCAGCCCTCGGTCAACACCACGTCGGTCGCGCCATTGGCCTTGGCCACCTGGGCTTTCGCCTCGGTACTGACCACCGCGATCACCCGGCCCGCGCCCAGCGCCCTGGCCATGCGCAGGGTGGAGGTGCCGACGCCACCGGCCGCACCGTGCACGAGGACGGTCTCGCCCTCGGCCAGTCGACCGCGCGTGGTCAGACAGAAGTGGACGGTGAGGTCGTTGAACAGGATGCCCGCGCCCGCCTCGAGGGAGATGTTGTCGGGCAGCGCGAACACGGCCTGCTCGGGCGCCACCGCGACCTCGGCGACACCGTTGCCGAGCATGGTCAGCGCGGCCACCCGGTCGCCGGGACGCAGCGCCGAACCCTCGGGGGCCGCGCGCACGACCCCGGCCACCTCGCCGCCGACGACGAAGGGCAGGCCCGGCTTCATCTGGTAGAGCCCGCGCGTCATCAGCACGTCGGGGAAGGCGATGCCCGCGGCGTGCACGTCGATCAGGACACCGCCCGGGTAGACCTCCGGTTCGGGAATCTCGACGATCTCGATCGCCGACGGTCCGTCCAACTTGCCGACCTGGGCTGCGCGCATTTTCGACACCTTCCTCGAGGACACCCCCGCGTGACTGCTCCCGCGAACATAACCCGACAAAGGGGTCAGCGATGGGCGAACTCGGTGACCGGTTCGGTGACCGGGGTTCTACCCGGGCTCGAGATGGTGAAACCGGACGCGCTGAGCTGATAGCGGGTGCCGTCGGTGGGGTTGGTCGCGGTGAACGCGCCGCCGCCGTTCGGCACCGGGTCGTCGAGTTCGATGCCCGCGCCGTCGCTGGCGCGCACGCCCTTGTAGTAGTAGCGCTGATCGCCGGTGTGGCAGATGACGACCCGCGACTGGGACGTGCGGGCGATGGTCATCGCGGCGTCGTTGTCGTTGCAGCGAGGGCCCGCGCTCACGAAACCCTGACCGTCGGCGCCGGACACGCTCGACTGCAGCGGCGGCACCGTGGTTCGCGGCGGCGTGGTGACCTTCGGTGGCGCGACGGTGGTGGGGACCGGTTGGCTCACGGTCACGATCTGCGGCGGGGGTTGCGCCTGGCCGGACGCGGACGGCGGGACGGCCACCTGCCGCTCGGTGTTGTCCATGCTCAACAGGAACCACACCGCGCCGCCGATCACCGCGAGCACGATCAGCGAGACCAGGGCGCCCGCCAGGATCGGCGTCGACGAATTACGTTGCGGGGGAACCGGAAGCGGCGCCGACGGATGGGTATAGCCGGGTGGACGGCCGGGCGCCTGCTGGGTCGGTTCATAACGGGACGCGGGTACCCGGCGGGTGGGGTTGGGCACGACCGCGGAATCGCGGGTGGTCGGCGGGTTGACAGGGTGGTTGGCGGACGCGGCGGGCGGGGGTTCGACACGCGGGCCGGAAATCGTTGACGGCGTTGATCTTTCCGCCTGCACCAACGCGGCACGGGCCGCACGGGCGAGATCGCCGGGAGTGGCGAAGCGGTGCTCGGGACGCTTGGCCATGCCGCGCTCGATCACCGGATCGAACGCGGCCAGCGCCGGATCGACCGCGCTCGGCCGCGGCGGCGGCGCCATCTGATGCGAACCGATCGCGCCCGCCAGGCTGTTGACCGGGAACGGCACCCGCCCGACCAGGCACTCGTAGAGCACACAGGTGAGCGCGTAGGTGTCCACCGCCGGTGACATCGGAACGCTCTCGAACCGCTCCGGCGCCATATAGGCCATCGAACCCACCGCGCTGCCCACCCCGGTCAACTGCGGATCTGTAGCGGTATGGGCGATGCCGAAATCGACCAGGTAGGCGAACATAGCGCCGGTGAGCAGGATGTTCGCCGGCTTCACATCGCGGTGGACCAGGCCCACCTCGTGCGCGGCGTCGAGCGCGAACGCGATCTGCTCGACCACCCCCACCGCCTCGGCGGGCGTGAGACTGCCGTGCTGCTGCAACCGATCCTTGAGATCGACGCCCTTGACCAGGCGCATATCGATGTAGAGCACACCGTCGACCTCGCCCCAGTCGTGCACGGGGATGACGTGCGGTTCCTGCACGCTGGCCATCGCATGCGATTCGCGACGGAAACGCTGCACGAAAGTAGGGTCGCCGGCGAGTTCGCGATTGAGCATCTTGAGGGCGACAACACGATTCTTGGAGGTGTCGTAGGCCTCGTAGACCTCCCCCATACCGCCGACTCCGAGCAGCCTGCGGATCTCGTAGCGCCCGAACCGCGAGCCCGCCATCGCTCCGCCGCCCATTCCTGCAGGCTACCGGGCGCCGAGTGCGCTGTCATGTGTGACAACTGCCTGCGCGTGAAGGTGTGATCTGGGACCCGTAAAGTCGTGTGCAGAACTACGCAAGAAGTCGCGGCGCACCCGGTGGGCCGCGCAAGGAGCACACGTGTCACTCGATCAGCCACTGGCCCCGCTTCCCCAGGAGGGCACGGGTTTCGCCACGGCGTGGCCCGTCCGGGTCGGCGACGTGGATCCTTATCAACGGCTGCGCCTCGACGCGGTCTCGCGATACCTGTCCGACATCGCCTGGGACGAACTCAACCAGACCGCCCTGCACCTGACCGACCCCACCTGGATCGTGCGCCGCACCGTCATCGACGTGATCCGCCCGATCGTGTGGCCCGACCACGTGCACCTGGAACGCTGGTGCTCGGCGATGTCGACCCGCTGGACCAACATGCGCACCCGCATCACCAGCGAACGCGGCGGCCTCATCGAGACCGAGGGCTTCTGGATCAACCTCAGCGAGTCGAGCAACCTGCCCGCCCGGATCAGCGACGACGGCCTGGCCTACCTGGCCCGCTCCACCGACGAACACCGCCTACGCTGGCGCCCCTACCTCACCGACCCGGCCCCCCGCGAATCCGACACCGACCTGCCCTTCCCGGTGCGCGCGACCGACATCGACCAGTACAACCACGTCAACAGCGCCTGCTACTGGCAGGCGGTCGAACAGTTCCTGGTCGACTACCCGAAACTGGTCGCCGGACCGCACCGCGCGGTGATCGAGTACGTGGCGCCGGTGCTGGCCCGCGAACACATCACGGTGCGGGCCCGGCACGAACCGGGTGATCGGACGGGGCAGATGGTGCTGCGGTTGTGGTTCGTGGTCGGTGGGGTGACCACGACGGTCGTCCGCATCATGCCCCTGCCGTAATATTGGCGGCTGGCGCCGCTGTTCTCGGCGCTTAACTCCGCCTCTTCCCTCCCTCCGGGTACTCCTTCGTCGCAC
>NZ_JBHSQN010000016.1:0-8009 GCF_042658545.1 Nocardia lasii
CTCGTGTCTCGAACCGCTGGGCGGCTGAGTCGGTGTCCGTGTCGCTCTGACTTGAATAAAGTTACGTGCCGGAGAACGCGAAGTCAAATCGCCTGGTAAATCCGGCGTTTCACCAGGTCACGGGGGTGAGCTTACGGCATCGGCGGCCGGCGCGCCGGTGTTCGAGCAGCGCCGACGGGAGCCGGAATCGACCGGCGATCGGTCGGCAACTGATCGATCGTCCAAGCCCGTGCGCACCGCGACGATGACATCTACCGGGACACATGGGGTGCCGAGCATGGACATCGACCACCCGCGGATATACAGTTCTGCCGACATTCAGCAATTTCATAGCTACCGTCGGGGTGGAAGGTAGGTCGGGATGGCGGAGGATCTCGACTCGGTCGAGCGTCGCGCCTGGAGCGCGGTCCTCACCCTGTCGATGCGCGTACCCAGCGCACTCGATTCACGGATGCAGCGGGAGTTCGGCGTCACCCACTTCGAGTACCGGGTACTGGCCCTCCTGCGCGACGCCCCGCAGCGTCGGATGCGGTTGAGCATGCTCGCCGCGCGCGGGCACGGGTCCATTTCGCGTCTGTCCCATGTGATTTCGAAGCTCGAGCGGGTGGGATGGGCGCGGCGGGAGGCCTCGGCGTGCGGGCGCGGGATCGACGCGGTGCTCACCACCAGCGGCCAGGCCAAGCTCGCCGAGGCCACGCCGGACTATCTCGGCGCCGTCCGTGAGCTCGTGCTCGACGGACTCGACGAACCGCAGAAGGCGGAGCTGGCGGTACTGGGCGAACGGCTGTCACTGCATCTGATCCACACCCTCGGCGACGCCGAGGCGGGACAGCCCGCGCTCGAGTACTGAGCGCGACAACGACGACGCCGCCCTCGGGAACGGGGGCGGCGTCGTCGTGAGCGGAGCTCAGCTGCGGTGCGGGTGCCAGGTCGCGACGGCCCAGATCACCACGATGTCGATGACGATGATCAGGATCGACCACCACGGGTAGTAGGGCAGCCACAGGAAGTTGGCGATGATCGACAGCGCCGCGATCACCATGGCCGCGACCCTTCCCCAGGTCTGGCCGGCCAACAGGCCGATCGCGACGATCACCGCGATCGCGCCGAGGATGATGTGCCACCAGCCCCAGCTGGTGAGGTCGAACTGGTAGGTGTACTCCGGGCCGACGACGATCAGATCGTCGTTGGCGACCGCCGAGATCCCCTCGAAGATCTGCAGGACACCGACCACCGCCAGCAGGATTCCAGCGCCGATGGAGGTTCCTGCCGCGATCCCGTCGCGCACCGGGTGCTGATTCTGATTCGTCATCGCTGGGCCTTCCCGTCAGGTCAACGCCATGTGCCACCACGGCACACGCCAACGCTAGGAACGGGCGCGGCCCGGCGCCTCACCCGTTGCGGGTGAACTCCCCCACCGGACGCCGCTGCACCGCGCGCAGCGTCTTGCCGAGGTCGGTACGCAGGGTGATCAGCGCGTCGAGCAGGTAGTTCTGGCGCACCCGCCACGGGTGGCGATCACCTTGGCGGGGGAAGGTGGCGATCGAGCGCAGCACGTAACCGGAGTTCAGGTCGAGCAGGGGGCGACGTGTGAGGGTGCCGTCGGGCTCGGGGACGACCGCGGCGGCGCCGGTGCGGTCGAGGTGGGCCAGAACCTTGCAGACCAGGCGGGAGGTGAGGTCGGCGCGCAGGGTCCAGGAGGCATTGGTGTAGCCGACGCAGATGGCGAAGTTGGGCAGGCCGGTGAGCATGGCGCCCTGCCAGACGAACTGGTCGGCCAGCGGAACCGGGGTCCCGTCGACCGAGGGCGCGATGCCGCCGAAGGGCAGCAGCCGCAGGCCGGTGGCGGTGACCACGATGTCGGCGGGCAGGACCTCGCCCGAGACCAGGCGCACACCGTCGGGAACGAGCGCGTCGATGTGGTCGGTGACCACGGTGGCCTTGCCCTTCTTGATCGCCCGGAAGAAATCGGCGTCGGGGGCCGCGCACAGGCGCTGATCCCACGGGTCGTAGTCGGGGGTGAAGTGCTCGGCGACGAACTTGTCGTCGTGGAGGATGCGGGTGTTGAGGTCGGTGAGCAGCTTGCGCGCGGCGGCGGGGCGACGGCGGCAGAACTGATAGAAACCGATGTTGAACAGGATGTTCTTGGTCCTGATCAGGCGATGGGCCAGCCCGGCGGGCAGCAGGCGGCGGATCCGGTCGGCCTGCTTGTCGCGGCCGGGGACCGGGCTGATCCAGGTGGGACTGCGCTGCAACATGGTGACCCGGGCGGCGTCGGCGGCGAGGTTGGGGACCAGGGTCACCGCGGTGGCGCCGCTGCCGATCACCACGATCCGCTTGTCGCGGGTGTCGAGGTCGGCGGGCCAGAACTGCGGGTGCACCAGGGTGCCCGCGAAGTCGTCGCGGCCGCGGAGCTCGGGATCGTGCGGCTGCTGGTAGTCGTAGTAGCCCGCGCACGAGTAGAGGAAATCGCAGGTCAGGGTGCTCAGCTCGGGGCCGTCGGGGCCCTCGTGGGCAATGGTGAGCTGCCAGCGGGCCCGCGCCGAGGACCAGTCCGCGCCGATTACCCGGGACCCGAACCGGATGCGCCGGTCGATGCCGTTCTCGCGCGCGGTCTCGCGGATGTAGTCCAGGATCGCGGCGCCGTCGGCGATGGAACGGGCCGCGCGCCACGGCTTGAACGGGTAGCCGAGGGTGAACATGTCCGAGTCGGAGCGCACCCCGGGATAGCGGAACAGATCCCAGGTGCCGCCGAGGTCGGCGCGGGCCTCCAGAACGGCGTAGCTGCGGTGCGGGTGCTCGGTCTGCAGCCGGTAAGCGGCCCCGATACCGGACAGTCCGGCGCCGACGATGACGACGTCGAGGTGTTCGGGGGCAACGGCGGTGTCGGTCATGGGCTCCAGTGTGCCCGGCCACACTCCTGGGCACGAGACCGGATTTCGGTATCGTCGGAGCCGTGTCGTTTTTTCGGCGTGCGGGATGGTTGCTCGTCGGCGCACTGGTCATCGTGCTCGCTGCCGCTATCGCCGGGCTTCCGGTATTCGTGCACCCCCAGGTCGACCCGTTGCGGCCCGCCGATGTGATCGTGGTGCTGGGCGGCACCCCCTACGAACGCTTCGACGTCGGTATCGAACTCGCCGAACAGGGCTACGCCCCCGAGGTGCTGATCTCGCAATCCACCGGACCCGACGACCCCATGATGAACAAGTACTGCGGCGGGCGGTTCGCCTTCCGGGTCTCCTGCTTCGTGCCCGACCCGTGGACCACCGACGGTGAGGCCCGCGAAATCGTCCGGCGCGCCGAGATCTACGGCTGGCGCCACATCATCGTGGTCACCTTCACCCCGCACGTGTCGCGGGCCCGCTACATCGTGGAGAAGTGCTACGACGGCGAGATCACCATGGTCGCCAGCCCCTCGGACTCCGGGTTCAAGTTCTGGTCGTGGATGTATGTCCGCCAATCCGCTGGATATATCAGGGCTTTCGTGAACCAGCATTGTGAGATGGACTGACATATGGTGCGTCGGCTCCTACAGTGATTGCCAGCGCGGCCCAGGGATCCGCGCTGGTAGGAGGCGTCGATGCTCGTGGAAGATCTGCGCACCGTCGGCGACGACGCATTGCGCGCCCAGGTGTGTGTCATCGGGTCGGGGCCCGCGGGACTGACCGTGGCGACCGAGTTGGCCGCGGCCGGGTTGCGGGTGCTGGTGCTGGAAAGCGGTGGGGCCGAGATCGCCTGGGACGAAAGGGCCTTCGCCGCGATCGACAATGTCGGCGAACCGCGCACCGAACAGCATCGGATCTCGGGCAACAGGGTGCTCGGCGGTAGCTCGCACACCTGGGCCGGACGCTGCGGGGTGCTCGACGATCTGGACTTCGCCCCTCGGCCGTGGGTGCGCGAGTCCGGCTGGCCGATCGAGGCGAACACGCTCGCGCCGTTCGCCGATCGGGCCGCCGCGCACGCCGGGCTCGGGCACCCGGGCGGCTACACCGCCGAGGAGTTCTGGCCGCTGTCGGGCCGGACGGCACCGGAGGACGCCCTCGACCCCGCCGCGTTCCACCCCTACTTCTGGCAGATCAGTCGCGATCCGGGCAACCGGTTCGACTGCAAACGGTGGGGCGCGCACGTGCGCGACATCGTGGCACCGACCGCGCGGGTGCTGGTGAACGCCACGGTCACCCACATCGATACCGACGCCACCGGCGCGCACGTGAACTCGGTCGAGGTGACCGGCGCGGGCGGGCGGGTGCGGACCGTGCACGCGCGACTGTTCGTGCTGGCCGCGGGCGGGATCGACACACCACGGCTGCTGTTGGCCTCGCGACGCGCGGTCACGGGCGGGATCGGTAACCGCTACGACCAGGTCGGGCGGTACCTGATGGACCACCGGTGCGGGGTGGTCGCGACGCTGCCGCCCTCGGTGGCCGGGGCGGCGCTGGACCGGTTCGGGAAATACGTGGTGAAGGGGCCGCGGGGCAAACACACCTTTCTGCACGGGATCGCGCTGTCGAGCGCGCTGCAACGGCGCGAATCGCTGGTGAACTGCGCGCTGTGGTTGCAGGAGGTGCCCAGCGCGGACGATCCGTGGGACTCGGTGAAGCGGCTGCTGCGCGGACGGGCGCGCTGGCGGGATCTGCGAATCATGGCCGCCGACACGGGATTACTGCTCAGCGGGGCGCGGCGCAGGCTCATCGACGGGGTGGGGATCCCGCACCGGCTGGCCGGGGTGGAGGTGCGCGCGATGGTGGAGCAGACACCGAACGCCGAGAGCCGGGTACGACTGTCCGACCGCACCGACCCGGTGGGAATGCCGCTCCCACAAGTGGATTGGCGAGTCGGCGAGCAGGAGGATCGGACGGTGCGGCGCGCCACGGCACTGCTGGTCGACGAATTCGCCCGACTCGGATTGCCCGCGCCACGGGTGGTGCCCGCCGCGGCGCCGCACAGCACCGACCGGCTGCCGCTCACCGACTGGGCCCACCCCAGCGGCACCACCCGGATGTCGGCCGATCCTCGGCACGGGGTGGTCGATCAGCACTGCCGGGTGCACGGGGTGGACAACCTCTACATCGCGGGGAGTTCGGTGTTTCCGACGAACGGGCACGTCAACCCGACGCTGACCCTGATCACGCTCGCGGTGCGGTTGGCGGACACGGTACGGGCGGGGGTTTCGGCGCTGCCGGATTCCTCGGTGGCACAGCCGAGCTGAGGTGTCGGTGGGACGAATTAGATTGGGTGGGTGCCGGATTCAGTGTCGACGACTCATCCCCGTGAACCCCATACCGAGGGGATTGCGACTCGGCTGAACTGGTTGCGTGCCGGGGTGCTCGGTGCCAATGACGGGATCGTTTCCACGGCGGGGCTGGTCGTCGGGGTCGCCGCTACCACGGGTGAGGTGCGGACGATTCTGGTGGCGGGGGTGGCGGCGCTGGTGGCGGGGGCGGCGTCGATGGCGGTCGGTGAGTACGTTTCGGTGAGTACGCAGCGGGATTCGGAGAAGGCGTTGCTGGCTGAGGAGCGTCGCGAGCTGGCCGAGGAGCCCGACACCGAACTGGCCGAGTTGGCCGGGATCTACGAGCGCAAGGGACTCAGTCCGGCCACCGCGCGCACGGTCGCCGCCGAACTGACCGCCCACGACGCGTTCACCGCGCACGCCGAAGCCGAACTCGGAATCGATCCGCGCGCGCTCACCAACCCGTGGGCCGCGGCGCTGTCCTCGGCGATCGCGTTCACCTGCGGCGCGCTGCTGCCCCTGCTGGCGATCGTGTTGCCGCCGACATCGTGGCGGGTGCCGGTGACGTTCATCGCGGTGCTGGTCGCCCTGGCCGTCACCGGCTCGGTGAGCGCGCGCCTCGGCGGCAGTCGGCGCGGACGCGCGGTGCTGCGGGTGGTGATCGGCGGCGCGCTGGCGATGGCGATCACCTACGGGATCGGCGCCCTCGTGAACGGAGTGAGCGGATAGGTCGTGGCCGCTCGCGGGGCCACCGCTGAGACCCTGGAACTCGGGCGATCCGGTGGTCGGCGGGGGCGCGGGCGATCGCAACGGAATCAGCGCCTTCGGCGACTCGCCGGGGTTCGGAGGCCACAGCCCGCCGCAGGGCCTTTCAGGTGCTCGGCGAGAGTTGTCAGGGCCTCGGTTCAGCAGTCGGCCAGTTCTCGCTGGTCGATGTGGTGAGTGGGCGTCAGTGCATGGGGCCAAGGTCGAGGCGGCGGGTGACGCGGTCGACCACGTCGGGGGGCATGCCGGGTTCGCGGCGGGCGGCCTGGGCTTCGCGGCGGCCCGCCTCGGTGACAGCGGCGCGGACGGCGCGCATCTGAGCGACGAGCTTGCGTTCCTTGTCGAGGGTGGCTTTGACGTCGGCGTTGGCCGCCTCGGGGTCGGCCTTGGCGGACAGGCGGCGCAGGGTGGCCTTGATCTCCTCGTAGACGTCCTCGGGCAGGTTGTCGCGGGCCGCGATCGACTTCAGTTCGGAGAGTTCGGCTTTCACCACCCGGTTCCACAGCTGCTGTTCGAGCGCGCGCTCCTTCTGCGTATCGGCGCGCACACCGGTGAGGCGCACCACCAGCGGCAGGGTCGGGCCCTGGACGAGCAGGGTGAACAGCACCACCGCGAAGGCGACGAACAGGATCTCCGAGCGGGCCGGGAAATCGGCGCCGGTGTCGATGGTGAACGGGATGGCCAGGGCCAGGGCGACGGTCGCGACGCCGCGCATCCCCGCCCACCAGGTCACGATCACCTCCTGCCAGGTGAAGGGCGCGTCGGTGTTGGGCAGTTTGCTGCTCACGGCCCAGGTCGCCATCAACCACACCAGCCGCAAACCGACCACGACCGCGATCACCGCGACAGTGACCCCGGCCAGCGCGGTCCAGTTCTTGCCGGTGGTCTCGATGACCACCCGCAGCTCGAGCCCGATCAGGGCGAACGCGAAACCGGTGATGAGCATTTCGGTGATGTCCCAGAACGAATCGGCCACCAGCCGGTAGTCCCGGTCGCCGATCTCGGTGACGGCGTCGGTGAGATACAGCGCGCACACCAGCACGGCCAGCACCGCCGAACCGTCCCAGTGCTCGGCGATGCCGTAGGCGGCGAAGGGCAGCAGCAGACTCAGCGCGACCTGGGTGGTCGCGGTGTCGAGATGTTTGGTGAGGGTGCTGCCGAGCCAGCCCAGGACCAGGCCGACCACGAGGCCGACCACGGCCGCGAGCGCGAAGTCACCGAGCGCGTGCCAGGGCGAGAACAAACCGGTGACCACGACCTGGATGCCGACGGTGTAGATGACGATCGCGGTGACATCGTTGAACAGGCCCTCCCCGCCCAGGGTCACGATCAGTCGCCGCGGCAGGCCGAGCTTGCCCGCCATCGAGGTGGCCGCGACCGGGTCCGGCGGGGCCACCAGCGCGCCGAGCACCACGGCCGCGGCGACGGCGGTGGCCGGGTTCCAGGCGTGGAACACCGCGGCGACGGCGATCGCGGTGACGATCACCAACCCCACCGCCCGCAACGCGATGATCTGCCAGTTCTCCGCGAACTGCCGCCACGAGGTGCGGCGGGCGGCGGCGTAGAGCAGGGGCGGCAGGACCAGCGGCAGGATCAGATCCGGCGGAATGTTCAGGCTCGGCACGGCCGGGATCAGGGCGAGCACGCACCCGAACAGGGTCATCAGGATCGACGGCGCCAGACCGATGCGCTCGCCCAGCGGTTCGGCGAGCACGGCCGCCAGCAGAATCACGAACGTGAGCACCAACTGGTCCATAGCTGACCAGTCTCACCGACATCGGTGCGGCGCGCGGACCGACCCGCCGGTCAGGGACGCACGGCCGCGGCCGGGGGCAGCAGGATCGGCGGAATCGGGAACGGGAGCTGGATCGCGGGCGGCGGCGGTGGGGGCGGTGCGGGAGCCGGCGCGGGTTCGTAGACCGGCGGCGGCGGGGGCGCGGGCGGCGGCGGGGGTTCGTAGACCGGGGGCTGATAGGCCGGCGGTTCGTAGACCGGCGGCGGCGGGGGCGCG
>NZ_JBHSQN010000016.1:8021-57845 GCF_042658545.1 Nocardia lasii
CGGCGGTTCGTAGGCCGGGGGCGGCGGCGGTGCCTCTGCCACCGGCGGGGCCGCCTCGGGAGCCGGGGCCGGTTCATGGGCGGGCGGCGGAGGCGGGGCGGGCGCGGTGGTCGGCGGCTCGGATTCGGGGGTGGTTGCGGTGCACTGCCACGCGCCCTCGTCCACCCGCCAGTGCGCGACGATGCCGCCGGCCGAGCAGTTGCCGCCGACCCGACGCGCGGGCCACGGCGGCGCGAATTCGCGGGGATCGTCGGCGACCGCCTGGTCGGACCCGGCGACGGGAGCCTCGTCGGCGCCGGAGCCGACGGGCGTCACCGAGGCGCTGTCGGTGCCCGAGTCGGTGCGCAGCACCAGGCCGAGCGCGACCACCAGCGCGAGCACGGCCGCCAGGACGGCCGCGAGCGTGATCTTGCGAGTACCGCCGGTCCGTGCCGAGGGAGCATCGCCGTTGTCCACCATCGCACCGCCTTCGCCGCGGATCAGGTCTGTCCCGATCAGCACGCTACCGCACGGTTGCTGGGAAGCCGACCCGCTCGGCCGAGGTATCACTGGCCAGGGCGAACACCTACATACGATGGTTGCCAGATATTTACTTGATCGCGACCCGTACCTTCACGGCGTCGGCGTCGGTCTCGTGCAACGCCTGCGCGATCAGGGTGCTCAGGTCCAGCTGCGGGGCCGCGGCGGTGACCGATTCGGTGAGCGGACGCAGTCCGGGCAGCAGGGCCGCGAGCTCGGGACCGATCTCCTCCAGCTTCGCGGTGAGCTGTTCGAGCAACGGCACCAAACCGCCGTCACGCACGTACTGCCCCATGTCGCCCTCGGTGGCGCGACCGACGGACTCGACGAACTGGTCGATCACCTGACTCAGCCGCACGAACGCGGGCGCCGCCGCCGAGGTGGCCGGACCGGCCCAGGCGATGTCGCCGGAGACGTACTCGAAGTTGTTCTGCAGCTCGCCGATCGCGGGCGCGCGGCTCATCAGCGCCGCCGCCAACAGGTCACCGGCCCTGGCCAGCTCGGGAACCACGTTCTCGGTGCCGACCATCGCCGTGCCGAGGGTGTCGACCAGCGAGCCGACCACCGCGGGATCGAGCTGCTCGACGGTCTTGGTGACCAGCCGCGCGACCTCCGGGATCGACATCGGGGTGCGCACGTTCTCCCCGGTCAGGCGCTGCCCGTCGGCCAGGAACGGCCCCTCGGCACTGGCAGGCACGAACTGCACGTACGGCTCACCCAGCGAGGACAGGTGCTCGATGGTGACGACGCTGCTCATCGGCACCTTGTGGTCGGCGCCGAACCGGAAGTCGACCTGCACGCGCCCACCGGCGGAGGTGTCGATGCCGGTGACCTCACCGATCTCGATGCCGGTCAACAGAATCGGCGAACCGACGCTGAGACCACCGGAATTGGAGATCTCGAGCGAGGCGGCGGTGAAATCGGCGAACGGATCGACGCGCACCACCCCGAAGGTCAGGTAGCTCGCGCCGAGCACGGTGATGGCGGCGATACCGCCAAGGGATGCCAGGGCACCGATCTTCATCGCACCATTCCGATCATCCGCAGCGCGGTGACGATCTGCGCCACCTGGTCTTGTTCGGATACCTCGACCCCGGTGACGTTCACCTTCGGACCCTTCTCGACGAAGGGAATGATCTTGTCGCGCAACAGCGCGGTGAGCAGCGCCATGTTGGTCGCCGAGCGCAGATCGGCCGAACCGCCGGTGGCCAACGGCAGCAACGCCATCGCGGCCGCGTCACCGGAGTTCGCGATCGGGGCCAACCAGGTGAGCGAGGAACCGACCGGGCCCAGCGCGTCGAAGATCGTCATGGTCTTGGCGATCGAGTCCTCGGTCCCGGTCAGCGCGGCCACGGCCGCCGGGGTGAGGATATTGCTCAGTTCGGCCTCGATGTTGTGCATGACCTCGGCGTTGGTGGCCAGGCCGTAGACGAGCAGGTCGACCTGGTCCAGATTCGCGGCCAGATCGGCGGCGTCGGCGCCCATGACGGCGGCGATGCGCGCGGTCTCCCGCGGATCCTGCGGCATCACCGAGTTGATCCGACCGAGCATCTCCTGCAACTGGCCGATCGCCCCGCCCTGCACGAACAGGGCCATCGTGGCCATCGTGTCTTCCAGCTGCACCGGCGGTTTCGTCTGCGCGATGCCGATGGTGTCGCCGTCGCGCAGCAGGTCGTCGAAGCCGTCCTTGGGGGTGGTGAGCGAGAGGTGGATGTCGCCGAGGATGGTGTCCTGGCGCAGCTCGGCGATGGATTCGCGGGGCAGCGCCACGGTGTCGAGGATGTCGGCCTCGACGATGACGTAGCCGCCGCGACCGGCGGGCGCGTCGGCGGGCTGGACCACCCGCACGCCGTCGACGATGCCGATCTCGGCGCCGTTGGCGATCACCTTCGACTTGGCGGGCAGGTTCAGCGCGCTGCTGAACTCGATCTGCACCCGGTAGGAGGAGCCGCCGACCGTCGAGCCGGGCACGGGCACCTCGGCGGGGTCGAAACCACAGCCGCTCACCGCGAGCGCGGTCGCGGCCAGCAGCGCGATCACGCTGCGGCGCACCATCTTCGGTGTCTTCATCGAGTCCCTGCCATTCCCAGCACGACCTGCACGAGATTCACATCGGCCAGTCCCTGCGCCGGATCGGGGCACTGCCCCGGGATCAGCGCGTTCACCGCGGCGCACACCTGATCGGCCTCGCCGACGGGCAGCGCGACCCTGGGCGGCGCGTAGGTGACCGCGGTACCGCCCGCGGGATCGGTGGCGCTGCGCAAGGCCGAGGCCAGCGCGGGCATCTTCGCCACGATCTCGCTGAGCGCACCGACGTTGGCGCGCAACAACTTCACCAGCGGAACGGTGTCGTCGAGGGCGCCGATGAGCGGGTCGCCCAGGATCAGCGCGATGTCGTTGAGCATCGGCAGCAGCTCGCCGAGGCCGTCGAACAGCGTGACGGCCGGGCCGAGCAGGTCGTCGGAGGCCTGGTTGAGCAGCGGCGCCAGGCGGACCAGCATCGTCTGCAGGTCACCCCAGTGGGCGGCGACCCGGTTCGACACCGAGGCGAACGCGTCGAAAAGCCCGGCGAGATGGCCGATATCGGCGTCGGGCTTGGTCATCGCCGCGCCGAGCTTGGTAATGAGTTCGTTCACGGTGGGGCCCGTACCCGCGGTCGCCCGGTCCAGCGAGGACAGGCCCTGTGCGAGCGCGCCGGGCTCGCCCGCGGTGGTGCCGGACAGTTCGTCGGACAGGCTCGCCAGCGCCGTGAGCGTTTCGGTGATGCTCTTGGGGGTCAGCGTCTTGGTGATGCAGTTGCCCGCGAGCGGCGCGGCGGTCTCACCGGTGGTGAGCACCGCCAAGTTACGGTCCGCGGCAACCGAATACGCGACCGTGGTGGCGGAAGCGTTGGCGTAGATCGGGAATTCGGCGTCGACGGAGAACTCGACGCGCACCTTGTTGCCCTCGTTGCGCACCGCGGTCACCTCGCCGACGTCGATGCCGCGCATGGTGACGTGGTTGCCGGGGTAGAGGCCGATCGCGTCGGGCATGAGCGCGCAATAGGATTCGGTCTTCTTCATCGGGTCGAACGCGATGAAGTAGCCGCCGGTCACCAGGGCCGCGAGCACCGCGACACCGGCGATCGACATGAACGCCTGCGATCCGAGCAGTCGTTTCAGCATCAGCACGCCTTCCCTGGCAGCGGTACGCACACCCGCGCGCTGGACTGGTCGACCACGACCCCGGCTTCGGGGGTCGCCAGCTGCGAGAGCTTGGTCTGCAGTTCACCGACGGTGCCGATGACCGGTTCGAGTTGGCCGCTGAGCTCGCGCAGGCGCGGCAGGGCGTCGGCCAGGGCCTGCACCTGCGGTTTCAGCGAGGACTCCCAGCTCGGCGCGAGACCGGCCAGGCGGTTCACCACCGAGACGAGCAGCCGGATCGCTTCGGCCAGTTCGGCCTTCTTGTTCAGCAGCAGGTCCTCGAGCATGTTGACGTTGTCCATCAGCCTGCCCAGATCGGACTTGGCGCCGTCGTACATGGAGATGTACTCGTCGAGGATCGCGATCGACTTCGACACCTGGCCGCGCTGGCGCTCGAGCATGTCGACATACCGGCCGACCGTGTCCAAGGTGCCGCGCAGGGCGTCCGGAGAGGTCTCGATCGCGGAGTTCGCGGCGGCCAGGTTGTTGCGCACGGTGTCGCCGTCGACCGCGGCCAGCGGGGCGGTCGCGTCCTGGAAGGTCTCGATCAGGCTGTAGGGCAGGCGAATTCGATCCGACGGGATCGCGGTGTCGCCCAGCGGGACGGTGCCGGCCGGGTAGAGGGCCACGTAGTGACCGCCGACCACGGTGAGCATGCGGACATCGAGGGAGGTCTTGTCGCCGACGAACACCTCGTTGTCCACGGTGAAACGCATGAGCACCTTGTCGGGCCGCAGTTCCAGCGAGGTGACGCTGCCGACCGAGATCCCGGCCAGGCGCACGTCGTCGCCCTCGCGCACCGACTGCGCCTCACTGAGTTCGGCGGTGTAGGTGTGCTTGCCCAGCGGCACCACGTAGACCACGCCCGCGGCGACGATGAACAGCACTACCAGGCTCAGGCCGATGATGCCCATGCGCAGTTCGCGCGCGCGTTTGCCCGCCTCGTCGAGGATCGGGCGATCACCGGCGAACTTCGGCAGCGTCAGGAGTTGCATACGGTGACCTTCTGTCCGGCGATCAGCACCTGCAGCGGCGCGGGTACCTCGGCGGCGCCGTTGCTGCAGTGCGGCGTGAAGTCGGCGAAATCGCGCGAGAGCGAGGCGTCGACCGTGGCGAGCAGGCCGGGCAGGCGCCCGAACACGGCCACGGCCTCCTGCGGATTCGGGAACAGGCCGCGGATCATCGCGTCCACGTCGGCGCCGCCGCCTTCGACCAGGCCGAGCGAGGCCAGCAGCCGGTCCACCGGGGCCAGCACCGAGGGCGCGGTCATCGCGAACTGGGCGACGCCGCCGATATTGCGCTGCATCGCCTCGAAGATGTCGGTGAGCCGGGCCAGCAGCGGCAGCAGGTGACCGACCTGGCCGCCGTGGCGATCGGCCAGGTCGGACAGGTTGCGGATCAGGGTGCTGATCACCTGCTGGCGGTCGTCGGCGTAGTCGGCGAGCTGGTCGATCGCGGTCAGCGCGGGACCAAGGCCCGTGCCGTCGCCCTCGATGACGGCCAGCATGCTCGCGGTGAACTGGTTGATCGCCTCCGGCGAGAGCGTGGCCAGCACCGGCTTGAGGCCGCTGAACAGGCTGGTCACGTCGAAGGACGGCACGGTCATGTTCGCGCCGATCCGGGCGCCCGCGGGGATGCGGGTGCCGGGGTTGGGCGCCTGCTGCAGGTCGATGTAGCGCTGGCCGGTGAGGTTCTGGTAGCGGATGGCCAGGCGGGAGTTGTCGTAGATCGGGGTGTCGGTCTTGACGGTGATCGCGACCTTGGCCTTGTCGCCGTCGAGGCTGATCTTCTCGATCTTGCCCACCTGCACACCGAACATGCGCACGTCGTTGCCGACCTTGAGGCCGTTGGCGTCGGTGAACATGGCGTCGTGGGAGTTGGTGTCACCGGCGACCGGGCGTTCGATCAGGGTGAACACCATGCCCAGCACCGCGACCATGACCAGCGTGAACGCGCCGAGGCGCAGTGCGGTTCCGCGAATCTTCATCAGGCACCGGCCTTTCCGAACAACGGCACCGCGAGGCCGGGGACTCCGCGCAGTTCCACGTCGAGATTGAGAACGGGACCGTTCGGGCCGTCTGGCATGGCGCCGCGCAGGTTCTGTAGCAGGGCCGTGAGGTCGGCGCTGGTCGCGCGCGGATTCGGCGACATCTGCGCCAGCGCGAGCAGCATGGGCGCGAGCATGTCGGTGGTCTCGGCCAGGTGGCCGCCCGCGGTGCTCAGCGTGGTGGTCAGCGCGGGCAGGATGGACCCGCCGATGACGCCGACGCCGATGTCGTAGCGGTCCTTGTCGACCTGGGTCACCCGGATCTCGCTGAGCTGGTCGATCACCTGCATGGTGGCGCCGGCGAACTGGCCGCCGCCGTCGAAGGCGGGACCGAGCTTGCCGAACAGCTCCGAGGGCAGCACGTCCTGGTTGTCGGCGATGGTCTCGGCGACGGTGATCAGGGCCTGCACCAGCGGGGTGAAGGCCTTGAAGTCGGCGGCCAGCTGGGAGATGACCGTCGCCATCTGCGGGCTGGTCACGGTCATGCCGACCTGCGAGAGGCTGCGCAGGATCGCGCTCATGGTGGCGTCGTAGACACGGTCGCCGTTGGCGCCGGTGAGGTCGAGCACCGCGCCCTCGCGCAGCGGGGAACCGCCGGTGCCGCGGCGCAGTTCGATCTCGGCGATGCCGAACAGGTTGGTGGGGGCGTAGTCGACGGCGAGGCTGTCGTCGATGCCGACCAGCCGGGCGGCGTCGAGCAGCAGCGAGATCTGCTGGGTGCCGCGGTCGCCGGGGGTCACCTCGGCGACCTCGCCGACGGTCACGCCGTCGATGCGGACCTGGCTGCCCGCGCTGATCCCGTCACCGAGGTGTTCGGTGCGCAGGGCGATGCGCAGGCCGTCCTCGGTGCGCAGGTTGCTGTAGGCCAGGCTCGCGACCAGCACGACCGTGATCAGGCCGAGGATGATCGCGCCGGTGCGGCGCGCGGTGCGCCGATCGGCCGCGACGCCGGGCATTCCGTAGTTAGGCACTAGCTCACCCCGTAAAACTGATCGCCGAGTTGAAGCCCCAGAGCATGATCGAGAGCACCATGTCGATGGCGATGATGGCCACCGAGCTCGCGCGCACCGCGCGGCCCGAGGCGATGCCGACGCCCTCGGGTCCGCCGGTGGCGAAGAACCCGAAGTAGGCGTGCACCAGGATCACCACCGTGCCGAACACGGCGACCTTGATCACCGCCGCGATCATGTCGAAGCCGGAGATGAACTGGAAGAAGTAGTGGTCATAGACCCCGGCCGACTGCCCGTAGACCATCGTGAGCAGGCCGCGGCAGGCGCCGTAGGCCAGGATCAGCGCGATCAGGAAGGTCGGCACGATGGCGATGGCACCGGCGATCACGCGGGTGGTGACGACGAACGGCACCGAGCGAAGGCCCAGCGCCTCGATGGCGTCGATCTCCTCGGAGATGCGCATCGAGCCGATCTCGGCGGTGATCCGGCAGCCCGCCTGGGCGGCGAAGCCGATGGCCGCCGCGATCGGGGCCAGCTCGCGGGTGGTCGCGTAGGCCGAGATCACGCCGGTGACCGGGCCCATGCCGAGCATGTCGAGGGAGGCGAACGATTCCACGCCCACCGAGGCGCCCATCACCAGGCCGAGCACGATCATCATCGGGACGGTGCCGCCGCCGACGATGATCGATCCGCGACCCCAGGTCATATCGGTGACCGCGCGCAGCGTCTCGTCCCGGTAGCGGCGCAGCGTCAGCGGGACCGACGACAGCACCTGCCAGACGAACACCGCGACGAAGCCGAGCGATTCACCGGCGGAGATGATCCGTTTGCCCGCGCGGGCGGGCTTGCGCAGCCAGTGGGCGGGAATGTAGGAGGAGGCAGCCATCACGCCAACTTCGTCGGCAGGAACATGGCGCTGATCTGGCTGGCCAGTAGGTTCACGATCGCGATCGAGACCACCGAGAGCACCACGGCCGCGTTCACCGCGTCGGCGACCCCGCGCGGTCCGCCCTTGGCCTCGAGGCCGCGCTGGCAGGAGATGATCACGACCAGGAAGCCGAAGATCAACGCCTTGAGCAGCGAGACCCACACGTCACCGGTGGTCGCGAACGACCCGAAGGTCGACCAGTAGCTGCCCGGCGTCACGCCCTGACCGCCGACGGCGACCGCGTATCCGGCCAGCACGCCGACGAAGATGATCAGCACATTGAGCATCGGGGCCACGATCAGCATCGCGGCCATGCGCGGGATGACCAGGCGGTGCACCGGGTTGATACCCATGGTGTTGAGCGCGTCGATCTCCTCGCGGATGGTGCGCGCGCCGAGGTCGGCCGCGATGGCCGCCGCGCCCGCGCCACCGAGCAGGAAGCCGGTGGCGATCGGGGCGCCCTGTTTGATCACGCCGAGCCCGCCGGTGGCGCCGAGCATGGAGTCGGCGCCGAGACTGTGGATCAGGTTGCCGACCTGGACCGAGACGATCACCCCGAACGGGATGGCCATCAGGATCGCGGGGATGGCGGTGACCGTGATCAGCCGCCAGGCCTGCACGAGGGTCTCACGCCACTGGAACTGCCTGCGGGCGATGTCGGAGACCGAACCGCCGACCGATTGCTGGGCGAGATCGACCGCACGCCCGAAGGTCCGCAGCGATGACACCACGGTATCGGTGAAGTTCTTGCGGACGATCTGGGTAGCGGAATCCTGCTTCGCGGGGCGCAGTCCGGTGGTCATCCGAGAATGCCTCCGGCCCACTCGCGAAGCGCGGAGTTTGTGATTCTCATACCGCACTCTCTGGCTTCGGCGTCGGTGCCAACTCCAGCAAGCTAACCGGTACTCTGCGTCACAACAAAATTTTCGGTGGGTGACCCTCGTCTCTAAAAAACTGTTTCCATGACAGCTATCCGACCGATGTGATCCGCAACACTTCAGCTACGGACTTGCGGCGAGGAACACAAAAGCCGCGAACAACGCCAGGTGAACGCCACTGTGCAGCAGGGTGGCGCGGCCGGGAACGATCGTCAGCGTGCCGACCACGACGGTTAGCGCCAGCAACACCATCTGCGTGGCGCCGAGGCCCAGCACCAGCGGACCGCTGAGCCAGATGGTCGCGATCGCGATCACCGGAATGGTCAGACCGATACTGGCCATCGCCGAACCGAGCGCCAGATTCAGCCCGATCTGCACCTGATTGCGGCGCGCGGAGTTCACCGCGGCGATCGTCTCGGGCAGCAGCACCAGCATCGCGATCACCACACCGACCGCCGAGGGCGGCAGACCCGCCGAGGCGATGGCCGACTCGAGCGCGGGCGAGACCACCTTGGCCAGCCCGACCACGCAGACCAGCGCCAACACCAGCATCTCGAGACTGATGAACGCGGCCCGGTTGGACGGCGCGTGGCTGTGCACGACGGTGTCGCTGTCGTCGACCGCGCCGCCGTCCTCCACCGGCAGGAAGTCGTCGGGGTGGCGCACCGTCTGCACCATCACGAACAGCCCGTAGAGCGAGAGCGAGGCGACCGCGGCGAAGGCCAGCTGCGCGGTCGAGAACTCCGGGCCGTTGGCACTGGTGGTGAAGGTCGGCAGCACCAGACTCAGGGTGGCCAGGGTCGCCACGGTGGCCAGCGCGGCGCCGGTGCCCTCGGCGTTGAACACCGCGACCCGCCTGCGCAACGCCCCGACGAGCAGCACGAGGCCGAAGATGCCGTTGCAGGTGATCATCACCGCGGCGAACACGGTGTCGCGCGCCAGCGACGCCGTCTTTTCGCCACCGGAGATCATCATCGTGACGATCAGCGCCACCTCGATCACGGTCACCGCGACCGCGAGCACCAGCGAACCGTAGGGTTCGCCGACCCGGTGGGCCACGATCTCGGCGTGATACACCGCGGCCAGCACCGCGCCGACCAGCGCCAGGCTCACCAGCGCGACGATCAACCCCGGTACGGAACGGCCCCAGCTGAGCAGGAGCACGAGCGCGGCGAGGATGGGCACGTACATTGTCCATTTAGTCGTCAACGCGGCAATCATGATCACCATCTTTCCAGTTGCCGCCGGGGAACCCCGGATCCGTCGGCGTCCGATCTCGGCGATGGATTCACTCGCGCCGCCCGGATGGGGAACAATTCAGCGCGTGCGGACCCAGTTCACCCTCGAGCTCGTCTCCCTGGCCGGCGACCTCACCGAGATGTCACGCGTGGCCCGAGACGCGACCGAGCGGGTCACCGCGGCGATCGCGGGCGCCGACCTCACGGCCACCTACGAGGTGTTCGCACTCGACGAGCGGTTACAGCTGATGTTCGCGGCCTGCGAGTCACGCACGATGGCGCTGCTCGCGTTGCAGGCGCCGGTCGCGCGCGATCTGCGTCATGTGGTGACCGCGATCCAGGTCGCCGGTGAGCTCTCGCGCATCGGCCGACGCACCGAAACCGCAGGCCAGTATGTGTATCGGGCCCATCCTGAGCCGGTCGCGCCCGCACCGGTGATCGCGGAGCTGGTGGCGATGGGCACGCTGGCGACCGATTGCGTCGGCCGGGCGACCACCGCGGTGGCCACCGGTCGCATCGACACCGACGACGACGGCGACGCCGCGGCGATGGACGCGCGGTGCGCGCGATTGCGTACCGTCCTCGCCGATTCCGCGCTGGGCCCCGCGGCCGCGATCGATATGGCCTTGCTGGGCAGTCAATTCCAGCGGTGCGTCGACCACGCCGCCCGGATCACCCGCCTGATCCGCTTCCTGGACACCGGAATTCCCACCGATTCCGGCGCACTGCTGGACTGAGGAGATCGCACAATCGCCGTGCGGTGTGCTGTGCGCAACCTCATAGCGGACAATCACTGAGAACGCCCGGTTCCGCCGTTAGGTTGTGCCGGTTCATTTCTCGACGATGCATGTGGGTGGTACGGACATGAAATGGTCCTCGATCAGCGGCTCTCCCCTGGGACGAGCCCTGCTGGCACTGGCCGCCGCGGCGGCGCTGGCCGTGGTGGTCACCCTCGCGAATTCGATGCTGGACAAGGTGAATCCGAGCGCGCCCGGTCCCGGTTCGGCGGGCGCGGCGACGGTGTCGGGCAAGGAGATCGGTGATCTGCTCGGCACGCTCGTGGTCGCCAAGGAGGGCCCGATGACGGGCTATACGCGCGAGAAGTTCCCGCACTGGGACACCAACAAGCCCGAACACGGCTTCAGCGGACCGCTGGCGCAGTACGCCAAATGCACCAGCCGCGAGGTGATGATGCTGCGCGACTCCAACGGCAAGGTCACCCTCGACGCCAAGACCTGCGATCTGACGGTGCAGGCCGGCGGCGGTTGGCAGGACCGCTACGGCTTCATCGATCGCAAGACCGGCCAGATGGGGCCCTACAAGTTCATCACCGATCCGACCAAGGTCGACGCCGAACACATTGTGCCCCTTGCCGAAGCGTGGCGTTCCGGCGCCGCCGACCGCGACGACGACACCCGCCGCCGCCTCGCCAACGACTCGCTGAACCTGGTCGCCGCCGACCCGTCGGCCAACCGTTCCAAGGGCGACCAGGATCCGGCGAACTACCTGCCCCCCGGCGAGTTTCGATGCGCGTATGTGGAGCACTACGTGAAAGTGAAGGTAAAATACGCGCTGACCGTTGACACCGCAGAGCACGCCGCGTTGCAGACCGCAGTCGATGACTGCCTCCGCCGAGGAGAGTTCAAATAAGCGACACCATCGAGATCACCGCAGACAGCTCCGTCATGACCGATGAGGAAGGGACGATCTCCGGTGAGCTCGATGTGATGCTCGACGACGCGGGCAGGGGCCTGGTCCGCTATCGCGACACCGACACCTGGTACACCATCGGCAACCTCGAGGGCGAGCCCGCGCGCACCTGGGAGTGTGTCGCCGATCTGGTCAAAGCGATCAAGAAGGTCGCGGGCACCCGCGACGCGGTCGGCAACGCGGTGGTCTTCGAAGCCTGAGCGCCGAGCTGGCAATCTGGTAGTTATGCATGATGTCGCTCTGAGAGGTCTGTGTCGTCGCACCCCGCGCGTGTTCGCGCTGGTGGTGACCGCGGTCGCGCTGATCACCGCGCTCACCTGGTACGTCACCACCACCAACGACCACAGCGGGATCGATGCCCGCGTGCTCGACTGGATGATCGCCCATCGCGACGAACCGCTCACCGGGATCGCCCGGGTGATCACCGACCTCGGCGACACGTTGTCGATGACGATTCTCGCGGCCCTGACCATCGCGTGGTTCGCGTGGCGGCGGGATCTGCCGGTCGCCGCGCTGGTCGCGATCGCCTCGCTGGGCGCGGGGGTGCTGGTGTGGGTGATCAAGCGACTCGTGGGGCGGCATCGGCCGCCGGAGGTGTCGCGGTTGGTGTTCGAGCCGAGTCTGTCGTATCCGTCCGGGCACACGCTCGGTTCCACGGTGGTGGTGGGAATCGTGGCGATCGTGGCGATTCCGCGCCTGCACCGGCACTGGGCGCGGGTCTGCGCGACGGTGCTCGCGGTGGTTTTCCCGGTCGGGGTCGGGTTGTCGCGGATCTATCTGGGCGTGCACTGGACCACCGATGTGCTCGCGGGCTGGCTCATCGGCGGGCTCTGGTTGATCTTGTGCGTCACGGCTTTCACCCGCGCCTACCCCCGGTGAACCGGCCGCGCTCAACCCTTCGATACCTCCGGGCTATCAGCGCCCTGATCGAGTAGCTTGCCCGCGATCCGCGACAGGGCCTTGTCGAGCAGTTCGCGGTCGGTCGGATCCTCGGAATTCCAGTCGTCGAGACGGTCGCCGAGCCAGCGTCGCCAGCCCACCCGCAGGGTGTCGACCTCGGTGTTGCCCTCGTCGGTCAGGGTCAGGGTGCCGCGATCGTCGTGCAGCAGCCCGGCCTCGACCGCCTGCCGGAACACCGGCGCGAGGACCTCCACCGGCAGCCGGTGCCGGTAGGCGATGGCGTGCACCGTCGCGGGCTGGCCTTCCTTGCTGTAGAGGTAGACCTGGCCGAGGGCCCAGGCCGCGTCCGGGTGCAGCGTGGAACCCGAGGCCGCGAGCAGTTCGGGGATGATCGGTTTCTCGGCCCTGGCCTTGCGCACCGTCGTGGCGACCGCGCGTTCGAGCTGCACCACCCGGTCGTGCGAATCGGGCACCGAGAAGCCCTCGCCGACATCGCCCGCGCCGTGCCGGGAGCTGTCGCGCAGGCGGACCTGCGGCAGGAACCACGACACGACGAAGCCGACCACCGCCACCGGCACGACCCAGCGGAACACGTGGTCGATCGAGCTCGCGTAGGCGTCGATGATGTGTTTCGTCTGCTCGTAGGGCAGTTCGCGCAGCAGTTTCGGGTTCGACACCGCCTCGGGTGAGACGCCGGGCGACTGTGCCATCGCCTCCTCGAGCGCGGTTTTGCTCTGGTTGGTGTAGAGCGTGCCGAACACCGCGGTGCCGAACGCGCTGCCCAGGGTGCGGAAGAAGGTGACGCCCGAGGTGGCGGTGCCGAGGTCGGCGTAGGGCACGGTGTTCTGCACGACGATGGTGAGCACCTGCATCGACAGACCGAGCCCGGAGCCGAGGATCAGCATGTACAGCGATTCCAGCCACACGCTCGTGTCGTGGCCCATCGTCGACATGAGCAGCAGGCCCAGCGCCATCACCGCCATGCCGACCACCGGGAAGTACCGGTACCTTCCGGTCCGGCCGACCACCTGGCCGGAGAAGATCGAGGTGATGAACAGGCCGATCACCAGCGGCAGGGTCCGCACGCCCGAGCTCGTCGCCGTCGCGCCGTCGACATATTGCAGATAGGCGGGCAGGTAGGTCATCGAGCCGAGCATGGCGAACCCGACGATGAAACTGAGCACCGACGACACCGTGAACACCCGGCTGCTGAACAGCCGCATGGGCAGCATCGGCTCCTTCGCCCGGTTCTCCACCCGCACGAACGCGGTGAGCAGCACCACCGCCAGCACGAACAGGCCGATGATCTGCCAGGAGCCCCACGGGTATTCGTTGCCGCCGAACTCGAGTCCGAGGATCAGCGACGAGACGCCCAGCGCGACCAGGCCGATGCCGAGGTAGTCGATCACCGGGCGCGCGACCGCGCGCAGGTGCGGCAGGGTGCGCGCCGCCATCACGATCATGATGATCGCGATCGGCACGTTCACGTAGAAACACCACCGCCAGCTGGCGTGGTCGGTGAACAGGCCGCCCAGGGTGGGGCCGACGACGGTGGTCACGCCGAAGACCGCGCCGAGCGCGCCCTGATACTTGCCGCGTTCGCGCAGCGGGATGGTGTCGGCGATCAGGGCCATCGAGGTCACCATCAACCCGCCGGCGCCGATGCCCTGGATGCCGCGCGCCACGATCAGCACGACCATGCTGGTGGCGACGCCGGCCAGCGCCGAGCCCGCGATGAAGATGGCGCCGCTGATCTGGAACAGCAGTTTGCGCCCGAACAGGTCGCCGAGCTTGCCCGCGAGCACGGTCGCGACGGCCTCGGCGAGCAGGTACGAGGTCACCACCCAGGCCATGTGCCCGGCGCTGCCGAGGTCGGCCACGATCGAGGGCAGCGCCGCCGACACGATGGTCTGATCCAGGGCGGCCATCAGCATGCCGAGTACGACCGTGGCGAAGATGATGTTGATCTTCGCCTTGCTCATCGGCTCGACGGGCTTGTCCGTAGCAACACCATCCGGCATTGCCTCAGTATGGGCTTATGGCATCGGCGCAGGGGCCCAGTGACACGGCAGCAATCGGCGAACGATCTCAGCGCACGGCGTAGTCACCCAGTCCCGATTCCAGTTTGCCGAAGGCGATCCGCGCGTACTCGGTGAGGGCGGCGGCGATCTCGTCGCCCGACTCCCCCGCCATGGTGCGGCGCATGATCTCGGCGAGCAGCACCCGGTGCACGCCGGTGAGCTGGGCGGCGGCCACGCGCGGGGTGATGTCGTCGGGGGCGGCGTCGGTGGCCTGCGCCAGGGCGCGGGCCAGGGCCGCCTCGCGCTCGTCGTCGAATTCGCGCAGCCGGGCGACCAGGGCCGGGCTGTCGGTGATCATCTTCGCGAACGGCAGGCCGCTGAAGCCGATCATCTGGTCCTGGGCGGCGACCGCGGCGAGGTAGACCTCGCGCAGCGCGGCCAGCGCCGATTGCCCCGGCGCGCGGTCGCGCACGACCGCGGCCAGTTGCTCCACGAACATCTCACCCAGGTCCAGCGCCAGGTCTTCCTTGCGGGGGAAGTAGTTGGTGACGGTCATCTTGGCGACATCGGCGGCCGCGGCGATCTCCGCGATGGTCACCCGGTCGAAGCCACGTTCGAGGAACAGAGCGGTGGCCCGGTCGGAGATGTGTTCCCTGGTCTGCTGCTTCTTCCTGGCGCGAAGGCCCTGCTGAGTGGTCATGCCACCAGCATATCTGAACCCGTCCCAAAATTGTTCTTGACATATTTTTAGGTTGGTTCTAAGTTTGTGTTCGTCGCCCCGACCCGCTTCGCCATCACCACCGAAGGAGCCGCCACGATGGTCCGAAACCCGAGCAGCGCACTGAACACCTCCGCGCCCAAGCCCCGCCGCAACACCGAGGCGCCGTTCCCGACGCCGCGCCGCCGGGGTTCGCACTCCCCCATTCGCGGCGCGCAGAACCGCTCGATCGCCGTGCGCCGCCCGCTGCGCATTCCGGGTCGCTGACCCCGCCGAACCGTCGCGTCGACCTCCGAACACACCTCGAACGGGAGCTCTCTTGACCATCACCACCGACCCCATTCGCGACTACCTGGCCGCCATCGGTCGCACTCCCCTGCTCACCGCCGAGCAGGAATACGCCCTCGGCGCCCGTATCGCCGCCGGCGTCGTGGCGCGGGCCGAGATCGATTCGGCCGGCGCCGAACTCGCCGCAGGTCGTCGAGAGATGTTGCGCCGCACCGAAATCGACGGGTTGCGGGCGAAAGACCATATGGTGCGGGCGAATCTGCGGCTGGTCGTGTCCATCGCGCGCCGCTTTCCGACCAATACCGGGATGTCGCTGCTGGATCTGATCCAAGAGGGGACGGTGGGGTTGATGCGCGCGGTGGAGAAGTTCGACCACGAGCGCGGGCTGAAGCTGTCGACCTACGCGACGTACTGGATCCGGCAGTCGATCGGGCGCGCGCTCACCGATCAGGGGCGCGCGATTCGCCTGCCCGCCAATGTCGCCGAGGTGCTGCACCGGGTGGTTCGGGTGCGGCGCGAACTGACCCATCAGCTGGGGCGCGCGGTCACCGTGGAGGAGTTGGCCGAGGGCGCCGAGCTCACGATCGCGCAGGTCGAGGCGGTATTGCGGCACGAGGCCGAGCCGGTCTCGCTGCACGCGCCCATCGGCGAGGACACCGATCTCGGGTCACTGCTGCCCGATACCGCGCCCGCGCCGGCCGACGTGGTGGCCGATCGACTCCTCGGCGGGTATGTCGAGACGGCGCTGTCGGTGCTCACCGAGCGGGAGTCCGCCGTGATCCGGCTGCGGTTCGGGCTGGATCGGGGTGAGGGGCGCACGCTCGAGGAGGTGGGGTGCGCGCTCGGGGTCTCGCGCGAGCGGGCCCGGCAGATCGAGGCGAAAGCCATGATCAAGCTGCGCAAACCCGCCTGTGCCCGTACGCTGGCCGGGTTGCTGGGCTGAGACCCCCGCCAACCTTACTCCAGAGTAAGATCGGCGGCATGGCATGGAAACCAACTGACATCGCGGACCAGTCCGGGCGCACCTTCGTGATCACCGGGGCCAACGGCGGCCTTGGTGCCGAAACCACCAGGGTGCTGGCAGCCAAGGGCGCGACGGTGATCATGGCCTGCCGCAACACCGCCAAGGCGCAGCCCGTCGCCGAGGCCATCCCCGGCGACGTGCGGGTGGCCGCCCTCGACCTCGCCGACCTGGCCTCGGTGCGCGAATTCGCCGACCAGCAGGGCGAATTCGATGTGCTGATCAACAACGCCGGACTGATGAACGTGCCGTTCTCGCGCACCGTCGACGGATTCGAGACCCAGTTCGGCGTCAACCACCTCGGCCACTTCGCGCTCACCGGCCTGCTGCTCGACCGCGTCCGCGACCGGGTGGTGTCGCTGGCCAGCATCGCCCACAAGCAGACCCCGAAGCTGTGGATCGACGACCTCAACTACGACAACCGCCGCTACCAGCGCAACCTCGCCTACGCCCAGTCCAAGCTGGCCAACCTCATGTTCGCCCGCGAACTCCAGCGCCGCCTCACCGAAGCGGGCGCGACCACCAGGTCCTACGCCGTCCACCCCGGCGTCTCGGCCACCGACCTGTTCACCCGCACCGAAACCCCCCTCGACCTGGTCAGCAAGCCCTTCATCACACTCATCGGCCACGCCCCCCACAAGGCCGCCCACTCCACCCTCTTCGCCGCCACCACCCCCGACGCCGACCCCACCACCTACTGGGGCCCCAACCGCCTCCTGCAATCCCAGGGCCCCGTCACCGCCTGCCCCTCCAGCAAAATCTCCCGCAACCCCGACCTCCTCCACAAACTCTGGGAAGAATCCGAAAAAATGACCGGAATCACCTACAAGTTCTGATCGACCGTCAGCACGATCTTGCCGCGGCCGCGCCGAGTGTCGCTGATCTCGTGGGCCTTGGCCGCGAGTTCCAGCGGCAGCGCGGTCTCGACGTGGACGCGCAGCGCACCCGCCTCGACCAGCGCGGCGATCTCCCGCAGGGCCGCGCCGTCGGGTTCCACGATCATGAACCCGGCGCGCACCCCGAACGGGCGGGCCTGCTCGACGAGCGCGGCCTCGGCGGGCGAGGCCAACGAGACGAGGATGCCGCCGGAGCGCAGGACCCGCAGTGAGCGCGGCCCGTATTCGCCGCCGATCGGATCGACGACCACGTCGACGTCGCGGACCGCGGCCACGAAATCCGTTGTCGTGTAGTCGATGACCTCGTCAGCGCCGAGGCTACGCACGAAATCGTGATTGTCGGCGCGTGCCGTGACGATGACGTGAGCACCGCGCGCCTTCGCGATCTGTATCGCGACATGGCCGACCCCGCCCGCCCCGGCATGGATCAACACCCGTCGGCCGGGCCCCACCTCGGCGGTGTCGACCAGCGCCTGCCAGGCGGTGAGCGCGACGAGCGCGAGCGCGCCGGCTTCGGGGTGGGTGAGGTTCGCGGGCTTGCGCGCGAGGTGGCGGGTCGGCGCGGTGACGTACTCGGCGTAGGTGCCCGCCGCGTAGGGCAGTCGCGGCATCCCGAACACCTCGTCACCGGGGGCGAACAGCGTCACGCCGACGCCGACCGCCTCGACCACGCCGGACACGTCCCACCCCAGCGGGACGATCTCGCCGAACAGCCCGCCGCTGCCCCGGTGCCACGAGTCGGTCGGGTTCACCCCGGCCGCGTGAACGCGGATCAGGACCTCCGCCGGACCCGGCGTCGGCTTGTCGACCTCCACCACCCGCAGCACCTCGGGTCCACCGAAGCTGTCCTGCCGGATTGCGCGCATCGTTTCTCCCTTGTCTCCCATGCCGTTTCACCTCGAAACGGCGGTGTGGGGACCACGATGCCGGGTCGACGAGACCGCCACGAGTGGCAAGAACGCCAATATATGCAAGGATCTTGCCATGCATCGCGTGGTGGTTCTGGCGTTGGACGGGGTCTATCCATTCGAGCTGGGGATCCCGGCCCGGATCTTCGGCACGGCGACCGGTCCCGACGGCGCCGCGCTCTACGACGTGCGCACGTGCAGCCTCGACGGCGCACCGGTCGCCACGAACGCCGACTTCCGCATCGCCGTCGAATCCGACAGCGGCGCGCTCACCGAGGCCGACACCGTGGTGATCCCGCCGTTCTCCGCGTGTGACGCACCGGATTCGGAGTGGGTGCCCGCCGAGCTCGCCGACGCGCTGCGCCGACTGCGCCCCGACACCCGCATCGTCTCGATCTGCACCGCCGCCTTCGTCCTGGCCGCGATCGGCCTACTCGACGGCAGACCCGCGACTACCCACTGGAAGCAAGCCGATCGGTTCCGCACCTTGTTCCCGCAGGTCAGCATGGATGCCGACGTGTTGTTCGTCGACTCCGGCCGCATCCTCACCGCGGCAGGCAGCGCCGCCGGGATCGATGCGTGCCTGCACCTGCTGCGCCGCGATCACGGCAGCGCGGTCGCCAATCAGGTCGCCCGCCTGTGCATCGTGCCGCCGTGGCGCGAAGGCGGCCAGGCTCAGTTCATCGATCGCCCGGTCCCCGAACCGAGCAGCGCCACCACCGCCGCCACCCGCGCCTGGGCGTTGACACATCTGGACCGACCGCTGCCGCTGTCCGAACTCGCCGCGCACGCCCGCATGAGTGTGCGCACCTTCTGCCGCCGCTTCCGCGAGGAGACCGGCCTTCCGCCCGGCCAATGGCTCACCCAGCAGCGCGTCGAACACGCCCGCCACCTGCTCGAAGCCACCGACCTGCCCATCGACCGGGTCGCCGCCGACGCGGGCCTGGGCAGCGCCGCCTCGCTGCGCCAACATCTCGCCGCCACGATCGGCGTCTCCCCCACCGCCTACCGCCAGACCTTCGCCCGAACCGCCGCGGTGACCTGACCCACGCACGCGGTGACCTGGTCCTACGCACCGCGTAGTAGGCGGGTACCGTGGAGCGCGTGTCCGCTCCATCTCCCCGTCCGGCGCATAATCGTCCGGCTCTGATCGCGCTGGTGTTTGTTGTCGCGGTGGGCTGTCTGGCGTTGGCGTGGTGGCAGTGGGAGCGGTTCGAGTCGTCGTCGGGGACCGGGCAGAATCTGGGGTACGCGCTGCAGTGGCCGTTGTTCGCCGGGTTCGCGGTGTTCGCGTTCGTGCGGTTCGTGCGGTTGGAGCGGGAGGCGGACGGGCCGGCGAAACCGGCGGTGGACAAGGCTTCGGCGCCGCGTGAGATTCCGGAGGGCATCCTGCCGGAGCGTCCGGTGGCCGCGCGCAGCGACGACCCGGAAACGGCCGCGTACAACCAGTACCTGGCGCGACTACACGCCGAAGACATCGATGAGCAGGTCCGCACCGCCGGCTTGCCTTCCCCCGAGAGGAACGCCGGGTGACCACCAGCGAGAACCAGATCGACACCACCGTCGCCACCCCGCCCGCGGGCGCGGCCAGTCGCGAGAAGGTTCGGGCCGCGCTGAACCGCTACCGGGTGCTGGCCTGGATCACCGGTGTCTGGCTGCTCGTGCTGACCGCGGAACTGATCTACAAGTACCTGATCCTCGACGACAAGTCGCAGGCGCCGAGCTGGTTCTTCTACATCGGCCAGGCCCACGGCGTGTTCTACATGCTGTACCTGGCCCTGACCATCGACCTGGCGATCAAGGCCCGCTGGAAGGGTTCGCAGACGATCCTGACCGCGCTGGCCGGGACCGTCCCGTTCCTGTCGTTCTTCGCCGAGCACCGCAACGCCCAGGACGTGAAGCGCCAGTTCGGGCTCTGAGCTCAGGCCAGTGCGGCCAGCGCGGGCAGGAGTTGGCGCAGCGCCCGACCCCGGTGCGAAACGGCGTCCTTCTCGGCGGGGGTGAGTTCGGCCGCGCTGCCGGTGCCGCCCTCGGGGTGGAACAGCGGGTCGTAGCCGAACCCGCCCGCACCGTACGGTTCGCGGGCGATGGCGCCGGGCCATTCGCCGCGAACCACGGTGGTGGTGCCGTCGGGCAGAACCAGGGCGCAGGTGGAGACGAAGCGGGCGCCGCGCCGCTCGTCGGGAACATCGCCGAGTTGGGCGAGCAGCAGCGCGTTGTTGGCCGCGTCGTCGCCGTGCCCGCCCGACCAGCGCGCCGACAGCACACCGGGCATCCCGTTGAGCGCGTCGACCTCGACGCCGGAATCGTCGGCCACACACGGCAATCCGGTCGCGACGGCCCCGTCGCGCGCCTTGGCGATCGCGTTCTCCTCGAAGGTGGCGCCGGTTTCGGGCGCCTCCGCGTAGGGCGCCACGTCGGCCAGGCTCACCAATTCGATTCCGGCGACCCCGGCTTCGTCGAGGATGCGCTGAAGTTCTTTCAGCTTCTTGGCATTTCGGCTGGCCACCAGCACCCGCGCGCTCACGACTACTTCTTCGCGGCCGGTTCGGGCAGCGCGCCCGGGTAGGGCAGTTCCAGTGCGGCCTTCTGGATGGCGAACAGCTGCTCGGCCCCGGCGAAGGCCGAGTCCAGCATCTTGTCCAGCGTCGAGCGCGGGAAGGTGGCGCCCTCGCCGGTGCCCTGGATCTCCACCAGCGTGCCGGTGTCGGTGGCGACCACGTTCATGTCGACCTCGGCACGCGAGTCCTCCTCGTAGGGCAGGTCCAGGCGCACCCGGCCGTCGACCACGCCCACGCTGACCGCGGCGATCATGCACGAGATCGGTTGCGGGTCAGCCAGTTTGCCCGCGGCGGCCAGGTAGGTCACCGCGTCGGCCAGTGCCACGTAGGCGCCGGTGATCGCGGCGGTGCGGGTGCCGCCGTCGGCCTGCAGGACGTCGCAGTCCAGCGCGATGGTGTTCTCGCCCAGCGCGGCCAGGTCGATGCAGGCGCGCAGCGAACGGCCGATCAGGCGGCTGATCTCCTGGGTGCGCCCACCGACCTTGCCCTTCACCGATTCGCGCCCGCTGCGGGTGTGGGTGGCCGCGGGCAGCATCGCGTATTCCGCGGTGAGCCACCCCAGTCCCGAATCCCGCCGCCACGGCGGCACCCCCTCGGTGACACTGGCGGTGCACAGCACCCGCGTCTGCCCGAATTCCACCAGCACCGAACCCGCCGGGTGCGTGGTGAAACCCCGAGTGATCTTCACGTCGCGGAGCTCGTCGTCCGCCCTACCATCAGCTCGTCTAGACACACCGGCAGTGTAGTTGGCGCGCTTACAGGTCGAAGCTCTCGCCCGGTGATACGGCGTGGACCGGCCCGGAGAAGGCCGCTTTCGCCTCGGCGATCACGTCCTCGCGCGAGGTCCACGGCGGAATGTGGGTGAGCAGCAGCTCCTTGGCGCCCGCGCGCGTGGCGATCTCGCCCGCCTCGGTGCCCGAAAGATGAATGCCCGGCGGGCGATTCGCCGGATCGTGGGTCCAGGAGGCTTCGGCCATGAGCACATCGGCGCCCTGGGCCAGCTCGACCACCGCGTCGCACATGGCGGTGTCGCCGGTGTAGACGAACACGCGCCCGTCGGCGGCGGTGATGCGCAGTCCGTAGGACTCCGGCGGGTGGAACATGCGGCGGGCCTCGACCGTGTGGCCGGGGCCGAACGGGATCGGGGTGTTCTCGACCCAGGCCTGGGAGTCGATCACGTCGGACCAGTCGTCGGTCTCGCCGCCGATCTCGGCCGAGGCGTTGCCGATGCGCAGCGCGGCGTCGGAGGGCCCGCGCACGAGCGCCTTGCCGGTCGGCGGATTGGGGTGGTAGCGCCGCCACACCAGCAGCGCGGGCAGGTCGAGGCAGTGATCCGCGTGCAGGTGGGTGAGGAAGATATCCACATCGGCCGGATTCATGTGCTTCTGCAGCGCACCGAAGATGCCAGGACCGAAGTCGATGACGGTCGGTCGCATATCCGGACCCGTCAGCAGGTAACCCGACGCGGGTGAATCCGGGCCGGACACACTGCCCGAGCACCCGAGGACGGTAAGGCGCATTCCCTCATGCTGCCACGACGTGCTGGTACTCACTGCAGGATCCCCCCAATTTCCGATCCGGACCCCTGGCTACCGCGTTGGTACTGCGCGGCCGACCGAAGCTCCACGGCGGCGTCGACGTTCATCTGACGAGAGTACCCAGCCCGCGAGCACTCCACCCACCGCCCCGAAAAGATGTCCCTGCCAAGAAATTCGAGGGTCGCTGGGCAGCACGCCCCACAGCATCGAACCGTAGAACAACAGGATCACCAGACCCACCACGATCTGGCCCACATTGCGCGCGAACCAGCCACGACAGATCAGGTAGGTGAGCCAGCCGAACACGATCGAGGACGCGCCCAGGTGCAGGCTGCCCGAGGAACCGGTGAGCCAGGTGCCCACGCCGGCGACCACCCAGATGATGGCCGTGGCCGCGATCCCGCGCCCGATCCCGGAGACCAGCACGAGGAAGCCGAGGACCAGCAGCGGCAGGGTGTTGGCGATCAGGTGGTCCCAGCCACCGTGCAGCAACGGCGCCCAGAGGATGCCGTCGAGCCCGCCCACATCGCGCGGCTCGATGCCCGCGCCGTCGAGCTGGTTGTTCGCGCCGACCGGGCGATCGTGGGACAGCACCACGTCGATCGCCTCGATCACGTACAGCGACCCCACGAACGCGAGGATCACGATCGCGGCGCGCAGCCAGGATCCCCCACGACGCGCGGGCGCCGGGGAGCCGGTGCTCCCGCGTAACCCCGCGACCCGATCCGGGTCGAACGAGGCACCCACCCCACCGCTCACCGACATCGCCTCCGTTTCAGCACGTGCTCTTCGACCAGCACTGATTCGAGACTACCGAAGGGGACCGACATCCGGTCAGGCCCAGAGCTGGCCGTCCAACTTCTCCTCGGCTTCGTCCAGCGTGCCGTCGTATGCCCCGGTGGACAGATACTTCCAGCCGCCGTCGGCCACGACGAAGGCGATATCGGCCCGCTTTCCGGCCTTGTGCGCCTTCTTGGCGACGCCGAGGGCCGCGTGCAGGATCGCCCCGGTGGAGATGCCGGCGAAGATGCCTTCCTCGCCGACGAGTTCGCGGGTGCGTTTCACCGCGTCGTACGGGCCGACCGAGAAGCGGGTGGTGAGCACCTTCTCGTCGTAGAGCTCGGGGATGAAGCCCTCGTCGATATTGCGCAGGCCGTACACCAGTTCGCCGTAGCGCGGCTCGGCCGCCACGATCTCGATGCCGGGCACGTGTTCGCGCAGGTAGCGACCGGTGCCCATGAGCGTGCCGGTGGTGCCCAGGCCCGCGACGAAATGCGTGATCTCGGGCAGGTCGGCGAGCAGTTCGGGCCCGGTGTTCTCGTAGTGCGCCAGGGCGTTGGCGGGGTTGCCGTACTGGTAGAGCATCACCCAGTCGGGGTTCTCGGCCGCGATCTGCTTGGCCAGCGCCACCGCCTGGTTTGAGCCGCCCGCGGCGGGCGAGTCGATGATCTCGGCGCCGAACATCGTGAGCAACTGCCGCCGCTCCACCGAGGTGTTCTCCGGCATCACGCACACGATCCGGTAGCCCTTGAGCTTGGCCGCCATGGCCAGCGAGATCCCGGTGTTGCCGCTGGTCGGTTCCAGAATGGTGCAGCCGGGGGTGAGCAGCCCGTCGGCCTCGGCCTGTTCGATCATCCGCAGCGCGGGCCGGTCCTTGATCGACCCGGTGGGGTTGCGGTCCTCTAGCTTGGCCCACAGCCGCACGTGGTCGTCACCGTCCCACTGCGGGGACAGTTTCTGGAGCCCGACGAGCGGGGTGTTGCCCAGGGTCGCGATCAGCGATTCGTAGCGGGCCACGAGATCAGGCGCCGCCGGCCACGGCGGGCAGGATGGTGACCGACGCGTCGGCGGGCACCTCGGCGTCCAGGCCGCCGGAGAAGCGCACGTCCTCGTCGTCGACGTAGATGTTGACGTAGCGGTTGAGCTTGCCGTCCGAGAGCAGCTTGTCGGCCAGGCCCGGGTGGTTGGCGTCGAGGTCGGCGATGAGCGCGGACAGGGTCGAGCCCTCGCCCTGCACCCGCTTCTCACCCCCGGTGATACCACGCATGATGGTCGGGATGGACACGGTTACCGGCATGGGGACTCCTCGGGTGATGACTTGGTGGGTTCAGTAGGAATCGACGACGCGCACCGGTTCTTCGGTGACCTCGCCGTCGATGATGCGGTAGCTGCGCAGTTCGTGGGCGTGCGGGTCGCGGGTGGACACCAGCACGTAGTGCGCGTCGGGTTCGGCGGCGTAGGAGATGTCGGTGCGGCTCGGGTAGGCCTCGGTGGCGGTGTGGGAGTGGTAGATGACGACCGGGACCTCGTCGGCGTCGTCCATCGCCCGCCACACGCGCAACTGTTGGCCGGAGTCGAACCGGTAGAAGGTGGGTGAGCGTTCGGCGTTGACCATCGCGACGAACCGCTCGGGGCGGTCGCTGCCCTCGGGTCCGGCGATGATCCCGCAGGCCTCGTCGGGGTGATCGGCGCGCGCGTGCGCCACCATCGCGTCAACGAGATCGGCCCTGATCACCAGCACTTGTCGACCCTTTCCACATCCAGCTAGAGCGCCGTCGAGCGCCTTCCTCGACAACGACCCACCCTATTCGGCTATTCCGGCGGGCGCGCACTCCGGCCCCGGCCGCGTCGTCCTCGCAGGTGGGATCGGGTGCCGCGCGCCCGGTCGGGGTCCGGCGGCGAGCACGGTCACGGCGAATCGATGCGACCCGTGCGCGTTCGGGCGGTCGAGTCAGCGTGGGAACAGGTCGTAGTAGGCGGGGATATCGGCGATCGAGGTCGCGGCGAGGACGGCGTCGACCACCGCGCGTTCGACCACCACGGCCGCGGCGGTACACAGCTGGTCGAGCAGCAGCAGGTCGCCGGGGAACGCGGCGGGCAGCGGGAGCGGGGCCACCTCGATCGCGCCGGTGGCGAGGGCGAACAGGGTGTCGCCGTCCAGTGGCGAGTGCACGGGGCGGATCGCGCGGGCGAGTCCGTCGTGGGCGGTGGCGGCCAGGCGGCGACAACCGGCCGGGTCGAGCGCGGCGTCGGTGGCGATCACGCCGATCGTGGTGTTGAGGACCGTGCCCTTCACCGGCAGTGCGTTCAGCGCGGCGATCTCCGGCGCGGTGCCGGGCCGGAGTCCGAAGAAATCGGGTCCGTCGGTGCCCACGCCCCACGGCAGTCCGGTGCGCGGATCGACCACCGAGCCAACCGGATTGGCGACGATCACCGCGCCGATGGTCACGCCGGCACCGGGCCCGTCGGTGAGAACCACACTGGCCGAACCGATTCCGCCCTTGAGCGCACCCGCTCGCGCGCCGACGCCCGCACCCGCTGTGCCCCTGGCGAATTCGGTCGAGGCCGCCGCGGCCGCGCGATAGCCGAACTCGGCGTCGGGTCGGAGGTGCCAGTCCCCCACCGGCAGGTCGAAGATCACCGCGCCCGGCACGATCGGCACCACCCGACTCGGATCGGTCGGGTCCATCGGGATGCCCTCGCCGTGCTCCTCCGACCAGCGCATCACGCCGTCGGCGGCGGCGAGGCCGTAGGCGCTGCCGCCGGTGAGCACGATCGCGTTGAGCCGCCGGACGGTGTTGGCCGGGTCGAGCAGGTCGGTTTCCCTGGTTCCCGGACCGCCGCCGCGCACGTCGACCGAGGCGGTCGCGCCGCCGGGTACCCGAACCACGGTGCAGCCGGTCGCGGCGCCGGTCCCGAGGGTGACCTCGGCGTCGAGGGCCTGGTGGTGGCCGACCAGCACACCGGCCACATCGGTGATCGAATTACGAGCCCCCGGTGCGCTGCGCATCGGTCAGGGCGCCAGGGCTTGGAGCAGCGAATCCTGCATCCAGGTCAGCCAGTGGTAGACGTCGAGGTGCGGGGCGCGCGGATCGTTCGGATCGAAGTGGTCGGGCGTTTCGTCGTCGATGTCGAGCAGGGTGCCCAGCGCCAGCCGCACATCGGTGAGCGCGGCCAACCACGCGTCGGCCTGCTCGGGGGTGAGCACGATCTTGCCGCCGGTCTCGGGGCAGCTGTCGAGCACGACCTTGCCCGCTGCCAGTTTCGCGTCGATGATCTCGGGTTCGTGCAGGCTGCGCAGGGCGCTGTTGAGATCGGCGCGCTTGGCGTCGGGGGAACCGGGCTCGGCGCGGTGGAAGTCGGGTAGCAGCCGCAGCAGTTGCGGGTCGTCGGGCGGGGTGGAATTGCCGGTGCGCAGACCGGTGAGCGCGGCGAGTTCGTCTTCGGGGGTCTCGGCGGCGCGATCGTTGAGCAGGCCCGACACCGCGCCGATCAGGGAGCGAAGGACCGTGGCCTCGTGCTCGTCCATTTCGGATCGAAGCTTGAGGCCACTCAGCGAGTTCTTCCTGCTCCACTTGCGCACAGGGCCAGGCTACCCAGTTCCTCAGTCGTCTCGTTGCATGGTCGCCCACAGTCCGGCCGCGTGTAAGCGGCGCACGTCCTGCTCCATCTTGTCGCGCGAACCCGACGACACGACGGCCTTGCCCTCGTTGTGCACCTGCATCATCAGCTCGGTCGCTCTGGCTTTGCTGTAGCCGAACAGCTTCTGGAAGATGTAGGTGACGTAGTGCATCAGGTTCACCGGGTCGTCCCACACCACGGTGACCCAGGGCCGGTCCTCGGCCTCCAGGATCTCGGTAAATTCCGTGGTCTCCGGCGTCGCCTGCGGTGCCGACAGTGCGGCGTTCACAGCGTCGGTGACGGCGCCGGCCCGAACGGTATTGCACACGGCCATGAAAACCAGGGTACGACGAGGCCCACGAGATTCAACACCCGCGGTGACTAGAGTTTCGGATGTGCAGATCCGTGACGAGTTCGCCAGCACCGCGCTGCTGACCGACCAGTACGAACTGACCATGCTCGCCGCGGCGCTGGCCGACGGTTCCGCGCGGCGTCGATGCACCTTCGAGGTGTTCGCGCGGCGGTTGCCGCACGGGCGTCGCTACGGCATCGTCGCGGGCACCGGTCGCCTGCTCGACGCGCTGGCCCACTTCCGCTTCGGCCCCGACGAGCTGGCCGTGGCCGCGAAGTTCCTCGACCCGGCCACCGTGGACTGGTTGCGCGAGTACCGCTTCACCGGCGATATCGACGGCTACGCCGAGGGCGAGCTGTACTTCCCCGGCTCGCCGATCCTGACCGTGCGCGGCAGTTTCGCCGAGTGCGTGGTGCTCGAGACGCTGGCCCTGTCGATCTTCAATCACGACAGCGCCATCGCCTCGGCGGCGGCGCGGATGGTGAGCGCGGCGGCCGGTCGCCGAATGATCGAGATGGGGTCGCGGCGCACCCACGAACTCGCCGCCCCGTCGAGTTCGCGTGCCGCCTACCTGGCCGGCTTCGACGCCACCTCCAATCTCGAGGCCGTGCGCAGCTTCGGCGTGCCCGGCGCGGGCACCAGCGCGCATGCCTTCACCCTGCTGCACAGCGGCGCCGACGGCGAGCACGAGGCCGCCGCCTTCCGCAGTCAGGTCGACGCGCTCGGCATCGGCACCACCCTGCTGGTCGACACCTTCGACATCACCCGCGGCGTGGCGACCGCGATCGAGGTGGCCGGTCCCGAACTCGGCGCGGTGCGCATCGACTCCGGCGACCTCGGCGTGTGGGCCGCGCAGGTCCGCAGGCAACTCGACGAGCTCGGCGCGACCGGCACCCGCATCGTGGTCTCGGGCGATCTCGACGAGTACGCGATCGCGGCGCTGCGGGCCGAACCGGTCGATGTGTACGGCGTCGGCACCTCGCTGGTCACCGGTTCCGGGGCGCCGACGGCGGGCATGGTCTACAAGCTGGTCGAGGTGGACGGGATCCCGGTCGCCAAGCGGTCCAGTCACAAGCAGTCGCGTGGGGGGACGAAGAAGGCGGTGCGGTTGGCGCGCGCCACGGGCACCATCGTCGAGGAGATCGTCTACCCCGAGGGTTCGGAAGCGCCCGCCACCAACGGTTTTCAGGTGCGCGAGTTGCAGGTGCCGCTGGTACGCGGCGGCGAGGTGGTCGACGGGGTGGCGACACTGGCGCAGAGTCGCGAACTGGTCGCGCGCGGGTTGGTGAGCCTGCCGTGGGAGGGGCTGAAGTTGTCGGCGGGTGAGCCCGCGGTCCCGACGACGTTCCTCGGCTGAGAATCGACACACCGAACGAGCCGGAGACCGCGCGACCGAGGACCAGCTACCGCTACGGCACAGACTCGACCACCCGACCGAGCACCGGCGACCACCTACCACTGCGGCGCAGACTCGACCGCGCGAGTGAGAATCGTCGTGGTCGCGGCCGAGCGGGCTTCTCGGCTCACGCCGAGCAGGTAGCCGCGATGGCTTTCACGGCGGAGAATGGTGACGCTCGAACGAGGTGGAGGATGACATGGGACGCGGTTTGATCATTGTCGACGTGCAGAACGACTTCTGCGAGGGCGGTTCCCTCGCGGTGGCCGGTGGCGCGGCGGTCGCCGCCGCGATCACCGATTTCGTGGCGCGGGAGAACTACGACGCCGTGGTCGCGACCAGGGACTGGCACATCGATCCCGGCCCGCACTTCTCCAACGAACCCGACTATGTCGACTCGTGGCCGCCGCACTGCCGCGTCGGCACCCCCGGCGCCGATTTCCATCCGGCCCTGAACACCGCCCCCATCCAGGAGACCTTCTCCAAGGGCGAGTACACCGCCGCCTACTCCGGCTTCGAGGGCGCGGCCGCCGACGGCACCACCCTCACCGACTGGCTGCGGGCCCGCGATATCGACGCCGTCGACGTGGTCGGCATCGCCACCGACCACTGCGTGCGCGCCACCGCCCTCGACGCCGCCGCGGCCGGTTTCGACACCACCGTCCGGCTCGATCTCACCGCGGGCGTGTCGCCCGAGAGCACCGAAACCGCGATCACCGCCCTGCGCGCCGCGGGCGTGAACCTGCACCCCTGAATACTGTCCCCATGGACTATCGATTCCCGGCGCACACCCGACCCGCCCTCACCAAGGCCCTCGCCGAGACCGACAGCATCCACGACGCCGCCGACCTGGTCTTCTGGTCCAACCCCGCCACCGACGACCTGCAACGCCTCGGCGTCGGCGCCTTCGGCCAGCTCCCGCCCGCGTTCTCGCACCTGCTGGCCCTGTCGAGCCTGCACACCACCGTCCTCGACGCCGGTTTCTCGCGCTACCTGAAAACCCGCCGCAGCGAACTCCCGTGGGCCACAAGGGGTTTGCGCGCAGCAGGCATGCCCCGCCTGGCCGCCGCCGCGATCCTCGCCGCCCGCGACGCCTCCGCGAGTTCGCCGCACGACGACCTCGACCGCTTCTGGGAAGACGAACACCAGACCCTGGCCAACCCCGACCAGATCCGCCGCCCCACCGGCGACCGCGCCGAGGACCCCGACGAGATCTACGACATCAACGAACCCGCCGACTTCGAACAGCGCGTCCTCGACTACGTCCGCGACCACCTCGACGACTTCGTGCGCGAAACCTGACCCGACCACCCACCGAGGTGGCATTTTCGTGCAACCATCCGCCCCCAACCCCGAAAATCAGCCGTCTCAGCGCGTCTGTGCACGTTTATGCCACCGCTACCTCCACGCATACCTCCTGGCCGACCGAACCCTGTCGTACCCCACCGATAAGCTCGCCGCGTGCCCGAACTTCCTCCCGTAGCCGACCTGCTCGTCACCGCCGTGCGCGCCCTCGGCGGCAAGGAACGCACCGGGCAGACCACCATGGCCACCGCGGTGGACCACGCGATCGACACCAAGGAACACCTCGCGGTCCAGGCGGGCACCGGCACCGGCAAGTCGCTGGCCTACCTGGTTCCGAGCCTGCGGCACGCGGTGCGCACGGGTCGCACCGTGGTGGTCTCCACGGCCACCATCGCCCTGCAACGCCAGCTCGTCGACCGCGACCTGCCGCGCCTGGCCGAGGCCCTCACCAAGCCGCTGGGCCGGGCACCCCAGTTCGCGATCCTCAAGGGCCGCAACAACTATCTGTGCCTGAACAAGATCAACAGCGTCATCCCGGAGGACACCGGCGGCGAGGCCGAACTCTTCGACGCCTTCGCCATCTCGCGGCTGGGCCGTGAGGTCCAACGCCTCAACGAGTGGGCCTCCGACACCGAGACCGGCGACCGTGACGAGCTCACCCCCGGCGTCACCGACCGCGCCTGGCGCCAGGTCAGTGTGGGTTCGCGCGAATGCCTGGGCAAGTCGCGCTGCCAGTTCGGCCAGGACTGCTTCGCCGAGAAGGCGCGCGCGGAATCGGCGCAGGCCGATGTGGTGGTGACCAACCACGCCCTGCTGGCCATCGACGCCATCAGCGGCATCCAGATCCTGCCCGAACACGATGTGGTCGTCATCGACGAGGCGCACGAGCTGGTCGACCGGGTCACCGGCGTGGCCACCGCCGAACTCGCCGCGACCGCGATCAGCGCCGCCGCCCGCCGCTGCACCAAACTGATCGACGAACGCGAGGTCGACCGCCTCGAGGGCGCCGCCGAGGCCTTCCACCAGGCCATGGAGGACCTGTCCCCCGGCCGCTGGGACCAGCTCCCCGACGGCATCGCCCCCGTGCTGGCCCTGGTCCGCGACGCCGCGTGGAACGCGCGCACCGCCATCGCCCCGACCGGCAGCGTCAAAACCCAGGACGACCCCGACAACGCCGCCGCCCGCACCATGGCCGTGGCCGCCCTCGACGACGTCCACGACGCCGCGGTGCGCACCCTCACCGCGTTCGAGGAAGCCGACCCGGCCGCGCGCCGCGACGTGATCTGGATGTCGGCCGACGAGATGCGCGGCGTGCCCCGCCGCACCCTGCGCATGGCGCCGCTGTCGGTGGGTGGCCTGTTGCGCAGCAGGCTCTTCGGCACCGCCACCGTGGTGCTCACCTCGGCCACCCTGCAGATCGGCGGCTCGTTCGACGGTCTCGCGATCACCTGGGGTCTGCCGTCGCAGTCGGGCGGCAAGGTCGACCCGGCGCTGGCCAACGGCGCCACCGCCCCGGCCGATCTGGAATCGATCCGCTGGAACGCCCTCGATGTGGGCTCACCGTTCGACCACGCGAAGTCCGGCATCCTCTATGTCGCCAAGCACCTGCCCCCGCCCGGCCGCGATGGCCTGTCCCCCGCCTATCTCGACGAGATCGAACAGCTCATCACCGCCGCCGGTGGCCGCACGCTGGGCCTGTTCTCCTCGATGCGCGCCGCGAAGGCCGCCACCGAGGCGCTGCGCGAACGCCTCGACACCCCGGTCCTGTGCCAGGGCGACGATTCGATGGGCGCGCTGGTGCGTAAGTTCGCCGACGACCCGGCCACCTCCCTGTTCGGCACGCTCACCCTCTGGCAGGGTGTCGATGTGCCCGGCCCGTCGCTGAGTCTGGTGATCCTGGATCGCATTCCGTTCCCTCGCCCCGACGATCCGCTGCTCACCGCGCGGCAACGAGCGGTGGAATCGCGTGGCGGCAACGGGTTCATGACCGTGGCCGCCAATCACGCCGCCCTGCTGTTGGCCCAGGGCACCGGCCGGTTGCTGCGCAGTGTCGACGATCGCGGCGTGGTAGCCGTTCTCGATTCGCGCCTGGCCACCGCCCGCTACGGCAGTTATCTGCGCGCCTCGCTGCCGCCGTACTGGGAGACCAGCGATCCCGAGGTGGTCGCGAAGGCGTTGCGCAGGCTCACCGATACCGCCTGAGCTCCCGAACGATTCACCAAGCGCGCGAACGTAACTCGTGAGAACGTGTGGTGATGACGCACCACGCCGATGGCGAGGTACTCGGCGAATTTCTGGTCAGCGCACGATCTTTGACCGAGTACCGCGCGATGTTCCACCTGCACGACGATGATCTGCGCGGCCGCCGAATACTCGACTGTCCCGGTGGCGCGGCGAGTTTCGCGGTCGAGGCGAGCGAGCTGGGCGCCGAGGTCACCGCCATCGATCCGATCTACGCCACCGCGCCACCCGAGTTGGCGGTGCGCGCGCGTGCGGAGAACGAACGCGCGGTGGCCTGGGCCCATGCCCACGCCGGGCGCTACCGCTGGGACTGGTACGGCTCCACCGCCGAGCACGCCGAGATCCGCCGCGGCGCCGCCGCCCGCTTCGCCGACGATGTCCGCGCCACCCCGCAGCGCTATCTCGCCGGTTCGCTGCCGTCGCTGCCGTGCGCCGACGACGCCTTCGACCTGGCTCTGAGCTCGCACCTGCTGTTCAGTTACGCCGACCGCCTCGACGCCGACTTCCACCTGGCCGCCCTGCTCGAACTGTCGCGCGTGACCACCATCGAGACCCGCGTCTACCCCCTGCTCGACTACACCGGCGCCCCGCTCGACGATCTCATCGCCTACCTGCGCACCGAGCTCTACGACAAGGGCGTCGACACCGAACTGCGCAAGATCGACTACGAGTTCCACCACGGCGCCGACACCATGCTGACCCTGCGCACGGCCGCCTGAATCCTCACGGGCACACGCGAACACGCGCCGAACCGTACCGTCGGGAATGGTTCGCACCCCGTCGGACCGCTGATTATGTCGATTTCCTACCGAAGTCGAACCGCCGCCGAAAGCCGATCGTCGGCGCGGTACGTTCTCAGGCGTGCACACGACGCGAGCCGCCACGGCCCTGCCACGCACGACCCTGACGCTTCTGCTGCTATTCGGCACCGCCGTGTTCGGCGTGACCCTGCTGTTCACCACCATGGATCCCCACATGGACGCGGGCGGCATCCTGGTGGGCGGGCTCGATGTGCACATCTACCGCGACGGCGGCTGGCGCGTCGTGCACGAACGCGCCCTCTACCTCGAGCCCACGCACTACAACCTGCTCTACACCTACACCCCGTTCTCGGCGCTGGTGTTCCTGCCGCTGCTGCTGGTGCCGTGGGCGCACGTCACCACGACCTGGTTGGTGTTCAACCTGCTCGTGCTGTTCGGCGTTGTGCTGCAGAGCTTTCGGATGCTCGGCTACCGGGTGACGCCCGCTCTGGCCTGTGCGAGCGCCCTGCTCACCCTCACCTGCACGTTCTCCGAGCCGGTGCGCACCACCCTGTACTACGGGCAGATCAATCTGGTGCTGATGCTGGTGGTGCTGTGGGACTTCTCCCGCGCCCGCGACAGCGCGCTGCGCGGACTCGGCGTCGGCATCGCGGCCGGGATCAAACTGACCCCGCTCTACTTCATCGCCCAGTACCTGGCCCAGAAGCAGTGGCGCGCGGCGGCGACCGGCACGCTCACGTTCCTCGCGACGATCGGCGTGACCGCCGTGGTCCTGCCCAGCGATTCCTACCAGTACTGGACCTCCACGTTCTTCCACTCCGGCCGCATCGCCCCCGACACCCATCCGGCCAACCAGTCCGTGCGCGGGACCATCGCCCATCTCACCCACGGTCCCGCCCCGATCTGGCTGTGGTTGCTGATCGCCGTGCCGATCGCGCTGGTCGCCCTGTGGCTGGCCGCGGCCCTGGTCCGCCGTGACGAACCGCTGCTGTCGGTCACGCTCGGCGGCCTCACCGCGTGCGCGGTGTCCCCGTATTCGTGGGGCCACCACTGGGTGTGGTTCGTCCCGCTGCTCGTCTACCTCATCCACCGAGCCCAGACCGGTTCCCGCTGGTGGCTCGCCGCGGCCGCCCTCTACCTGGCCACCGCCGCCTGGACCTACACCTACACCCCCACCTGGGTCAGCGTGGGCACCTTCCTGCTCCCCCCGTGGTGGCCGCTGCCCCAGCTCTTCCTCAACATCTACACGCTGATCTACCTGATCACCTTGGCAGCCATCGCCTTTCACGTCCGCTCACCCAGGAAAACCACACCGCGCGTCAAACACCCCGCACCGCAAGAAAATTCGCACGCCGCAGCCCAGCTCCAAACCGCGAAGATCGTCGCCGGTACCGACGACGATCGTCCGACAGCAACCGTGCGCTGACCCGCTCCTACCCGCAGGACCAGTCGAAAATGCCCGACTCCAAATCGAGTTGGCCGTTGCCCCCGCCGAAGTTCAGCCCGGAGATCTCCTCGATCTCCAGGTAGTACGGGGTGAGACCCTCGGGCAGCGCCTGGACCGGGAAGGCGGTACCGCCGAGGTGGGAGCGCCCGAACAGCGGCTCGGCCCACGGGGTCCAGCCGGAGTCGTCGGTGAGCGGATCCTGGTACTTGGTGTTGGGGTCGTACTCGACAGGCGGGATGCCGACATTGGGGTCGCCGGTGCGCTCGGCGAGCCAGATGCCGAGGGTGGGTTCGACATCGTCCCAGGCATTGCGGCCCTCGTCGCTCGCGGCGTGCGAACCGGGCTCGCGGACGTCGGCGGGCGGGGCGGCGGGGCCCGCGTCGAATTCCTTGTCGGTGAGCCAGATCAGGGCGAAGGCGCCGCCGATCTCGTCGTGCAGGATCTGCGACTTCGGGTGGAAGCGGGTGGCGGCCAGGTCGCGCGCCAGCGGGTCGTCGGAGTTCGCGTCGGGTTCGACCGCGTCGGAGCCGGCGAACTGACCCTCGCCCTGGAAGAAGGCGATGGCGGGGAAACCCGGTCCGCGACGCTGGTAGTCGGTGGGCAGGCGCAGGGTGAACGCGTGCATCATCGGCAATCCGGTGAGAGGTCCGCGCGGCCAGGTCGCGGGGTCGATCGCCGGACCCGCGCTGCCGATCCACCCGGCGCGCACCGGGCCGACGAGCGCCAGCGGTTCCCCGCCGGGCGTCTCGGCCAGTTTGTCCGCCGAGTCACCGAAACCCAGGTCGTAAGCCTTCATCGCAGCTCTCCTCCTCCATCCGCGGACAATGCCCGACGCCGCTGCTGTCCCCGGCGCCGCCACGAGCGTAATCGCTGCTACCGACAGCCACGCGCACTGCGTGGAACCCCAGGTATCCGGCCGATGACGAACTGGCGCGAAAGAGGCGGCGCGGCAACCGAATCCGGGCCGAAAACGCGAAAGGGCCGCCCTACCAGGACGGCCCGTTCGCGTGCGATCGCTCAGATCACCACGCCATGGTGGCGTAACCGACCAGCGTGCTCTCCGACTCCTGCGACAGCTTCCAGGTGCCGTTGACGGCCTTCCAGGTCACCGGGATCGGGTAGATGTAGTCGCCGAGCTGGCTGTTCAGGGTGGCGTGGAGGGTGTCGCCGTCGACGGAGACGGGGCCCGCGACGCTCCAGCGGTAGCCGGGGATGCGGTTGACGGTGTCGCGCACGACGATCAGGCTGCCCGCGTTGCCGGACTCGAGCTCGGCGGACGAGCCGTTCATGGCCGCGGTCAGCTTGCCCTGCAGTTCACCGACCGACGGGGTGGCGGGCGCGGCGATGGCGGCGGGGGCGGTGGCGACGACGGCAACGGTGACCGGCGCGAAGACAGCGGCGAGAGCCATCGAGGCAGCAGCGAACGAGCGCTTCATGGGTAGATCTCCTTCAATCAAGGCTTAGGCTAGCCTAAGTATAGACACACCTACGCCGAGATCCCTACTCGACCAAGAAGATGAAGTACGCGATGAACAACACCATCAGCGCCCACATCACCGGATGGACTTCCTTGATCCGACCCTTGGCGACCATGACGATCGGGTAGAAGATCATGCCCATCGCCAGCCCGTTGGCGATCGAATACGTCAGCGGCATCATGATCACGGTGATGAACGCGGGCACCGAATATTCCAGGTTCTGCCAGTCGATGTCGCCGAGCGAACGCGCCATCAGCACGCCGACCACGATCAGCGCGGCCGAGGTGATCTCGGCCGATCCGGCCACCACGGAGAAGATCGGGTAGCAGAACATCGCGATCAGGAACCACCCCGCCGTGGTCACCGCCGTGAATCCGGTGCGACCACCCGCCGACACACCCGCGGTCGATTCGACATAGGCGGTGGTGGTGGAGGTGCCGATGATGGCGCCCGCGGTGGTGCCGACCGAGTCCGCGGCCATGGCACTGCGCGCGCGGGGCAGCGTGCCGTCCTTGTTGAGCAGCCCGGCCTGGTTCGCGACGCCGATGAGAGTGCCGGAGGCGTCGAAGAAGTCGACGAACAGCATGGTCAGCACCACGATGATCATCTGCCCGGTGAAGGCGTCGGGCAGGTGGATGATCGCCTGACCGAAGGTCTGATCCAGGCCCTTGGGCAGCTCGGCGATGCCGTCGGGCACGCCGACCAGCCCGGTCACCATGCCGAGCACGGTGGTGGCGACGATGCCGTAGAGGACCGCGCCGTGCCAGCCGATCACCAGGAAGATCACGGTCACGATGAGCCCGAACATGGCCAGCAGCGTGGTGCCCTTGGTGAAGTCGCCGAGGGTGACCAGGGTGGCGTCACTGTTGACGACGATGCCCGCGTTCTTCAAACCGAGGAACGCCACGAACAACCCGATACCCGCGCCGACCGCGAACTTCAGCTGCAGCGGGATCGCGTTGAGGACCCGTTCGCGGATCTTCGTGATGGCCAGGACGAAGAAGATGAGGCCCGAGAGCAAGGTTCCCGACAGGGCCACCTGCCACGGGATGCCCATGCTGAGCACCACGGTGTAGGCGAAGAAGGCGTTGAGGCCCATGCCCGGTGCGAGCGCGATCGGGTACTTGGCCCAGATGCCCATGACCAGCGTGCCGAACACCGCGGCAACGGCCGTGGCGGTGAACACCGCCTGCATCGGGATGCCCTTGTCGCCGAGCGCCCCCTCGTCACCGAGGATCGACGGGTTCACCGCCAGCACATACGACATCGCCAGGAACGTGACCGTGCCCGCCATCGCCTCGCGTTTGAAGGTGGACCCGCTCGACGAGATACCGAAGTATCCGTCGATGCGCCCTCGGGCGCGGGTTGCGACATCGCTGGCCATGACTCTCCAGTCCGGGTTTCTCGAAGCTGTTCGATGGGAAATAGTGCCCGCCGAACGGTAGCGGAGAGTTCACTCGATCGAATAACCCGGCATACGTGTCACGCGTACTGTTACGCCCCCGCGACGGCCACCAACCCCAGTTCGGCGTCGGCGGCGAGCAGCGCGTTGTGCGGCAGCACCCGCACCGTATAGCCGACCGCGCCCGACAGCGGCACCGGCGCCTGGATCGAATACAGCTCGGTGCCGTGGTCGGTGCCGGTGTGGGTCATCTCGAAGGTGGTGGTGTCGGACAGGTCGTCGGTCGGCGAGACCCGGCCCAGCACCGCCTGCACCACCACGTCCGCCGGGGTGAGCCCGCCGAGTTCGACGCGCGCGTGCAGCGACAACTCGGCGCCGATCACCGGCGTATCGGGTAGCCCGGAGCTGTCCACCTGCGCGATCCGCACCGAGGGCCACGCGGCGTCGACGCGCCTGCGGTACTCGGCGACCTGGGCGGCGCCGGCGAACTTGTCCGCGGCGGCGCGACCGAACGCGGCCGCGGCCGGTCCGTAGTACTGCTCGGCGTAGTCGCGCACCATCCGCGAGGCCAGCACCTTCGGGCTGGTGGTCTGCAATGTGTGGCGCACCATCTCGGTCCAGCGCACCGGCACGCCGTCGCCGTCGCGGTCGTAGAAGCGGGGCGCGACGGTGCGTTCGACCAGTTCGTAGAGCGCCGACGCCTCGAGATCGTCGCGGCGGGCCTCGTCGCGGACGCCGTCGGCGGTGGGGATGGCCCAGCCGTTGTGGCCGTCGAACATCTCGTCCCACCAGCCGTCGCGGATCGACAGGTTCAGGCCGCCGTTGAGCGCGGACTTCATCCCCGAGGTCCCGCACGCCTCGAGCGGGCGCAGCGGATTGTTCAGCCACACATCGCAACCCCAGTACAGGTAGCGGGCCATCGACATGTCGTAGTCGGGCAGGAACACGATGCGGTTGCGCACCTCGGGATCGTCGGCGAAGCGCACGACCTGCTGGATCAGCGCCTTGCCGCCGTCGTCGGCGGGGTGACTCTTGCCCGCGACGACCAACTGCACCGGGCGTTCGGGGTCGAGCAGCAGCGCGCGCAGCCGATCGGGATCGCGCAGCATGAGGGTGAGTCGCTTGTAGGTGGGCACGCGGCGGGCGAAGCCGATGGTGAGCACGTTCGGGTCGAAAACGTCGTCCACCCAGCCCAATTCGGCGTCGGCGGCGCCGCGCTGATGCCAGGAGTCGCGCAGCCTGCGCCGCACCTCCTCGATCAGCACGCCGCGCAAGGTGTTTCGCGTCGACCACAGCTGCCCGAGGTCGACATCGCTGAGCTTCTCCCAGCCCCGCGCCTCCTCCACGAGTTCGGGACCGACGAGTTCGCGCGCCTTGTCGATCCATTCGCGCGCGGCCCAGGTGGGGGCGTGCACGCCGTTGGTAACCGAACCGATCGGCACCTCGGACGCGTCGAAGCCCGGCCACAGCGCGGCGAACATGTCCCGGCTGACCTCACCGTGCAGCTTGGACACCCCGTTGGCGCGCTGGGCCATCCGCAGACCCATGTGCGCCATGTTGAACACCGACGGATCGCTCTCGCGACCGAAGGCGAGGATACGGTCGACGGAAAGCCCTGGCAGCAGCGCGGATTCGGATTCACCGTGCCCGCCGCCGAAGTACCTGCGCACCAACGGCATCGGGAACCGGTCGATGCCCGCCGGGACCGGGGTGTGTGTGGTGAACACGGTGCCCGCGCGGACCGCGGCCAGCGCGGTATCGAAATCCAGTCCGTCGGCGATGAATTCGCGAATCCGCTCGACGCCGAGGAAGCCCGCGTGGCCCTCGTTCATGTGGAACACATCGGGATCGGGCAGGCCGTTGGCGCGGGTGTAGGCCCGCACCGCGCGCACCCCGCCGATCCCGGCCAGGATCTCCTGTTTGATGCGGTGGTCCTGGTCGCCGCCGTAGAGCCGGTCGGTCACCGCGCGCAGTTCCGGATCGTTCTCGGCGATGTCGGAATCGAGCAGCAGCAACGGAATTCGGCCCACCTGCGCGATCCACACCCGCGCGCGCAGCACCCGCCCCTCGGGCATCCCGACGTGGATGAGCACCGGCGAACCGTCACTGGTGAGCAGGCGCAGCGGCAACCCCTGCGGGTCGAGCGCCGGGTAGTGCTCCATCTGCCAGCCGTCGGCCGACAGCGACTGCCGGAAGTAGCCCGAGCGATACAGCAGCCCGACCCCGATCAGCGGCAACCCCAGATCCGAGGCGGCCTTGAGGTGGTCACCGGCGAGGATGCCGAGACCACCGGAGTAGTTCGGCAGCACCTCGGTGACACCGAACTCCATCGAGAAGTAGGCGATACCGGCCACGTCGGTGCCGGTCTGCTCCTGGAACCAGCGCGGCCGGGTGAGGTAGTCGCGCAGGCCTTCCGCGGCCGCGTCGACCCTGGCGGTGTAGTCGGGGTCGGCGGCGAGTTCGTCGAGCCGCTCGGCGGGCACCTCCCCCAGCATCCGCACCGGGTCCTGCCCGACGACGCGCCACAACTCGGGATCGAGTTCGGCGAACAGATCCTGGGTCGGACCGTGCCAGGACCAGCGCAGATTGGTCGACAGCTCGTCCAGTGCGGCGAGCCGCTGCGGCAGATGAGCACGGACAGTGAACCGACGGAGTGCCTTCACCAGCCAGAGAGTACCCGCGCTCGCCGGGCGGAGCGCGTCAGAAACAACGCCGCAACCCAGGGCCTATCGATTCGATCCCGCAACCCACTGATCTCGAAAGAACATGGGTAACTCCCCGACCACCTCCCACCCATCGCCATCTTCCGGTAGCCCGACGACCGACAGTCGAGCTACCGGACGTCACGCTGAATACTCGGAGAGGCGGGGGAGCGGGATCTCGGTGATCACGTCGACGAGGACACCCGACGGGTCGGCGACGATGAAGTGGCGCTGGCCGAAGTCCTCGGAGCGCAATTCCAGTTCGGCGTGCAGCCCACCGGTTTTCACCAGGCGATCCCATTCGGCGTCGACATCGTCGACCTCGAAGTTGAGCACCAACCCCTGGACCGGTTTGCCGAAACCGGCGGGGATGGTCGGGTGGGTGGGGTCGAGCAGGGCCAGTTCGTAGTCGGGTTCGCCGTCGGCGCCGGGCCGCCGCAGGCTGACGTACCAGTCGGCCTCGAACACGATCTCGAAGCCGAACCAGGTGGTGTAGAAGTCGCGCGACTGTGCGATCCGGGTGGTGGCGAGCACGGGGTAGAAGCTGCTGAGTCTCATGACGATCACCTTTCACATACCGTTGGTATGTGTCGTACGATAGTTCACATACCACCGGTAGGTCAATGGAGGAATCGATGACGACACGGGCGCGACAGCGCGAGGAGACCCGCCGGATCCTGCTGCGCGAGACCAGGGCCCTGTTCGCCGCGAAGGGCTACGCCGCCGTCGGCCTGGCGGAGATCGTGACGGCGGCCGGGGTCACCAAGGGCGCGCTCTACCACCACTTCGACAGCAAGACCGACCTGTTCAAAGCCGTCCTCACCCAGGTCCAGGAGGAGGTCGGCGCCCAGGTCGCCGCCGCCGCGGACGCCGAACCCGACCCGTGGACGCAACTGCGCACCGGCTGCGCGGCGTTCCTGCGCGCGTGCGCCGACCCCCTGATCCAGCGGATCATGCTCATCGACGGCCCCGCCGTGCTCGGCTGGCACGAGTGGCGCGCCATGGACGAGGCCAACTCCGCCCGCCACCTGCACGAGGCCCTGAGCGCCCTCGTCGACGCCGGCGTCCTACCCCCGCAACCGGTCGCCCCGCTCACCCACCTGCTCTCGGGGGCGATGAACGAGGCCGCGCTCTGGCTGACCACGCAACCCGAGGCCCTACCCGACACCATCGCGGCCCTGGACCGACTCCTGGACGGCCTGCGCGGCCCCACACGCGGCCGCGGCGAAACATCCGCGCCGACGACGCGCGTAATCAGCGGGCAGGCGGGTAAGTTGACCGAGTGACCGGCCGGATAGCCATCGATGACATTGCCCCGTCCATCCCCGGCGGCCGCCCGGCCAAAGCCGCCGTCGGCGAGGTATTTCCCGTGCGCGCCGTCGTCTGGCGCGAGGGTCACGACGCGGTAGCCGCCACCCTCGCCGTGCGCGCCCCCGGCTCCTCGCGGATCACCCGCATCCCGATGACCCCCGACTACCAGCCCGATGTCTTCAACGCCGTGTTCACCCCGCACCTCCAGGGCCTGTGGACCTACCGGATCGAGGGCTGGAGCGACCCCGTCGCCACCTGGCGCTCAGCCGTCGAGGCGAAGCTCGCGGTCGGCCAGACCGCCGCCGATCTGGCCAACGATCTCGAGACCGGCGCCCGCCTGTTCGACCGCGCCGCCCAGGCCGTACCGAAGAAGCAGTTCGAACGCCTGCGCGCCGCCGCCACCGCACTGCGGAGCGACGAACAACTGCCCGCCCGGGTCGCGCCCGCCTTCTCCGAGGAGGTCGCCGAGATCCTGCGCGCCACCCCGCTGCGCGACATGGTCACCCGCGGCACCCAGTTCTCGGTGCTGGTCGAACGCCGCCGCGCGCTGGTCGGCTCCTGGTACGAGTTCTTCCCCCGCTCCACCGGCGGCCGCGACGCCGACGGCAAGCCGGTCCACGGCACCTTCGCCACCGCCGCGCGCGAACTGCCCCGCATCGCCGGCATGGGTTTCGACGTGGTGTACCTGCCGCCGATCCACCCGGTCGGCGAGGTGAATCGCAAGGGCCGCAACAACACTCTCACCACCGAGCCCGACGATGTGGGCTCCCCGTGGGCGATCGGTTCGGCCGCGGGCGGCCACGACGCGGTCAACCCACTGCTGGGCACCGAGGCCGATTTCACCGAGTTCGTTTCCACCGCAACAGCTCTGGGCCTGGACGTCGCGATCGATCTGGCCCTGCAGTGCGCCCCCGACCACCCCTGGGTCGCGGCCCACCCGGAGTGGTTCACCACCCTGCCCGACGGCACCATCGCCTACGCCGAGAACCCGCCCAAGAAGTACCAGGACATCTACCCGGTCAACTTCGACAACGACCCCGACGGCATCTACGCCGAGATCCTGCGCGTGGTCCGGCACTGGATCGCGTTGGGCGTCACCATCTTCCGCGTCGACAACCCGCACACCAAGCCCGCCGATTTCTGGGAGTGGCTGATCACCGAGCTGCGCCGCACCGACCCGGACGTGATCTTCCTGTCCGAGGCGTTCACCCGCCCCGCCCGCCTCTACGGCCTGGCCCGACGCGGCTTCAGCCAGTCCTACACCTATTTCACCTGGCGCGTGCACAAGTGGGAGCTCACCGAGTTCGGCTACGAGATCGCCGCCAAGGCCGACGAGGCCAGGCCGAACCTGTTCGTGAACACCCCCGACATCCTGCACGAGAGCCTGCAGCACGGCGGTCCCGGCATGTTCGCCATCCGCGCCGTGCTCGCCGCCACCATGGCCCCCACCTGGGGCGTCTACTCCGGTTTCGAGCTGTTCGAACACGAGGCGGTGCGCGAGGGCAGCGAGGAATACCTCGACTCGGAGAAGTACGAACTGCGCCCGCGCGATTTCGCCGGCGCCCTGGAACGCGGCGAATCGCTGGCGCCCTGGCTGACCCGCCTCAACGAGATCCGCCGCAAACATCCCGCGCTGCAACAGTTGCGCTGCATCCACTTCCATCACGTCGACAACGACGCGCTGATCGCCTACTCCAAGATCGACCCGGCCACCGGCGACGCCGTGCTGGTCGTGGTGAACCTGAACCCGTATGCCGCCGAGCAGGGCCACATCTCGCTGGATCTGCCCGCGATCGGCCGCGAATGGCACGACCATCCCGTGGTGTTCGACGAGGTCAGCGGCGAGGAATACCACTGGGGCCACACGAATTTCGTGCGCCTGGACCCCGCCCGCGCGGTCGCGCACATCCTGGCCCTGCCCGCCGTCCCGACCGCTGCCCGCGCACCGCTGGCCTACCGCGAGACCTTGCGATGAAGCGTCGCGATCTGCTGCTGTTGGCCGCGGGCACCCACCCCGACCCGCACACCGTCCTCGGCGCGCACGCGCACGGCGACGGCACCGCGGTCCGGGTCCTGCGCCCGCACGCCGAGACCGTGACGGTCCTGGTCGGCGAGGCCGAGCACCGCCTGAAATCGTTGGGGCACGGCATCTTCGACGCGGTGCTGCCCTATCCGCGCATCGACGACTACCGCGTACGCACCGAGTACCCCGGCGGTCAGACCGTGGTGTCCGCCGACGGCTACCGCTTCCTGCCCACGGTCGGCGAGTTCGACCTGCACCTCATCGGCGAGGGCCGCCACACCCGCCTGTGGGAGGTCCTCGGCGCGCATCCGCGCCACTACACCACCCTCGACGGCGAGGTCGACGGCACGTCCTTCGCGGTGTGGGCGCCCAGTGCCCGAGGCGTCACCGTCTTCGGCGATTTCGACCTGTGGGGCGGCACCGCCACCCCGCTGCGCGCGCTGGGCACCTCCGGGGTGTGGGAGGTGTTCGTGCCGGGCGTCGGACCGGGCACCCGCTACAAGTTCCGCGTGCACGGCGCCGACGGTCGCGTCGTGGATCACGCCGACCCCCTTGCCTTCTCGACCGAGATCCCGCCCGCGACCGCCTCGGTGGTGACCCGCGCCGACCACGTGTGGACCGACAGCGCCTGGCTCGACCGCCGCGCCCGCACCGACGCCGTCAGCTCCCCCATGAGCGCCTACGAGATCCACCTCGGTTCCTGGCGCCCCGGCCTGGACTACCGCGAACTGGCCCACCAGCTGGCCGACTACCTGCGCGAAACCGGTTTCACCCACGTCGAATTGCTGCCCGTCGCCGAGCATCCCTTCGGCGGTTCGTGGGGCTACCAGGTCACCTCCTACTACGCCCCCACCTCCCGCTTCGGTTCCCCCGACGACTTCCGCTACTTCGTCGACCACCTGCACAACGCCGGCATCGGCGTGCTGCTCGACTGGGTCCCCGCGCACTTCCCCCGCGACGAATGGGCACTGGCCCGCTTCGACGGCACCCCGCTCTACGAACACGCCGACCCCCGCCGGGGCGAGCAACTCGACTGGGGCACCTACGTTTTCGACTTCGGCCGCAACGAGGTCCGCAACTTCCTGGTCGCCAACGCCGCCTTCTGGATCGAGGAATTCCACATCGACGGCCTGCGCGTGGACGCGGTCGCCTCGATGCTCTACCTGGACTACTCCCGCCCCGACGGCGCCTGGGAACCCAACATCTACGGCGGCCGCGAGAACCTGGAAGCGGTCGATTTCCTCCAGGACCTCAACGACACCGTGCACGGCGCCCACCCCGGTGTGGTCACCATCGCCGAGGAGTCGACCACCTGGCCCGGCGTCACCCGCGGCACCGACGTCGGCGGCCTCGGTTTCACCATGAAGTGGAACATGGGCTGGATGCACGACACCCTCGGCTACCTCGGCCGAGACCCCATCCACCGCTCGTGGCACCACAACGAGATGACGTTCTCGCTGGTCTACGCGTGGAGCGAGAACTACGTCCTGCCGATCAGCCACGACGAGGTCGTGCACGGCAAGGGCACCCTGTGGACCCGCATGCCCGGCGACGACTTCGCCAAGGCGAGCGGCGTGCGCGCCCTGCTCGCCTACATGTGGGCCCACCCCGGCAAACAACTGCTGTTCATGGGCCAGGAATTCGGCCAGTTCCGCGAGTGGGACAACGACCGCGGCCTGGACTGGCACGAACTGGAAAACCCACTCCACCAAGGCATTTGCACCATGGTCGCGGACCTCAACCGCACCTACACCGCCCACTGCGCCCTGTGGTCGCAAGACACCACCCCCGGCGGCCACTCCTGGATCGAAGCCGACGACAGCACCGCCAACGTCTTCGCCTTCCTGCGCTGGGGCACCGACGGCAGCGCGGTGGCCTGCGTCTTCAACTTCTCCGGCTCCCCCCGCGAGAACTACCGCATCGGCCTACCCCACCCCGGCCCGTGGCGCGAGATCCTCAACACCGACGCCACCGAATACGCGGGCTCCGGCATCGGCAACCTCGGCACGGTCACCGCCACCGCCACCCCCAGCCACGGCCACCCCGCCTCGGCCGCCGTCACCATGGCTCCCCACAGCGCCCTCTGGCTGTCCTCGCCACCCTGACCATTGGCATAAACGTGCACTCGTGAGCGAATTCGTGCCGATTTCGGCTGTAATCGAGGATGGTTGCACGTTTATGCCACCGACCGAGCCCAGAATCGACGAAACCGCCCAGGGCAGTGTCCGGGGCGGCGTCGACGTGGGTATCAGTACAGGGCGGCGGCGAGCTTGCGGCGGGCCGCGATGACGAAAGGCTCGGCGGGGTCGAACAACTCGAACAGTTCGAGCAGGCGGGTGCGCGCGCGGGTGCGGTCGTCGCCGGCCGTGCGCTTCACGCTGGCGATGATGCGCTCGAAGGCCGCTTCGGGGCGCTGTTCGAGCAGTTCCACGTCGGCGGCGTCGAGGGCGGCGTCGAGGTTCGCGGGGTCGGCATCGGCGGTCGCGACGACCGCCGGGTCGAGCTGCTGGGCGCGGGTCAGGAAGCGCAGCTGGCGCAGGGCCGCCTTGGCTTCCTCGTTGCCCGGCTCCTCGGCGATGATCGCCTCGTAGGCCGCCTCGGCGCCGGCGAAGTCGCCCTCGGACAGCTTGTCCTCGGCGTCGACGAAGCGCGGATCCTCGACCTCGGGTTCGGCCGGAGCCGCACCCGGGTCGCCCTCGAGCTTGCCCGCGGTCGCGTCGATCACCGCGTCGAGCCACTGGCGCACCTGCGGATCGGGCTGCGTGCCTTCGAAATCGGCCAGCGGCTGCCCACCGGCCACCGCGATCACCGTCGGAATGCCCTGCACGCGCAGCGCCTGGACGATGTTCATATTGGCCTCGGCCTCGATCGCGGCCAGATCCCACGCGCCGCGATCCTCGGCGTTGAACCGTTCCAGCGTACGAACCAGATCGACACTGCCCTGGCTGCGCTGCGAGTACAGCGCGACCACCACGGGCACCTGCATCGAGCGCCGAATCACCTTGGCCTCGAAATCGGCCTCGGTGACCGTGTGGTTTCCCGAGGCCGGTGCGGCGGCCCCACCGGGTGCGGCGGGCGGCTGCTTCAGCGCGGACAGATCCACCGCGCCGGACATGGCAGCGGCTGCGGCGGGCGAAGGACGACGGGCAGCGGGTCGAGTCACGCTTCCCAGTTTGTCACGAAGCCGTCGGCGCGGCTGCCGCGGAGCCCTTGCTGTTCGCACTCAGCTCACCGAGCTGCCCGGTGCGCACCGCCCAGGCCTCGAAGATCACGGTGAACAGCGGCGGAATGCTCGACGCGAGCGCCAGCACGGTGGTCTTCCAGTTCCAGTTCAGCTCACGCGCGGTCAACAGCGCCGTCAGCACGAACAGCACGAAGATCACCCCGTGCACCGGTCCGAAGATCTTCACACCGATCTCGTTGCCCTCGGCAGGCAGGTACTTGAACGCCATACCGGTCAGCAGACCCACCCACGACAGCGCCTCGAGCACCGCGAAGAACCGAAACCGACTAGCCGTAGACCGCAAATCGAAGAAACCCATGCCCCCATTGTGCAGCATGATCTACGACACCACGTAGTGGACCCATCCACCCTGGCCACGCACGACAATTCGCTGCAGATCTACGACGTCTCCGCGATGGAGGCGGCCGGCGGTGACTCGGCGAAGATCGTCGGCCTGCGCCCACCCCACCAAATCCCCGCCCACCACACAACAAAGGCCCCGGCACTCACCGAGCACCGGGACCTCAGTCACAAAAATCAAGCAGGCACGCGAATGATCAGCGCATCACCCTGACCACCACCACCACACAGCGCGGCAGCACCAACCCCACCACCCCGACGCTTCAACTCCAGCGCCAGGTGCAGCAGAATCCGCGCCCCGGACGCCCCGAGCGGGTGGCCGATGGCGATGGCGCCACCGTTGACGTTGACCTTCTCCGGGTCGTACCCGAGCTTGCGGGTCGACGACACGCCGACGGCCGCGAACGCCTCGTTGATCTCGATCAGATCCAGATCGGCGGGCGTGATGCCCTCCTTCGCGCACGCGGCGAGGATGGCGTCGGCCGGCTGGTCCTGCAGCGTCGAGTCCGGTCCGGCGACCTGGCCCGAGGCGCCGATCTCGGCGATCCACTCCAGTCCGAGCTCCTCGGCCTTGGCCTTGCTCATCACCACGACCGCCGCGGCGCCGTCGGAGATCTGCGAGGCGGTGCCTGCGGTGACCGTGCCGTCCTTGCGGAAGGCCGGACGCAGCTTGCCCAGCGACTCGACGGTGGTGTCGGCGCGGATGCCCTCGTCCTCGGTCACGTAGATCGGGTCGCCCTTGCGCTGCGGCACGGCCACCGGCACGACCTCGTCGGTGAACAGCCCGTTCTTCCACGCGGCGGCGGCGCGCTGGTGCGAGGCCGCGGCCAGCGCGTCCTGATCCTCGCGGCTGACCTTGTCCAGGTCGTTGCGGTCCTCGGTGAGCAGACCCATGGCCTGGTCGGTGATCACGTCGTGCAGGCCGTCGTAGGCCATGTGGTCGACCAGGGTGGTGTCGCCGTACTTGTGGCCCTCACGGCTCTTGGGCAGCAGGTGCGGGGTCTGGCTCATCGACTCCATGCCACCGGCGACCACGATCTCGTGCTCACCGGCACGGATCAGCTGATCGGCCAGCGCGATGGCGTTGATGCCCGACAGACAGACCTTGTTGATCAGGATCGAGGGCACATCCATCGGGATACCGCCCGCGATGGCGGCCTGGCGGGCAGGCAGCTGCCCGGCGCCGGCCTGCAGCACCTGGCCCAGGATCACGTAGTCGACCTGCTCGGGCGCGACGCCGCCCTTCTCGAGCGCGGCCTTGATCGCCACACCGGCCAGATCCGAGGCCTTGAAGCCCTTCAGACCGCCGAGCAGCCGACCGACCGGGGTACGCGCACCGGACACGATGACAGAAGTGGTCACGAAAGCCTCGCATTCATTGAGTCGAACCTCGCCGGACGCAGGCGGGGCCACCGCAGACGTACAGGAGTTACCTCCACGGTAACTTGTGTCGGCCGGTGCCCGGCACGCAGGTCGGCGTGCCGGCGCCGACGTTGCGCTCGACGACGAGAGCGCGGGCCCGATCCCCGTTCCCGCGCACAAGCGCTAGCTTCGTAGGGTGACCAACGAGAACTTCATCCCCGCCGACTACGTCATCGCCGTCGACCACGTCGGCATCGCCGTGCCCGACCTCGACATCGCCGTGGCCTGGTACACCGACAACCTCGGCATGGTCGAGACCCACCGCGAGGTGAACGAGGCCCAGGGCGTCGTCGAGGCCATGCTGTCGTGCCCGGCCGCGGCCGACCGCGCGACCGCCCTGCAGTTGCTGGCCCCGCTCACCCCGGAGTCCACCATCGCCAAGTTCATCGACCGCAGCGGTCCCGGCCTGCAGCAACTGGCCTACCGCGTCACCGATATCGAGGCGGTTTCGGACTTCCTGCGCGGGCGTGGCGTGCGTTTGCTGTACGAGGCGCCCCGCCACGGGACCGCCGATTCCCGCATCAATTTCATCCATCCGAAGGATGCTGGGGGTGTGCTGGTCGAGCTCGTGGAGCCGAACCCGGACATTACGCACTAGTACGCCGGTACTGTCGGTAAATCTCGGCGCGATCACAATCCCGGTCGAGTCTCCATAGGGTCGCTCGAGGCTGTATTTTGTGTGCCATGTCGTCACCTGAGTCCGATCGCAATCGCTTCGTTGCACTGCCCTTCACCGTTGTGCGCAAGGGTTATGCGCAAGACGAGGTGCGCAACTACTTCGACCGCTTCGACGCTGAGCTCCGCGTCACCGCCACCGACCGGGATGCTGCCGCCGCGCAGGCCCGCAATCTCGCCAGCCAGCTGGAAGACGCGCGTGACGAGATCGACGAGCTCCGCAAGGAGGTCGACCGGCTTTCCGTGCCGCCGACCACCGCCGAAGGCATGTCCGACCGCATCTCGCGCATGCTGCGCCTCGCCTCGGACGAAGCGTCCGAGGTTCGCGCGCTCGCGCAGGCCGAGGCCGCCGAGATGGTGTCGATCGCCGAGCAGCAGGCCACCGAGATGCGTGGCAAGTACGAGTCGCTGCTCGCGGAGACCAAGGAGAAGCGCGAGGCGCTCGAAATCGAGTTCGAGCAGACCCTCGCGAACGCGCGCACCGAGTCCGCCAAGATCATCGAAGCCGCCCAAGCCGATGTCGAACGTCTGGGCAAGGAGGCCGAAGCCAAGCGCAAGGCCACCCAGCAGGACTTCGAGGCCACCATGAACGATCGGCGCACCAAGCTGACCCGTGCCATGGAGGAGCTCGAGGCCACCAGTCGCGCCGAGGCCGCCCAGCGGATCAAGGACGCGACCGACGAGTCCAACCGGCTCATCAGCTCGGCCACCCAGACCTCCGAGCGCAAGATCGCGCACGCGAAGGAACTGGCCGAGGAGATGCGCGTGCTGCGCGGCCGGGTCCTGGCCCAGCTGCTCGGTATCCGCGGTCAGCTCGACTCGGTGCCCGCCATGCTCGCCGCGGTCAACCGCGAGAGCGAACTGCTCGACGGCACGCCCGAGCGTAAGTCGATCAGCTCCAACAGCAACGGCAACAAGTCCGTGTCGGGTTCGCGTCAGAACAAGGCCATCCCCGAGGTGGCCGACGAGGACATCGTCGACGAGGACCGCGAGAGCGCCGACGTCAACTGATCCCTGTCGAA
>NZ_JBHSQN010000016.1:57864-59043 GCF_042658545.1 Nocardia lasii
TCATCGAGGCGGCCTTCGCTTTTCGTCGATCAGGGCGATCAGGACCAGCGGCGGGTGATACCGCGGGTACCCCGGCCGTTCCAGCACCCCTGATGCCAGTGCCTGCGGTCGTCCTCGCCGCCCTCGGCGAGCCAGGCGACGACATGGGCTACGCCGGGGGCGATCTCGTGATCGCAGCCGGGACAGCGATAGGTCTTCACCGCACGAGCGCCGGGAACCGTACGGACGATGTAGGTTTCGCCGTCGCGCGGACCCGGCTCGGTGCGGCCGAAGACATCGCCGATCGGCCGCGGGGTGCTGGGGCGCCCGGAGCGCGGTATACGTCGCGGCATCAGGTTCTCGCCTAGAACAACCGGAAAACGTTGCTGTCCATGCCGCGCAGCTCGTCGTAATCGAGCGTGAAGCACCGGATCCCCCTGACCTTCGCCATGGTGCGCGCCTGCGGCTTCATCTGCTGCGCCGCGAACACCCCCGACACCGGGGCGAGCAGCGGGTCACGGTTGAGGAATTCCAGATAGCGGGCCAACTGCTCGACACCGTCGATGTCACCGCGGCGCTTGATCTCCACCGCCACCGTCGCGCCGTCGGCGTCACGGCACAGCAGGTCGACCGGACCGATCGGCGTCATGTACTCGCGCCGCACGAGGGTGTAGCCCTCACCGAGCTTGGTCACGTGCTCGGCGAGCAGTTCCTGCAGGTGCGCTTCGACCCCGTCCTTCACCAGACCCGGATCCACCCCCAGATCGTGCGAGGAATCGTGCTCGATCTCCTCGATGCTGATCCGCAGTTCCTCGCCGGCCTTGTTGACGACCACCCACAGCGCCGTAATGGTGCTCTCCGGCGCCGCAGGCTGCTCATCACGCAGCGCCCTGACCCCGTTGGGGAGTTCGGCGGGCGGCTCCAAGGTGGCGACCTCACGCTCCTGCAGCCAGCACGGCGGGCTCATCCAGTTCAGCGGCTTGTAGGAGCCACCATCGGAGTGCACGAGCACCGAACCATCGGCTTTGATCAGCAGCAGCCGACGGGCCATCGGAAGGTGGGCGGTCAGTCGACCGACATAGTCGACCTGGCAACGAGCAATGACGAGGCGCACTCAAGCACAGTACCGCCTCCCCGAAACTCGGCCGGCGGCTCCCGAAGGTGTGCGTTCTCGATTGTCACGGGAACGCAAAAAGGAAA
>NZ_JBHSQN010000017.1:0-11897 GCF_042658545.1 Nocardia lasii
CAATAATAATATTGGCACTGACATTCATCGACACACTATTGAGTTCTCAAAGAACACACGCACAAGCAGAATAACCGGCTATCCGGATCTTCCGCAGGGCAACTGTTCCAGCCTAACCTCGCATCCAGACGATGTCAATCGTAAGCCTGGTCACAAGATCTTCAGCTCTGTCAGGCGCTTCCCCGTACTACCGCGTTTCCCTGGCCCGCCAGCCTCTCGGGCTAGCGTCTCGGCTCCGGGTTGGTGTCCGTGTCGCTCTGACTTCCAATAAGTTACGCGCCGGATAACGCCGCGTCAAATCGCCTGGACAGCACCGGATCTCCGCAGGTCACGGCGGTGCGATCGGCCGTTGTGGAGGCCTGCGCCGCGCGAACGTGACTCAGGCCTCCCCCGCGGCGTCAGGCTATCCGACGCACGCCGGCCATGTTCTTCTTGCCGCGACGCAGCACCAGCCATTCCCCGTGCAGGTAGTCGGCATCGGCCGGCGACCAGTCGAGGTCGGTGACGCGCTGGTTGTTCACCGCGGCGCCGCCCTCGTTGACCACGCGACGGGCCGCGCCCTTGCTGTCACACAGGCCCGACGCGACGAGCAGGTCGACGATCGTGTTCGGCTCACCCGGCACCACCTCGGCCACCTTGCCGTCGACCGCGGTCTCGCGCAGCGCGGCGCCGAGGGTCGACAGCGGCAACTCGCTCAGCTCACCGCGCCCGAACAGGGCCTGGCTGGCCAGTTCCACCGCGCGGGTCTCGGCCTCGCCGTGCACCAGGGTCGTCATCTCCGCGGCCAGGCGCTTCTGCGCCGCACGGGCGAAGGGACGTTCGGCGGTGGCCTGCTCGAGTTCGTCGAGTTCCTCGCGGGAGAGGAAGGTGAACCAGCGCAGGTAGCGCACCACGTCGGCGTCGGCGGTGTTCACGAAGTACTGGTACCAGGCGTAGGGGCTGGTCAGGTCGGGATCCAGCCACAGGCTGCCGCCGCCGGTGGACTTGCCGAACTTCTTGCCGTCGGCCGAGGTCACCAGCGGCACGGTGAGCGCGTGCACGTGCGCGCCGTCCACGCGCCGGTTCAGTTCGACGCCGGCGATGATGTTGCCCCACTGGTCGGAGCCGCCGACCTGCAGCGTGCAGCCGTGTTCGCGGCGCAGCTGCAGGTAGTCGTTGGCCTGCAGGAGCATGTAGCTGAACTCGGTGTAGGAGATGCCGTCGCCCTCGAGCCGCCGTTTGACGGTGTCGCGGGCGAGCATGACGTTCACCGAGAAGTGCTTGCCGACCTCGCGCAGGAAGTCGACGGTCGACAGCGGGCCGGTCCAGTCCATGTTGTTGACGATCACCGCGCCGGTCGGCGAGTCGTCTAGGTCGACGAACCGCTCGAGCTGGCCGCGGATGCGCTGGGCCCACTCGGCGACGGTGTCGGTCGAGTTCATGGTGCGTTCGCCGACGTCACGCGGGTCGCCGATCATGCCCGTCGCGCCGCCCGCCAGCACGATCGGACGATGCCCGGCCAGCTGGAAGCGCTTGAGCGCGAGCAGCGGGACGAGGTGGCCGGCGTGCAGGCTGGCGGCGGTCGGGTCGAACCCGGCATAGAGGGTCAGCGGCTCGGCGGCCGCGGCCGCGCGCAGCTCGTCCAGGTCGGTGGACTGCGCGATCAGGCCGCGCCAGGTCAGTTCGTCGAAGATGTCGCCGGTCACGCTGACCCATCTTTCCGCATGCGGTAGGTCAGGCGCGTGCGCGGGTGATCCAGGCGAGCAGATCGGCTTCGACCTCGTCGCGGTTGGTTTCGTTGAGGACCTCGTGGCGGGCGTCGGCGTAGACCCGGTAGGTGATGTCGGTCAGGCCCGCGTCGCGGTAGCGCTGGACGAGCAGGTCCGACAGGCTCAGCTTGCTGTTGAGCGGGTCCTTGTCGCCGACCATCACGTAGAGCGGCAGGTCGGTGCGCACGGTGCTCGGGTTCGCCAGGTGCGTGTGCGAGGTGACCGCGAGCAGACCCATATTGGCCTCGTCGATGGCGAAACCGCACCAGGGGTCGGCGATGTAGGCGTCGACCTGGTCTTCGTCGCGGCTGATCCAGTCGGCGTCGGTGCGGGTGGGCTGGAATTCGGCGTTGAAGAACGCGGTCAGGTCGCCACCGGCGGCGGCGATCTCGCCGAACAGTCCGTCGACGGCCGTGGTGCCGCTGAGCACGACCTGGTCGACCAGCTCGGAGTGGTCGAGCAGGTACTGCTGGGTGGCGAAGGAGCCGAGGCTGTGGCCGATCAGGGTGACGGGCAGGCCGGGGTGGCGTTCGCGCAGGATCTCGGTGAGCGCGACTTCGTCGGCGACGAGCAGGTTCCAGCCGTCGGCGCCCAGCTCGCCCGGCACGGTGCCCATGCTGAGGCCGTGGCCGCGGTGATCGTCGGCGTAGACGGCGTAACCCAGTGCCGCGAGACGTTCGGCGATGTGGCTGTAGCGCTCGGAGTGCTCGCCCATACCGTGCACGATCTGCGCGACGGCGATCGGTTCGACATCGGTGGGCAGCCAGGTCCGCACGTGGATGGTGGTGCCGTCGCTGCTGGGGAAAGTGAACACGGGCGCTCCTGCTCGAACGGTCGATTGCGTGGTCTTCGATCGTCGCATCCGGGCCGACTTCGCCCTATTGGATCGGCCGACGAGATCGGTTCGGCGATCTTGGTTCCGGCGACGAGGTCCGCACACCGCTGATCGCCGAAGCGTCGGGCTCCGGCGATCAGCGGCGGGTCGAGGCCCGGCTCATCGGGTCAGGGTGCCGCGACGTTCGTAGGCGATCCAGGCGAACACGGCCGCCAGTACCAGCGGGAAGATCGCCATCGCGGGGGCGTCGGCGATGAAGGCCTGGGTCGCGGCGGCGAGCACGGTGAGCACCGAGAGTCCGGCGGCGGCCAGTGCGCTCAGGCGGGGCACCATCAGGCCGATTCCGCCCGCGACCTCGACGACGCCGATGAAGATCAGCAGCCCGATCGGGATGGTCAGGTTCGCGGGGGCGTTGTCCATCAGGGTGTGCGGGATGACGAGCTTGGGTCCGCCCGAGGCGATGATGAAGAACAGACCCAGCACGATCTGCAGGGTCCACAGCACGCGGTTGCGGATCTTGCCGGGACGGTAGGAGCTGGAGAAGTTCGCGGTGGGGGTGGCTGCGGTGGTCATGTCGTGTCCTTCGGTGTCGGTCGCGCTCGGTGGGTAGCGCGTTCACCAGAAGAGACGGACCGTCGTCGCGGAACTCATCGCTGTCCGCGAAATCTTTTTCGCGAGCTACACCGAGGGCGCGCGCGGGCTGCGGCGGTAGGCCGAGACGGCGGGCGAGGCCGGGAGCCAGAACCGCCACGGGATATCGGCGGCAAGGCTCACCCCGACGCGGGGTCCGGCGGCGATCTCGTTGTCCGACACCGGAGTTCGCAATTCCAGGCGCAGGGCGGAGAAGGGGTCGAACAGCTCGGTTCCGTAGTCGGACATGCGCACTCCGAGCGCACTGCCGACATTGCCCGGTCCCCGCGCCAGGTCGGTGTCCTTGCGCGCGGCAGGCCTGCGCTCGCGCACGATCTCGACGCCCTCGACCACTTCCGCCGCCCGGATCAGCGCCGCCCCGGCCACCCCGTCGAAACCCCCGGTCACGTTGACACACAGGTGAATTCCGTAGGAGCGGTAGACGTAGAGCCGCCCGGCGGGTCCGAACATCACCGCGTTGCGCGCGGTCGGGCCCGGCCAGGAGTGCGCCGCCGGATCGGGCCACGGACCGTCCGGGTCGCTGCCGTAGGCCTCGACCTCCACGACGCGCAGACCGACAGGTCCCGACCACAGGACCGCGCCGAGCAATCGGCGGGCAGCGGTGGGCGGGTCGACGGCCAGTTCCTGAGCGGACACGGTCGCCATTGTCGCCCACGACACCCATCGGACACGCCCAGTGACCTTGCCGCGTCGCCTCGCCCGCGCTAAATTCATCACGTAGTGAATTCAACACACGATGAATTGAGGCGACCATGTCGCGCACCGCACCCCCACCCAGCGCCGTCGAGGTCACGGACCTGACCGTCGAGCGCGGAAAACGCCCCGTTCTGCACGGGCTCACGCTCGATATCCCGCGTGGCTCGATCACCGGACTGCTCGGTCCCTCGGGCTGCGGCAAGACCACCCTGCTGCGCAGCATCGTGGGAACCCAGGTGGTGAAGTCGGGCACCGTCACCGTGCTCGGGGAGCCGGCGGGCAGTGCCGGGTTGCGCAGGCGGGTCGGGTACGTCACCCAGGCGCCGAGCATCTACGCCGATATCAGCGTCGCGGACAACGTCGCCTACTACGCCGCCCTCTACGGACGCGACCGCGCCGAGGTCGAATCCGCCGTGGCCGCAGTGGGTTTGGCCGACCACGCGAACCAGCTCGGCGATCAGCTCTCGGGTGGGCAGAAGACCAGGGTGTCGCTGGCGTGCGCGCTCGTCGGCAAGCCCGAGCTGCTCGTGCTCGACGAGCCCACGGTGGGGTTGGATCCGCTGCTGCGGGTCGAGTTGTGGCAGCGGTTTCACGAATTGGCCGCGGCGGGAACGACGCTGCTGGTGTCGAGTCATGTGATGGACGAGGCCGAGCACTGCGATGAGCTGTTGCTGATGCGCGAGGGCGCGTTGCTCGCCCAACTCAGTCCCGACGCCTTGCGCGAGCGCACCGGCGAACGCAATCTCGAGGCCGCCTTCCTGGCCCTGATCACGACGGGAGAGCACGCATGAGCACGCTGCGCCCCTATACCGCCACCACCGCGCGGATCCTGCGCCAACTGCGCAACGACCACCGCACGGTCGCGATGATCCTCGTCGTCCCGGCCCTGCTGATGACCCTGCTGTATTTCATCTACCAAGACGCGCCGCGCGCGCCGCACGCCCCGCTCACCATGTTCGACCGGGTCGGCATCACCATGCTCGGCATCCTGCCGTTCATCGTGATGTTCCTGATCACGGCGATCGCGATGCAGCGCGAACGCACCTCGGGCACGCTCGAACGTCTGCTCACCACCCCGCTGGGCAAGTTCGATCTGCTCGCCGGGTACGGGACCGCGTTCTCCCTCGCCGCCGCCGCGCAGGCCGCCGTCGCGTGCGCGGTCGCGTTCTGGCTGCTCGGTATGACGGCCGCGGGCTCTCCCGGCTGGGTCATGCTGATCGCGATGGTCGACGCGGTGTGCGGGGTCGGGCTGGGGTTGCTGGCCAGTGCGTTCGCGCGGACCGAGTTCCAGGCGGTGCAGTTCATGCCGGTGATCGTGGCGCCGCAGATCTTCCTGTGCGGGCTGCTGGTGCCGCGCGACCGGCTGCCCGGGTGGCTGGAGGCGATCAGCGATGTGATGCCCTTGAGTTACGCGGTCGACGCGCTGCAGCAGGTGTCGACCCACGCGGAGCCGACCGCGACCATGTGGCGCGATATCGCCGTGGTCGCCGGGTTCGCGGTGGTGGCGCTCGGCCTGGCCGCGGCTACCCTGCGTCGACGTACTCCCTAGCCCGACCACGACGAGAGGACCAGCATGAGTGACGGCGAATCCGGTTCCGGCACACCGAGATCCGGGCGCACCGGGCGCAGGCCGGGCAACGCCGACACCAAGCTGGCCATTCTCGACGCCGCGCGGGAGCGTTTCGCCGGCGCCGGGTTCGACAAGACCTCGATCCGCGCGATCGCGGCCGACGCCGATGTCGATCCGGCGCTGGTGCACCACTATTTCGGCACCAAGCAGCAACTGTTCGCCGCGGCGGTGGAATTCCCCATCGACCCGGCGGCGACGTTGGACGCCATCGACGCCGCACCGGTCGAGGAGTTGGGCGCCACGATCGTGCGGGCCGTGGTCACGGTGTGGGACTCCCCCGCCGGGCCGGGCATTGTCGCGATGGCGCGCAGCATGTTCAGCGGGGGCGCGGAGAGTCCGGCGCGCGCGTTCCTGCTCCAGGTGGTCCTGGAACGGGTGCGCCTGCGCATCGCCACGCCCGGCGACGACGCCCGTGCCCGGGTCGCGCTGGCGGCGGCGCAGATGGTGGGGGTGCTCACCGCGCGCAAGATCATGGTGATCGAACCGCTCGCGTCGATGCCGATCGACGAGGTAGTCGCCGCGGTCGGACCGACGCTACAGCGCTACCTCACCGGCGATATCGACACGGCCACACCGTGATTCGGTAGCACACACGCGGTGCACGGACTGAGCGTGGACGGCCCCGCCCTGGGTGTCCACGATGCCCGGGTCCGATGCCGGGCGTTCGCGATACCGGGGCAACCGCGATGTCGGCGCGCCCGCTCGGGTGAGCCGTGCGCGCCGAACCGGGTCGCTCAGGATTCGGCGAGGAAGAATTCGTGTTCGGCGTCGGTGACGTCGCGGGCCTCGTCGATGAGCAGCACCGGGATGCCGTTGTCGATCGGATAGGCGCGGCGTAGGCGCGGGTTGTAGAGCACGCTCGCATCGGCTTCGGTGCGCACCAGCTGCAAGGGGCCCTTGTCCTGGGGGCAGGCGAGCAGGCCGAGCAGGGTTGCGTCGATGGTGGATTCGTGCGCCATGTGCCTAACCTACCGCGCCCGCCGGAACGAGATGTAGCGGTGTCCGAAGAAGCTCAGCACCGCGACCAGACCCATCACGATCACCGAGGCGGGCGCGGCCGGAAAACCCGCGACGGTGACCGCGAGTTCGACCAGGATCACGTTGAGCACAAGGCCGCCCGCGTTCACCCCGCAGAAGCCGAGGAAGTCGCGCAGCAGGTGCCCGTGCACCCGGAACACCAGCGTGCGATGCAGGACGAACGCGACGACCGTGCTGATCGCGTAGGCGGCCACGACCGCCAGTCCCGGTCGACCGTCGCCGAGCACGTGCAGCCAGAACACGACGAGAACCATGCCCAAGGCCGTGTTGAACCCGCCGACGACCGCGAACGCCAGTTCCTGCCGTTTCACGATCCGCAGCAGCGGCCCCGGTGTCTCGAGCACCCCACCGGCCGCCTCGGACGTCATCGCACCGAGCCCGCGAGTTCGTCACCGTCGGCCACCGTGCCCGCGGCGGGCCCGCCTGCCGCCCGATCGACCGAGGCATCGCCGACTGTCCCCGCAGGCGACTCCGCGTCACCCGACGCATTACCGTCGACCGCGCCAGGCACCTGATCAGGCGACACCGCGTCACCCGACGCATTGCCGTCGACCGCGCCAGGCACCCGATCAGGCGACACGCCATCAACCGACGCATTCTCCGTGGCCGCGGCGCCGGCCGCACCACCACCAGCGGGCGCCTCGGCGTGCGGGCCGTCATCGTCAGCAGGGGACACACCGTCGGTCGACGCCGCGTCGGACCCGTCGTCCTCGGACCTGCGACCCCGCACGTACAACCACTGGAACACCGCCAGCCCGAGCACCCCGAGCCCGATCGCCGCCCCGCCGATCTTCCAGCCGGGCGGGCGCCAGGTCACCTCGAGGTCGCCCGCGCGCGTCCCGGCCGGGATGTCGACCGCGACGAAACTCTTCGCCACGACCGTGAACGGAATGTCCTTGCCGTCCAGGCTCACCCGATATCCGGGCCAGCCCAGCCGCGCGAACACCACGCGTCCGCCGGTCTCCGAGCTCACGGTGACGCGGCTGGTGGTGTCGCTCTCCGAGGTCGAGATCGCGGTGGCGTTCTCGACGGCCGAGACGCGCCCGTTGCGGGTGGAGATGAGTCCGTCCTCGCGTTCGAGGACCGACAGGTAGTTCTCGTGGCCGGGGTAGTCGACCCATTTCCAGCCCGCGGGGGCGGGTTCGGTGCGCGCGGTCGGGTAGAGGGCGCGTTGCAGGACCACCCGGTCGACGTTCATCAGGTCGACGGTGGTCTTGCCGGTGGACGGTTCGATCGCGAAGGCGCGGCGGTAGGCGTCGGGGCATACGCTGGTGTCCCAGCGCATGCAGAGCATCTCGCCGAACCAGAAGTGCCCGTTGGGGGTGTAGCCGCTGACGTAGGTGCGTTCGATGTCCTTGGCGTAGTTGCCGAACACCAGCGACCCGTAGGCGCCGTCGAGGCTGCGCTCCCCCGGTTGGATCAGCGCGCGATCACCGAGTTGCAGGGTGGTGCCCGCGAATTCGGGGAACGCGGCGCGGGCCGCGGCCCGGTCGCTGGGCAGGTTCCAGCTCATCGGCGTCGGCTGCGCCCGTTCGACCTGCACGTACGCGATCGGCCCCACGGCGATGATCGCCAGCGCGACCGCCGCGGTGATCCCTCGGTTCAACGCCAGCCACACCATCGCGGCGCCGAGCACGGCCACCGCGAACGCGGCGATCACGTGGGCGACCCAGTGGTGCGGGTCGGCGGAGAACGAGCGCACCCACAGCAGCCCGATCAACACCGCCGCCGCGATCGCGCGCGGCCGCCAGTCCTTGCCGGTCGCGAAGCGTCCGAGCAGCACGCACACCAGCAGCAGCAGGCCCAGCGCCACCATCGGCAGCACGCGGGCGGGCCAGCGCAGCGGGCCGATGGTGCCGGGTCCGGCGGTCCACATCAGCGCCGCGATCGCGAACAGCGCGATGCCGCTGAGTTCGCGCCAGGCCCCGCGCGCGCGACCCCAGTCGATGAAGGCCAGCGCCGGAATCAGGAACCAGGCGATGTAGACGACCGGCATCGGCTGCACGTAGCCCCACCACGAGGTGAAGGCGGGCAGGGTCGAGGGCAGGCTGGCGTTGAGCGATTCCGACCACGGCACGGTGAGGAACTGGTCGTTGTTGATCTGGGCGGTGCCGCGCCAGGTCACCTTCGCCGACAGCATGCTCGGCAGGTAGGTCGCCGCGCCCGCGAGCGCCGCGAGCCCGGCCACCGCCGCCAGCTTCAGCGACGGACGCCAGGCGCGCTGGTAGATGACCTCGCCGACCACGACGGCGGCGATCATCAGCCCGGCTTCCACGGCCGGGAAGATGTACTGCACCGAAATCGCCAGGTAGAGATAGACGAACACCGGAATCGGTCCGCCGCGCCCGCGCGCGTAGCGCACCCCCGACGCCCAGGCGTGCACCATCCACGCGGTGCCGGTGAAGGCCGTCATCCAGCTGGCCTCGTCGAAGAACAGCAGCCACCCGGTGAACGGAATCGACACACCGGCCAGCGCCGCCCACTGCACCCGCGAGCCGTAGGCCAGGCAGATCCGGTAGACGCCGAGGCCGAGGATGATCGCGAAGATCAGCTTCACCACGGTCGCGTACAGCACGAGGTTGTCGACCGAGGGCGCGATCAGATCGATCAGCAGCTGCGGCGGGTTCAGCAGTCCCGCTTCCTCGATCGCGTAGTTCCCGGCCATCCAGTGCTCGGGCACGAGCACCGGCAGTTGGCCTTCGCGCAGCCGGTTGCCGAGCATCACCCACAGCGGGACGTACTGGGATTCGGTGTCGTCGGTGTAGAAATGCCGGACGTTGGCCAGCAGAACCGCGCCGTATCCCGCGATCACACCGACGGACGTGAGCAGGCCCCACAGGTAGACCGAACGTCGGGACGGGGTTCTACTTTCCACCACGAGGACCAGACCCTACAGGCCCGCGCGCGAGGGCACTGCCGCAGAGCTGGATCCGGCGCCGAGGAACAGTCACCCCTCGGTGTTAAAGTGCGCACACCGTTGGGTTAACACCTCCGAAAACACCGAAAGCGTCCGATGCCGATTCCTTCCGCACCGTCCCGGCCCGACCCTGTGGTGCGCGCGAACGCCCCCGATCGTTCCGGGTCGGCTCCGGTGCATTCGGTGTCGGTGGTGGTGCCGGTCTATCGGGGCGAGGAGACCATCGCCGCGCTGGTCGCCGAACTCGATCGGCTGACGGGTCCCAGCACCACCGCCGCGGGCGCGCGCTTCGCCGTCGAGGAGATCATCCTCGTCCACGACAACGGCCCCGACCGGTCCGATGTGGTCCTGCAGGAGCTCGAGGGCGCGTTCCCGCAGGTGCGCGCGGTGTGGTTGAGCCGCAACTTCGGTCAGGACGCGGCCACCATCGCCGGGATGGCGGCGGCGCGCGGCGACTGGATCGTCACGATGGACGAGGACGGCCAGCACGACCCGAGCTTCATCGCCGATTTCCTCGATGCCGCGCTGGCCTCGCGCGCGGACCTGGTCTATTCCAAGCCGTCCAACACCCGCCCGCACGGTTTCCTGCGCAATCTCACCTCGCGCGGCGCGAAGGTCGTCCTGGCCACGGTGTTCGCGTTCCCCGATTCGACCCGGTTCGAGAGTTTCCGGTTGATCCGCGGTGATATCGGCCGTCAGCTCGCCGAGGTCGCGGCCAACGGCGTGTACCTGGACGTGGCGCTCACCTGGGTGGTGGGCAACGCGGTGTCGGTGCCGGTGGTGTTGCGTGCCGAGGGCCGCGACGAGTCCGGCTACAACTATCGCCGCCTGTTCTCGCTGTTCTGGAAGATGGTGCTGTGCAGCGGCACTCGCGGTCTGCGCCTGGTGAGCATGCTCGGCGTCAGTCTCGCGCTGGCCGGGGTGATCCTGGCTGGGATCATCGTGGTGGAGGCGCTCACCCAGGACAATCAGGATCCCGAGGGCTGGGCCTCGATCATCGTGGTGATGCTGCTGTGCTCGGGGGCGATGCTGTTCTCGCTCGGCCTGATCGCCGAATACCTCGGGGTGGCCCTGCACATCCTGGTGGGCAAGCCGCTGTACCTGACCGTGCAATCCCCCACGCCGCGCCCGGATACGATGCACGCGCCGGCCATGAGCGTTCGAGTCGACGGCGCGGCGCCGGCGGCCGCGACGGAGAACGGGGACCGCGAGTGAGCGAGCGCATCATCTTCAGCAGGCCGTTTCGCGCGGCCGTCGAGCGCCAGAACCTGATGACCGTGCTCGATTCCGATCACAGTCACGGCGACGGCCAGTTCACCCGGTCGGCCACGGCGAAGATCAAGGCCATCACCGGCGCCGAGCACGCCCTGCTCACCACCTCGTGCACGCACGCGCTGGAACTGGGCGCGCTGCTGCTCGAACTCGGCCCCGACGACGAGGTGATCGTCCCGAGTTTCGCGTTCACCTCCGCGGCCACCTCGATGGCGCTGCGCGGTTCGACGTGCGTGTTCGTCGACATCGACGACGCCACCGGCAATATCGATCCCGCCGCCGCGGCCGCCGCGATCACCGACCGCACCAAGGCGATCGTGGTGATGCACTACGGCGGGGTCGCCGCCGACATGGCCGCCCTGCTCGACCTCGCCGAGGGGCACGGGCTGGCGATCATCGAGGACAACGCGCACGGCCTGGGCGGAACCTGGCGCGGTCGCCAGCTCGGCACCATCGGCACCGTGGGCACGCAGAGTTTCCACGACACCAAGAACGTGCACTGCGGTGAGGGCGGCGCGCTGCTGCTGTCCGACGAGATCCTGATGTCGCGCGCGGAGATCATGCGCGAGAAGGGCACCGACCGGGCGCGGTTCCTGCGCGGTCAGGTCGACAAGTACTCCTGGCAGGACATCGGTTCGAGCTACCTGCCCAGCGAACTCAACGCCGCGGTGCTGGACGCGCAACTGGCCGAGTTCGACACGATCCAGGCCAACCGCCACCGCGTGTGGGACACCTACGCGGCCGCGCTGCCGGACTGGGCCGCCCGCAACGACATTCGTCCGATGACCATCCCCGCCGACGCGGGCCACACCGCGCACCTGTTCTACCTGCGCCTGCCCACCGAGGAGAGCCGCGACGGGATCATCACCCATCTCGCCGAACGCGGGATCGTCGCGCCGTTCCACTACATTCCGTTGGATTCGAGTCCGGCCGGGCTCAAGTACGGCCGCACCCCGGTGCCGTGCACGCGCTCGGCGAACTTCTCGGCGACGATCGTGCGACTGCCGCTGTGGCCGTTGCTCAGCGAGGCCCAGCTCGGTCGGGTCGTCGACGCGGTCACCGAGTACCGGGTGTAGCCACCGGTCACGGGGCACCGAAGCAACGAACAAG
>NZ_JBHSQN010000017.1:11910-145470 GCF_042658545.1 Nocardia lasii
CTTCGTTCACGATCGGGTCGGTCAGTGGCCGCCGAACAGCGTCGCCGCCGCCTCGTCGGTGAGCACCTCGTAGGCCTCGGTGGCCCGGTTGTAGATCCAGGTTCCCGGCCCGGCCGCGGGCAGTCCCGCGGCCTGCACCGCCGACGCCGAGGGCCGGAAGCTGGAACTGCGCGGGACCTCGTCGACGACGTAGACCAGGTCGGGTCGTTGGCCGGGCTCGAGTCCGCGCATCGCCTCGGTGACATCGCCCGGCTCGATCCGGAAACCCTTGCGCACGCTCAACGCGGCCGCGGCGATCGTGCCCGCCGGCGTGCGCAGCCCGAACGCGACCTCGAGGTCGACCGGGGTGATGTCGTTGAGCACGTCCACGATCGGCTGGGTGAACACCGGACCGCGCGCGGTGCGGATCACCGTGTCGCGGCGGTCGACCAGCCAGTAGTCGCCGTCGTTGTCGCGCCGGAACAGGTTCTCCGTCGGCCACCAGGCGTCGCCGGCCTTGAACACTCCGCGCAGCCCGCCGTCGGAGATGTCGCCGCCGTCGACGGCCTTGCCGAGCAGCAGGCCGGGTTCGTTGTCGGCGCAGCGGCGGGCGAACCCGTCGTCGCCGACGAGGATCTGCTCGGTGACCGGGTCGTAGGCGACCAGTTCCACCCGCGCGGTGCCGGGCACCGGCCTGCCCTTGGAGCCGATCTTGGCGCCGGTCACGTTGGCCAGCACCACGTCGCCGTCGATCGAGGCGTAGAACTCGAGCACGCTCGCCGGGGCGAACTGTTCGACGGTGCGCCGCCACAGACCCGCGGGCATACCCGAGCCGATGAACAACCGGATGGGGTGATTGTGGCCGGCCGGGAAGACCTGGGCGTCGAGCAGGTCGCGCAGCATCGTCCAGGTGTAGGTGACGACGGTGACGCCGTAGCGGTGCACTTCCTCGGCGAAGCGGTTGGGGTCCATGTCGCGCGGGCGGGCCAGCGCGATCCGGCTGCCACCGGCGATCGCACCGCCGAGGCTCACCAGCAGCCCCGACGAATGATGCAGCGGCGCAAGGCAGTACACGGTGTCGCGGCGATCCAGATCGCCCGCGCTCGCGGTGCCGAACGCCGACAGCGCCCACCGGTGGTTGGTGATGTACTTGGCTTCGAGGCGGTCGCCGGAGCCGATGACGAGCACGAACGCGAGCTCGCGCGCCAGGCCGGGATTCGGCCGGTACCACGCGGGCACCCGCACGGTGGCGGGGTCGATCTGCTCGAGGTCGATCACCCGATCGCTGGTCGCCACCGACAGCGTCCTGGTGTCGCCGCCGCCGAGCACGAGCACCCTGGCGGCCGTCGCGGCGGCGTCGCGCAGGTTCTCCGGGTCGGTGACCAGGGTCTGCACGCCGGTCAGTTCGATGGCCCGGTCGAGTTCGGCGCCGGGCGCCAGCAGCACCGCGACGGCGCCGATGCGCGAGAGCGCGGCCACCGTGGCCAGGGCACTGGGCCTGGTCTCCATCAGCACGCCGACCCGCATCGAGGGGCGGATGCCGACCGAGAGCAGGCCGCGCACCACATTGTCGACGCGTTCCTCGACCGCGGCGTTGGTGTGCACGCGGTCGTCGAACAGCACCAGGTCCTTCTGCGGCGCGCTGCGGGCGTGTTCGCTGAGCAGCTTGCCGAGCGAGATGCGGGTGTGCGGCTGGATCATGCCGAGCCGGGTCAGGCGCGGCAGGGCCCGCGCGGCCTCGCCCGCGATCTCGATCGACCCGCGAATCGTGCTGCTCGCGATGCTCTCCAGCGCCTTACCGACCCCGGCGCCCGCTTCGGCCAGGCTGGCGGCGGTGTGCACCATCCGGGTGGCGGCGGTGCGCGGCGCGTTGCCCGCGACGTGTTCGCGCATGGGCACGATCTGCTCGGGCAGGGTGCCGCTGCCGTCCATCCAGGCGATCCAGTCGCGCACCATCGGCCAGGTGTGGTTGGTGGCCGTGGAACCGGCGACCAACCCGAAATGTCCTGCCACCAAACTGGCTTCGTACACCTCGGCATTGGGCGCGGCGCGCACGATGCCGCGCACGGCGGCGGGCTGGCCGATGTCGTCGACCTCGCCGACGAACGCCAGGATCGGGCACTTGAGTTCCGCGAGCGAGACGGGGTGATCGCGAATCACGAAGCCGCCCAGCATCATCCGATTGTGCGCGACGAACTGCTTGAGCAGATCGGCCACCGCGGGGCCCGAATAACCCACCCAGCCTTCACTATTGAGGAAGCGACGCTGACGTTCCTTGGGCAGCAACGCTTCCCGGTCGTGCAGTTGGAGCAGGAAGTCGATTCGCGACTTGGCGGTCTTGACCGGGTCGAGCATCTGGAAGCCGATGCGCACCATCGACTCGGTGATCGGCAGCCGGTGCATCACGTGATCGGCCAGGAAATCGGCGACCTCGGAGACCATGCCGTAGGGCAGGCCGAACGGCATGCCCGCGACGATGTCGACCGGGCTGCCGAAGGTGACGATGGAGGCCACGCCCTTGCCGTAGCGGTAGGCGGTGGTCTGGTAGGCGAACATGCCGCCCTGGGAGTAGCCCATCAGGTGCAGTTGCGCGCCGGTGGTCTCGCAGACGGTGTCGATCGCGGAGTTCACCGCGAGCACGTGGTCGGCCAGGTCGCGTTCCCAGCCGCCCTCCTCGGTCGCCGGCGAGCCGAAATCGATGACCCAGCAGTCGATTCCGCTCGCGTGCAGGATGCCTACCGCGCCGCCCGCCGCGTTCACGTCCCAGATGTCGGCGTTGACCATCAGCGGCGGCACCAGCAGCGCCACCGGCCGGCCGGGCGTCGTGTCGTCGGGGAAGTAATGTCGCAGCCGGTACATGCGCCGCCGCTCGACGATCTCGAAGGGCGAGGACTCGACGTCATGTGACAAACCACCGAAGCGAATCACCTCCAGCCCGTTCTGCGCGGTAGCGAGCAACCGCTGCACCGAACCGGCCACACCTCTTGGACTGAAATCCACCGTTCCCACCTGGTCCTACCCGCTCAAAGTGACACACATCACACACCCCGATGTGCTCATATGAGCTAACCACATCGGACCTCTATTATGTGTCGGCTGTGACAGGGCGCATGTTCCGGCGATTCGAATCACATCCGCCCGTCGATCATGGCATGTACCGGCGCACTCCCGATGGATGCGCATATCTATATCTGTTGATGTTACCGACTTCCTTGGCTAACTCACAGGCTCACCACAGTCGCCGAACAGGCCGCCCGACCAGGCTGGACACCGAACAGTTCGCACGATGAGTTCGCACGACGGTGAGTGAGGTAGCGATGGTCGAGGTCGAGATCGATGACGCCACGGTGACGGTGAAGGTGCTCGGTGGGCATCGCCTGCTCGCCCTACGCCAGCAGGTCGTGATCGACCGCGCCGCCATCACCGAGATCACCACCGCCGAGGTGGACCTGCGGCCGCCGTGGGTGCGCGCGCCGGGCACCTTCATTCCCGGCGTGATCGCGGCGGGGGTTTATCGCGGCAAGGGCCGCAAGGAGTTCTGGGACACCACGTTCAACGGCAGCGCGGTCCGCATCGACCTCGACGGTCCCGACTTCACGCGCCTGGTCGTCGACGTCGACGATCTCGACGCCGTCCTGCACGCGCTGAGCACCGAAACCGCCGGCGTCTGAACCGCTGTCACGAACCGAAGGATTCCAGCAGCCCCGTGTAGGTCTTCGGCGGCGGTGTCGCGAACTCTCCCCGGCCCGACTTGCGCAGTCCCAGCGTCAGCAACGATTGCACGGTCAGGGTGGCGGCGGCGACACCGTCGATCACCGGCACCCCGATCTCGTCGCGGATGTGCGCGCACAGCTCGGCCATGCCCGCGCAGCCGAGCACCACGGCGTCGGAGGCGTCCTTCGCGACGGCCTCCCGGCACGCCTCGGTGACGATCTTGCGGGCGTCGGGATCTGTCTCCAAGGACAGAACCGGCAGTTCGCACGCGTGGATCCCCCGGCAGAACCGTTGCATCCCATAGCGTTCGGCGAGATCCTCCGCACGCCCGACGGTGCGCCCCAGCGTGGTGACGACGCTGAACCCGCGTCCCAGGTGACTCGCGGTCTGCATGGCTGCCTCGGCGATCCCGATCACCGGCCCCGCGGCGAGTTCGCGGGCCGCGTCGAGTCCCGGATCGCCGAAGCACGCGATGACATACCCGTCGACGCCGTCGGCTTCGCCCTGTCGGATCGCGGCGAGCAGCCCCGGCACGCTCATCGCCTCGTCGTAGTGGCTCTCGATCGAGGCGGGACCGGTGACGGAGGTGGCCGCGTCGAGCACCGTGTCCGGTCCGACGACCGCCAGCGCGCACCGGCGGATCGTCTCGGTCATGGCCGCCGTGGTGTTCGGATTGACGACCCGGATGCGCATCAGGCGCCGATCGGGTGTGCGGTGGTTTCGGTCATCGTTGGTCCCATCGCCCGGTGTGAATCAGCTGCTCTCAGCCTAGATTTTCACCGTTGCCCGACCATTTCCCGAGGATTTCCCGGCTATTGCACCACAGATATATCCTCGGGCGCGAGCAGCCCGGTATCGGTCGGCAGCGTGGCGATCACCGCTTCGAGCCGCCGGTGATGGACCTCCGCGGCGCCGAGCAGCGACTCGACATCGCGGGCGAGGAACGCCTCGAGCATCAGGACATGATCGGTGTGCAGGCATTCGCGATCGTGGCGTTCGATGTGCACCATCGACTGCACCGGCTCGGTGACGTTCCACGCCGATTCGAGCATGTGCAGCAGCCGGAACATCCGCGACGGTCGGGTCAGCGCCACGTGGAAATGGCGCGACTGGCGCTGGTAGGTCTCGGGGTCGTCGTCGAGGATCGCGCGTTCGAGCAGATCGTTGACCCGCAGCAGTTCCTCGCGCTCGGCGGTGTCGGCGTTGGCGACCGCGGCGGCGAGCGAGGCCGACTCCAAAGTGTCTCGCACGATGTACATTTCGCGCAGCTCGGCCGCGGTCAGCTGGGCGACCGCGTACCCGCGTTGCGGGCGGTGGGTGACCAGGCCCTCGCCGATCAGCGTCTTGAGCGCCTCGCGGACCGGGATGTGGCTCACCCCGAACAGCTCGGCCACTTCACGCAGCGGAATCAAGGTTCCCGGCGGTACCGCGCCATCGAGGATCACCCGGCGGAGTTCGCCGAGTATCACCTGGGGGCGTCCCGGCTCGTCGACTACAAGCCGTGCGAGCAGCGCCGATCGTCGTCTCGGTGGCATGTACACATGCTATGGACGGTGTATTGCGCGCGGACCATCCGATGTGACGGTTAGGAAACGATCACCGTACCGACCGGTCTTGAAGTGCGCGTGGCATGCTCGGACGATGGGAGTTTCGACGTCGCAGTCGGTGGACCGCCGTTTCGTCCGCCTGGTCACCGTGTTCGACCACCTGTTCCGCAAGCCCTCGCACGGTGGTGGGGCGCTGTGTGTGTATCTGCACGGCGAGCCGGTGGTGGATGTGTGGGCCGGCTACGCGAGTCCGGGGGTGCCGTGGACGGCGGAGTCGGTGGCGCTGGGGTTCTCCACCGGAAAAGGCGTGGCGTCCACGGTGATTCACCAGCTGGCCGATCGCGGGCAGCTCGACTACGACGCTCCCGTCGCCGACTACTGGCCGGAGTTCGCCGCCGCCGGTAAGGCGAAGATCACCGTGCGCGACGTGCTCACCCATCGCGCGGGCCTGCATCGGTTGCGCGGTCTGCTGCCCGGTCCGGCCGAGAGCTTCCTCGACGACGCGGCCGTCACCGCCGCTCTCGCCGCGGCCACACCCGATCCCCGGCATCTGGTCACCAGTGGTTATCACGGAATCAGCTACGGGCACTTGGCCGCCGAGATCGTGGCCAGGGTGACCGGACGCGATTTCGTCGATGTCGTGCGCACCGAACTCGCCGAACCGCTCGGCGCCGAGGAACTCTGGTTCCGGGTGCCGCACGATCAGCGCCACCGCATCGCCGCCACCTTCCCGCGACTGCGCGCGGCGGGCATGGACTGGGACACCGGTTCGGACCTGCTCACCCGCACCCGTTTCGCCGCCGCCGCCGAAACCACCCCGCGCGGTTTCGCCGACCTGATCGTCGACGACCGCGTCCACGATTCGGTGATGCCGGGCGTGAACGGGGTCTTCTCCGCCCGCGCCCTGGCCCGCGTCTACGCCGCCCTGGCCAACGGCGGCGAACTCGACGGCACCCGCATCCTGTCCCCCGACGCGATCCGCCACGCCGCCACCCGCCAGGTCTTCACCCCCGACTACGTCCTAGCCTTCCGCATCCCCTGGGCCCTCGGCTTCCACGGCGTCCCCATGAAGCCCTCCAAATCCGACCCCATCTCCGCCTTCGGCCACTTCGGTCTCGGCGGCTCCGGCGCCTTCGCCGACCCCGAAACGGGCCTGTCCCTCGCCTTCGTCACCAACCGCCTCGGCGGCAAACTCACCCCCCTCGGCGACGCCCGCCTCACCCGCCTCTCCACCATCGCCCACAACATCGCCAAGTCGGTCAGTTGATCACCACGCTCCGGTGGCGGCGTCGACCGGAGAAGTGCGCCACCAGAGCGTGGTGATCTGCCGCCCAGATGCGGGGGTGGCAGCATGGGCGGATGGAGATGGTGGGTGCGGAGGCGATCGGGGCGGCGGGGCGGTTGTTGGGGCCGGTGATTCGGCGGACGCCGGTGGTGGGGTCGCGGGTGTTGGCGGAGCGGGTGGGGGTGCCGGTGTTGCTCAAGTGTGAGAATTTGCAGCGGACGGGGTCGTTCAAGCCTCGGGGGGCGTATAACCGGATCGCGAATCTGTCCGCGGCGCAGCGGGGGCGGGGGGTGGTGGCGGCCAGTGCGGGTAATCATGGGCAGGGGGTGGCGTGGGCGGCGGGTGAGCTGGGGATCGCCTCGACGGTGTTCATGCCGGTGGGGGCGTCGTTGCCGAAACTGGTCGCTACTCGCGCCTATGGGGCCGAGGTGCATCTGGTGGGCGATTCGATCGACGAATCCTTGGTCGCCGCACTGGAATTCGCCGAGCGCACCGGGGCCACGCTGATCCATCCGTTCGATCACCCCGACATCGTGGCCGGGCAGGCGACGGTCGGGCTCGAGATTCTCGAGCAGGTTCCCGATGTGGGCACGGTCGTCGTGCCGACCGGCGGGGGCGGGTTGCTCGCGGGGGTGGCGGTGGCGGTGCGCGCGCTCGCGCCGGGGGTGCGGGTGATCGGGGTGCAGGCGGCCGAGGCGGCGGCGTGGCCGGATTCGCTGGCGGCGGGCAAGCCGGTGCGGGTGGCGCGCATGTCGACGATGGCCGACGGGATCGCGGTCGGGTTGCCCGGTGCGGTGCCGTTCGCCCATGTCGCGGAGTTGGTGTCGGAGATCGTCACCGTCGACGAGGACGCGCTGTCCAAGGCGCTGCTGCTGTGTCTCGAGCGCGCGAAACTCGTGGTCGAGCCGGCGGGGGCGGCGGGCGTGGCGGCCCTGCTCACCGACGCGCTGCCGGATCCGCGGGGCCCGGTGGTGGTCATCGTGTCCGGCGGCAATATCGACCCGCTGCTGCTCACCCGCGTCATCGGCCACGGCCTCGCCGCCGCCGGCCGCTATCTGGCCATGCGCGTCACCATCGACGACCGCCCCGGCGCCCTGTCCGCGCTGCTCGCGGTGGTGGGTCGCGCGGGGGCGAGTGTGGTCGACATCGTGCATTCCCGCACGGGTCCGTGGTTGGCCGTGGACGAGGTCGAGGTGTCACTCACGGTCGAAACGCGCGGCGCCGCCCATCGCGACGGTGTGCTGGAGGCGTTGCGCGAGGCCGGTTTCCGCGTCCACGCGGAGCTCTAGGCGCTGCGGCGAAAGATCGGCTTCGGCGTCAACGCGGAACTGTGCACCCAGCGGTGAGGGGTCGAAATTATTGCCCGACAGCGGGTTCGGCAACCCCGCGTCACCGGATCTAGTGCGCTCCACCGAGTTCCAGGGCGAGCACGCCCAGGATCACCAGCCCGATCCCGCCGACCTGGATCAGCGTGAGCCGCTCCCCCAGGAACAGCACACCGATCGTCGCGATCGCGGCCACCCCGACCGCCGACCAGATCCCGTAGGCGACCCCGATCGACATGCCCCGCTTCAACGCCTGCGACAGGCAGTAGAACGCCGCGCTGTACCCGAGGACCACGACGATCGACGGAACCAGTTTCGTGAAACCTTCGGACAGTTTCAGCGACACCGTCGCGGTCACCTCGGTGGCGATGGCCAGTGCCAGGAAGAGCAGGGTCATGGCCGCAGACTAGCCGGTCGAAGCAACCGGATCACCCACGGCGACAGGCGATACCACCCGCGGACCCGTCACCCGCACGAGCTGCGAGAACCATCGTGACCAGGGCGAGTGTCAGCAGGGAGAGTACGGGTTGTGCGAGGCGTCGGCTCCCCGTGCCCCCCGATGCGGAAACCCTTCGGGGACAAGGCCGCTCGCACGGTGCCCGGCACCGCATCACTCCGAGGTAGTGGTGGACGGCTGCCCGCCGGGCACTTCCTGATCAGCTCAACCAGGCGCGCGCGTCCTCGGCGGTCTTGCGAACCTCGTCGAGCTGCTCGGCTACGCGCACACCGGCCGTACCACCACGGGCGTTGCGCGATGCGATCGAACCCTGGACCGTGAGCACTTCGCGCACCCCGGCGGTCAGCGCGGGATCGACGGTGGCGAATTCCTCGTCGGTCAGCTCGTCGAGACCGACTCCGCGCGCCTCGGCGACCCGCACGCACGCACCGGCCGCCTCATGGGCGACGCGGAACGGAACCCCTTGGCGCACCATCCATTCGGCGATGTCGGTGGCGAGCGTGAAACCGGCGGGGGCCAGTTCGGCCATGCGGTCGGTGTGGAAGGTCAGGGTGGCGACCAGGCCCGCGATGGCGGGCAGCAGCAGTTCGAGCTGGGCGACCGAGTCGAAGACGGGTTCCTTGTCTTCCTGCAGGTCCCGGTTGTAGGCCAGCGGTTGGGCTTTGAGCGTGGCGAGCAGGCCGGTCAGGTTGCCGATCAGGCGACCCGCCTTGCCGCGGGTGAGTTCGGAGACGTCGGGGTTCTTCTTCTGCGGCATGATCGACGAACCGGTCGACCAGGCGTCAGCGAGGGTGATGTAGCCGAATTCCGGTGTGCTCCACAGGATCACCTCTTCGGCCAGCCGGCTCAGGTCGACGCCGATCATGGCGAGCACGAACGCGGCCTCGGCGGCGAAGTCCCGCGAGGAGGTGGCGTCGATCGAATTGGCCGCGGCGGCGGTGAAGTTCAATTCGGTGGCGATCTGCTCGGGGTCGAGCCCCAGCGAGGAACCGGCCAGCGCGCCCGAACCGTACGGGGAGATGGCGGCGCGCTTGTCGAAGTCGCGCAGTCGTTCCAGGTCGCGCAGCAGCGGGTGCGCGTGGGCGAGCAGGTGGTGCGACAGCAGGACCGGCTGCGCGGCCTGCAGGTGGGTCTTGCCCGGCATCACCGCGTCCGGATGCGCGGCGGCCTGGGCGACGAGCGCGTCGACCACGTCGAGCACTCCGACCGCGACGCGCCGCACCCCGTCACGCAACCACATCCGAAACAGCGTGGCCACCTGATCATTGCGCGAACGCCCGGCCCGCAGCCGCCCACCGAGCTCGGTCCCGACCCGCTCGATCAGCCCCCGCTCGAGCGCACCGTGCACGTCCTCGTCGGACTCGGCGGGCCCGAAGGCCCCCGAGGCGACATCGGCGGCGAGCGCGTCCAGCCCCGCCAGCATGGCGGGCAGATCATCATCGGCCAGCAGCCCCGCCTTGTGCAGCACGCGAGCGTGCGCCTTCGACGCGCGAATGTCGTACGGCGCCAACACCCAGTCGAAATGCGTCGACTTGCTCAACGCCGCCATCGCCGCGGCCGGCCCGGACGCGAATCGCCCACCCCAGAGCGCACCTTCATTGGTTCCGACGTGGGTCATCCTGCGCCCTCCTGAAGGGTTTCGATAGCGATTACGGTGACAACGACCGAGCCTAAGTCGCCGCCGAATCCCGCGATAACAATGGGTGCCCCACCCGCAACAGCACCCACCGATCATCCCGACCACGGTCGACCAGACCGGGCTCCCCTGATCCAGCCGCGAACGGCCGTCCCGAACGCGACCAGATCAGCACCCCAGCTCGAGCGAGAACCGTCCCCCTGATCTAGCGAGCACATGGGTAACTCACCGGGAACGGGCTGAGTCTCCCCGCGCAAAAGCTTGCCGCGTCCCCAACCCACCCCCGCACCCAAGTCTGGCCAAAATACCCGGGGAGGCGGATCAGCTTAGGTCGCGGCGGGCGGCGACCTTCGAGGACAGGCCGTGGATCTGGACGAAGCCCTTGGCCAGCGACTGGTCGAAGGTATCGCCCTCGTCGTAGGTCGCCAGGTTGAAGTCGTAGAGCGACTGCTCCGAGCGACGACCGTTCACCACGGCCGAGCCGCCGTGCAGCACCATCCGGATCTCGCCGGTGACCCGCTGCTGGGTGTCCTGGATGAACGCGTCCAGCGCCCGCTTGAGCGGGGAGAACCACAGGCCGTCGTAGGCCAGCTCGCCCCAGCGCTGCTCGACCTGACGCTTGTAGCGGGCCAGCTCACGCTCGACGGTGACGGCTTCGAGGGCCTGGTGCGCGGTGATCAGCGCGATGGCACCGGGTGCCTCGTAGATCTCGCGGCTCTTGATGCCGACCAGACGGTCCTCGACCATGTCCAGGCGACCCACACCCTGTCGACCGGCGCGGGTGTTCATCTCCTCGATGGCCTGCAGCACGGTGACGGGGCGGCCGTCGATGGCGACCGGGACACCCTTGTCGAAGGTGATGATGACCTCGTCGGGTGCTTCGAAGTTCACCGTCGGGTCGGCGGTGTAGTCGTAGACGTCCTTGGTGGGCGCGTTCCACAGGTCCTCGAGGAACCCGGTCTCGACCGCGCGGCCCCACACGTTCTGGTCGATGGAGAACGGCGACTTCTTGGTGACGTTGATCGGGAGGTTGTTCTCCTCGGCGAAGGCGATGGCCTTCTCGCGGGTCCAGGCGTAGTCGCGGACCGGGGCGATGACCTCGAGGTCGGGCGCGAGCGCGCCGATGCCGACCTCGAAGCGGACCTGGTCGTTGCCCTTGCCGGTGCAGCCGTGCGAGACGGTGGTGGCGTTGTGGAACTTGGCGGCCTCGACGAGGTGCTTGACGATCAGCGGGCGGCTGATGGCCGAGACGAGCGGGTACTGGCCCATGTACATGGCGTTGGCCTGGATGGTGGGCAGGCAGTACTGGTCGGCGAATTCGTCGCGCGCGTCGACCACGATGGCCTCCACGGCGCCGCAGTCGAGGGCGCGCTGTCGGATCGCGCTCATGTCCTCGCCGCCCTGGCCCAGGTCGATGGCCACGGCCACCACCTCGGAACCGGTCTCCTTCGCGATCCAGCTGATGGCGACGGAGGTGTCAAGCCCACCGGAGTAGGCGAGTACGACGCGATCGGACATGTCTGTTGTGCTCCTCGAAGTGGGTTCTTCCTTCGGCTCACGCCGTTGTTACAAATGATTATGCACGATGATGCAATCTCATTCATAACGGGGGCTGCCGACTGCCTGAAAGTGACGATTACCTGCGACGATACCGCTCGTCGCGTGGGCGAGTAGGCTCGACTATGAGACGCTGGTCACAGCGGATGTTCACTCGGTCGGGACAAAGGAGCCACTATGCAGTCGCTACGTGAATTCGCCGAGGCCAACTACGACCTGATCGCCACGGTGGTCATCGGCATGGGCGATCTCGGTCTGGTCGTCGCCAAGGCCGTCATCGAGCTGGGCACGCCCGTGCTCCAGGGATTCTTCGCCTGATACCCCTCGATCGAAGGAGCTCACCATGGACCAGGCCCTGCAGATCCTCTCCGACAACTACGACGCGATCGCCGACCTGACCGTCTACGTTCTCGACACCAGCCTGGCGCTCACCGCGCCGCTGCTGCAGCTGTTCTTCAATTTCCTCGCGTCCTGATCGGTGACGTGTGGCACGCTGGGAGTGCACTCTTCGGCTCGCCACACGTGAGGACGAACATGCTGACCTATATCGCGCAGGAATTCTCGACGCTGGGCAACGGGGTTCTCGATGTCGGCAGGGCCGTCGTCGGCCTGGTCCAGGACATCATCGATATCGCGACGCCGAACGGTCGCGGCGGCCAGTACCCGTTCCACTGACATGGGCGAGATCCGACTCCGTGCGGGTGGCGCGGCACTGATCGTCGCGCCCGACGACGGCGGCGCCCTGCACAGTCTCACCGTCGACGGCACCGAGCTGTTGCGCCAGGATCCGGGCACCGGCTGTTTCGTGATGGCGCCGTGGGCCGGCCGGCTGGGGCTGGGCGAGTTGACCGTGGGCGATCGCACCTATCAGATGCCGATCAACAACGGGCCGCACAGCATTCACGGCACCGCCCGCGACGGGGTGTGGGTGGTCGTCGAGTCCACGCCGAGCCAGGCCACGATTCGGCACCGGCTCAGCGATCCGTGGCCGTTCGCGGGGACCGTCACCCAGACGTTCACCCTCACCGACACCGGCCTCACCCTGCGCATGCGCATCGCGACCGACCGCGACCCGTTCCCCGCCCAGGGCGGCTGGCACCCGTGGTTCCTGCGCGAGGTCCCGCCCGCGACCGGCCCGGTGCAGCTCGATTTCGACCCGGCCTGGCAGTACGAGCGCGGCGCCGACTACCTGCCCACCGGCCGCGAGATCGCCCCCACTCCCCCACCGTGGGACGACTGCTTCGCCATGCCCGACGGCGTCGCGGCCCACCTCACCTGGCCCGGTTTCCTGGCCTTCACCATCACCAGCCCCGTCCACGACGTGGTCATCTGGACCCTGCCCGAGGAGTCCCTGTCGGTGGAGGCCCAATCCGGCCCGCCCAACGGCCTACAAACCGACCCCCGGATGGTCACCCCCGACTCGCCCCTCGACGTGCGCGTCGACTGGAACTGGGAGAGGTTGCCGCACAACTGAGTTCAGGTCGACGGACGAGGTCGCCGAGCAACCACTGCCGGTTCCAGGCTGTGGACCGCACGGCCGGAACGCCGACTTGCCTGGCACCACAACCGATTACCGTGACCGGTGTGCCGATCACCTTCGCCCACCCGGCCGCGGTGCTGCCTTTCGCCCGGCACCTCCCACTCCCCGCCCTCGTCGCGGGATCCGTCGCACCCGACATCGCCTACTACCTGCCGATCCACGTCCCGCACACCCACTCGCTCCCCGCGATCCTGTGGTGGGACCTGCCGATCGGCCTGGCCCTGCTGCTGACTTTCCGCCTGTCGCGCGGACCCGCTTTGCTCCCGCCCGCCGATTCCCACCCCACCGCGATCCGCACACTGGCCGCCCTCGCACTCGGCGCCACCACCCACGTGCTCTGGGATTCCTTCACCCAGACAACAGGTTTCGCCGTCCAGCACTGGGACTTCCTGCGCACCACCGTCATCGAGCCCCACAAGACCTACAACGTCCTCGGCTACGTCTGCTCCCTGACCGGCACCGCCCTCATCACCTACCTGCTGTTACGCCCAGCATCAGCCGTCACCACCCGTGCCCACCTCCCCCTGATCGCAGCCCTACTCACCGCCGCCGTCCTCGGCGCGATCCTCGCCGCCGACGACCCGGTCACCCGAACCAGCACCTACGACCTCATCCGCCACACCATCATCGGCGCCGCCAAGGCCATCGCCCTCACCTGGATCGCCTGGATGGCGCTATGGCATCTGCACTTCAGCGGGTCGTGTGCGCTCAGCCACGTACCCGGCGAATCCCCGCCGCGAAATCGTCGAGGGCCGTGAGGATTCCGTCGGCCTGCCAGACCCGGTTACGGGCGCGCTGGGACACCTCGCGCAACACGCCTGATCCGACGAGTCGATCGATCGCGCGCTGCGCCGCGACCCCACTGGTGCCGAGGGTCTCGGCAACGTAGACGCTGTTCACGACCGGTTGGGCGATGAGGCTGTCGATGATCTTCCAGACGACGGAATCGGCGCGGGCGGTGGTCTGTTCGCGATAGGCGATCGGCTCCGGATCCCAGTTCGGCAGACAGGTGCGCAGATAAGGTTAAGTAACGCGGATTGCTACTTAACCTTATTGCTGCTTTGTCAGGTAAGGAGCGGGCCGAACGAACTGTTCGGGTCAGGCCAGGCCCTCTATTTTGGCGGCCAGTTCGGCGCCGGTGAGGGGTTCGCGGGCGATGACGGCGATGGTGTCGTCGCCGGCGATGGTGCCGACGATGTAGGGCAGGGCGGCGCGGTCCAGGGCGCTGGCCAGGAAGTGGGCGGCGCCGGGTGGGGTGCGCAGGACGGCGATGTTGCCGCTGGCGTCGGTGGAGACGAGCAGGTCGCTGAGGAGTTTGGACAGCCGCCCGGTGCCGCCGGTGACCCCGCGCACGGGGCTGCCGTCCTCGGGGACGATGTAGACGCCCGCGCCGCCGTCGGCCGCGCGCAGTTTCACCGCGCCGAGTTCGTCGAGGTCACGCGAGAGGGTGGCCTGGGTGGTTTCGATGCCCTCGGCGGAGAGCAGGGCGGCGAGTTCGGTCTGGCTGCGGACCGAGTGGGCGCTCAACAGTTCGATGATGCGCGACTGGCGGCCGGCGCGGGTGCGGGCGATCGCGGGCGAGCCCTTGTCGGACCCGCTCATCGCCGCACCCCCGCGCCGGCCTCGGTTCGGCTCACGCGGCGGCTTTCGCGAGCAACCACACCAGCAGCGCCTTCTGCGCGTGCAGGCGGTTCTCGGCTTCGTCCCAGACCACGCTGTGCGCGCCGTCGAGTACCTCGTCGGTGATCTCCTCGCCGCGGTGCGCCGGAAGACAGTGCAGCACAATGGCTTCCGGGTGCGCATAGGCGAGCAGTTCGGTGTTGAGCTGGAACGGGCGGAACGGGCCGACCCGGTCGAGGCCGTCGTTCTCCTGACCCATGGAGGTCCAGGTGTCGGTGACGAGCACGTCGGCGCCCGTCGCGCCGATGACGGGGTCACCGGTCACCGACACGCTCGCCCCGGTCTCCTTGGCACGTTCGGCAGCGGCGTCGAGAATCCACGGCAGCGGCTCGAAACCCGCGGGGGCGGCGATGGTGACGTTCATCCCCGCCGTCACCCCACCGAGCAGCAGCGAGTGCGCCATGTTGTTGGCGCCGTCACCGAAGTAGGTGAGATTCAGTCCGGTGAGCGACCCCTTGCGCTCGCGGATCGTCTGCAGATCGGCCAGCACCTGGCAGGGATGGAACTCGTTGGACAGCGCGTTCACCACGGGAACCGTTGCGGTGACCGACATCTCGTCCAGGCGCGACTGTTCGAAGGTCCGCCACACGATCGCGTCGACATAGCGTGAGAGCACGCTGCCGGTGTCGCCGAGGGTTTCCTCGCGACCCAACTGGGTGTCGCGTCCGTCCACGACCACCGCGTGGCCGCCGAGCTGCGCGATGCCCAGTTCGAAGGAGAAGCGGGTGCGGGTGGAGTTCTTCTCGAAGATCACCCCGACCCCGCGCGGCCCGTCCAGGGGCCGGTGCGCGAACGGGTCCTTCTTCAGTTCGGCGGCGAGAGTGAGGATTTCGGCCTGTTCGGCCTGGCTCACATCGTCGTCGCGTAAGAAATGACGCAGGGTCACTTGGTCGCTCCCTTGGCATCGGCGGCGGCCTTGTCGAGGATCTCGGGCAGGTCGGCGACGAAATTGTCGGCCTGAGTTTCGGTGAGCACCAGGGGCGGTGCCAACCGGATCACGTTGGGCTTGGCGGGATTGAGCAGATACCCCGCCTCGCGCGCCCGCTCGTCCACGTACGCGGAGATATCGTTGCGCAGCACGATGCCGATGAGCAGACCCGCACCACGCACGTGGTCGATCTCGGGATGCTCGAGCAGCGCGATGCCGTCGCTGAGTTTCTTACCGACCCATTCCACATGGGTGAGCAGATTCTCGGAATCGATCGTACGCAACACCGCCAACGCCGCTGCGGCACAGACGGGATTGCCGCCGAAGGTGGTGCCGTGCAAGCCCGGGGTGAGCAGTTCGGCGGCGCGGCCCTGCGCCAGCACGGCGCCGATCGGCAGGCCGCCGCCGAGGCCCTTGGCCAGGGTGATCGCGTCGGGCACGATGCCGGCGGCCTGATGGGCGAAAAACGTTCCGGTGCGCCCGATTCCGGTCTGGACCTCGTCGAGGATCAGCAGAGCTCCAGCCCGCGAGGTGATCTCGCGCGCCTTGGCCAGGTAGTCGAACGGCGGGACGACCACACCGCTCTCGCCCATCATCGGCTCGAGGAACACCGCGGCGGTGTCGGAGTCGACCACCGCCTCCAGCGCGGCGGCGTCACCGTAGGGCACGTGCACGACGCCGGGCGGCATGGGTTCGAACGGGGCCCGCTTGGCGGGCTGGCCGGTCAGCGCGAGCGCGCCCATGGTGCGGCCGTGGAAGGCTTCCTCGGCGGCGACGATCTTGGAGCGCCCGGTCAGGCGCGCGATCTTGAACGCGGCCTCGTTGGCCTCGGTGCCGGAGTTGCAGAAGAACGCCTTGCCCTCGCCGTCGCCGAAATGAGCGAGGAGCTTCTCGGCGAGTTCGATCACCGGTTCGCTGGCGTACAGGTTCGACACGTGGCCGAGGGTGCCCAGCTGCTGGGTGACCGCGGCCAGGATGGCGGGGTGGGCGTGGCCGAGGCTGTTGACCGCGATGCCACCGAGGAAGTCGAGGTAGCGCTTGCCGTCGGCGTCGTAGAGCACCGCGCCCGCACCGCGCGCGAGCGCGACCTTCGGGGTGCCGTAGTTGTCCATCATCGCGGCCGACCACCGCTGCTGGAGCTTTTCCACTTCGCTCATGCCGTCACCATGGTTCCGATTCCTTCTCCGGTGAACAGTTCCAGTAGTACCGAGTGCGGGACGCGCCCGTCGATCACGTGGGCGCTGGGGACCCCGCCGAGGACGGCGCGCAGGCAGGCTTCCATCTTGGGAACCATGCCCGCGTCCAGGCTCGGCAGCAACTTCGCCAGCGATTCGGTGTCGATCCGGCTGGTCAGCGAGGACCGGTCCGGCCAGTCGGTGTAGAGGCCCTCGACGTCGGTGAGGACGACGAGTTTCTCCGCGCCGATGCCCTCGGCCAGTGCGGCCGCGGCGGTGTCGGCGTTGATGTTGTGGACCACGCCGTCGGCGTCGGGGGCGATGGTGGAGACCACCGGGATGCGGCCCGCGTCGATGAGGTCGAGCACGGCGCCGGGGTTGACCTCGGTGACATCGCCGACCAGGCCGATGTCGGTGGCGATGCCCTCGACCGCGACGGTGCGCCGGGTGGCGGTGAACAGGTGCGCGTCCTCGCCGGAGATGCCGACCGCGTACGGGCCGTGCGCGTTGATCAGCCCGACGAGCTCACGGCCCACCTGACCGAACAGCACCATCCGCACCACGTCCATCACCTCGGGGGTGGTGACACGGAAGCCGCCGCGGAATTCGCCTTCCATACCGAGCCTTTTCAGCATGGCGTTGATCTGCGGGCCGCCGCCGTGCACGACCACGGGGTGTACGCCGACGGTGCGCAGGAACGCCATGTCGGCGGCGAAGGCGGACTTGAGTTCGTCGTCGATCATGGCGTTGCCGCCGTACTTCACGACCACGATCTTGTCGCGGAACTTCTGCAACCACGGCAGCGCGTCGGCGAGCACGTGCGCCTTGTCCAGCGCGGAGAGACTGTGCACGACGCTCATGAGCTGTAGGCCGAGTTCTCTTCGACGTAGGCGTGCGAGAGGTCGGTGGTGCGCACCATGGCGGTGCCCTCGCCGACATGGAGCTCGATCAGCACGTCGATGTCCTCGCCGGACAGGTCGACCTCGCGGGCACCGGGGGCGCCGACACTGTCGACGCAGACCGGATTGCCGTTGAACGACACGGCAATTCGATTCGGATCGAGGGTCACCGGCGCGATGCCGACGGCGGCGAGCACGCGACCCCAGTTCGGGTCGGAGCCGAACAGCGCGGTCTTGACCAGGCTGTCGCGGGCGACGGCGCGCGCGACGGTCAGCGCCTCGTCCTCGGAGACCGCGCCGGTGACGGTGACCCGCACCCGCTTGGTGACGCCCTCGGCGTCGGCCATCAGCTGTGCGGCCAGGTCGTCACACACGGTGAACACCGCGGCGTCGAGATCCGCCTGCGACGGCGCGACGCCGCTGGCACCGTTGGCCATGATCAGCACGGTGTCGTTGGTGGAGCAGGAGCCGTCGACATCGAGCCGGTCGAAGGTGTATTTCGTGGCCTTGCGCAGCGCGGCGTCGAGCTGTTCGGGGGTGGCGACGGCGTCGGTGGTGAGCACCACGAGCATGGTGGCCAGCGAGGGGGCGAGCATGCCCGCGCCCTTGGCCATGCCGCCGACGTTCCACTTGTCCTCGCTGTGGAAGGCCGACTCCTTGGGCACGGTGTCGGTGGTCATGATGGCGTGGGCGGCGTCGGTGCCACCGGAGATGCCACCGCCCATCTCCTGCACGATCTCGGTGATCGCGGGGATGAGCTTGTCCATCGGCAGTCGGTCACCGATGAGCCCGGTGGAGCAGACCGCGATCTCGCCCGCGCCGGTCTCGGTGCCCCAATTGCTCAGTGCCGCGGCGAGTTCCTCGGCGGTCTTGTGCGTGTCCTGGAAACCGCCGTGGCCGGTGCAGGCGTTCGCGCCACCGGAGTTCAGGATCACCGCGCGCAGGTGACCGGTCTTCAAGACCTGCTGCGACCACAGCACGGGCGCGGCCTTGACCTGATTGCTGGTGAACACCCCGGCGGCCGAGTACTCGGGGCCCTCGTTGAGGACGAGCGCCAGGTCCGGCTTGCCGCTGGCCTTGATCCCGGCCGCGATGCCCGCCGCGCGGAAGCCCAACGGTGCGGTGACGCCCTGGGTGTGGATCAGTTTGCTCGTCACGGTGCCACTCCTACGGTGGAAAGTCCTGCGGTCTCGTCGAATCCGACGGCCAGATTCATCGATTGCACCGCGGCGCCCGCGGTGCCCTTGGTCAAGTTGTCGATCGCGCCGATCACCACGAGCAGGCCCGCGTCGGTGTCGACGGTGACCTGCAGGGTGATGGCGTTGGAGCCGAGCACCGAACCGGTCTGCGGCAGTACGCCTTCGGGCAGCAGGTGCACGAAAGGTTCGTCGGCGTACGCCTTCTCGTAGACGGCGCGCGCCTGCGCGGCGTCGACCGTCGTCGGCGCGGTGCAGGTGGCCAGGATGCCGCGCGGCATCGGGGCGAGTACCGGGGTGAACGACACCGAGACATCCACGCCGCCAGCGGCTTTCAGGTTCTGCGCGATCTCGGGGGTGTGCCGGTGCGCGCCCGCGATGCCGTAGGCCCGCACACTGCCCATCACCTCGGACCCGAGCAGCCCGACATCGAGCTTGCGACCGGCTCCCGAAGTACCGCTCACCGCAACGACATTCACGGCCGGTTCGATGATCCCGGCGGCGATGGCCGGGGCCAGCGCCACGCTCGACACCGTCGGGTAGCAGCCGGGCACCGCGATCCGGCGGGCGCCGACGAGCTGGGCGCGGCCACCGGGCAGTTCGGGCAGGCCGTAGGGCCAGCTGCCCGCGTGGGGGCTGCCGTAGTACTTCTCCCAGGCGGCGGGATCGGTGAGCCGGTAGTCGGCGCCGCAGTCGATGATGACGGTATCGTCGGGCAGGGCCGCGGCGATGGCGCCGGACTGGCCGTGCGGCAGGCCGAGGAACACGATGTCGTGACCGGCCAGGATCTCGGGGGTGGTTTCCTCGAGGATCCGGTCGGCCAGCGGCAGCAGGTGCGGCTGCAGGGCGCCCAGGGCGGTGCCCGCGTTGGACCCGGCGGTCAGCGCCCCGATCTCGAGGCGCCCGGATCGGTATTCGGGATGGCCGAGCAACAGACGCAATACTTCGCCACCGGCGTATCCACTCGCACCGGCAACCGCCACCCGCAACACGGGTCCTCCCGACGAATCAACCATGTGATGATTATGCACGACTATGCAAGCTCATTCATGCGCGGGTGTGACCCGCTTCGCGTCGCGCGCCCCGATCAGGCGTGCTGCCAGCGGAAACACCAGCACGGTCGTCGCGCCCGCCGCGACCATGATCGAGGCCACCCTGTCGGTCAGCAGGCCGGCCTCGGTGGCGACCTGGGTCACCGCGACGATGATCGGCAGGCCCGTCGCGGCGTAGAGGGCCAGTTCCACGCGCTCGCGGCCCGTCGCCAGGTTGTCCCCGCGCGGCACGAATCGCTCGCTCAGCCACACCGGCAGCCCGCGCGCGAGCGCGATGGTGAGCACGAACCACAGCCACAGCGCCGGATCGCCCGCGACCGCCGAGACATCGATGCCCATGCCCGAGACCACGAAGAACACCGGGATCAGCAGCCCGTAGCCGATGGCCTCGAGCGAGGAGTCCACGTCGGGGTGGCCTGCGGCGATGAGTTGTCGCAGGATCATGCCCGCGGCGAACGCGCCGAGCACCACGTCGAGGCCGAAGACCTCGGCCACCACCATCAGCACCAGCAGCAGCAGGACGACCCCGCGCACCGGCAGTTGCGAGGTGCCGCCGTCGAGCCGGGCCAGCGCGGCGCCGAGATCGGGGACGCGATCGAGCACCCGCACCGGCACGAATCCGACCACCACCGCGGCCGCCACGAACATCAGCACGATGACGATCGCGCTCCCGGGATCACGACTGGTGAGCAGCACCGACATCGCGATGATCGGCCCGAGTTCGCCCACCGCGCCGTGCGTCATGACCGCCCGGCCCAGCGGTGAGTCGACGATGCCCGCCTGCTTCAGAATCGGCAGCAGGGTGCCGAGCGCGGTGGAGGTCAGCGCGATGGCCACCGCGACGCGCGTGCCGTTGGCGGTCTCGGTCACCGCCACGACGATCCCGAACGCGAACAGCAGACACACCAACCACACGAGCCACGCCGTGCGCCCCGATCGACCGCGCAGCAATCGCGGATCGAGCTCGTAGCCCGCCAGCAGGAACAGCATCCCCAGCCCCAGCTCGCTGACCAGGTCGACCCCGCCCGCGCTGCTCGCCCACCCGAGCACGTGCGGCCCGAGCACCGCCCCGGCCACGAGCAGGATCACCACATCGGGCAGGTACCCCCGCAGCAGCCGCGAGACCAGCGGCGCGGCCACGGCGATGAGCGCGATCCAGAACAGCGAGACGATCGGCGACGGCCCGTCGGCGGCGGAAGCGAGCAGCTCCATGCGGGTCATCGTGGCACAGCGCCGACACCGTCCCCGGCAACCGCGCAGGTGTCGGTCAGTGTTTGCGGACCACGGTTTCGCCCGCGCCGGGCTTCCAGACGGTGATGTCGAGGTGGTCGTCGTCGACTTCGACGGTCGAGGCACCGGTGAGGTCGGCGATGTAGAAGTGGTCGAACTTCTCGTCGCGGATGTCGAAACCGCTGTCGTCGAAGAGTTTCTGGGCGAAGCGGGCGTGGACGGCCTCGTCGTGTTCGTCGGTGACGGTGCCGAAGAGTTTGGCGTCGCCCTCGGCGACCTTGGTGTCGACGGTGGCGGTGTGCAGGCAGAAGCGCGGGTCGCGGGCGAGGTCGTCGAATTTTCGGGTGTTCGGCATGCCCGCCAGGACGAGCATGTCCTCGAAGATCATCGGTTCGATCGGGCTGATGCGCGGGGATCCGTCGGCGCGCACGGTCCCCAGCAGGCACAGGTTGCCGGTGGCCTGATGCCTGCGCAGGAACAGCGCGGCGATGCTCGGCGCTTCTTCGGTGAACTGGCTCCACGTGGTCATATCTCGTACGGTACGACCCAACCTTGACATCTTGTGTCAGGTTTCGCGGCTAGTCTCGGCGGTATGCGAGCGAGCAGGTTGGTGCGGGTGCTCCTGCTGTTGCAGGCCGGTGGCGGGACCACCGCGGGTGCGCTGGCGCGCGAGCTCGAGGTGTCGGTGCGCACGGTGTATCGGGACGTGGAGGCGCTCTCGGAGGCGGGGGTGCCGGTGTATTGCGAACCGGGGCGCGGCGGCGGGGTGCGGTTGATCGACGGGTACCGCACCCGGCTCACCGGGCTCACCTCCGACGAGGCCGACGCCGTGCTGCTCGCGGGCCTGCCCGGCGCCGCCGCCGATCTGGGCCTTGGCACCGTGCTGGCCACCGCGCAGTTGAAGATGCTCGCCGCGCTGCCGCCGGAGCTGCGCGGGCGGGCGACCCGCATCGCCGACCGCGTCCACATCGATATGCCCGGTTGGTTCCAGCGCCCCGACGACACCCCCGCGCTGGCGACCGTGGCCGACGCCCTCTGGCACGACCGGCGCCTCAGGATCACCTACCACCGTCGGGACCGCCCGGTCGAACGCACGCTCGACCCGCTCGGCCTGGTGATGAAGGCGGGCACCTGGTACCTGATCGCCCGCGACGGCGCCGAGCTGCGCTCCTACCGGGCGAGCCGGATCACCGCCGCCGAGCCCACCGGTGAATCCTTCACCCGCCCCGCGGATTTCGACCTGGCCACGCACTGGCGCGACACCGCCGAACAGTTCGCGCGATCGATCCTGCGCGTCCGCGCCCACTGCCGGATCGCCACCGCGCACCTGGACCTGCTGCGCCTGATGAACGAGCCCGCCGCCGTGCGCGAGGCCCTGTCCTCGATGGGCCCACCCGACGCCGACGGCTGGGCCGACATCACCGTCCCCGGCGAAACCTACGAGATCCTGGCCCACGCCCTACTCCCCCTCGGCGAACACCTCGAGGTCCTCGGCCCACCCGAACTGCGCGCCCGCCTGAGCGCCACCACCGCGGCCACCTATGCCCGCTACCACGGACATCCACCGAGCTAGGGGCCGGTCGGCCAGTCGAGAATCTTTGCCATGGAACGGAATTGCGCCGAGGCGGGGGTGAGGCGCAGGGCGGTGTCGCGGAGGGCGATCAGCGGTCGGGACGAGAGTTGGCCGACGGTGCCGATGTCGGCGGAGCGTTTGCTGATCATCTGAGTGCGGGGGCGGCGGTCGCGGTCGTAGCGGGCCGGGCCGTCGGGTTCGGCGGCGAGGCGGCCGAGGACGACCGCGTCCTCGAGGGCCTGGCAGCCGCCCTGGCCGAGGTTCGGGGTCATGGCGTGGGCGGCGTCGCCGAGCAGGGCGATGCGGCCCGCGGTGTAGGTGGGGAGGGCGGGGATGTCGTAGATGTCGTTGTGCAGCACCGCGTTCGGGTCGGCGGCGGCGAGCAGGGCCGGGATGGGCCGGTGCCAGTCGGCGAAGCGGGTGCGCAGGTCGGCGAGGGTGCCGGTGGAGTGTTCGGGGGCGTTGTAGACGGCGAAGCAGTAGACGCGGCCGTCGGGCAGGGGCGCCATGCCGAAACGGGCGCCGCGACCCCAGGATTCGCCGAATTCGGTGAGCGGCTCGTCGAGGGCGACCACCGCGCGCCAGGCGGTGTATCCGGCGTAGCGGGGCGTGATGTCGCCGCAGACGGCCCGGCGGACCACGCTGCGGATGCCGTCGGCGCCGACGATCAGCTCGGCCGTCGAGGTGCCCTCGGAGTGGACAACGGTGCCGTCCACCGATGCTTCCTTCACCGAGATGCCCGTTCGCACAACACCGTCCGGCAGCGCCGAGCGCAGGATATCCAGCAGGTCCGCGCGATGGATCACCACCGGGGTGCCGAATCGTTCGCGCATGGTCGCCGCGTCGGTGCGCGAGAGCCAGCGGCCACGGTCGTCCCGAATCCCGGCCGACACCTCCGCCGCACCCTGAGCCCGCACCGCCGCGCCGACGCCGAGGGTGTCGAGCGCGCGTAAGGCGTTGGGCCACAGCGAGATTCCCGAGCCAACCTCGGCGACCTCCGCCGCGCGCTCGAACACCTCGACCGACCAACCCCGCGCGAGGAGCGCGAGCGCCGCGGCCGTTCCCCCGATTCCGCCACCGACGACGATTGCTGTGGACATCGCATTCTCCCTTGTTCCGGTACTGCCCGAACCGTACTACAGCTGTAGTGCGCGAACACTACGAATGTAGTGCGGCTCACTACGGGCGTAGTATCGACCGGTGGTTACCAAACGCGAGCAGGTGCTCGACGCCGCCATCACGGTCCTGGGCACCGGCGGCTCCCGCGCGCTGACCCACCGCGCCGTGGACCAGGCCGCCGCGGTGCCGTCCGGGTCCACCTCGAACTACTTCCGCACCCGGGAGGCCCTGCTGTGCGGGGTCGCCGAACGCCTCGAGCAGCGCGATCACCTCGACTGGGCGGCCCTGCACCGCGCCCTCGGCCCCGCCACGGTCGACCACCTCATCGACGGCCTCGCCCTGTTCATCGCCCACGCGACGACCACCGATCGCGTCCGCACCCAGGCCAGGTTGGCCCTGTTCGGCGAGTCACAGACCATGCCCGCCCTCCAGGAATCCGTCCAGCGCGCCCACCACCGCCTCCGCACCTGGGCGATCGAGATGGCCGCCACCGTGGGCCTGTCCCCCGCCGACACCGGCATCCTGGTCGACTACCTCGACGGCGCCGTCATCCACCGCCTCACCGGCGCCGACCGCGACCGCGACCCCCGCGACGGCCTCGCCCGCCTGGTCCACGCGCTGCTCCCCTAGCGCCGGCGACGAACGTGTCGTTCGGGAAACCCCGTGGACCGGCCCGGCCATCCAGCACGGTGACGCCTCGAGTCCGAGGCGGCCGGTGCCGGCCCGCGTCGGCGACGATCAGACGAGCGAGCGCAGGAAACGCGTGGTGCGGGAGCGGACGTGGGACCAATTCGCGGTCTCGACGTCGAGGGCGGTGATCACCTCGGTGTCGACGCCGACCGCGATCGCGCCCGCGCGCAGGTAGGCGCGGGCATTGCGGGCGGTGACGCCGCCGGCGGGGATCAGGAACAGGTGCGGGAACGGGCCGAGGAGGTCCTCGACGTAGTCCGGGCCGAGGGCGCGGGCGGAGAAGATCTTCACCGCGGCGGCCCCCAGCTCGGCCGCGGCGGCGACCTCGGTGGGCGTGTAGGCGCCCATGATGACCGGGATCGTGTGCGCGACAGCGACTTCCACGATCTCGGGGCGCACGGTGGGTGTCACCAGGAACCGCGCGCCCACCTCGATGGCGCCCTCGGCCTGTTCGCGAGTCGTGATGCCGCCGACCCCGAGTGCCGCGTCGGCGACCGTCGCGGCGGTGGCGACGGCCTCGAGCACGCCGAGGGTGCTGTAGGTCAGTTCCACGGCCCGGAGTCCGGCGCCCACCAGCGTCGAGACGAGACCGACCGGGTCGGGGATGTCGGGGGCGGTGACCGTGGTGAGCACCCGGTCCGCGCGGATCACCGCGAGGGCTGTGGACGACGAGCTCAGCATCGGGTTCACCTGTGCTGGATACCACGCACCCACCACCCGCACACCCGCAGGCCGCGGAGTGTCGCCGATCGTTGCCGGATCGACGGCCGGAAGCCGGTCTGCCGGGGTCAGAAGAAAGTGCGGATCAGGTCGACCACGCGCGGATCAGCCACGTCCGCGTCGTCGATCATCGGAATGAGGCGCCACTTGTCGAACGCGGTACACGGATGCGAGAGACCCAGGCGGACGAGGGAGCCCACCGGCACATCGGCGGGCGCGGCACCGGGGAGGCGCAGGAAGGCGTGCTGGTCGTTGAGGGCGGTGATATGGGCCCCTGCGGGCAGGGAACCGCCGATGACCTGCTGCGGGACCGGGAGTCCCGAGTCGTAGGGGAAATCGCGTCGACCGCCGTCGAGCAGCGCCAGTTCCGGTTCGGGTCGCGACACCACGCGCGCCCACCCGTGCATGGCGGACCGGAGGCCCGGGTCGACAGCAGGTGCGGTCAGCGGGGAGATCCCGGCGTAGAAGCCGTCGTCGTGGACCAGGTAGGCGCCGCTGCGCAGGACCACGGTGGTCGCCACGCTGTCGAGGTCGGCGAGCCGCGCGAGTTCGGCGACCACCAGTTCCGGGTAGGCACTGCCCCCGGCGCTCACGATCGCCGACCCCGGGTAGGCGCCCGCGGCGGCGAGTTCGGTGTGCAGCGTGGCGAGCGAGCCGAGGTAGCCGCGCACCGCCGCGACCCCCGCCCTGCCGCGATCGTGGGCCAGCGCGCCCTCGTAACCCCCGACCCCGGCCAGGCTCAACCGCTGGCTCGCGCCGATGGCGGCGGCGACCGCGCGGGCCTCGGTCCCAGTCCGCGCACCGGTGCGCCCGTCGGGCCCGCCCAGTTCGACCAGCACCCGCAGGCGCGGACTGGCGGGAGTGTCGCGCAGGATCGTGTCCATCAGTTCCACGGTGGCCACACTGTCGGCCCAGCAGTACAGCTCGAAGTCGGCGTCGCGCGCCGATTCCGCTGCGGCCCAAGCCAATCCGACCGGGTCGAGCAGCGCGTTGGCGAGCACGATCCGCCCGACTCCGAACGATCTCGCGAGCTGCGCCTGCCAGGCCGTGGCCAGGGTGATCGCCCACGCACCGGCCCGCAGCTGCGCGCGCCACAGCTGCGGCGCCATCGTCGTCTTGCCGTGCGGGGCGAGCACCACCCCGGCCGCGGCGGTCCACTCGGCCATCAGGTCGCGGTTGGCGGCCAGGCGCGCCCGGTCGAGGGTGAGCAGCGGCGTCTGCCACCGGTCCAGTCGCGGTGCCCCGGCGAGGTATTCGCGCACGGTGCGCCCCCACGCGGCGGGCGGCGCGCTCTTGTCGGCGGGGGTGAGCACCTGCTCGGCGAGTGCGTCCACGACCGCGTCGTCGATGGTCACGGCCATCCTCTTCTTTCTCCTGAACGATTCCGCCATGTCGCAGACACCGTCGCGCGGTGCGTGTTGAGATGGGTTGGCCCCCGCACGGGGGGTGTTCGTCCGTTCTACCCGAGGATCAACCTTATGCGTACCACGCTCGCCCGACCGCTCGCCGTCGCCGCCCTCGCCCTGTCCGTCACCGCGATCGCCGCCGGACCCGCCACGGCCGCCACCGCGACGCCGGTCGTCGGCTCGGTGTCGATCTGCACCGGTATTCCGGTGGGCCCGTTCACCATCACCGTCTGCCTGTAAGGGTCTACCCCGAGTTGCGCAGGGCGGTGGCCAGGCCGTTCATGGTGAGCAGGATGCCGCGCTTCACCAGTTCGGAATCGTCACCGCCGCGCAGCCGGGCCAGCAGGTCCACCTGGAGCTGATTGAGCGGCTCCAGGTAGGGGAACCGGTTGTGGATCGATTCGGCCAGTGACGGGTTGTCGCTGAGCAGTTCGCTGTGCCCGGTGACCGCCAGGTACATGCGCACGGTGCGGGCGTGTTCCTCGGCGATCATCGCGAAGATCTTCGCGCGCAGCGCCTCGTCGGTGACGAGTTCGGCGTAGCGGGCGGCGATGTCGAGATCGCTCTTGGCCATCACCTGGGCCAGATTCGACAGGACCGTGTTGAAGAACGGCCACCGCTCGTACAGCTCGGTGAGCTGGGCCAGTCGCGCCGGATCGTCGCCCACCCAGTCCTCGAGCGCGGTGCCGGTGCCGTACCAGCCGGGCAGCATGACCCGCGCCTGACTCCACGCCATCACCCACGGGATCGCGCGCAGGTCCGAGACCGAGTTGGTCGGTTTGCGCGAGGCGGGGCGGCTGCCGATATTGAGGTCGCCGACCTCGGCGACCGGGGTGGACTCGCGGAAGTACTCCACGAAGCCCGGGGTCTCGTGCACGAGCTTGCCGTAGGCGGCGCGGGCGCGGGCGGCGAGGTCGTCGAGCAGTTCGTAGGCCGGTTCGGCGTCGGCGCCGAGTCCTTCGACATCGAGCAGCGTCGATTCGAGCGTGCCCGCGATCAGCGATTCCAGATTGCGGTGCGCCGCACCGGATTCGGAGTACTTCGCGGCGATCACCTCGCCCTGTTCGGTGAGCCGCAGCGAACCCTGGACCGCGCCGGCGGGCTGGGCCAGGATGGCGTCGTAGCTGCGCCCGCCGCCGCGACCGACGGTGCCGCCGCGACCGTGGAACAGCCGCAACCGGATGCCCGATTTCCTGGCCACCTCGACCAGGTCGAGTTCGGCGCGATACAGCGCCCAGTTGGCGGCCAGGTACCCGCCGTCCTTGTTGGAATCGGAGTAGCCCAGCATCACCTCCTGGCGCATGTCGGCGGCGGCGACGAGATCGCGATACACCGGAACGTCGAGCACCGCCGACAGTGTCGCCGCGCCCGCGCTGAGATCCTCGATGGTCTCGAACAGCGGCACGATCCCGACCGGACTGCTCGGCGGCGTGTCGGCGCCACCGGGATCGAGGATGCCCGCCTCCTTGAGCAGCAGCGCCGCTTCGAGCATGTCGCTGACGGAGGTGCACATGCTGATGATGTAGTTCGGGATGGCGGCCGCGCCGAAGGTGTCGATCACCTGTTTGGCGGCGTTCAGCACGCCGAGTTCCTTGGTGGCCAACTCGCTCAGGTCCGCGTTCGGTCCGAGAAGTGGTCGGCGCGTGCGCAATTCAGCGGCGAGCAACTCGACCCGCTCGGCCTCGGACAGGCTCGCGTAGTCGGCGTGCACCCCCGACCAGGCGAGCAGTTCGGCGACGACCTGCTCGTGCACCTCGGAGTTCTGGCGCATGTCCAGGCCCTGCAAATGGAATCCGAAGGTCTCGATGGCGTGACGCAGCGCGGCCAGGCGGTCGTCGGCGAGCAGGCCGTCGCCGCTGGCGCGCATGGACTCGTCGATCGCGTCGAGGTCGTCCAGCACGGCCTGCGGGGTCGGGTACGGTGCCGCGTCGGAGGCGACACCGTGCTCGGGAAGTTCGCCGAGCGCCAGCTCGGCGGTGGCGCTGAGGCGCGCTCGAATCGCGTGCAGCGCACGGCGATACGGTTCGTCGGCGAACAGGCCCGCGTCGGGATAGCCCGCCTCGGCCAGCGCAGCCACCGCCGGGGTGACCTGCACCAGGCGCGCCGATTGGGACAGCGTCTTCTCGAGTTCGACCAGCTCGTCGAGGTAGCGGCCGAAGGCGTAGGCGGCGGCCTGTTCGGCGGCGGTGTGCACGACCTCGGCGGTGACGAACGGGTTGCCGTCGCGGTCGCCGCCGATCCACGAACCGGGGCGCAGGATCGGGCGCGGCAGCAGATCCTCGGCGGGCCACCGCTCGCGCAGGGCGGCGCGCACCTGGGCGTTGATCGCGGGGATCACGTCGTAGAGGGTCAGGTCGTAGTAGCGCAGGCCGACCGAGATCTCGTCCTGAATCCGCAAGCGCGCCAACCGGATCAGCGCGGTGCGCCACAGGGTGAGCACTTCGCGCCGGATCCGCAGCTCCGACTCGGCGAAGCCGGGGTCGCCGGGTTCGAGCCGTCGACGCCACCGCATGAGCTCGGTGATCTTGGACTGCACGTCGAAGACCGTGCGCCTGCGGGTCTCGGTCGGGTGCGCGGTGATCACCGGCGACACCAGCGCGTCGGTGAGCAGATCCGCCACCGCGGCCCCGTCGAGTCCGGCGGCGTCGAGCTTGTCGTAGGTGGCGGCCAGCGAGGAGTCCTGCGGCGGCTCCCCGGCGGCCACGTGCGCGGCGCGGCGGCGATCACGTTGGATGTCCTCGGCCAGATTGGCCAGCAGCACGAAATAGCTGAACGCGCGGATCAGCGGGATCGCCACCTCGGTGGGGGTGCCGTCGAGCATATCGGCGACCGCGCTGCGCTCGACTTCCTCGCGGCGCACCCGGAACGCCTCGATGCGGACGCGTTCGATCAGGTCGAACACCTCGGGACCTTCGTGATCCCGGATGGTGTCGCCCAGGATTCCGCCGAGAAAGCGGATGTCCTCGCGCAGCGGCCTGGTTGCTTCGGGTGCCATCTCGATTCGCGATTCGCCCATGGTCGAACAGTATTGCGCTCGGGCCGCGGGCGCGACCGGAGCCGCGCCCACCGCGCCGGTTCCGACTCAGCCGTGTTGGCGGGCGGTGAAACGGATCTGGTTGCCCCACGGGTCGCGGAAGGCGCAGTCGCGACCGTACTGCTGGGACACGATCTCCTGGGCGACCTCGGCGCCCGCGTCGCGGATGCGGGTGAAGGTGGCGTCGAGGTCGTCGGTGGCGAAGATGATCGTGGACTGAGCGCCGCCGGCGATGCGGGCGCGGGCGGCGGCGCGGTAGGCGTCGTCGGGCGCCATCTCCGGCACCTCGAGCACGAACTCCAGGTGCTTCTGGTCGACCGGGCCGACGGTCAGCCAGCGGGTGTTGTCACCGAAGGGCATATCGGTGCGGACCTGCAGGCCGATCAGGTCGCGATAGAAGGTCAGGGCCTCGTCCTGGTCGCCCACGAGCAGCATGACGTGGGTGAGGGAGAGATCTTCGCCGTGGCGCATACGGTCTCCTCGGGTCGGGCGCCGACGGTGCGCGGGCGCCTGCGCCTCCAGGGTAACCAGCAAACCTAGAGTTGCCGGATCACCCGCGCCGGATTGCCCGCCGCGAACACCCGGTCGGGCAGATCGCGGGTGACCACGCTGCCCGCGCCGACCACCACGTCGTCACCGATGGTCACCCCGGGACACACGATCACCCCGCCGCCGAACCACGCGTTGTCGCCGATGCGGATCGGTGCCGCGGATTCCCAACGCTGCCTGCGCTTTTCGTGATCGTCCATGGGATGCAGCGCGGTGAGCAGCTGACAGCGCGGCCCGATCGAACAGTCGTCGCCGATGCTGATCGGGGCGCAATCGAGCAGGATCGCGTCGTAGTTGAGGAAGCTGTTGGCGCCGATCTCGATGAGATAGCCGTAGTCGCATTGGAATCGCGGCATGATCCACGACCCCTCGCCGATCGTGCCGAGCAAATCGGTCAGCAACTCGGTGCGGCGGTCGGTCTCGTCGGGTCCGGTGCGGTTGAAATCGTCGCACAGGCGTTGGGCCCGTTGGCGTTCGACCACCAGCTCAGGATCGTTGTCCCGGTACAGCTCCCCCGCGAGCATGGCCCGCTTCTGTTCTCCCACCGCACCGAGTGTAGGCAGATCCGCCCGCAGTAGGGTCATGGCGTGGCTTCTGGGCGGACTCGGCACAATTACCTCGGCACCTCGGTGGCCGAACGGCAGCTCGAGCGGCGCGCGTTGTTCCTCGAGGCCGGCCTGCGGGTTTTCGCCGATCAGTCCTATGCCAACAGTTCGCTCAGCGATGTGTGCGCGGCGGCGGGACTCTCGCGCCGCCAGTTCTACGAGCTGTTCACCGACCGCGAGGAGTTGCTCGTGGCGGTGTACGACGCCGTGCAGGGCCGCGCGCGCGAGGCGGTCGCCGCGGCGCTGTCCGCGCCCGCGAGCACCGATATCCGCGACCTCATCGGCGGGGCCGTGCGGGCCTACACGCGCGCCATCACCGACGACATCCGCTGTGCCAAGGTCGCTTTCGTGGAGATCGTCGGGGTGAGCCCGGCGGTGGAGGACCATCGCGCGCGCAACCGCGACCGCTGGGGCGAGGTGGTCGCGGCGATCGCCACCCGGCGCGACGACGTGCGCGAACCACCGGGCGGCTGGCGGGTGTCGATGGCGGCGTTCATCGGCGCGGTCAACGGCGCGGTGCACCAGTGGAGCCTCGACGATCCGCGCCCGCCGGTCGATGTCCTGACCGAGGTCTTGTCGACCCTGCTCATCGCCCTGACCGCGGTGCCCGAATCCACCGAATGATTGCGACCTGCGCCAGGCTCGTGCCATAGTCTCCCTCATTGAGACGAAGGTGTCTCAAACGATGTGAGGACTACGCTCCATGAGATCTCCTTCCGTTTCCCGCTGGTTCGCCCTGGTCATGGGCGCGGCCGTGGCAGCCGCGGTGGCGCTGGCGCCCCCGGCCACCGCCGATCCGGCGCCGATCGCCCCCACGATCCCGCTGCCGCCCGAGCTCGACCCCGGCTTCTATCTGCCCCCGGCCGCGACGGTGGCGGCCGCCGCGCCCGGCGAGATCATCGCCGCCCGCCCGGTCAGGATCGCCGATTTCGGGCTGCTGCCGATCGACGTGGACGCCTGGCAGGTGTCCTACCGCTCCAACAACAGCCGCGACGAGGCCATCCCGGCGGTGGCCACGCTGATCAAGCCGCGCGGACAGTCGGTCGAGCCGCGCAAACTGCTCTCGGTCCAGCTCGCCGAGGACTCGACCGCGGGCTACTGCGCGCCTTCCTATGCGCTGCAACACCTTTCGGTGGCGCCACTGGCCGGGCAGATCGTGGTGCCCGCCGAGTTCCTGTTCGCCCAGGCCGCGCTGGCGCAGGGCTGGGCGGTGGTCGTCCCGGACCACCAGGGCCCGAACTCCGCCTACGCCGCGGGTCCGCTGGCCGGTCGGATCACCCTGGACGGCATCCGCGCGGCCACCCATTTCGCCCCGCTGGAAGTGGGTCCGACCGCGCCGGTGGGCCTCTACGGGTACTCGGGCGGCTCGATCGCGACCGGCCACGCCGCCGAACTGCACGCCACCTACGCCCCCGAGCTCAGGATCGTCGGCGCCGCCGAGGGTGGGGTCGGCGCGGATCTCGGTGCGGCCCTGCGGATGTCGAACAATCAGGCGACCTCGGGGCTGGTCTTCGCCGCCGTCATCGGACTCACCCGCGAATACCCCGACTTCGCCGCCTACCTCGACGAGCGCCTCGACCCGCTCGGCAAGGGCCTGATCGCCGCGAAATCACCACTGTGCGTGCAGTATCAGTCGATGTTGGCGCCGTTTCTGAACATGACCGGCATGATCGCCTCCGCGGGTGACCCGCTCGACGACGCCCCGGTCGCGGCCATGCTCGCCGACACCAGAATGGGCAAGTCCGTGCCGGATATGCCGCTGTTCGTGTGGCATTCGGCCTGGGACGAGATCCTGCCGCTGCACGCCACCGACACCCTCGTCGACACCTACTGCCGCGATCCGGCCACCGCGCTCACCTACACCCGCGATCACGCCAGCGAACACATCGTCGCCGAGGTCGTCGGCGGACCCGCCGCACTGCTGTGGCTGCGCGACCGACTCGACGGCGTGCCGGTCACCCCCGGCTGCGCCATCAGCGACGCGGGCACCATGGCGGCCACACCCGGCGCACTGGACTTCCTCGGCGAATCCCTCGCCGCGAAGGTCGCCACGCTGCTGGGCACCCCCTACGGCGCGCGCTAGCTCACCTCGCGGTGACGGGGCTGGACCCGGTGCGCCAACACCTGTTCGAGCAGGGCCACGAGCACATCGCGCACCGAGTCGCGGTCGCGCGCGTCGCAGTCCAGCACCGGGATCCAGTCGTCCAGACCCAGCGCCTCGCGGACTTCGCCGAGGTCGAAGCGGGTGGCGTCGTCGAAACGGTTGACCACCACCACGAACGGGGTGTGATGCTCCTCGAAGTAGTCCAGCACGGGGTAGCAGTCCTCGACGCGGCCGGTGTCGACGACCACGACCGCGCCGAGCGCGCCGTCGACCAGGTCGTCCCACAGGAACACGAACCGGTCCTGGCCGGGTGTGCCGAACAGGTAGAGGACCAGGGAGTGGTCCAGGGTGATCCGGCCGAAGTCCAGCGCCACCGTGGTGGCGGTCTTGTCGACGCGGCGGCCCGGATCGTCGATGCCGAGGGAGACCTCGGTCATCGAGGCTTCGGTGACCAGGGGCTCGATTTCGGAGATGGCGCCGATGAAGGTGGTCTTGCCGACGCCGAAGCCGCCACTGACCACGATCTTCACCGAGGACGGCATGGTCGGCGCGGCGCGGGGATCAGAGTGCACGGACAAGGTCGCGGATCCTCTCGATGGCGGCGGTCGACAACTCCGGGGCGGCGCGCACGGTCACATGCCCCGCCGCCGCCAGATCGCTGACGATCACCTTGGCGATGCCGACCGGAACCCGCAGGGCGGCACCGATTTCGGCGATGGAATGGGGACTCGAGCACAGCTCGACGACGGTGCGCTCCTCGAAGCGCAGCGGGGCCGACAGCGCCGACGGTGGCGCTTGCACGAGGGTTTCGATGCGCAGCCCGTCCAGGACCGGGACGGTGCGGCCCCCGGTGACGATGAACGGTCGCACGACACGTTCCTCGGGATCGACCGTCGGGGTGCTCGGCGGCGGGGCGGCCGGTTCGCGCCAGCCGGTGGTCGCGGTGACCGGGATCATGCGCGGGTCGGGCAGGCGGGGCGCGTCCTGATCTCTCATCTGCGCAACGACTCTCGCAGTTCGCTGATCAGCAGCGGGTCGAGCAGCGCGCCCGCCCGATCGGCCAGGATCGCCATCTCGTAGCCGACCAGACCCACCTCGCAGTCGCCCTCGGCGATCACCCCGAGGCAGCTGCCGTCGCCCAGCGCCGAGACCAGCAGGAAGCCTCGCTGCATCTCGATCATGATCAGCTTCAGACCGTCGAAATCGTAACTGCGCGAAGCACTGCGGGCCAGGCTCGACAAGCCGGACACCATCGCGGCCAGGCGGTCGGCGCCCGCGCGGTCCAGGCCCTCCGACATCGCGATGAGCAGGCCGTCGGAGGACACGGCCACGGTGTCGCGCACGCCGTCGGTATTGCGCACGAAATTGCCGAGTAGCCAGTTGAAGGTGTGCGGGTCGGCGGTCGGGAGGTGGGTGGTCACCGGGTCTCCTTGGGTCGGGTGCGATCGGATTCGCCTGCCGCGCCGCCGCGTTCGTGGCCGGTGCGAAACGACGAGAGCATGCTGCGGGTCTGGTCCGGGGTGCGTTCGGGGGTCGGTGTCGTCGAGGACGGGTCGCGGCGCGGGCGGTCCGGGGCGCCGGTGAGCCTGGTGCGTTTGCCGCGTTTGACCAGGCCGTTGCGGGTGCGTTCGACGGGGGGTGGGGTTTCGGGGCCGGTGCGCGGGTGGGTGAGCAGCGGGTCGGTGGTTCGGACCACGGGGAGCGGGTCCGACCCGCGCGGATCGTCGGTGGGCGGCTGCGTGACGGGGAGACCGCCGATCGGCGGTTGCGTGACCGTCGCGTTGCCGGGCAGGGCCATCGGATCGCCCGGTGGGACTGCCGGGTATCCCGCGGGGTTCGTGCTCGGGGCGGCTGTCTCGGGTGTGAATTCTGTTGTGCTGGTGAGGAATCGGCTGTACGCCGACTCGCTCGGTCGGCCGTTCGGTGCGCGGTGCGCGCCTGATTCGCGTACGGGCAGCGCCACGACATGCTCCCCGACTATCGCCGTCTCACGCGGAATGCCTTCGGCGGCAAGCAGTTCGGCGGGTAGCAGCAGCCGCGCGACGATCCCGCTCACCGGCGAACTGGTGAGTTCGACCGCGATCCCCAGCCTGGTCGCCAGCCGACCGACCACGTAGTGCCCCAGGTAGCGCGTCGAGGCGACGATGAAATCCTGCTCGCCGCGCAGCCGCGCATTGGCCTGGGCGAGTTGCTCGGCCGGCATCCCCACCCCGTGATCCACCACCGCCAGCAGGTACCCCTCGGCCACCTTGCGCCCGTACACCTCGACCTCGAGGTCGGGCGGGGAGAACGCCAGCCCGTTCTCGATGAGTTCGGCCAGCATATGGGCCAGTTCGCTCACCACGGCGCCGGTCACCGCGGCCTCGTCGATCCGGCGCAGCACCACCCGCCGGTAGTCGTCGACCTCGGACAGGCCCGCCCGGATCACGTCGGTGAGCGCGATCGGCTCGGCCCACCGGCGCGGACTCGCCGCACCGACGAGCACCAGCAGGCTCTCGGCGTTGCGGCGCATCCGGGTGGCCAGGTGATCGAGTTCGAACAGGTTCGACAGCGCCTTGGGGTCGAGTTCCTCGCGCTCGAACTCACTGATCAGCGACAACTGTCGACGCACGAGGTTCTGATTGCGGCGCGCCAGATTCGCCATCGACTCGGTGGTGTTGCGTCGCACCAGCGCCTGCTCGGAGGCCAACTCGAACGCCGTGGTCTGCACGCGGTCCAAAGCATGTGCGACAGCGGCGATCTCGACGCCGGCCCCCTTCGGGGTGCGCACGGCGGCCGGCGGATCGGGTCGAGCGTCCGCGGAACTGTGCCAGGCCGCGATCACCTCGGGCAGCCGGGTCGAGGCCACGTCGTCGGCCTCGGTCGCCAACCGGGCCAGCGGCGCGACGATGGCCCGGATCCCGGCGACGACCAGCGCGAGTTCGGCGGCGATCGCCAACAGCGCCGCCACGGTGAACGCGGCCAGCATCAGCGCGGCGTCGCGGCGCAGGTCGAGCGCGCGGGCCCGCACGTCGTCACCGATCACCTGCGCCACGGTGCGCTGCTCGTCGATGACCGCGGTCATCCGCTCCCACCACACGGCCGGGTCGACCGGTTCGACCAGCGGCCCCAGCGTCGAGGCGATCGCGATGTTCTCCAATTCGGTGGCGCGCAGGGCATTCTCACCGCCCAGCGCGGCGTCGAGCCGGGCCTGCTGGGCGGCGGTCGCGTCGCGGGCGAACTCGGTGAGCGCGGCATTGCGGGCGGCGCGGATGTCGAGGAACTGCACGTACTCCCCCGGCGCGAACTCCGCGGCGGCGAAGACGCCGTTGAGGAAGCCGCGCTCGCGGGCGGCGTATTCCTTGGCGTCACCGAGGGCGTACAGGGCTTGCAGCCCGTGCCGCACGGCCGGGTCGCGGGCCTGATCGAGGCCGAGCGAGAGGCGATTGAGCGCGTCGATGCCGTCGGTGTAGAACTGGAACGCCGCCTGCCGGGTGGCGGTGCGATTGTCGATCCGGGAACGGATCGGCGCCACCTGCACCAGGTGCCCCAGCGCCGAGCGGACCTGCTGCGCGCCGGGCGGATCGGTCGCGACCAGGGCCGACAACTCGCGCAGCGCCACGTCGGTGCTCGCGCGCTGCTCGACGACCGAGTCCCGCAGGCGCAGGTCACCGCCGAGCAGACCGTTGCTCAGCCCGCGCTCGCGCTGCACCTGGTGCACCAGATCCTGCGCGGCCAGCGCGACCGCCACCGCGTCCACGGTCTCGCCGCTGCGGCGGTAGGCGCCGACCTGGGTCGACACGGTCAGCCCGAGCAGGACCAGCACCAACACCAGCGACACCGCCGAGATCCGGGCGAGCTGACCGGAGATGGTGCGCGGCCGGAGCAACCCGAATCCGCGCCCGGCGGCACCGTCGGCCGATCGGGTCGCGATCGGGTTCGGGTTACGTGCGCGCACACCTGCTCCTTCATACGGAAAAAGTCAGGTGCAAAGTCGCATTCCGCACGCGCGGCGGTCAATTCGGAACGGTGTAAAACACCATTTCGTGAACTGATCTGAACATGCCGGAAATGCACGGGGATTCATGTGGCCGAATGCTCACAGCCCGCATCACCCGCGTGCTCAGCGCCGGATACATGCGAATCACGGAATTCCGTGACCCACAACACTATTGGTACTGTCGCGCAATTCTCGCGAATTCACTCGCCGCCGAGGATTGCCAATACCTGGTCGGAGTAGAAGAACGGCTCGAGCCGCTCGCGCAGCAACCCGGCCAGCACGCCGTTGCGCTTGGCCGACTCGATGACCGCGGGTCCGTAGCGCAGGATCTCGGTGGCGATATCCTCGGCGGTCAGGCCGAGTTCGGGCAGCATCGCCGAGACGGTGTGATCGGCGTACCTGGCGTAGAACACCTCGACACACTCGCGCACGAGCAGGCCGAAATACTCCTTCTCCCTGGTCGTCACCGCGATCTCGTAGCAGATCTGGACCAGTTCGTTGAGGTCCTTCTGGGTGAGATATTCACGCAGGCCCGCGACCGGCTCGTCGGCGTGCAGGTCCCAGAACTCCATCGCCGCCGAATGCACGGGGGCGTCGCGCAGCATGTCGCGGATGGCGTTGTTGGTGCGCTTGAGCGCGAACAGCGCGCCCTTGCCCGCGAGATCACCGACGAAGGTGCTGTCGGCGACCTTCTTGGCCCGGTTGGCCGCGGACTGCCCCAGCGACATCAGCGAGGACACACCCGGAATCTTCTCGGCGCGTTCGCGATTGGCCTGCATGAAATCGCCGATCAGCTTGTCGACGAATCGGGAGGCCACCGTCGCCACGAGGGGGCTCTCGGTGAGCCGGTCCAGGATGCGCTCCTGGGCCTGGTGCATGCCGAAGATCTTGGCCAGCAACGCTTCCACCGGTTCACGATCGACGACATCGCCGAGGGTGTATTCGGTATTGGCCGCGATGTGGTCGTAGATGGCGTCGGAGAAGATGCCGACGGTATCGGCGATCACCGGGCTGCCACCGATGCGGTCGATCACCGTGGCGACCGTCTCCTGCCCCTGATCGAGGGAGACGATGTCGCCGAAGCGCAGCGTCTCACCCACGGCCAGCACCGCGGCCACGTCGCGGGCGATCACCTCGACGAACCGGTCCCCGGTCACCTCGGCGAGCAGGAATTCCACCTGCGCGTCGAGTAGTCGGTCGGCGATTTGGCGCGCCTGCGTCATCTGTCCACCCATCACGATCGTTGCTCGGTCGGGAGGACGCGGCGGCTACCGGTCGTCGGAGTCCTGACCCCGCATCGACTGGCGGATCCGATCCAGGCGCTCGCGCGCGGCTGCTTCGCGCGCCTCCCACTGTTCGTCGACGCTGCGACCCGCGGGGGTCTGCCGGTCGAGCTCGTCCATACCCTGCGCGGTGCCGAAGCGCTGCTCGACCTTATCCCGAACGGAGTCGAATGTCGGCACTCCGGTGGGCGAATAGCCGCCGGTAGAGGTGGGTGCGCCGGTCCCCGCGACCCCGAACGGTACCGGCGGTACCGGATTCACGCCTCCGACCTGCTCCGATGCGATCGGCATCACATCGGCCTCGACGACGTCGGTGTCCAGGGTCACAGGGGAACCGGTATCGGCATGACCGAATTGCGCCTGGGCCAACGCGGCGGCGACCGCGCCGAGACCGGGACGCCCGGCGACCGCGGCGCGCAGCACCGAGACCAGTTCGTCGTCGGACAGCGCGGCCATCCGGCCGAGCAGTTCGCTCGTTTCGCTCATCCCGCCAGGCTACGCAGAATCCTCGACCCAGGCGCCGATGATCTCCGGCCACCGCGAGCCCAGAGTGTCGATGACATCGTTGTGGCCCGCACCCGGCACCACGATCAGCTGCTTGGGCTCGTTCGCCGCCGCGAAGAGCCGGTGCGCGTGCTCGATCGGGAGCAGTTCGTCGCGGTCGCCGTGCATCATCAGCACCGGCACCCGCAGCGTCGCGATATGGCGCTGGCTCGGGTAGGCGTCGGGGATCAGCGGGGCGGGCAGCAGCGGGTAGACCGACCGGGCCGCCGCGCGCATGCCACTGAAGGTCGACATCAGGATCATCCCGGCGGGCGGATACTGGGTCGCGAGTTCGAGCAGGACCCCGCCGCCGAGGGATTTGCCCAGGTAGTACACCCGATCGGGGTCGACCTCGGATTGGTCGAGCAAGGCCTGGCGGGCGGCTCTGGCATCGAGGTAGGTGCCCTGTTCGCTCGGGCTGCCCGTGCTGCGCCCGAAACCGCGATAGTCGAAGGCCAGCACATCGAAACCGGCCCCGACCAGCAGCGCGATGATCGCCACCCGATCGCCGATGGTGCCCGCGTTGCCGTGCGCGTAGAGGAGGTGACCGCGCGGGTTGTCGGCGCGCACGAACCAGCCGTGCACGTCCACGCCGTCGGCGGTGCGCATCGTGAGGTCGCGGTAGTCGAGGCCGAGGACCTCGGGGGTCTGCGCGAGACCCTTCTCCGGGTGGTAGACCAGCGCGTTGAGCACGCGGGTCGCGGGATGGCGGATCACTTGCCGCGACCCGCCTGGAAGCCGAAGTCCCACTGGTACAGGCGCGCGATCTCCACCACGCCACCACCCGGCTGACCGGCGGGCGGACGCACGAAAGTGCCCTCGCGCCGCACCACGATCTCGCCGTTGACATTCTCGAGCGCGAACAGCACCGCGTCGCGAGAATTGTCGGTGCACCCGTCGAGGAACATCTCGATCGGCGCGGAGTTCGCGTTCTGCAAGGTCACCGAGGCGTGCACATTGCGGAAATCGCTGGCGCCGTCGTAGATCGAGGCGAAGACCAGGATGCGGCGGAAGAACTGGGTGCAGTCGAGATTGATCGACAGGTTCTCGCCGGTGATGCTGGCGCCGGTGCGGTCGTCCTGGTCGAGGTGGATGAACGGCGGTTCGTACAGGGCGCCGAAACGTCGGTCCAGCGCTCGCACGGAACCGATCGCGCCATTGACCAATTCGTAGAAGCAGCACAGGTCGAGGTCGATGTTCTTGCCGCGCAGTTTGCCGAACAGGCCGCCGCTGGACGCCATGGAGGTCCAGTTGAGGTTGACGCGCATGACGCCGCCGGTGGCGCCGTGTTTCGTCAGGGAGACCGAGGGCGATTCCTTGGTGAGGGAGATCTTGGTCAGGTTCACCGGAGGTGTTGCGGGTTGAGCGAATCGGGGGTTCGGTTGACCGTGGGGCTGGGGTGCGGGCGGCGGCGTGTGGGGTTGCGGGGCGTACGGCTGTGGCGCCGGGGTGTGAGGCTGCTGATTCGGCGCCGGCGCGTAGGGCTGCTGCTGGTTCGGCGCGGGCGCGTAGGGCTGCTGCTGGTTCGCCGCCGGCGCGTAGGGCTGCTGCTGGTTCGCCGCCGGCGCATAGGGCTGCTGCTGGTTCGGACCGCCGGGAGCGATGGGCTGCGGCTGGCTCGCGGCGGGTGCCGGCGCGGGCGCGTCATCGACGGAGATCCCGAAATCGGTTGCGAGTCCGGCCAATCCGCTGTCGTATCCCTGTCCGACCGCCCGGAACTTCCACGCACCCTGACGCCGATACAGCTCACCGAGCACGAACGCGGTCTCACTGGTCGCCCCACTGCTGTCGAACCGCGCGACCTCACCCCCGGTCGCCGCGTCGACCACCCGAATATAGAGCCCCCGGAACTGCCCGAAGGTCCCCCCATCCGCCGACGCCGCCAGCACGATCCGCTCGATCGGCGCCTCCACCTGCCCCAAATTCACCGACAGCGCGTCAACAACCGTCTGCCCCTGCTGCTTTCCCTCATACCGCACCGCCCCCGACGGATGCACAGCCTGGTTGTAGAACACGAAGTCATCATCGGAGCGCACCTTCGCCCCCGCGAGCAACAGCGCGGAGGCATCAGCATCCGGCACCCCCGCCCCCGCCTGCCAACCCAACTCGACCCGGACCGCGGAGGCAGGCACCGCAACATTGGCGCCTTTCATCATCGACACACCAACCAACCTATCCCCCACCCACACCCAGCCCAACTCGCGGTACGAACCGGACCGACCCCGGGAGCACTCGGCATCCGGCACACTCCGGAGATCGACCCGGCCCTGGCCGATCATCCCGTGCCCCTATACATGCCGCTGCCCTGCCGGAGGGGAACGAATCCGCGACGGCTCAGGTGGTCGGCCCAGCTTCGGGGTGCCACCGACGGACTCTCGATCCCACAACATTGTCGGTGGGCCACCGCGCAAGTGGGCCCGGACATCTGACCCGGATCGTCTCCGAAGACCGTCGCCGAGGTCGCGAGGACAACGTCGAGTGACCTCGCCCAGCTCGACGCTCGCCAGAACAACGCGGCGACATTGACCATGCAGATCCTGCTGAAGATCGTCCCCGGCAACACCGACCTGCTCACCGAGCTCTCTCCGCTGCTCAGAGCCTTCGCACAGCTGTCGAAAGATGACCTGACCGCCCGGTTGGCGTACATTTTGAGTGAGGGCGACACCGTGCGCGACGATGTGCAACAGCTTTACGATCGGATCGGGCCCCTGGGTAAGGAGGTATACATGACGACCGCACAAACCATGCGCGACGAGTTCCGAGCCGAAGGCCGAGTCGAGATGCTTCTCGAGCAACTGGCGGAGAAGTTCGGGCCGCTGCCGGCGGAGATCATCACCGCGGTCCTTACCGCCGACACCTCCCAGCTACAGGTGTGGACCCGACGTGTACTTACCGCCGGTTCGCTCGCCGAGATGCGGTTCGATACCTAGAACTGGTCGATCATCTCGTGCGCCTGTCCACGCTGACGCTGGGTCGAAGACGATGAATCCGGCACCGATCAGGTGGTCGGACCGGATTCGGTGCCGGTTGGGATCAGCTCGGAGGAAGTGCTTCGTTCGCTCGAATTACAGCGTCGTAGTGCACCGAGTTCGTTGATGTCGTGAGGGCGGGGGTCTGCACGGTTCGACGCGGATACGGTGTTGGTCGCCGCGTCCGGCGAGCTGTTCGCGATACCCGGTGGCGATGAAGGCCGGCAGTAGGGCCGGCCTTCATCGCCTGCCTGGAACTACCCGCGCAGCTCCGCGCCGACCGAGGTGCTCGCCGAGGCGACGGCGGCGTCGCGGGCGGCGCTGGCTTCGTCTTCGGTGAGGGTGCGGTCGGGGGCGCGGAAGCGCAGGGCGTAGGTGAGGGATTTGCGGCCCTCGCCTGCTTGGGCGCCTTCGTAGACGTCGAAGAGGGTGAGGCTTTCGAGCAGGTCGCCGGCTCCGGTGCGCAGGGCGGATTCGACCTGGGCGGCGGGGACGGTCTTGTCGACGCTGATCGAGACGTCCTGCAGGACTGCCGGGAACGCCGAAATGGTCGGCGCGGGAAGGGATTCGGGCAGGGGCAGGGCGTCGAGGTCGACTTCCAGGGCGCAGGTGCGCGGCGGCAGGCCGGCGCGTTCCAGCACGGCGGGGTGCAGTTCGCCGGCGTGGCCGACCACGACACCGTCGACGAGCAGCTCCGCGCAGCGACCGGGATGCCACGGCAGGTAGGCGGCGGCCCGGCGTTCGATGACGACCCCGGCCGCATCGGCGATGTCGTCGACCAGCGCGAACGCGTCGGCGGCCTCGGCCGCGCGGCCCGCCCCCCACGGCCCACGCGGATCGAACTTGCCGCTGAGCACCGCGGCCACGTGCACCGGCTGGGCGGGCAGCGACGCCTCGAGTTCGGCGATCTGGGCGTCGGTGGGACGACGGTCCACCGGCAGCGCCTCGACCGCGTGGGTCTGCGGACCGGGCTGGACCACCTGGGCGATGCCGTAGACGGTCAGGTCGCGGGTGCCGCGAGAGATGTTGCGGGCGGCCACTTCCAGCAGACCCGGCAGCAGGGTGGTCGCCAGTTCGGGGCGGTCGCTGTCGAGCGGGTTGAGCACGCGGGTGGTGTTGCGACGCGGATCGTCGGCGTCCAGACCCCACACCTCGAACACCCCGCCGGGCAGGAACGCGGGCGGCGGCACCTCGACGCCACCGGCGAAGGCCAGCGCCCGGCTCACCGCGCGACGGCGACGCTGCTGCGCGGTCAGCCCACGGCCACCGGGTGCGGTCGGCAGGATCGACGGGATCTGCTCGAGACCCTCGAGCCGCAGCACCTCCTCGACCAGGTCGGCGGGCTGGGACAGATCGGGGCGCCAGCTCGGCGGGGTCACCAGCAGCTGGGTCTTGCCCGCGTCGTTGACCTCGATCTCGACGCCCGCGCCGATCTGGGCGAGCCTGCGCACCGACGTTCCGGCGGGGTAGACGACCCCGGCGACGCGGTCGGGCAGGTCGATGTCCATGGCGATCGGGGCGGTCGGCTCCAGCGGCACCCGCACGTCGGTGAGCGCGGATTCGATGGTGCCGCCGGTGATCTCGGCGAGCAGGGTCGCGGCCCGGTCGAGCGCGGCGATGTTGATCTCGGGATCGACGACGCGCTCGTAACGCTTGCCCGCCTCGGAGGAGAGCTTGTGGCGGCGCGCCGTGCGGTAGACGCGCAGCGGGTTCCAGACGGCCGCTTCCAGGATCACATCGGTGGTCTCGGGACCGACCTCGGTGCTCGCGCCGCCCATCACGCCGGCGAGCGAGATCACGCCGGAATCATCGGCGATCACCACGTCCTCGGCGTCGAGGGTGCGCTCGGTGTCGTCGAGGGTGCGCAGGGACTCGCCCTTGTGCGCCGAGCGAACCACCAGGCCGCCGCGCAGTGTCGCGGCGTCGAAGGCGTGCAGGGGCTGGCCGAGTTCGAGCATCACGTAGTTGGTGACGTCCACGGCCGGGGAGATCGGACGCATGCCCGAGAGCATCAGCCGACGCTGCAACCACAGCGGGCTCACCGCGTTCGGGTTCATCCCGGTGACGCGGCGGGCGCCGAAACGGGTGCAGTCGGCATCGGATTCGACCCGCACCGGCCACGCCTGCGCATCGGCCTCGGGCAGGGTGCGCACGGCCGGATCGGCGTATTCGAGGTCGAAACCGCACGCCAGTTCGCGGGCGAGGCCGCGCACCGAGAAGCAGTAGCCGCGATCGGGGGTGATGTTGAGCTCGATGATGGTGTCATCGGTGCCCAGCAGCACGTTCGCGTCGTCGCCGGGCTGCGCGGAACCGGGCTCGAGCACCAGGATGCCGTCGTGATCCTTGCCGATGCCGAGTTCGGCGACCGAGCAGATCATGCCGTTGGAGGTGTGGCCGTAGGTTTTCCGCGACGAGATCGTGAACCCGCCGGGCAGCTCGCCGCCGGGGAGCACGACGACCACCAGGTCACCGACCGCGAAATTGCGGGCGCCACAGACGATTTCCTGCAACTCCGGGTTGCCGACGTCGACCTTGCAGAAGCGGATCGGCTTCTTGAACTCGGTCAGCTCGGTGATCTCGGCGACGCGCCCGACCACCAGCGGCTTGTCGATACTGCCGCCGATCGGTTCGAGCTTGTCGACCTCTTCGACTTCCAGACCCACCCGGACGAAGCCCGCGTCGAGCTCTTCGGCCGACACCGACCACTCGGGAGTGGTGCGCTGCAGGATCTCGGTCAGCCAGGACTGCGCTACTCGCACTTGACGTTTCGCTCTCTCTTAAGACCGGATACCGAAGGGCTGGGTGAACCGCACGTCACCCTCGACGATGTCGCGCATGTCGGGGATCGTGGTCTGGAACTGCAGCGTGCGCTCCATGCCCATGCCGAAGGCGAACCCGGAATACACCTCGGGGTCGATGCCGCTGGCGATGAGGACCTTCGGGTTGACCATGCCGCAGCCACCCCACTCGATCCAGCCCGCGCCGCCCTTCTTGTTCGGGAACCACACGTCGACCTCGGCCGACGGTTCGGTGAAGGGGAAGTAGTTGGGGCGCATCCTGGTACGGGTCCCGGGGCCGAACATGGCCTGGGCGAACGCGTCCAGGGTGCCGCGCAGGTGGGCCATGGTCAGACCCTTGTCGATCGCCAGACCCTCCACCTGGGAGAACACCGGGGTGTGAGTGGCGTCGAGCTCGTCGGTGCGGAAGGTGCGGCCGGGGCACGCGATGTAGATCGGCACCTCGCGCGAGAGCATGGAGCGCACCTGCACCGGGGAGGTGTGCGTGCGCAGCACCTGGCGCGAACCCTCCGGGGCGATGTGGAAGGTGTCCTGCATGGTGCGCGCGGGGTGATCGGGCAGGAAGTTCAGCGCGTCGAAGTTGAAGTGCTCGGTCTCGACCTCGGGACCCTCGGCCACCTCCCAGCCCATGCCGACGAAGAAGTCGGCGATCTGCTCGGAGATGACGGTGATCGGGTGCCGGGCGCCGACCGGGCGACGCCGCGCGGGCAGGGTGACGTCGATCTTCTCGGAGACGAGCACGGCCTGGTCGCGCTCGGCCAGCAGCGCCGCCCGGCGCGCCTCGAACGCGTCCGAGACCCGCTTGCGCGCCACGTTCACGCGCTTGCCGGCGTCGGCCTTCTCCTCCTTGGGCACGCTGCCCAGCCCACGCTGCGCCAGCGCGATCGGCGACTTCCCGCCGATGTAGTCGGTCTTGGCGACCGCCAGCGCATCCAGGTCGCCCGCCGCGGCGAACGCCTTCTCGGCTTCGGCCGCCGCTGCTGCGAGCGCCTCCTCGGTCAGCGAGGCGCTCTGCTCGACTCCACTGTTGTCGTCGGCCACGATTGTTCGACTCTCCCCTGGGGATCGGTTCACGGGCGCGTCATCGCCAACCCGCATCGGTGCTGCGTAAATCCTATGGGATGGGTCAGACACGATTCATCCGGATTACTCCCCGCCCGATCACCGCTGGTTACCGGGGTCACGGCCCAGACTGAACAGTCCCCGCTGCCGCCGGTTCGGCTACCGGTCGCACCGGGGCAGGCACGCGGTATGGAGCGACACCGTGATGGAGCGAGGAGGGTGATCGGGTCGCCGTAGGCACCTCGATCAGTTCGGCGTAGCCACCCGGCGAACACGGCCCGGCACCGCGCCTGGTCGACCTGCTCGCAAGGTCCGGAATGTCCAGGTAATCGGACGATTATCGGGTTCGTCGGAAATATTTCGGAAAGGTGGGAACCGATTGGGGGTGGGGCGCGTCCTAGTGATCAAACAGACCGGCGTGTTCGACTCGAGGACGGGATGGTTCGATGGGTGAACAGAGTTGTGATCCAACGCCTTTCCAGGGGCGGCGTGGTCGACGGACAGCGCCGGGCAGTGGGCTCGCGCTGTGCGGGATCGGCATTCGGGTCGCGGGTGGACGGCCGTTCGCGCGGGCGGCGGGGCTGTGCGCGCAACGGCCGGTGCAGCGGGATGGAGCGCCCGAACAGGGCCAGCACCCGGACAGTGTCGGGTGATGGCGATGGGGGACCTGCGGTATGTGCGGTTCCACGGGGTGGCGGCGGGGCGGCGCGGGGAAAATCCGGGAGTGTTCGGGCTGGTGAACGGGTTGTGGGCGGCGGGGCAGTTGAGTGGGCCGCAGGTGCGGTTCCGGCGGGCGGGCAATGACTGGTTCGACGAGAATCTGGCGAATCCGGGCGCGGTGGATCCCCGGGTGTACGACCGGGAGCGGAATCCGGAGGCGCGGTCCTGGTTCAAGTCGAGTGCGACGACGATGATCGAGCGGGTCGGTGGGTACCTCGCGATCCTCGACGCACACGGAATCGCTTGGGAGCGCGTCGAATCCGACGATCCCGGTCCGGTCCTGTACGAGGACGAGCACCAGATCGTCGTGGGATCCGGTGCTCGCCTGCGGGAACCGACGGCGGCGTACGGCTATTGCACCGGCTGAGCGTGCCGGGGCAGGAACACCGCGACCACGGCCGCGCAGGCCACCAGCCCCGCGCCCACCCAGACCGCAGGCACCAAGCCGTCGACGTAGGCCTGCGGATCGCTGTAGGAACCGTGCGAGGCGAACACCGAGGCCAGCACGGCGATACCCATCGCCACGCCCACTTCGCGCACGGTGCTGTTGATGCCCGACGCCATGCCCTGATCGGCGGTGGACGCGCTGGCCATCACGATGGTCGAGGACGGGGCGAAGGTCAGGCCCATGCCGATGCCGCCGAGGACGAACGGGGCGACGAAGGACACATAGGGCACGTCGACGGTGGTGATCACGGCCATCCACGCCAGCGACACCGCCAGACAGAGCTGCCCGGTGGCGATCAGGATCCGCGGACCGACCCGGTCGACGATCAGACCCGCCAGCGGCGCGACGACCATCGGCACCATCGTCCACGGCATCGTGCGGATGCCCGATTCCAGCGGCGAATAGCCCTGCACGACCTGGAAGAACTGGGCCAGCAGGAAGATCGCGCCGAACACACCGGCGGAGAAACCGAACGAGACGATGTAGCTCAGGCTCAGGCCACGGGACTTGAACATCCGCAGCGGCAGCATCGGATCGGCGACCCGGTTCTCCCAGGCCACGAACGCCACCAGCAGCACGGCGCCACCGATCAGCGCGGTGAGTACCTGCGGCGCGGTCCAGCCGTCCTCGGCGCCGTGGATCACGCCCCACACCAGCGCCAGCACCCCGCCGGCCGAGAGCACCACCCCGGGGAGGTCGAGTGTGCGTGCGGCACCGCGTGATTCGCTCAGCATGCGGGCGGCGAACGGCAGCGCGAGCAACCCGATCGGGATGTTGAGCCAGAAGATCCACTGCCAGTTCAGACCCTCGACCACGGCGCCACCGACCACCGGCCCGACCGCGATGCCGAGCCCGGCGATGCCACCCCAGATACCGATCGCGGCGCTGCGCATCTTCGCGGGCACCGCGGCGGCGAGCAGGGTCAACGACAACGGCATCACGGCCGCCCCGCCGACGCCCTGCACCGCGCGGGCCGCGATGAGCATCCACGGCTCGGTGGCCAGCGCGCACGCGGCCGACGCGACGACGAACAGGCCGATACCCGCCAGGAAGACGCGGCGACGGCCGATCCGGTCGCCCAGTGCCGAGGCCGAGAGCAGCAGCGCCGCGAAGGACAGCGTGTAGGCGTTGACGAACCATTGCAGGTCCGACAGCGACGCTCCCAGTTCGGCTTTGATCACCGGGAGCGCGTTGGTGACGACGAGGTTGTCCAGCGTCACCATGAACATCGGAATGGCGACGGCGGCGATGACCGCGCCCACCGGCTTGGTCTTCGTGCCGGTGTCCGGCGGCACGGCGGCGGCGCGCGCGTCGCCGGATTCGAGTGTGTGCGTCATGGCCGACCCTTAGTTGTTATTGACTGATAACTACTCCGATCATGGTTATGCATCGACTGATAACATGTCAAGAGGCAATCGAACGCGCGGAAGCGAGGACCAGGTGAGCGCAGCGAGCAGAACCCGGATGACCGCGGCCGAGCGCGGCGAGCAGGTACTCGCCGCCGCGGTCACCGCCTTCGCCGAAACCGGTTACGCCGCAACGAAAACCGATGAGATCGCCCGGCGCGCCGGGGTCTCGCAGCCGTATGTGATCCGCCTGTTCGGCACCAAGCAGCAGCTGTTCATCGCCGCGCTGCACCAGGTGTGCACCCGCATCGAGGCGGTGTTCCGTGGCGCGGAGCTCGATCCCGACGGCGACACCTCCGCGTCGCTGAAGGCACTCGGACGGGCCTACGAGGAGGTCTTCCTCGCCGAGCGGGAACTACCGCTGGTGCTGCTGCACGGGATCGCCGCCAGTGCCGATCCGGCGATCGGCGAGCACGTGCGCGCGCGCTTCGGCGGCATGTACGAGCTGGTCGGCGAGCTCACCGGCGCCGATGTCGCCGAGGCGAGCGGCTTCATCGCCACCGGCATGCTCCTGACCATCATGACCGCGATGCAGGTCGCGGGCACCGACGCGATCCCGGTCCCCTGGGCCACCGACATCCTCACCAACCTGCGCAGCGCCACCGCGGCGGAGTGCTGAGCGCTGCGGCGGTGAACTACTTCGCGTGCTGCACGCGCGCGCTGGCGTAGAGGCAGATGGCCGCTGCCGCAGCGAGATTCAGGCTCTCGGCGCGGCCGTGGATGGGGATGCGGATGCGGTGGTCGGCGCGGGCGGCGACGGCGGGGTCGAGGCCGTGGGCCTCGTTGCCGAACAGCCAGGCGACCGGGCCCGCGAGGATCTCGTCGGCGTCGTCGAGGTCGACCTCGCCGTTGGCGGCGGTCGCGAGGATGGTCACGCCCGCGGCGGAGATCGCGTCGAGGGTGGCGGTGATATCGCGACTGCGGGCGATCGGGACGTGGAACAGCGAGCCGGCGCTGGCGCGCACGCACTTGCCGTTGTGCGGGTCGACGGTCTCGCCCGCCAGCACCACGCCGTCGGCGCCGACCGCGTCGGCCACCCGGATCAGGGTGCCCGCGTTGCCGGGTTCTGCGATCTCGACGGGGACGGCGAGCATGCGCGGACCGCGATCGAGGATCTCGCCCAGCGGAACGTCGACGAGCTCGCACACCGCAACCAGGCCGGGGGCGGTGACGGTCTCGCCGAGATGCTCGGCGGCGCGGTCACTGACCAGGGTGGTGCGGATGCCGTCGGCGGTGGCACCGGCGATCAGCGCGGTATCGCGTTCGGCGGCGGCCAGGGAGTAGAAGATCTCCCGCACGCGGCCGGTCTCCAGGGCGGCGGCCACCGCGTTGGACCCCTCGGCCAGGAACAGGCCGGACTTGCGGCGCTGGGCCGCGCGCTGGAGCTTGACAGCGGAAACGACCCGCGGATTGCGCTCGGAGAGCGCGTCCACGGGTCGTTCCGACAGATCGCTGTGTGTGGTCAAGCTCAGGCAGCTGCGGCCGGGGCGTTGACATCGGCGGGCAGCGCCGCCTTGGCGACAGCCACCAGACCCGCGAAGGCCTCGGCGTCGGAGACGGCGAGCTCGGCGAGGATCTTGCGGTCGACCTCGACACCCGCGGCCTTGAGGCCCTGGATGAAGCGGTTGTAGGTGATGTCGTTCAGACGCGCGGCGGCGTTGATACGAGCAATCCACAGCTTGCGGAAGTCACCCTTGCGCGCCTTGCGGTCACGGTAGGCGTAGGTCAGCGAGTGGAGCTGCTGTTCCTTGGCCTTGCGGTACAGGCGCGAACGCTGGCCCCGGTAGCCCTTGGAGGCCTCGAGGATGGAACGGCGCTTCTTCTGAGCGTTGACGGCCCTTTTGACGCGTGCCACTTTGGTAGTCCTTGATCATCTGGGGGCGCGGCGGCGCCCGAATTCGGTAGTTGTCGGCGTCCGGTTATCCCGGCCGCGGAATCGTCGGGTTGCGACGGTCCGTGCCTGGATCAGGCGAGACCGAGCAGCCGCTTCACGCGGGGGACGTCGACGGAAGCGACGGACTCCGTGCCTTCCAGGCGACGAGTCCGGCGGGAGGACTTGTGCTCCAGGAGGTGGCGACGGTTCGCCTGCTCGCGAAGCAGCTTGCCCCGGCCGGTCACCTTGAATCGCTTCTTGGCGCCGCTGTGGGTCTTGTTCTTCGGCATGGATTCCTCTATCTAGTCGGTGAAATCGTTTACTGCGGGTCGGCCGGCGCAGCCTGCTCGGCAGGCGCGGCCTGCTCGACCGGTGCGGCCGGTTCGGCCAGCGCGGCCGGGTCGGCACTGGCGGGACCCGTCGGCAGCGGCTGACGTGTCGCCGCCGGGGCCGAGGAGTCCTGCTGGGCCTTGACCCGCGTCTTCGCGCCCTTGTGGGGAGCGAGGACCATGGTCATGTTGCGGCCGTCCTGCTTGGCCGAGGTCTCCACGAAACCGAGATCGGCCACGTCGGAGCCCAGACGCTGGAGCAACCGGAAGCCGAGTTCGGGACGCGACTGCTCACGACCGCGGAACATGATCGTGACCTTGACCTTGGACCCGGCCTCGAGGAAGCGAACGACGTTGCGCTTCTTGGTCTCGTAGTCGTGGTCGTCGATCTTCGGGCGGAGCTTCTGCTCCTTGATCACGGTCTGGACCTGGTTCTTCCGGGACTCGCGCGCCTTCTGCGCGGTCTCGTACTTGAACTTGCCGTAGTCCATGATCTTGCAGACCGGCGGACGGGCATCGGGTGCCACCTCGACGAGGTCGAGGTCGGCTTCGAGCGCGACGCGTAGTGCATCTTCAACACGCACGATCCCAACCTGTTCGCCGCCGGGTCCGATGAGACGAACCTCGGGAACTCGGATGCGATCGTTGATGCGGGTCTCAGTGCTGATGGGGCCTCCTAGGTCAAGCGGTGTCGTCTTAACGACCGCACGCAATAACTGCAACCCCTGTTTCAACACGAAAGCCCCGCTGCGGTATTTCTCCGCGACGGGGCCCGATGTCGACCGATCGCCCACAGCCGATGCCCTCACGGGTCTCGCCTGTCGACCCCCGCACGCCGAGGCACGCGGGAAACCCGTCACAATGAACGGGTGACCGGGACCGTTGATCCGTACGAGTGCTCGCCGGTAACGGTGGGAGTCGGGCTCCACTTATCTGCCCCACGGATGCGCAAGGCATCCAGGGGCGGTCGTCAGCGAAAAGTCTAGCATGGCGTTGGGCTATCACCGAATCGGCCCGGCGCGCGGGACTCCGATCGCCGCCGCTATAGCCTGATCGCCATGACTGACGAGCTCGATCCCCCCGTGCGCGACCTGGCCGATATCCCCGCCGTCGAGGTGATCAGCCGGGCCGCGGTGATGCTGATGAGTTCGGCCGCGGAGAAGCTGGGCCTGGCCGAGGAGACCCCGAACTCGGGCGCCGGTGTCGACCTGGACGAGGCGCGCCGGGTGATCACCGCGCTGGCCGGGCTGGTCACGGCCTCGGTGGAATACCTCGGCCCGCACGCGGGCCCGATCCGCGAGGGCTTGCAGGCGCTGCAGCGCGCGTTCCGCGAGGCCTCCTCGGTGCCGGACGCACCGGGCACCGGGCCGGGCGAGAAGTACACCGGGCCGGTCTTCTAGGTCTCCCCCAACGAAAAGATCCGCCGGTGCGGTACGCAGCGGCGGATCTTTTCTCGATCTGAGAACGGGTGTCGCGACTCAGACCGCGGGAGGCGGGGTGCCGGGGGTGACCGACAGGGCCGAGCCGGACGAGATCATGTTGGCGATCGCGGCGAACAGCGCCGAGCTACCGGTATCCATCAGAGTGGTTCCTTTCGATTCCGCGGATCAGGGCTTGGTGGGCTCGTAAGCCACGGAGGAGCCGCCACTGAGGAAGGCGAGAATCTGGGCGATGAGCGCCGTGGTGGCTTCATCCATGAGGGGACGTTCCTTTCGAACTACACGACGACCGCGCCGTCGACAAACCGCTACCATCCGGTGGTCCGGGGACGGTGAGGCGAATGTTACCTACGGTCGTTTCACTCCGTGGTCGTTTCGGAAAGTCCGCCGAAATCAGCGCAGCGCGGCCGCCTTTCGCGACAACCGCTTGGCCGCGGCCTTCTGGGCGGGCGCCTTCTCCGCGGCGGCCGCGTCCTTCTTGGCCAGGGCCTTCTTCGCCGCGGTCTTCTTGGCGGCGGGCTTGCTCGGCGCGGTGAGCACCTCTTTGAGGAACTGCCCGGTGTAGCTGTCCGAGACCGCGGCGATGTCCTCCGGGGTGCCGGTGGCGACCACGGTGCCACCGCCGGAACCGCCCTCGGGGCCCATGTCGATGACCCAGTCCGAGGTCTTGATGACATCGAGGTTGTGCTCGATGACGATCACGGTGTTGCCCTTGTCGACCAGGCCGTTGATCACCTTGAGCAGCTTGCGGATGTCCTCGAAGTGCAGGCCGGTGGTCGGCTCGTCCAGGATGTAGACGGTACGCCCGGTGGAACGCTTCTGCAGCTCGGCGGCCAGTTTCACGCGCTGGGCCTCACCGCCGGACAGGGTCGGCGCGCTCTGCCCGAGTCGCACGTAACCCAGACCCACCTCCACGAGGGTCTTGAGGTAGCGGTGGATCGAGGTGACCGGCTCGAAGAACTCGGCGGCCTCGTCGATCGGCATGTCGAGGACCTCGGCGATGGTCTTGCCCTTGTAGTGGACCTCGAGGGTCTCGCGGTTGTAGCGGGCGCCGTGGCAGACCTCGCACGGGACGTAGACATCCGGCAGGAAGTTCATCTCGATCTTGAGGGTGCCGTCGCCCGAGCACGCCTCGCAGCGGCCGCCCTTGACGTTGAAGGAGAAGCGGCCCGGCTGGTACCCGCGCACCTTGGCCTCGGTGGTGGAGGCGAACAGGGTGCGGATCTTGTCGAACACGCCGGTGTAGGTGGCCGGGTTCGAGCGCGGGGTGCGCCCGATCGGCGACTGGTCGACCTGCACCAGCTTGTCGAGGTGGTCCAGGCCGTTGATCCTGGTGTGGCGGCCGGGCACCTGGCGGGCGCCGTTGAGCTTGTTCGCGAGCACGGTGGCCAGGATGTCGTTGACCAGGGTCGACTTGCCCGACCCGGAGACGCCGGTGACCGCGGTGAGCACGCCCAGCGGGAACGCCACGTCGACATTTTGCAGATTGTGTTCGGTGGCGCCGACGACGGTGAGCTTGCGCTTCTTGTCGATCGCGCGACGCACCAGCGGCAGCTCGATCTGTTCGCGGCCGGAAAGGTAAGCGCCGGTGAGGGATTCGGGCTCGGTGAGCAGTTCGGCGTAGGGGCCGCTGTGCACCACCCGGCCGCCGTGTTCGCCGGCGAGCGGGCCGATGTCGACCACCCAGTCCGAGGCGCGGATGGTGTCCTCGTCGTGTTCGACCACGATCAAGGTGTTGCCCAGGTTCTTCAACCGCAGCAGGGTTTCGATGAGCCTGCGGTTGTCGCGCTGGTGCAGACCGATCGAGGGCTCGTCGAGGACATAGAGGACACCGACCAGGCCCGAACCGATCTGGGTGGCCAGGCGGATGCGCTGGGCCTCGCCACCGGACAGGGTCGCGGCGGCGCGCGAGAGGGTGAGGTATTCCAGGCCGACGTCGAGCAGGAAGCCGAGCCGGGCCTGGATCTCCTTGAGCACCTGACCGGCGATCGCGGCCTCGCGTCCGCCCAGGGTGAGCGAGTTCAGGAACTGCGCGCACTCACCGATGGACAGCTCGCTGACCTCGGCGATGGACTTGTCGACACCGTCGGCGGCCAGGGTGACGGCCAGGATCTCCGGGCGCAGGCGCGAGCCTTTGCAGACCGGGCACGGCACATCGCGCATGTAGCCGTCGTAGTGCTCCTTCATCTGCTCGGACTCGGTGTTGTCCATGCGCCGCTGCAGGAACGGCATCACGCCTTCGAAATCGGCGTAATAGGAGCGCTTGCGGCCGTAGCGGTTGGTGTAGGCCACGTGCACCTGGTCGGAGCTGCCCTCGAGGACGGCCTTGCGCGCCTTGGCAGGCAGTTCGCGCCACGGGGTGTTCATGGAGAAGCCGACCGCCTCGGCCAGACCCGACAGCAGGCGGTTGAAGTACTCGGCGGTCTGGCCGCGCGACCAGGGGGCGATCGCGCCCTCGGCCAGGCTCAGGTCCGGGTCGGGTACGACCAGTTCCGGGTCGACCTCCTTGCGGATACCGAGGCCCGTGCAGTCGGGGCAGGCGCCGTAGGGCGAGTTGAACGAGAACGAGCGGGGCTCGAGGTCCTCGATGTCGAGGGGGTGGCCGTTCGGGCAGGCCAGGCGCTCGGAGAAGCGGCGCTCGCGATCGTGGGCGTGCTCGTCGCGGTCGACGAAATCGAGCACGACGATGCCGTCGGCCAGGCGCAACGCGGTCTCGATGGAGTCGGTGAGGCGCTGCTTGGAGGCGGCCTTGACCGAGAGGCGGTCCACGACCACCTCGACATCGTGCTTCTCCTGCTTCTTCAGCTTGGGCGGATCGGTGAGCGGGTACACCACGCCGTCGACCCGCACGCGCGAGTAACCCTGGGTCTTGAGCTGGTCGAACAGGTCGACGAACTCGCCCTTGCGGGTGCGCACCACCGGCGCGAGCACCTGGAACTTCAGGCCCTCGTCCATCGCCAGCACCTGGTCGACGATCTGCTGCGGGCTCTGCTTGGCGATCAGCTCGTGACACACCGGGCAGTGCGGCGTCCCGGCGCGCGCGTAGAGCAGGCGCAGGTAGTCGTAGACCTCGGTGATGGTGCCGACCGTGGACCGCGGGTTGCGGTTGGTCGACTTCTGGTCGATCGACACCGCGGGCGAGAGGCCCTCGATGAAATCGACATCCGGCTTGTCCATCTGTCCGAGGAACTGGCGCGCGTAGGCCGACAGCGACTCGACATAGCGGCGCTGCCCCTCGGCGAAGATCGTGTCGAACGCCAAGCTCGACTTCCCGGACCCGGACAGACCGGTGAACACGATCAGGCTGTCGCGCGGCAGATCCAGGTCCACACCCTTCAGGTTGTGTTCCCGAGCTCCGCGCACAGTGAGGCGTTCCGCCACCTGGTGAATCCCTTCTCCATCGTCATCCGCCACCGGACATGAACCCCCGCCGACAATGCTAGGCGGGGGGTCCGACAAGTTCGGGCGATGTGTTCGGCGGAACCCCGACGCGAGCGGGTTCGCGGGTGCGGATCGGGCGACGGAGCACGGCGGATCCGGGGTGCGCGCGGGCCGGCGAGCCCGCCGAGTTCCCGTTCCGCGCCCGGTGGTTCGTCCCACGGATTATGTTGGACGACAGGGGGATCGATCGACGTGATAGAGGAGCCGACGTGCTCGAGGTATTTCTGGTCGACGACCACGAGATCGTTCGACGTGGATTGATCGACCTGCTCGAGGGTGATCCAGAACTCAGGGTGATCGGGCAGGCGGGCGGGGTCGCCGAGGCGATGGTGCGGATTCGCGAGACCCGCCCGGACGTGGCGGTGCTCGACGTGCGCTTGCCCGACGGCAACGGCATCGAGCTGTGTCGCAATCTGCTGGCCGAGTTCGACGACCTGCACTGCCTGATCCTGACCTCGTTCTCCGACGAGCACGCCATGCTCGACGCGATTCTGGCCGGGGCCAGCGGTTATGTGGTCAAGAACATCGACGGGATGAAGCTGGCCGACGCGATCAAACAGGTCGGCGCGGGCCATTCGCTGCTCGATACCCGCGCGGCCGACGCGCTGCGGGCCCGGCTGCGGCGCAGTGCCGAACCCTCGGGTCCGCTGGCCGGGCTCACCGATCAGGAGCGCCGACTACTGGAGCTGCTCGGCGAGGGCCTGACCAATCGGCAGATCGCCGCGCGGATGTTCCTGGCGGAGAAGACGGTGAAGAACTACGTCTCGCGACTGCTGGCGAAGCTGGGTGTGGAGCGGCGGACCCAGGCCGCCGTGCTCGCGACCAAGCTGCGCGAGCCGTAAAGGCCGGTTCGCAGGCTCAGGTCGGGACGACGATGGTCAGGTTGCCGTCGTAGCGGCGGTAGAGCAGGTTGCCGCGGCCGGTGTGGCTGTCGGTGAAGAACAGGTACGGCAGCCCGGCCGCGCACAGCGCGTCGGAAGCCTCGTCCTCGGCGTAGACGGGCGCGGCGTCCTGCACCACGCGCACCGGCATCGCGCTGGCGGTCAGCGGTAGCTCCACGGCCGGGTCGGCGGCGGCGGTCAGGCGCTGGCGGGCCAGGGCGACGCCGTGCGGGTCGGCCCAGGTGACGATGGCGTCCTCGCCGGAATCGGCGTCGGTGAACAGGTAGGCGTCGTAGTCCATGGCGTCGAGCACGGTGCTGGCCTCGAGCGGCGTTCCGGTCATCAGCGCGCAGTCCTTGCGGCGGATGATCGCGCGGGTCTCGGTGATCTGGGCCAGCGGGCGGCGAGCCGGGTCCGGCCACGCGCCGCGCGCTTCCTTGCCCGCGCGGCGAGCGAGCTGGCGGTCGAGCCGTTCGGCGGCGAAGGTCACCGCGAAGCCGCCGGGACCGGTGACCTGCACGCGGGTGAGGGTGTCGTTGGTGCGGATGTTGGCCTGCACCAGCGTCGGTTCGTCGTAGCCCTGCGGCGCGGTGACGCGGACCCTGGCCGGACTGTCGAGGTGATGGCGACGCATCACCCGGGTGATGGCACGCACAGCGCGCGTGACGTCCTGCGCGGGGACCTCGCCGCGCGTGGTGACGGCGAGCTCCGGGTCCGCGGCGGTCGTCCAGTGCTGGGTGCTCGACAACGCATTCATCATGTGCCCCACTTCTCGATCCCATTTCCCGGTGACCTATGCCACCACTACCGTGTGTCGCAGTGAAGGGCCGAAAGTCACTGAACGCCGCTGGGCCTTCGCACCTTCGCACACTGCGGGTGCGCGAACGCCTGGCGGACTAGACTTCGCGGTGACGTGACAACGGGTGGACGCGGCGACGGGACATGGCGATGACGAATGACGGTCGTAGTGGCCGGAATTCGGTCGGCCGCACGGTCTCGGAACAGCGATTACGCACGCTGCTGGGGGAAGTGGCCGATCGCGTCGAGGTGATGATCGGCTCGCACGATCGGATGGACGGCCTCGTCGAGGCCATGCTCACCGTCACCGCGGGCCTGGATCTGGACGAAACCCTGCACGCGATCGTGCGCACCGCGATGGACCTGGTCGACGCGCGTTTCGGCGGTCTGGCCGTGCGCGGCCACGATCAGCACATCGAGCAGTTCATCGGCGAGGGCCTGCCGGAGAACCTGCGCGAACAGATCAAGGAACTGCCGGTCGGGCTCGACGCGGTGTTCGCCGAGAACGCGCCGCTGCGCCTCGACGATGTCACCACCCACCACACCGGCCCCGACGGTCGGCCGCGGATTCGCACGTTTCTCGGTGTGCCCGTGCGCATTCGGGACAAGGTGTTCGGCATTCTCTATCTCACCGAGAAGGCCGACGGGCAGCCGTTCACCGAGGAGGACGAGGTCCTCGTCCTCGCCCTGGCCGCGGCGGCCGGTGTCGCGGTGGACAACGCCCAGCTCTACGAGCAGGCCCGCACCCGGCAGGCCTGGATCGAGGCGACCCGCGATATCGCGACCGAGTTCCTGGCCGGCACCGAATCCGATCGGGTGCTCGCGCACGTGGTCGATCACGCGCGCAAGCTGACCGGTTCGCAGCAGGCGTTCCTGGCGTCGGTGCCGGTGCCCGACGAATTGCCCGGCGAGATCGCCGAATTGGTGGTCACCCAGTGGGCGGGTCCCGATGCCGGGCAGGACTGGCAGACGGTGCCGATCGCGGGCACGGCGATGGGTGAGGCGTTCAGCAGGCGCACGCCGCTGCGCTACGACGACGCCTCCGCGATCACCCTGGGCGTGGACTTCCTCGGCACCGAATTGCCCGGCGCCGGACCGGTTCTGGTGCTTCCGCTGTGTACTTCGGACGCCACCCTCGGCGTGCTGGTCACCGTCCGGCCGCCGGGCTTCGCCCCCTATACCGACGAGATGTTGGAACTCACCTCGGCGTTCTGCGATCAGGCCGCGGTGGCGGTGCGCCTGGCCGACGCGCAACGGCGGATGCGCGAACTCGACATCGTCGCCGACCGCGACCGCATCGCGCGCGACCTGCACGATCACGTCATCCAGCGCCTGTTCGCGATCGGGCTGACCCTGCAGGCGACCATGCCCAAAGCGGTGGTTCCCGAAGTGCGACAGAAGCTTTCGACGGTGATCATGGACCTGCAGGAGGTGGTGCAGGAGATCCGCACCTCCATCTTCGACCTGCACGCCAGCGGCCCCGGCCACAGCGAGGGGTTGCAGCAGCGGCTCGAGATGGCGATCCGACGCCAGACCGCCGATATCGCCCTGCGCGCCACGATCCAGGTGTCGGGCCCGCTGTCGGTGCTCGACGCGCAACTGGCCGACCACGCCGAGGCGGTGGTGCGCGAGGCGGTGAGCAACGCGGTGCGCCATTCCGGGGCCGACACCGTCGCGATCGTGATCGAGGTGGCCGACGATCTGGTGATCCGGGTCTCCGACAACGGCTGGGGCATTCCCAACCACGTCATCCGCAGCGGCCTGCGCAATCTCGAGCAGCGCGCGCAGGAGGCGGGCGGCGCCTTCGAGGTCGGGCCCGCCCTGCGCCCCGACGCCGACGGCGAACACCCGGAGATGACGGGCACCCAGTTGCGCTGGGCGGTCCCGCTCCCCCAGGACGCCGCGACCGGCGGGTTCGCGCTCGCGGCGGGCCCCGAGGCGGGCGAGGACTGAGTCAGGCGCCGGCGAGCACGATCGCGGCGTTGTTGCCGCCCATCCCCATCGACAGACTCACGGTGAGCCCGTCGACCAGCGGGGTCGGGCCGTTGAGCAGGCGCGGATGCGCGGGGCCCGTGATCGGCGCGGAGGCGACGACGCCGGTCTCGTAGGACAGCGCGATCGCGGCGACCTCGATCGCGGCCGAGGCCCCCTGGCAGTGTCCGACCAGCGGTTTGAGCGAGGAGATCGCCGGACGATCGCCGAACACGGTGGTGAGCACGTCGCGTTCGGCGGCGTCGCACTGGCGGGTGCCGGTGCCGTGCGCGTTGTAATAGGCCACGTCCCGCGCGGTGACGCCGGCGGCGGTGAGCGCGCCCCGAACGCAGTCGACGATGTGGGTGTGGGTGGGTTCGAGGGAGACGACGTGGAAGGCGTCGTTGTTCATCGCGCCGCCGAGCAGTCGCGCGTAGGGCGCCTCGACCGCGTCGGTGAGCAGCAGCCCCACCGAGGCTTCGGCCATGGTGAAACCGAGGGTGTCGGGCTGGAAGGGACGGCACGCGGTGAACGGGTCCGCGTCGGCCACGGCGGCGCCCATCGCGACGAAGTGTTCGAGCATGTCGGGGGTGGCCGAGATGTCGGTCGTGACGCACAACACATCGTCGACCAGACCCGCCGAACGCCACAGCTGGGCGGTCAGCAGGGCGACATTACCCGAACTGCACGCCGCCGAGACGTTCATCGCGGGGCCGTGGAAGCCGAATTCCTGCATCACCGTCGAGATCGGCGTCGAGGGCAGCAGCCGCAGATAGTCGCGGGAGCGGCGATGGCCGCCGTCGGCGAGGTAGAAAACGCGCCAGTCCGCGACATCCCCCAAGGTGAAGGCGTGGACGAGGCCGACGGTGCGGCCGTCGGGGCGCCAGCCGCGGGCGCGCGCGTCGACGATCGCCTCGGTGGCCGCCGCGCGCACGGCGCGCCCGAACAGCGTTGTTCCGTCCTGCGTGTCGCCTTCGTCGCGGATCCGTCCCACCCACGCCTGCTCGTCACGTCCCCGCCCGTAACCGGGGTACAAACGGGCAGCCGGTTTGCAACCCATGAGGCCCTGCCACAAAGATTCGCGGCCCCAGCCGTAACCGGAGACGACACCGACTCCCGCGATCGACATAGAATCGAGCCGGTGGGTCTTGCCGCCCGAGAGCACTGCCGGGTTCACAGCATCCGGTGTCACATCTGCTCCTCGCGGAAATCGTGAAGGATCACCAGAATAGTCCGGTATGTCGTCCGCAGACCAGGCCGAGATCGGGGGTTTTCGCAGTGGGAGAAGGTAACACCGACGCGGCGAGCGCCGAGCAACTCGCGCAGCGGTACCGGTCGCTGGTGGAACACACTCCCGATGCCATCTGCGTACACGAGTCCGGCACGATCGTGTACGTCAATCCCGCGATGGTCCGATTGCTGGGCGCGCGCTCGCCCGAGCAACTTCTCGGCTTGTCGATCACCGTGTTCGTCCATCCCGATTCCGTCGGTCCGATGCTCGAACGCATCCAACACCTGACCGCCGAGGGTTCGGCCTCCCCGCGCACCGCGATGGATCTGGTGCGGGTCGACGGCCGCACGGTGCCGGTGGAGACCGTCTCGGTGCTCACCGTCTGGCAGGACAAACTGGCCTTCCAGGTGGTCGTGCACGACCTGAGCGCCCAGCGCGCCGCCGAGGCGTCGGCCCGGCGCGCGGAGGCCTACTTCACCACCGTGGTGTCCCAGCTGGAAGAAGGGGTGCTCGTCGTCGACCGGCAGGGTCGAGTCGAATCGCTGAACCCGGCGGGCAGGCGCATCCTCGGCATCGACGAGGCCGACCCGGTGCTGGGCCTGCACATCGACGAGGTCCCGTTGACGATGATCGACCGCGACGGCGCCCCGCTGAAATCAGGTCGCCATCCCATGGCGCACACCCTCGCCACCGGCGAGGTGATCACCCAGTACGTGTTCGGAATCGAGCGCGCCGACGGGCAGCAGGTGTGGCTGTCGTGCAATTGCCGACTGCTCAACCCCGACAGCCCCGATTCGGCGGGCGTGTCCTCCTTCGCCGATATCACCGCCTACCGGGCCAGCAGGCGCCAGCTCGAGTACCAGGCCACCCACGACGCGCTCACCGGGCTGGCCAATCGGTCGCTGATCCTGTCGCAGTTGTCGACGGCACTGGCCGATGAGGGCGGCACCCTGGTCACCACGGTGCTGTTCATCGACCTCGACGGGTTCAAGGCGATCAACGACACCCTCGGCCACGCGATCGGCGACACGGTGCTGCAGATCGTGGCCCAGCGCCTCCAGCAGGCCCTGCGCAGTGAGGACGTGGTCGGTCGACTCGGCGGCGACGAGTTCCTGGTGCTGCTGGCCGGTCATCCGCAGCGCGCCGACCTGCCCGCCCTGGTCGAACGGCTGCGGATCACGATGGCCGAGCCGATCATCGCCAGCGGGCACCGGCTGGAGGTGAGCGCCTCGATCGGCATCACCGAACTGGGCCCGCACGAGTCCCGCACCCCGGAGGCGGTGCTGCACGACGCCGACCTGGCGATGTACCGCGACAAGCCGTCGGCCCATCGTGAGCTCGGTCTCGGTCAGAATCGTCGCTCGAACAACACCCACGCGTCCTGACAGACTGGTCGGCGTGATCGTCGAACACGCGCTGCTCCCCGTTCGCCCCGACGCCACCGCCGCGTTCGAAACCGCCTTCGCCCAGGCATATCCGATCATCGCGGCGATGCCCGGTTTCGGCGGACTGTCGCTGACCCGCTGTGTCGAACGGCCGCAGTGCTATCTGCTGCTGGTGCGCTGGGAGCGGTTGACCGACCACACCGTGGGATTTCGCCAGGCGCCGGAATACCAGCGCTGGCGGGCGCTGTTGCATCACTTCTACGAGCCTTTTCCCGTGGTCGAACATTTCACGCCGGTCCTCGGCACCGATCTGTTCGGCGCCGCCGCGGCCGCGATCGCGGACAAGTAGACTCGACAACTCTGTTCTCAACGCGGTGACAAAGGAGTCCTGTTTTGCCCGACCGCCTCGCCGAAGACCGCGCCGCCGCCTCCACGGCGGCGCACACCCGCGAGATCGAACAGGAGCAGCAGTACCTCTCGGTGCTCTACGACCGGCTCGACGGCATGCGCGACTACGCGCAGAACCGGCTCAAGACCGTGCTCTTGGAAGCCGACGGCACCCCGCAGGCGCGCAGTGAACGCGAGTCGTTCACCCAGCTCTACAGCGAGGACCTGGCCAAGTACGACGCCGCCGAACACGGCCTGTGCTTCGGCCGCATCGACCTCGACGGCACCGACGACGACACCCCGCGCTACATCGGCCGCCTCGGCATTCTCGACGAGGACAACGACTACGAGCCGCTGCTGCTGGATTGGCGCGCCCCGCTGGCGCGCCCGTTCTACCTGGCCACCACCGCCAACCCCGAGGACGTCACCCGGCGCAGGCACATCCGCTCGCGCAACCGCGCGGTGACCGCGATCAACGACGAGTACCTCGATCTCAACACCGCCGAACGCGACGGCGTGGTCGGCACCGACGACGGCGTCGGCGGGGAGAGCGCGCTGCTGGCGGCGCTCAACGCCGCGCGCACCGGGCACATGAACGACATCGTCGAGACCATCCAGAGCGAACAGGACGCCATCATCCGCTCCGAGCACAAGAGCGTGCTCGTGGTGCAGGGCGGTCCTGGCACCGGCAAGACCGCGGTCGCGCTGCACCGGGCGGCGTTCTTGCTCTACACCTACCGCCAGCAGTTGGCCAAGGCCGGCGTGCTGATCATCGGCCCCAACGCCACCTTCCTCGACTACATCGGCCAGGTGCTGCCCTCCCTCGGCGAGACCGGCGTGCTGCTGTCCACCATCGGCGACCTGTATCCGGGCGTGAAGGCGGTGCGCGAGGATTCGTTGCGCGCCGGGGAGATCAAGGGCTCGCTCGACATGCTCGAGGTGCTCAAGCAGGCGGTGCGCGATCGGCAGGAGGTGCCGTCGACGCCGATTCAGCTCGCGTTCGACGGCTACCCGGTGGTGCTCGATCGCAAGATCGCGACCCGGGCGCGCGGGCGGGCCCGGTCCTCGCGACGCCCGCACAACCTGGCCCGGCCGATCTTCGCCTCGGCGGTGATCGACGCGCTCACCGATCAGCTCGCCGCGACCATGGGCGCGGATCTGTCCGGCGGGACGAGTCTGCTCAGTTCGGCCGATCTGAGCGAGATCGGCGACGAGATGCGCGCCGACCCGCAGGTGCAGGCCGCGATCGGCGCGCTGTGGCCGGTGCTCTCACCCCAGGACGTGCTCGCGGATCTGCTGGCCGATCCGGCGCGGCTGGACCGGGCGGCCAAGTCGCTGAGCCCCGAGGATCGCGCCGAACTGGTGCGCGCCGACGACGGCACCTTCGGCGCGGCCGACGCGCCGCTGCTCGACGAGCTGGCCGAACTGCTCGGCGTGGACGACACCGAGGAACGCGAACGCGCCCGGCGCCGCTGGCGCGCCCAGCTCGCCGAGGCCCAGGACGCCCTCGACATCCTCACCGGCTCCGCCCCCCAGGACATCGAGGACGAACTCGATCCCGAGATCCTGATGGCCTACGACCTGATCGACGCCTCCCAGCTGGCCCAGCGCCAGCAGTTCGGCAACCGGCAGACCACCGCCGAACGCGCCGCGGGCGACCGCACCTGGACCTACGGGCACGTCATCGTCGATGAGGCGCAAGAGCTTTCGGAGATGGCGTGGCGCATGGTGATGCGGCGCATCCCGAATCGCTGGATCACCGTCGTGGGCGATGTGGCCCAGACCGGTGACCCGGCGGGGGCGTCGTCGTGGCAGCGGGTGCTGGAACCCTATGTGGCCCGACGCTGGAAGCTCACCGAGCTCACGGTCAACTACCGCACCCCCGCCGAGATCATGACGGTCGCGGCGGACGTGCTCGCGGCGATCGACCCCGGCGCCACGGCCCCGCGCTCGGTACGCGAGACCGGCAATCCCCCACGCGCCCACCGGGTTTCGCCGCCGGAGGTCGCGGGCGAGGTGGCCCGGCTGCTCGAGGCCGAGCACGCGCCCGGCACCGCCGCCGTGCTCGCCCCCGCCGCCCTGATCCCCGAATTGTCCTCGCTGGCAGGCGAATCCGTGCAGGTGCTCACCGTCCACGACGCGAAGGGCCTCGAGTTCGACCGGGTCTACCTGGTGGAGCCGCAGGCGATCCTGGACGAGTCCCCCCGTGGCCTCAACGACCTGTACGTGGCGCTCACCCGCGCGACCCAGCGGTTGGCGGTCGTGCACACCGAGGAACTACCCACGGTCCTGTCCGCTCTCGACACCGCCTGACACAGCACGGAGGGCCCCTGATCGGTGGTGATCAGGGGCCCTGCGTGGTTCGTCCGACTACCGAACGGTGTGCACGATCAGCACGTCCGAGCGGGACTTGCGGGCCACATCCGAGGGCACCGAGCCCAGCAGGCGGCCGGTGAGGGTGTTCAGGCCCCGGTTACCGACGACGAGCAGATCGGCCTCGACCTCGATCACGAGCTCGAGCAGCGAATCGACGGGCTCGCCGACGATGGCGCGGTCGACGATGTTCTTCGCACCGGCGGCGATCGCCTTCTCCCGCGCGACGAGCAGGATCTCGTTGGTCGGGGCCGAACCACGAACCTGGTAGGCCTCGTCCTTGAGCACGTCGGCCGCCGCGGCGACGTCGCGATCGTCAGTCGGGAAGTAGGCGCAGGCCAGCACGAGAGTCGCGTCCGCGTCGCCGGCGAGGGCCGCGGCCTTCTCCACAGCGACGTACGACGAATCCGAGCCATCAGTACCGACGACAATGGTCCTGTAGGCGGTCATCTCTCCTCCAACTTGGTCGGTGCCAGCACCGATCACCCGGGAATCGAGCGTCAGCGCGGCAATTGGACTGACCCTAACGGCAAATCAGGCTGATCCATCGGCAATTCGCAATAGATCACATCAGGAGTGTTGGTGGCCACACCAGAAATCACGGTGGCATTCGCGACAGTCGATAACGTCCACCAGCGCTGACAAGACCACACGCCGAGAAAACTGTGTCCGATCACAACATGCTCAACATCCCAGGGCGACTGGGATTTCGATCACATCGACCACGAAGTCGCCAGCGGAACTCGGGTCACCGAAGACATCGGCAGCGCGGACGCTCCGGGTCTGCCACCTGCCGAGCCCGCACCTGGCGGAGTATCTGCCGGGACGGGCACGGACAGTCGCACCCCCGCGTCGACGTCCGGAGCGACGGCGACGGTTCGGTGGCTGCCGTCTTGATCGAGGTTCCCTCGCGGGTACGCTTGACAAGCACAGTTGGACAAGTAGTTCCCGGTTCAGAAGGGGAGTTCTGGTGGGGGATTTGATTCAGGCCGATCTGGACGCGTTGCGTCTGTTGGCGGGCAAGCCCACGACCGAGGCCGCCGGTATCGACACCATCACACCGCCGATCTGGGCTGGGCTCGAGGCCATTGTGATGCCGGGAGCAGACCTCGAGGGGTTGATCGGCAACATCAAAACGAAGCTCGGTACCAACCTGGCAGAGCACGCGACGAATGTGCGGAACCTCAGTACCGGCGCGGCGACTGCGGCGAACACGTATGAAGATGCCGACGCAACATTCAAAGCCCAGCTCGACAGTTTGACGGGAGGCATCGAATGAGCCCGGTGCCGCCGACAATCTCTCAGGTCAGGAGCTGGCAGCCCGCCACGGTGATCGCGGCGGGCACCGCGATTGTCACCGGCGGCGAGGCACTCAACGATCGGATGGCTGCCGTCGATCTCGCCGTCGATCAGACCGCCGTCGGATGGCAGGGCGAGGCCGCGTCCACCGCGTCGATGCGTGCGGTGTCGGAGCTGCTGTCCTCCTCGCAAACCCGCCGCGCGGCGGTGTCGATCGGGGAGACCTTCAAAACCCAGGGCGGGGTGATCGATGGTCACCGCAGCGCGCTGATCAGTGCCGTCGAGATCATCGCCGGGGGGTACCCGAGTCTGAACATCGCCGACGACGGCACCGTGACCGCGCCGGCGCTGTCCGGGGATCAGGCAGCCAATCTAACGTTGGTGGTGTTGAACCAGAAACTGGTCAACGCGGCCGCCGACTACACCATCACGCTCAAAGAGCACCTGTCCAATATCGCGTCCGCCTGCGCCTCGCTGAAGTTCGCGGCCGCGCTCGGGCTCACCGACCTGGACCAACACGGCGGTCCCGGGGGCGCGATGAGTGGGCCCAGCGGGCTCAGCGGTGACCAGGGAACAAAGATCGGCCAACAGATCAGCGACGCCACGAACAACGGTAAGCAGATCCCTGACGAGGTGCTCGACCAGCTCGCCGACGACCTCAAGGCCGCCGGTGTTTCCCCTGAGCAACAGGCCGCGTACCTGCGTGGCGAAGACGTCACTATGCCCGCCGCGTCGAAGGCCTACTTACAGAACCTCATGAACGCCGCGGGCGCCGATGGCTTCACACAGGCCAGCCAGCAGCTCCAGCAGCAGGGCCCAGCCGGTGAACAAGCTGCCCGGTCACTGGCCAATGGCGCCTTGCTGCTCAGTAACGAGAAGGTTGGGACAGGTCGAGACTCGAACGGCAAGCTCACCGGAGCGGGCAGCTACGAAAACCTGCCCCAGGACATGCGAGACCTCATCTCCACCCGGGTGAGCGCAGGTGGCGGCGCACCGGATGCGAACGCCTCCGACTATCCGATCGAAGCGACCGGCGCGACCAAGACCGGCGAGTTCGTGAACAGGCAGAGCGAGTTGCTGGCTGCGCTCGGAATGGCGGAGACCGGAAATGATCCCGGCGTCAAAATGTCAACCGAACTGCAACGCCAGGGTGCACACATGGCCTGGCTCGACCAGAACAACTCCAACTTCGCGGACGCGAACATCCCGGCCGACGATGTCATCAACCGGTCGATCGAGCTCGGTGCTCGCAATGCGGACGGCGTGACAGCGATCCTCACCGGTGAGGGTGGTCCCGATATCCTCGGTACCGGATACGACCCGGAAAAGGCAGTACTGCCGCTACTCACCCATGAGGGTCAACCGGGTGACCAACCCGCGATCACACCGATCACCAACTGGATTTCCGAGAACGCTGGGGCCACGTCACCCGAGTCCGAGCTCGCGGGCAAGTCAGCGCACGGGCTCACGCAGATCATCTCGGCCACCGACAACTACGAAGGGCTACTCGCCGGGACCGGACCGGGACAGACCGGCGGGATGACCGCTGGGACGTCCCAGGAAGTCGCCGAAGCACTAGCACCCTATGTCGGACGGATGGTCGACATGCCCGAAGCGATGACCGATACCAAGGGGTTCAGCGATCTCACACCCGTCGAGTCAGTTCAGGTTTTCAGTGTGCTGTCCGGGGATCCGCTGTCCAGCGCCACGATCAACGGGGCCGCGCTGGCCGAGTCCCAGCGCATGGACAGTGCGTTTCTCGCCAACGGAAACACCGAGAACGGCAACTACGCGAACCGGCTCGAATGGCTGGTGAACCAGGGCATCGGTGTCGACTACGACCAGCAAGTCGCCGCCAACGAGACCGCGGCCGAAGACAAAACCACCAAACTCAATCAGGCCTACACCGCAGGCCAGATCATGGTCGGCGGTTTAGGACCCGGTCCCGCCGCTATCGCCGCCCTCGCCGAACCAGGAAAATCCTTCCTCACCGTCGACCCGGAAAAGGTCGGCCCATACACACCATTGAAGATCGATACCGGAAATTACGATGCCCCGAACTTCGGATCAGCGAATGATCGCAGCTATCGGATGGTCCAAACTCTTGTCGAGAATGGACAGGTCGACTTCAACTCGTTGCCGCCCGAATTCAAGGACGGCGACCGCCTGAAAACATATTCCGACTACTCGGCGACTACCCAAGGAAATCCCGGTTACGATAATTCTGTGAAGTTGAAGGAGATACTGATCGCTTCCGGGGTCAATGGCGAGAGGCTCGACAGCTACATCGCCCGGGCAAACAACGGCGAGGCAATCGAACTCCAGTCATCCCTGCGACCTCCGGATTCGGATCAGCAACAACGTATTTCAGAAAGGCTCGCCATGAAGGAGAGCCAGACCAGCGTGCACAACAGATGGGTACGGTAATGGCACCGACGAGGGCATTCCTGTCGACCGCCCTCGCGGCTGCCAGTATCGCCGTTATAGCAGGTGGGTGCACGAGTGACCAGCCTCCGGCGCAGAAACCTGTCGTATCGGTCTATCAACCTCCCGATGAGGTTCGGGATGCCACCATGGTGTGGTCCGCCGACTCCGGGGTGGACCTGTTTTCCGGCCAGGCGGCCCTGGTTCGCGCAGGTTACGAGGCTCGTTACGTCGGCCAGAAGGCGGGATTACATCGGACATACCCCGGATTCGACAAGGCGATATCTCCCTGGCGGATTTCCGAGCTGGAAGAGACCTGGCGGCGCGGATATGCAACGGGGACTATGCGGGTTCACATCCAGCAGGTGCGGGGGACGGATACCGACTTCGTTGCGGACATATGTTTGATGACGTCGGGTCTGGCCAATCGCCAAGGTGATGTATATGTCGGGAACCGAGGCGCTCAGTACAGCGCGTGGCAGGTGATCGTGAAGTCTGTAGCCGACAATCCGATATGGCCGGTGACCACCCCCGCGCCTGGTCCGGATCGAATGCATTGGCAAGCGCCGCCCGCTGATGTCTTCCGCGGATGGACCGTAGATTTCAGCTCCAACCCCTCAGGCCCCCGAGAGCCTCGATGTGATCCGTGGCTTCACAGCATCGATCCGAATATACCCGAGACCAGCGAGCGGTTCGAAAGCCCAACACCTCCACCGATCCAACCGGTGTATCCCGGATGGCCGGTCGACCCGCCCACCCCGAACCCCGCACCCGAAACCTCGACCGCACCCCGCTGACCTGGAGATTCGCGATGACCCTACCGAACGAAGAACTCGCCGCCAAGTTCAGCCGTATTCGGCACGCCGTCAACGAGATTCGGGTGCGTGCGCAAACGCAGGGTGTCGATGTCGAGGCCGACGGGGACGGCAAGCTCACCGCGTTGACGTTCTCGACGGCCGCGTGCGCGATGGGCCCAGAGGTGCTCGCCGATGTTGTCTTGCGGGCGTATGGGCAGGTCAGGGAGGAAGCGACCGCTCGCGCGAACGACCTCATGACCGAACTCTACGATGACCCGGCGGTGAACCGGATCGCCAGGATGACCGATTCCGATCTCGCGGCCGACCGCACTCCCACAGCAGGTGCTCCCGCGCCGGTACCCAGCCGAACTGAGCTGGCACCGTCAACCACGTACCAGCCGCGCTACACTGCCCAGCCACACGCCGCGCCTCCCAGATATCAGGACCCCGCGCCAGACCTACTCTCACCGAGGGCCGCCGGTCCGGTCGGCTCCGCACCGACCAATCGCGCAGTGCCGGGCGGAGGATTGAGCAACACTGTTGCCAGGGCCAAGGCCGCCCGTGAGGAAGCCGAGCGGGCGGCCTTGCGCGAGCAGGCCCGCCAGTGGGACGACGAGGACAATCACGGTCGCAACCGCAACTATTGGCAGTAGCGGCACCTTCCTCATCGGCAGGGCCTCCCACTATTCGGCAAGGGCGGGTAGCAGGCGGCATTGAACTTCGGCGGCTGCCTGACATACGCCGCCGCTCGGGCGGCGGGCGACCCGCTGCTGTGCGTCGGCGACGACTTCACCAAGACCGATATGACCTGGTCGAACACAAAACCAATGATCAGACCACGGTGCCCCGTGGTGCCGGATGGGAGTGTTGTTGGTCGCGCAGGCGCGTGAGGGCGTCGCCCCGGGCGCTACGCGCGTATTCCAGTGGCGCCATCCCGATCTCGGCGGTGAATTCGCGGCTGAAATGGGCCTGGTCGAAATAGCCGAGGTCGCCGGCCAGGACGGCCAGGTCGCGATCGCGGCCGTGGGCCAGGTGGTCGGCGGCGTCCTGTAGGCGGAAGCGGCGCAGCACCCATTTCGGTGGTGCCCCGACATAGCGGCGGAACAGGCGTTGCAGGGTGCGGACGGGGATCGCGAAGCGGTCGGTGACCTGGTCGACCCTGGTCAGGTCCTGATCCTGGGCCATGGCCGTCACGATGCGGGTCACCAGCGCGTAGTGCGGGTCCTCGGGGCGTCCGCGACCGGTGAAGAACTCCTCGACGAGGGTGCGCCGGTGTTCGTCGGTGGGCTCGGCCAGCACGCGGTCGGCCAGCCCGGCGGCTTCGGGCAGGACCTCGGTGAGCGGGGCCGAATCATCGCGCAGCGCACCGACATCCAGGCCGGTGAAGGCGCCGAAGCCGCCGGGGGTGAACCGGATGCCGAAAGTCTCGCCCTCCTCGGCGAGTTCGCGATCGTAGCGGGTGGTGCACACGCCGTTGACGAAGCCGCCGGTGCGGGTGGTGCTGCGCTCGAAGGTGACGTTCACGCACGGATACGACAGCACCTGCGCGGTGTAGGCGGGCTTGCCCCGCAGGTCCCAGCGCACCACCCAGTACCGATCGGCGAACGCGGCCAGCGCGGGTCCGACGGTGAGCCGACGCAGCGAGCGGTGCCTGGCCTGTTCGGCCGGATGCAGGATCCCGCGCACGTCACCGGGTTCGGTACTCATCGGATCTGTCGCGTTCTTACAAGACCGGCTCGGCGCGGCGCAGCAGGATCGTAGTCATGACCACTCCCGTCGCCCCCATTCCGCAGGGCTACCACTCCATCACCTGTTTCCTCGCCGTGCCCGACGCCAACGCGGCCATCGACTTCTACACCGCGGTCTTCGACGCGAAGGTGCTCAGCCGGGCGGATCTGCCCGACGGACAACCCGCCCACGCCGAACTGCTCATCGGCGATTCCACCCTGCAACTGGGAATGCCGATCCCGGAGAACAACGTTCGCGCGCCCGAGGACTGGGTGCACACCTCCGTGGTGCACTACTGCCCCGACGTGGACGCGGTGATCGCGCGCGCTCTCACCCACGGGGCCCGCACCGCCGAGGAGCCGCAGACCTTCGTCACCGGCGACCGCTTCGGCGTGGTGATCGACCCCTTCGGCCACCGGTGGGCCGTGCTGACCCGGGTGCAGGACGTGTCGCGGGAAGAGGCCGACCGGCGCGTCGCCGCGTGGTTGGCCGAGCAGGGCTGAGACCGCGCTCGGCCGCCGCGTCGGACATCGGCGCGGTGGCCGGGACCCGCGCATCGCTAGGACAACCCCGCGGCGTCCATGCCGCGCAGCTCCTTCTTCAGGTCGGCGATCTCGTCGCGCAGTCGACCCGCCAGCTCGAACTGGAGTTCGCGGGCCGCGTTCATCATCTGCGCGGTGAGTTCCTTGACCAGATCGGCCAATTCGGCGCGTGGCATCGACTTCACATCGCGCTCGGCGTAGATGCCCGCGCTGACCGCGCGCCCCGGCTCGCCTTGGGCGCGCCTGCCGCGGCTGGCGTTGCGACCCGAGCCGCCGACCGCCACCTCGTCCTCGGCCTCGAGATAGACCTGATCGAGGATGTCGGCGATCTTCTTGCGCAGCGGCTGCGGGTCGAGGCCGTGCTCGGTGTTGTAGGCGACCTGTTTGGCGCGGCGCCGGTCGGTCTCGTCGATGGCGTGGCGCATCGAGTCGGTGATCTTGTCCGCGTACATGTGGACCTCACCGGAGACGTTGCGCGCCGCGCGGCCGATGGTCTGGATGAGGCTGGTGCTCGACCGCAGGAAACCTTCCTTGTCGGCGTCGAGGATCGCCACCAGCGACACCTCCGGCAGGTCGAGGCCCTCGCGCAGCAGGTTGATACCCACGAGCACGTCGTACTCGCCCAGGCGCAGCTGGCGCAGTAGCTCGACGCGGCGCAGGGTGTCGATCTCGGAGTGCAGGTAGCGCACCTTCACCCCGAGGCCGAGCAGATAGTCGGTGAGGTCCTCCGACATCTTCTTGGTGAGCGTGGTGACCAGCACGCGTTCGTCGCGCTCGGCGCGCTCGCGGATCTCGTGCACCAGGTCGTCGATCTGGCCCTTGGTCGGCTTGACCACGACCTTCGGGTCGACCAGCCCGGTGGGGCGGATGACCTGTTCGACCACCTCGCCGCCGACCTGGCCCAGCTCGTAGGGGCCGGGAGTGGCCGACAGATACACCGCCTGCCCGATGCGCCCGGCGAATTCCTCCCAGGTCAGCGGGCGGTTGTCGACCGCCGAGGGCAGGCGGAAGCCGAAGTCGACCAGGTTGCGCTTGCGCGACATGTCGCCTTCGAACATGCCGCCGATCTGCGGGACGGTGACGTGGGATTCGTCGATCACCAGCAGGAAGTCGTCGGGGAAGTAGTCGAGCAGGGTCGCGGGCGCCGAGCCGGCCGGGCGGCCGTCGATGTGGCGCGAGTAGTTCTCGATGCCCGAGCAGAAGCCGACCTGGCGGATCATCTCCAGGTCGTACTCGGTGCGCATCCGCAACCGCTGCGCCTCGAGCAGCTTGCCCTGGCGTTCGAGTTCCGCGAGCCGCGCCGCCAGTTCGGCTTCGATATCGGCGACCGCGCGCTCCATCCGCTCCGGGCCCGCCACATAGTGGGTGGCCGGGAAGATGCGGGCCGAATCCACCTGGCGCACAACATCACCGGTGAGGGGGTGCAGGTAGTACAGCGCCTCGATCTCGTCACCGAAGAACTCGATGCGGATCGCCAGCTCCTCGTAGGAGGGGATGATCTCGACGGTGTCGCCGCGCACCCGGAACGAACCACGGGTGAACGACATGTCGTTGCGCGTGTACTGCACGTCGACGAGCAGGCGCAGCAGCGCGTCGCGGTCGATCTCGCCGCCCACCTCCAGCTGCACCGAACGGTCCAGGTACGACTGCGGCGTGCCCAGACCGTAGATGCACGACACCGAGGCGACCACCACCACATCGCGCCGCGACAGCAGACTCGACGTGGCCGAGTGGCGCAACCGCTCGACGTCGTCGTTGATCGAGCTGTCCTTCTCGATGTAGGTGTCGGTCTGGGCGATGTAGGCCTCGGGTTGGTAGTAGTCGTAGTACGAGACGAAGTACTCGACCGCGTTGTTGGGCAGCATCTCGCGCAGCTCGTTGGCCAGCTGGGCGGCGAGGGTCTTGTTCGGCGCCATGACCAGGGTGGGCCGCTGCAACTTCTCGATCAGCCACGCGGTGGTGGCCGACTTACCGGTACCGGTGGCGCCGAGCAGGACGACGTCCTTCTCCCCCGCGGTGATCCGGCGCTCCAGCTCGGCGATGGCCGCGGGCTGATCACCGGCAGGCGAGTACTCGCTGACCACCTCGAAGCGGGCACCCGAGCGCTCGATCGCGCCGACCGGGCGGTGTTCGGAATGGGCGATCGGGTGTCCCCGGTCTTCGTACCCTTCCGTCGGGATCTCGGTTGCGAATGCCATGAAACCAAGCTTAGGCGCGCCCACTGACACGTTTCGATCCTCGACGCCGGTCCGACGAGGTCAGCGGGCGCGGGCACCGCCGTGAGCCGGTAGATTCGGCGCTCATGACGCAGGCATCACCCGTGCACGTGCATCCGCCCAAGATCGAGTACTTCGATACCGCGGCGCGGACCAACACCGACCCCAAGGGGTTCGTGCGACCGGTGGAGATCTACCGCGAGGAGCCGTGGGGCCTGTACATGGGTCGCCACTCCGATCACGCGAGCTTCCACTACCTCGAGTCGTGGTTGCTGCCCGAGTTGTCGTTGCGCGCGTCGAAACTGCACTACAACCCCGGCGTCGAGAAGTGGCAGGACGTCTACATCGACGTCGGCGCCTTCACCCGGGAGACCCCCACCCGGTGGCTCGGGGTCGATCACTACCTGGACCTGCTGGTCCGCACGGCCCGGGACGTGCGGCTCGTCGACGTCGACGAGCTGCTGGCCGCGCACAGCACCGGCCTGCTCGACGCGGCCCAGTGCCAGTCCGCGATCGAGAACGCAACAGCCGCCGTCGACGGGATCGCGGCGCACGGCTACTCCCTCGAGGCCTGGTTGAGCACGCTGGGCATGGACCTGACCTGGCGCTGAAACGACGAACCGCCCGAACCCCACAGGGTCCGGGCGGTTCGCGGAGCCGGTCTCAGCTCAGGCTGCCGAACAGGTCGCCCAGTCCGCCGCCGCACGACGCGCTGCCGGTGTTGCCCGCCTCGGCCACGGTGACCGTGATCGAGTCGCTGATCAGCAGCTGACGCGCCTCGAGCTTGTGCTTGCCCGCGGTGGTCGGCTTCCAGTCGATGCTCACCGTGCCCGACAGGACCGAGGGCGACACCGGGCTGCCGGGGATGTCCACGCCGTTGTCGGTGAACTTCACCGAGGTCAGGCGGTCCACCTCGACGGCGGCGGTCAGCTTGTAGGTGCAACCGACCTTGTGGTCGGTGCCGGCTACACCGAGGTTGCCGACCCACGCCGAGGCCTGCGGAGCGGCCAGCACGAGGCTGGCGGCGACGGCGCCGAGCGCGGTGATACCGAAGCCCGCACGGCCGAACTGACGCTGCTGTGTTGTCATACGCGCTACAACTTCCCTGTGAATCGAGTCACCGTGTAGTGACATCGCACAATCTACACAGAGCGCGCCATGGTGTTCGCGATTTCCGAAACATTGCCGTTTAACTGACTGCTTCGCAGGTCAGGCGCGGGCGCGGGCCCATTCGGTGACCACCGGGTAGACCGCGTCGAACCACGGCTCCTTCACCCGGTAGTACGCCTCGCCCGCCTCGTCACCGACGAGGTCGGCGGCGGCGAGTTCGGCGCCACGCTTGACCGCCAGGTACTCCGCGCGGCCGTGCTCGTCGGCGCGCAACCAGTCGCGCAGATCGAGCGCGAACCGCTGGCCGAGCGAATCCCGCACGCGCAGGTGGATATTGGCGGGGCGGCCGGGATCGGCGTTGCCGTGCAGGCGTTTTCCCCACCGCGACAGGTCGGTGCCGTCGGGATCGTGCGGACTCGGCTTGGGATTGTCGTGGGTCACGTGCGCCGCGAGCGGAAAACCGGCCCCGGCCAACGCATCCGACAGCGATTCGGCGGTGGTCATGTCCGCCACGGTGATCTGGATGTCGATGATGTCCTTGGCGGGCAGCCCGTGCACCGCGGTCGACCCGACATGGTCGATGCGCACCGCCGAGGCACCGCAGGCCAGGTGCAGGCGGGCGATGATCCTGCGCGCCTGCACATCCCACTCGGGATCGGTGACGAGCCGGTAGGCCGCGCGCGCTCGAACGCCCGCGCGCTGATTGCGCTCGAACGGCACCAACCGCTGTTCCCACAGCTCGCGCACCCGCGCGCGGATCGCGTCCGGTGCGCCGTTGTTGTCGAGCCACACGTCGGCGACCGCGCGGCGCTGATCGTCGGTGGCCTGCGCGGCGATGCGGGCGCGCGCGTCGGCCTCGTCCACGCCGCGCTGTTCGACCAGCCTGCGCAGCCGGGTCGCCTCGTCGGCGCCGACCACGACGACCAGCTGCATCAGCGGGGCGAGCCCGTTCTCGACGAGCAGCGGAATGTCCTGCACCACAATGGCATCGGCGGCCGCGTCGCCGATCAGCTCCGCGGTGCGGGCGCCGACGAGCGGGTGGGTGATGGCGTTGAGTTTGCCGCGCGAGACATCGTCGGCGAAGGCCACCGCGGCTAGGGCGGGCCGGTTCAGGCTGCCGTCCTCGGCCAGGATCCCTTCGCCGAATTCCTCGACCAGCGCCGCCAATCCGGGCGTGCCCGGTGCGACGACCTCGCGGGCGATCGCGTCGGAGTCGATGAGAACCGCCCCCGACTCGACCAGTTCGCGCGCCACTGTGGATTTACCCGCTCCCATGCCTCCGGTGAGGCCGATCCGCAACATGGGCCCAGTCTCGCACTTCGACCGCCGCGCCGGGACACCACCCGCGACACGCTCACCCACCACGGCGTGAGGTCCCCGGCTCGGCGCGTCGCGTCGATTAATCTTCGGCCCTAGGCGAATCGGCCGCACAACTACCGGAGGATCATCATGAGTACCAGGAATCACCGGGCGGCTCGCCACCGCCTCGGCATGCCGGGCGGTGTGCACTGCATCGAATTCCCCGCTGTGGCAACGACTCTCGCCGAGTATCGGCGGTCCTGGTTCGCTGCCCTCCGCCTGCCCGCCCGACATAGTTTCGCCGCGATGCGTAAGCGTCCCAGTATGTCCACCGGCTACTGGTCGCCTGCCGTCGCCAACTGATCGGCCGCGCCCGGTTTTCTGCCGGGCGCCGAATACTTTCCCCGAAAAGCCCGAAGGCCCCGGTCCGTGAGGACCGGGGCCTTCGTTCACTGCCTATCAGGCGTTGCCGCTCACTCAGGCGTTGCCGCTGAGCTTCTCCCGCAGAGCCGCGAGCTGGGCATCGCTGGCCAGCGAGCCGCCCGTGGACTCGGCCGGACCGGAGGTGGACGCAGCCGCGCTGCCACCGGTCTCGGAGGAGTAGTTGCCCGCGACGGGACCACCAGCGGCGGCCTCGGCGGCAGCGTCGGCTGCCATCTTCTCCATCTGGGCGGTGTGCATCTTGTGGCGACGCTCGGCCTCGGCGTAGCGGCCTTCCCACTCTTCACGCTGCTTGTCGAACCCGTCGAGCCACTCGTTGGTGTCGGGGTCGAAGCCTTCGGGGAAGATGTAGTTGCCCGCATCGTCGTAGCTGTCGGCCATGCCGTACTTCGACGGGTCGAACTCGGCGTTGTAGTCCTCGTTCGCCTGCTTCAGCGACAGCGAGATCCGACGACGCTCGAGGTCGATGTCGATGACCTTGACCATGGCGTCGTCGCCGACGGCCACAACCTGGTCCGGGACCTCGACGTGGCGCTCGGCCAGCTCCGAGATGTGCACCAGGCCCTCGATGCCCTCTTCGACGCGCACGAAGGCACCGAAGGGAACCAGCTTGGTGACCTTGCCGGGCACGATCTGGCCGATGGCGTGGGTCCGGGCGAACTGACGCCACGGGTCTTCCTGGGTCGCCTTGAGCGACAGGGAGACGCGCTCGCGGTCGAGATCGACGTCGAGAACCTCGACGGTGACCTCGTTGCCGACCTCGACAACCTCGGACGGGTGGTCGATGTGCTTCCAGGACAGCTCGGACACGTGCACCAGGCCGTCGACGCCACCCAGGTCCACGAAGGCACCGAAGTTGACGATGGAGGACACGACGCCCTTGCGGACCTGGCCCTTCTGGAGCTGGTGCAGGAACTCGCTGCGGACCTCGGACTGGGTCTGCTCGAGCCAGGCGCGACGCGACAGGACCACGTTGTTGCGGTTCTTGTCGAGCTCGATGATCTTGGCCTCGATCTCCTTGCCCACGTAGGGCTGGAGGTCGCGGACACGACGCATCTCGACGAGCGAGGCGGGCAGGAAGCCACGGAGACCGATGTCGAGGATCAGGCCGCCCTTGACGACCTCGATGACGGTGCCCTTGACGGCCTCGTCCTTCTCCTTGAGCTCCTCGATCGTGCCCCACGCGCGCTCGTACTGCGCCCGCTTCTTCGACAGGATCAGGCGGCCTTCTTTGTCCTCCTTGGTGAGAACAAGCGCCTCGACCGCGTCGCCCACGGAAACGACCTCGTTCGGGTCGACATCGTGCTTGATGGAGAGTTCGCGGGAGGGGATGACGCCTTCGGTCTTGTAACCGATGTCGAGCAGGACCTCGTCACGATCGACCTTGACGATGGTGCCTTCGACGATGTCACCATCGTTGAAGTACTTGATCGTCGCGTCGATGGCGGCCAGGAAATCCTCTGCGGAGCCAATATCGTTAATGGCTACCTGCGGTGAGGTGACGGTGGTGGGCATATGTGGGTTTGCTCCGGACGGATTGTGGTCGGTTGCGGACATTGGAACTTTCGGTACGCTGCGAGATCACCGCGACGACGCGACGAAGGGATACCGGTAAAGTATGGCATGGACCGTCGCAGTTGCCGCTGATCAATCTCAGCGCGCCTGTTGAGCGTGCCTCAGCCTACGCGACCGTCACAGAGCCGGGCAAACCACCCCCCATGCCGCCGTCGTCGGTGATCGCGGCGGGTCGATACCCTGTGCGGCGTGTCCGACGACCAACGCCACGCGCAGGCCAACGCGCTGCTCGGTACCGCAGCGACCACTCGAACCAGGATCGACTCACGCGACAGTGAGCGGGCCAATCGGCGCTGGTGGGACGCCGACGCCGAGCAGTACCACCAGACCCATGCCGATTTCCTCGGCGTGGATTCACCCGGTGGTGAGTTCGTGTGGTGCCCGGAGGGGCTGCACGAGGGTGACATGGGCTTTCTCGGTGACGTGAGCGGGAAGACGATCCTGGAGATCGGCTGCGGTTCGGCGCCGTGTTCGCGGTGGCTGGCCGGTCACGGCGCGTTTCCGGTGGGGCTGGACGTGTCGATGGGGATGCTCGAGCGCGGGGTCGCCGCGATGGACCAGGGCGGACCTCGGGTGCCGCTGGTGCAGGCGGGCGCCGAGGCGCTGCCGTTCGCGGACGCGTCGTTCGACCTGGCCTGTTCGGCGTTCGGCGGGGTGCCGTTCGTGGCCGATTCGGCGCTGGTGATGCGCGAGGTGGCGCGCGTGTTGCGGCCGGGTGGGCGCTGGGTGTTCTCGGTGAACCATCCGATGCGCTGGATCTTCCCCGACGATCCGGGCCAGGCCGGGCTCACCGCCACGATCCCCTACTTCGACCGCACGCCCTATGTGGAGGTCGACGGCGACGGCGTGCCGACCTATGTCGAGCACCATCGCACGATCGGCGACCGGGTCCGCGAGATCGTCGGCGCCGGCCTGCACCTGGTCGACATCGTCGAACCGGACTGGCCGGAGTGGCTGGACCGGGAGTGGGGTCAGTGGTCGCCGCTGCGCGGGCAGATCTTCCCCGGCACCGCGATCTTCATCGCCGAGAAGCCCCCGCGCTAGAACTCGGGCAGCGCGGCGAAGGACGGGTCCACCTGCACCGTCGGCACCGTCTCGGCGACCCAGCGCCGCGCCCTGGTGAGGGCGTGGCGCGGGAACTCGGCGTCGAAGCGGACGTCGTCGGAGAGCAGGTACGGCAACCGCCCGCGCAGTCCCGGCGCGTACGGGTGCGGCGGGCACATCTCGCTGCGCCGCACCTGCTGCCCGATCGCGGTCTCGCGCGCCCCCGGCAGCCCCGTCTCGGGGCAGATGATCTGGAACACCGCCGAGCACCGATCCTTGGGCACCACGATCGAGGCCGCGAAGACCAACTGCCCGCGCGGCCCCGGCAGCTGCGTCTTCTCCACCCGCAACAGCGCGGGCAGCTGATCGACCCACACCACGAACGCCTCGATCAGGCACCCGGTGCGCGCGTGATGCTCGGCGAGTCGCCGACGCAACCGCTTGACGTCGTCGAGTCGCGCGGGCAGGTCGGGCACGCCGTTGACATAGTTCAACGCGACGACGTCACGAGTGGCCGGATTCCCCCAGGTCGTGTCGTCCAACTGTTGCATTCCAGGAATGTCGAACGAGATGGGCACCGATCCAATTTACCGGCGCCACCCGATTTTCGTTGCTCCGTACCGTTTTCCGGGCGCTGATCGGGGAAAAAGGTCCGCTTCCACCAACCAGCGGGGCGCTCGTTCGTGCCCGATCACGAGAATCCGGGCCGCTTCGATCACGGTGCCCGGCGATCGGTGGTGCGCGGGGACGCGGGCGGCGCGACGCAGACCATCGTCGATAGCGCTACTCCCGCTTGGGTTTTCGGCCCACCTGTTCGAGGGCCAGGCGGAGCGCGTATTCGATCTGGGAGTTGATGCTGCGCAGGTCGTCGGCCGCCCACTTGGCCAGGGCCTCGTGGACGGCCGGGTCGAGCCGTAGCAGGACTTTCTTGGGTTCCTTCTTCGGCGTGGTCATGGGACCGTCAGGAGTAGAGGGATCCGGTGTTGACGACCGGCTGGACGGCGCGGTCGCTGCACAGGACCACGAGCAGGTTCGAGACCATGGCGGCCTTGCGTTCCTGGTCGAGTTCGACGGTGCCCTGTTCGGCGAGGCGGTCCAGCGCGAGGCCGACCATGCCGACGGCGCCCTCGACGATCTGGGTGCGCGCGGCCACGACCTGGGAGGCCTGCTGGCGCACGAGCATGGCCTGGGCGATCTCGGGGGCGTAGGCGAGGTGGGTGATGCGGGCCTCGATGACCTCGATGCCGGCGGTGAGGGTGCGTTCGCGCAGTTCGACGGTGAGTTCCTCGGCCACCTCGGCGCCGTCGCGCAGGCTGGTGCGGGCGTCGTCGTGGGCGTCGTAGGGGTGGGTGGTGGCGAGGTGGCGCACGGCGGCCTCGGACTGGGTCTCGACGTACTCCTCGTAGTCGTCGACGGCGAAGGCGGCCTTGAAGCTGTCGATGACCTTGTAGACGACCACGGCGGCGATCTCGACGGGGTTGCCGTCGGCGTCGTTGACCTTGAGTTTCTGGGTCTCGAAGTTACGCACCCGCAGCGAGATCGTCTTACGGTCGGTGAGCGGGACCACCGAGAAGAAGCCGGGTTCGGAGACCGAGCCGATGTAGCGGCCGAAGAAGGTGACGACCCTGGCCTCGTTGGGGTTGACGATGATCAGCCCGGTGGCGAGGAACAGCACGATCAGCCCGAGGACCACGGCGGCGACCGCGCCGGTCCAGGCCAGTGCCCCGCCGTCGTGCTTGGTGGCGCTGATGAACGCGAGCACGGCGGCGGCCCCCAACGCCAGGGTGAGCACGAACCATCCCAGTAGGACGGCGAATCCGTTGACGCGGAGCGCGGAGCGCAGTTCCATGACATCCTCCCGATATCTGAGTGATATCACCACGATAGCGGGCCGCGGGCGTTCGAGCAAGGTCGACCCCGCATGGTCGATGGTGTCGAAGCGCCGAATTTCCCTGCCCTGATTAGTCTTTCGAGACGAGACCGTCGACCGGCGGCACGATTTTCGGCCGGTATCGTCGTCCGCACTGACAGTTCGAACCGAAGGAGTCGGCCCGTGCCGGATGCCCTGGACCAACTCGCCACCACGCTCGGCACCCCACCTCCGCCGGAATTCGCGACCCTGACGCGAGAGCAACTGTCCCGCTTGGATTCCCACGTCCAACACACTTTGGACGCACGCGTGTCGGCCCTGGACGAAGCCCTGGACTCGAGCATGCGCCTGATCCCCCGACTGGCCCGCCCCGCCGTGCGCAAGGTACTCGGCCTGTGACGATCACCCACCACACCACCGCCGAAATCGCCCGTCTCACCGCCGTTCTCGGCCTCGCGGACACCGCCGAGCTGGACTTCCTGGCCGAATTACCCCCGGCCGCCCTGCGTGAGTTCCGCACCCAGATCACCGATCTGATCCACCATCGCGAAGCCCGCCGCATGCAGCGCGTGGCGGCGGCGGCCAAGCTGGTGCCCGCGGCGCTGGCGGGCAGGATCGCCGAGGCCGCGATCGGCTCGGTGTTGGCCGCGGCGGTCGCGGGGTCGGTGGAGCCGCAGCGTGCCGTCGCGATCGCGGCGGCGGTGTCGCCGACGTTCCTGGCCGATATCGCGGTCACGCTCGATCCGCGCCGGGCCGCGCAGGTCATCGCCGAGATCCCCGACGCGATGGCGGTGGAAGTCGCGCGCGAATTGCTCGCTCGCGGTGACTATCTGACGATGGGCAGGCTGGCCGGGTCGGTGCCCGAGCGGGTGCTGCGGGTCGCGCTGCCGCACGCCGCCGACATCGACCTGCTGCACGTGGGCTATCACCTCGAGGACACCGCCGCCGCCGACCGCCTGCTGGCCACCATCACCGACCGGGTGCCCGGCCTGATCCACGCGACCGACGCCGAGCGTCGCTGGCCCGAGGCGATCGCGCTGCTCGACCTGCTCGGCCCGGTCGAACGTTCCCGGCTCGGCGACGTGGTGGCCGACCAGGACGCCGAAGTGCTCGACGGCCTGCTCGCCACCGTCGTCGAACTCGATGCCTGGCGCACGCTGCTCCCGGTCGCGGCGCGCATGCAACCGCCCGGCCTGCGACGGCTCGCGCAACGCCCGATCATGTCCGAGCCCGCCGTCCTCACCGCGATCGCCGATCTGGCGCTCACCCAGGACCTGTGGCTGGACCTGCTCCCGCTCGCCGATCACCTCTCCCCCGCGCAACTGCACACCGTCGCCGCGCGCGTGGCCGCCGAATCCGACGAGGCCCTCACCGCGCTGATCGAACAGACCCACGCCGAGAACTACTGGAACACCCTGCTTCCCGTCGCTCTCGCCCTGGCCGAACCCGAACGTCTGCGCCTGGCCACGCTGCCGGTGATGCACCGCCGCGACACCCTGTCCGCCGCGATCGCCACCGCCGCCGCCCACGACCTCTGGGCCTCGGCGCTCCCGCTGGTCGACGTGCTCCCCACCCACACCCACGACGTCCTCGCCGCCAGTGTCGGCGACCTCACCGACGAGGAGTTCCTCGCCGCCGTACACGCGGGCCCCGCCGCCGAGGCCACCACCACCCTGGTCCGCATCGTGCTGCGCCAATCCCCCCCGGCCCGAGCACGTTCGATGGCCTTGCTCGAGAAGTCGCCCGATCTGGCGGCGCTGGTCGAGAGCTTCACCACCGACGATCCGGCGGTCTGGGACAACCTCGCCGACCTCCGCGACGAGATCCCGGCGTCGGTGCGAATCCTGTTGTCCGCCCAAGCCACCCGCTGCGATCGACCCGATATCGCCGACCGCCTCGCGGCCTGACCCGGTGATGCCGGTCTGCGCGGTCGCCGCATCGCCGACCAGGCGCAGGGCTGGGCGGAGATCCCCGCCGCACTCCTGCGAGAGCAGCAGTCGGGGTAGCAGCAAGGGCTCTCAGGACACCGGGGCGATGTTGCGGTTGGCTCGGAACATGTTGCGCGGGTCGTACTTCGCCTTCGCGGAGGTCAGCCAGCGGTAGGTGTCCGGGGAGTATCCGGCGGCGGTCTGGGCCTCGTTCGCCGCGGCGCCCGCACCGTAGAGGAAGGCGAGGCTGTGCCCGATGGTCCACGGCGCCAACGCTTCTCGGATCTTCGCGAGACCTTCGGGGGCCGAGTCGCCGTCGCCGGGTGCGGTGATCACGCGCACGAGGTAGGTGGCGTCGCGATGGTCGATCGAGGCGGGGCCGCCGTGGCGTAGGGCGCCACCGAGGTGGCGGATGTCGATCACCGCGTCGACGGGTCCGCCGGGTGCGGTCAGGGCGCGCAGGGCACGCAGCCCGGCCGGGGTCAGGTCGGTGAGCAGGGCGTTGGTGGCGGCGTAGGCGTGCGGGACGGGCGGATCGCTGTGGATGGTGTGGGATTCGGCGAAGGGCATCGTGCGCAGGTCGTCGCGCAGGCGGGGGCCGAGCTGCCGGAGCGGTGCGACCCACCGCTCGCCCTCCTCGGCGGGTCCGTCGAAGGCGACGCGGATGGAGGCGACGTGGCGGCCGCGTAGCGATTCCGGCACGGCGGGGATGTCGGGGTAGGTGACCACCGCGACGGTGGAGGTCAGCTCGGTGGGCACGGTCGCGGTCCAGGTGAGCCACGCTTCGAGCGCGGCGTCGACCAGGTAGGTGTCGAAAACCATTTGCCCGCCGTAGATTTCGGCGACGGGCACCAGGTCGAGTTCGAGGGCGGTCACGACGCCGAAGTTCCCGCCGGAACCCAGGACGGCGCCGAACAATTCGTCATCGGCGGTGAGGGTGCGCATGCGGCCGTCGGCGGTGACGAGTTCGATCGAGCGCACATGGTCCGCGGCATAACCGAATTCCCGTGCCAGCAGCCCGAGCCCGCCCCCGAGCACATAGCCGACGACCGCCACCGACGGCGACGACCCGGTCAACGGCGCCAGCCCGTGGGTGGCCGCGGCCTCGACCAGCTCCCCGGCCCGCACGCCGGCCCCGATCCGGGCGGTCCGGCGACGCGGGTCCACGACGATCTCGCCCATCCGGCCGGTGGTGATGAGCACCCCGCCGTCGACCGCTACCGACAGCCCGTGCCCGGTCGCCTGCACCGCGACCGGAAACCCTTCCCGCGCAGCGAATTCCACCGCCGCGCGCACGTCCTCGGCGTGCCGGGCGCCGACGACCAGTGCGGGACGGTGGGTGTAGGCGGTCTGGAAACCGGCGATCTCCGCGTCGTATCCGGCGTCGTCGGGGGTGAACACGGGACCAGCGAACTTCGTAGCGATATCGGTCATGACGTCGACTCTGCGCCGCCCGCGAGAATAAGTACAAGAGATGGTTCTTCTCCTACCTATAATCAGCAGTTATGGAACTGCGGCAGCTGCGCTACTTCGTCACGGTGGTGGACGAAGGCGGCTTCACCCGGGCCGCGCAACGCCTGCACCTGAGCCAACCCGGACTCAGCACCCAGATCCGGCAACTCGAGCGCGAACTCGGCCACCCCCTCCTGGATCGGGGCGCGCGCACCGTCACGGTCACCGAGATCGGCGCCGCCGTCCTCGACCACGCGCGCGCCGCGCTGGCCGCCGCCGACCGCATCACCGACACCGTCGCCGAGTTCACCGGTCTGCTGCGCGGACACGTCCGCTTGGGCATGATCTCCGGCGCCGCGTCGGACATCTTCGATGTCGCGGGCGTGCTCGCCGACTTCCATCACGACCATCCGCGGGTCAACATCACCCTCACCGAGGACACCGCCGAACGCATGCTCACCGCCGTCGACCACGGCGACCTCGACATCGCGCTGATCGGACTGACCGGCGCCGACCTACCACCCGGCATCGGCATCGACGTCCTGCTCGAGACTCCCCTGGCCGCCGCCGTCGCCCTCGACGCACCCCTGTCAGCGACAACCATCACCCTGGCGGCGCTGGCCGACCACCGCCTGATCTGCCTCACCCGAGGCACCGGACTGCGCGGTGTCTTCGAACGATCCTGCACCGCAGCCGGTTTCACCCCGAACGTCGCCTTCGAGGCGGCCGCCCCGCCCCTGCTGCTCGAGCTGGCCGCTCGCGGCCTCGGCACCGCCATCGTCCCCACCCTGACCCCCGCCGAAGCCGCCGCCTTCGCGGTCCGCACCCTCGACATCGTCGAGCCGCGCATCCACGGCCGACTGGCGCTGGCCTGGCGCACCGACCGCCCCCTGAGCCCGGCCGCCAAGGTCCTGCTCGGCCAACTGCGCATCGCGTTCGGCGCCCCGAACCCACCGGACTGAGCACGCATCCGACACCGGATCGCCGTGCCGCCGAGGCCCACTCGCACCACGGCGCTACTCTGTGGCTACCCGATGAAGGAGTGCTCGACCAGGACGAGGGAAGGGCGTGCGTGGTGGAGTCGACTGGTACTGCCGCGAAACTGCAACAACTCCGCGAGAATCTGGCGGCGGCGAGGGAACCGGCGGGTGCGGCCGGCATCGCCAAACGCCTCGCGAAAGGGATCCCCAGCCCCCGCGAGCGCATCGAGATACTGCTCGACAAGGGAAGTTTCGTCGAAATCGGCGCCCTGGTCCGCCAACCCGGCGTGACCGACGGCCTCTACGGCGACGGCGTGGTCACCGGGCACGGCCGCATCGACGGTCGCCCCGTGGTCGTGATCGCCCACGATCAGACCGTGCACGGCGGTTCGGTGGGTGAGATGTTCGGCCGCAAGGTCGCGATGGCGATGGATCTCGCCGCCGATATCGGCTGTCCGTTCGTCGCGATCAACGACTCCGGCGGCGCGCGCGTGCAGGACGCGGTGACCTCGCTGGCCTGGTACGCGGAGATGAGCAGGCGGCAGGCCCGACTGTCCGGGGTGGTGCCGCAGGTGTCGATCATGTTGGGCAAATGCGCTGCGGGCGCGGTGTATTCGCCGATCAACACCGATGTGCTGATCGCGACCGAATCGGCCTACCTGTTCGTGACCGGGCCCGAGATCATCAAGGAGACCACCGGCGAGGAGGTCACCCTCGAGGAACTGGGCGGCGCGTTCAACCAGGCGCACAACGGCAATATCCATCATGTCGCGACCGACGAGAAGGCCGCCTTCGAGTGGGCGCGCGCATATCTGAGCTTCATGCCGTCGAACTGCTTCGAACGGCCACCGCTGGTCAATCCCGGTCTGGAACCGGAGATCACCGATTCCGATCGCGAACTCGACACGCTCATCCCGGATTCGGACCGCAGGGGCTACGACATGTACGACGTGCTGCTGCGGATCTTCGACGACGGCGAGTTCCACGAGATCGGCGACGGTGTCGCCCGCAATCTGATCACCGGTTTCGCCAGGGTCGACGGGCGCAGCGTGGGCGTGATCGCCAACCAGCCGCTGGTGGCCAGCGGCGCGATCGACGCGCGCGGTTCGGACAAGGCCGCCCATTTCATCCGCCTCTGCGACGCCTTCGACATCCCGCTGGTCTTCGTCGTCGACACACCGGGTGTGCTGCCCGGGGTCGAGGAGGAGAAGATCGGCGTGATCAAACGCGGCGGCCGGTTCTTCTACGCCGTGGTCGAGGCCACCGTCCCGATTGTCACCGTGGTGGTGCGCAAGGCCTACGGCGGCGGGTACGCGGTGATGGGCTGCAAGCAGCTCGGCGGCGACCTGAATCTGGCGTGGCCGACCGCGCGGATCGCGGTGATGGGCGCCGAGGCCGCGGTGGGCCTGACCCAGCGCAAACAACTCGCCGCCCTGCCCGCCGACGACCGCCCGGCCGTGCGTCAGCAGATGGTCGACTTCTACAACGCCGCCGTGGCCACCCCCTGGACCGCCGCCGAACGCGGGTACATCGACGCCGTCATCCAACCCTCGACCACCCGCCTGGAGATCCGCAAGGCCATGCGATTGCTCGCCGACAAGCACGTCGACCTGGCCCCGTGCAAACACCGGCTGATGCCGCTGTAGCGCTAGTCCGTCGACCGGCGGGCGACCTCGCGCACCAGCAGGTAGACCGGAAACACGATGGGCGACAACAGGATCGTGCCGACCAGCAGCGGGCCCATCAGCACCGGGTGGATATCGCGCTCGCGGCTGTCGAGGTAGACCCAGCGGCCCAGGAACAGATCCCACGCGATGATCTGCGCCCACAGGGCGGTGAGCACGGCGGGGTGAGCGGCGGCGGTGATCATGGCGTCCAGCGACGGCGAGAGCACCAACCGCACCAGGGTGCCCAGCACCGGGATCGTGACGATCGCCCAGATCACCAAGGCCGGCAACACGATCCACGGCGAGGCGATGATCGTGCGGGTCCACCGCCAGGTCGGGGCGAAGATCATCAGCGCCCAGAACGGGACGGTGACGAGAAAGGAAAGATCGAACAGCGTGCTCATGCGGTGGCTACCTTTCGGCGCTCGGCCGCGCTCGCGACCGAGATCGTTACTCCGACAACAACTCCGACGACGATGACGGCCGCGGCGGTGAGGGTCGTCCGGTCGGGGTGGATCAGCGGCTGCCCACGCAGGGCCTGCCAGGTCACCAGGGCCAGCACCGCCGCGTACCCGGCCGAGGCGGTGCGGATCAGACCGAGGCGGACCCGCACCGGGCGCAGCAGCGGGATCCGTGGGGCGAGGAACACCAGCAGCGCGGCGAGCACGGGCAGGGCCTGTAGGGCGTGCATGCCGAAGAAGTGCGGGATGCGCAGGTCACCGGCGGTGGTGCTCCACCCGGTCAGCGGCATGCCCGGGGTGCCGTCGGGGGCTCCGACAGTGTGCGCGCCCGCGATGCCCTCGACGCCGGATTCCTGCTGCGGCATCAGGTTTCCCAGCGCCAGGCCGACCAGGGTGATCGCGATGCCGAGGCGGATCGACCAGGTGATCGAGGCGTCGCCGAGGGGTGCGCGCATGAGCCCGACGCCGATCACCAGCGTGGCCAGGAACAGGATGATGATGGTGGATCCCATGATCACCCAGAGCGTGCCGTCGAAGGCGGTGGTCATGTTGTAGTGACTGCGCGTTCCGCGGATCACCTGCCCGACAATGATCACCTGCTCGATCACCCCGGCGATCACGATCACCGTCGCCATCCACCAGGTGAGTCGAGACGGCTTGGGCCGCAAGGAGATCAGCCAGGCCAGCGCCACGCTGTAGAGGACGAACGAGACGGCGAACTTGGTCGGTTTGAACCAGGCGGTCGACCCGGCGATCACCCGGTCGTCGACCAGCATCCCGAGCACGGCGAGAACCACCAGCACGGCGTTGGCGGCGGCGAAATACATCAGCGGTCGATGTAGCGGGGCGTTTCGGCGGGGCATCGCGGGGGCGGACGAGACTGACATACGACTCTCCAGAGGTAGATAGCTGCACTATCCGTTATGGATAGTTAGACTATCCGCCTCGGGGGATATCGGCAAGGGGTGCGAACGAAAGCGGAGGTAGCAGTGCGGATTTCGGAGCTCAGCGAACGCAGCGGCATCGCGGTGGCCACCATCAAGTACTACCTGCGCGAAGGACTGCTTCCGCCGGGCGTGCGCACCAGCCCCAACCAGGCCAGCTACGACGAACAACACCTGCGCAGGCTGCGGCTCGTCCGCGCCATGATCGAGGTGGGCGGGATCCCGGTCGCCACCGTCGCGGAGGTCCTCGCGGCGGTCGACTCCCCCGAGATGCCGCTGTTCCATGTACTCGGCGTGGTCCAGGGCAGCCTCGGCACCCCCGTCCCGGCCGCCCCCGACGCCGAATGGGAGCGCGCCCACGCCACCGTGCGCGCGGAGATGGACCGGCGCGGCTGGGACATGAAACCCAGCCCCCAGGCCATCGACACTCTCACCGGCGTCCTCGTCCGCGCCGCCCAACTCGGCTACCCCGACTGGGGCACCGAGGCCCTGCCCGCCTACTTCGACGCCGCCCGCCTGGTCGCCGAGAACGACGTGGCCACCGCCCTGGCCGCCGACAGCCGCGACGACATCATCGACCGGGTCGTGGTCATCACCGTCCTCGGCGACACCGCCCTGTCCGCCATCCGCCGCATAGCCCAGGCCCAGGTCTCCCTGGAACGCCTCGAAACCGGCACCAGGCCGACGGACTGACAAGACGACAACGCCGCCGGTCGCATCAGCAACCGGCGGCGCACTCGAGGCCCGGGGGCCCTACAACAGCCTGGACAGGAAGGCCTTCGTCCGCTCCTGCTGGGGATTGGACAGCAGCTCGCGCGGCGGACCCGACTCCACCACCACACCGGCGTCCATGAACACCAGCTCGTCGGCGACCTCGCGGGCGAAGCCCATCTCGTGGGTCACCACCAGCATGGTCATACCCGAATCGGCGAGTTCGCGCATCACCGCGAGGACCTCACCGACCAGTTCCGGGTCCAGCGCCGAGGTGGGCTCGTCGAACAGCATCAGCTTCGGGTCCATCGCCAGTGCTCGCGCGATGGCCACCCGCTGTTGCTGACCACCCGAGAGCTGCGCCGGGTAGGCATTGCGCTTGGCCGAGAGGCCGACGCGGTCGAGCAGTTCCTCGGCCCGCGCGATCGCCTCGGACTTGCGGATGCCACGCACCTGGATGGGCGCCTCGATCACGTTCTCCAACGCCGTGCGGTGCGGGAACAGATTGAAATGCTGGAACACCATGCCGATGTCGCGACGCTGGATCGCGGCATCGCGCTCGTGCATCTCGTAGAGCTTGCCGTTCTTCTCCCGGTAGCCGACCAGGTCACCGTCGACATAGAGCCGACCGGCGTTGACCTGCTCGAGGTGGTTGATGCACCGCAGGAACGTCGACTTGCCCGACCCCGACGGGCCGACCAGCGTGAGCACCTTGCCGCGCTGCACCTCCAGGGAGATGCCCTTGAGGACCTGCAGCGCCCCGAAGCTCTTGCACACCCGGTCCGCCAACACCATCGGCGCGACCGTCACGTCTGGTTCGCTCATTTCGCCTTCACCGCCGCCTGCGCCGTGGCCAGTTCCTGCAGCTGCTTGCCGGTGAGCTGCCGGGTGGCACCGCGCGAGTAATGGCGTTCCAAGTAGTACTGGCCGACCATCAGGATACTGGTGATCGCCAGGTACCAGGTGGCACAGACGAGCAGCAGCGGGATCGGCTGGAAGTTCACGCCGTAGATGTCACGGGCGCGACCGAACAGGTCGGTACTGAGTGGAATCGCGGTGACCAGCGAGGTGGTCTTGAGCATGCCGATCAGCTCGTTGCCGGTCGGCGGGATGATCACCCGCATGGCCTGGGGCAACACCGTGCGGCGCATGGTCTGCGTCCACGACATGCCCAGCGCCACCGACGCCTCGCGCTGACCCTCGCCGACGGAGTTGATGCCCGCGCGCACGATCTCGGCCATGTAGGCGGCCTCGTTGAGACCCAGACCGATCACCGCGAACAGGAACGCGGCCTGCAGGTTCTGCACATCGAGATGGAAGAACTGCGGCCCGAACGGCACGCCGAGGTCGATCTGGCGGTACAGCGAGGGCACCAGGCCCCAGAACACCAACTGCACGTAGACCGGGGTACCGCGGAAGATCCACAGGTACACCCAGGCCGCCGTGCGCAACACCGGGTTGGGCGACAGGCGCATCACCGCGAGCACCGTGCCCAGACCCACCGCGATCGCCATCGCGAGCACGGTGAGTTCGAGGGTGACGATCGCGCCCTCGGTGATGCGGCTGTCGAACAGGTACTTGCCGTAGGTGTCCCACCGGTAGGCGGGATTCGTGGCCGCACCGTAGACGAACAATCCGACCAGGATCAGGATGATTGCCGCCGCGATCCAGCGGCCCGGCCTGCGCAGCGGGACCGCTTTGATCGGTTCGGGTTCGGTGCCCGGTTTGGGCACCTCCACCGTGCCTTTCTCGTCGGTCACGTCAGCTCACTGCACCGTTGATCACCGAGGTCTTGATCTGACCGTCCTGCACACCCCAGTTGGTGGTGATCTCGCCGTACTTGCCGTTGTCGATCAGGTGCTGCAGCGCCTTCTGCAGCGACACCGCCAGCGGCGAGGTCTTCTGCACGGCCCAGCCGTAGGGCGCGGAGTCGAACAGCGGGCCCGCGGACTCGATCTTGCCCTCGCTCTGCTTGACCGCGTACGCGGTCACCGGCGAATCCGCCGACATCGCGTCGACCTGGCCGAGAACCAGCGCGTTGGTCGCGGCGCTCTGCTCGTCGAATGCCTTCATATCGATGGCGGGCTTGCCCTCGGCGACGCACTTGGCGCTCTTGGCGGGAATCTCGTCGGTGTGCTCGACCGTAGTGGCCTGTACGGCGACCTTTTTGCCACACGCATTGTTCGGATCGACCGGTTTACCGGTTTGCTGGGCCCACTGGATACCCGCGGAGAAATAGGTTGTGAAATCGACCTCTTTCTCGCGTTCGACCGAATCAGTGATCGAGGACATACCCACGTCGTAGGTGCCCGCCTGCACCGCGGGAATGATCTTCTCGAAGTTGGATTCGACGTAGTCGACCGTCAGACCGAGGGTCGCGGCGACCGCGTTGAGCAGGTCCACGTCGAAGCCGACGATCTTGCCGCTGGCGTCCTTGTACTCGTTCGGCTGGTACGGCACGTTCACGCCGACGACCAACTTGCCTGCCTGCTTGACCTTGTCGGGCAGGGTCGCCGCGATCGCGTCGACCTTCTCCACCGACACCGTCTCCACGGTGGTGCCGTCACCTTCGGTGTTCTCGGCACAGGCGGACAGCAGCAGGGCACCGCCGGCGACGGTACACATCAGTCGCACGGCGCTACGGCCGAGGACAGTACGAACAGACAAAGAAGCCTCCACATTTCACGACGACGCCGGCCACGTGTCAGCGCCTGTTTGGCAATGTATGCGAACCGGACACAGCGTGCTGCGACAGTAACCGAAGATTAATCAGCGAATGTGAAAGGGGTCTGTTCACCTGCGGTGGACGCGAGCTCTGACCTGCTCGGTGAATTCACTCGTCGAAGCCAGCCCGCCCAGATCCGCGGTCGCGATTCCGGCGGCGAGAGTGGCGGTCACCGCACGGGTGACGCGGTCGGCGGCATCGTGCAGAATTCGGTCGTTGTCGCGAACTGCCAACCAGCGCAACAACATTGCCGACGACAATTGCAGCGCGGCGGGATTGGCGCGATTGTGCCCGGCCAGGCCTGGCGCCGCGCCGTGCACGGCCTGGGCCATCGCGCGGGTGTCGGAGCAGTTGAGCGAGGCCGCCAGCCCGAGGGAACCGCTCAGCTCCCCGGCCAGATCCGAGAGGATGTCGCCGAACAGGTTCTCGGTGACGATCACATCGAAGCGCTCCGGTGCGCGGACCAGCAGCGCGGCCATCGCGTCGACGTGCTCGTCGTCGACGGTCACGTCCGGGTACTGCGCGGCCACCTCGTAGCAGACATCGCGGAACAGCCCGGTCGTCATCGGCAGGACGTTGGCCTTGTGCACCACGGTCACGTGCTTGCGCCGCCCGCGCGCCAACCGCAGGGCCTGATGGGCGATGCGTTCGCAGGCCTGGCGGGTGATCACCGCGACCGCCATCGCCACATCCTCGGTCGGGCGGAACTCCCCCGAGCCGGCGAACATGTTGCGGTCGGCGTAGAAGCCCTCGCTGTTCTCCCGCACGATCACCAGGTCGATCTCGGGCGCCATCGCGCGCACGCCCGTGAACGCGGCGGCCGGGCGGATATTGGCGTAGAGCTCGAGCCGCTTGCGGATCGTGCCGCCCGGGGCCACCCGCATGTCGGAGGGGTAGGAGGCGTTGTCGTGCGGGCCGAGGATCCAGGCGTCGAGGTCCTCGAGCGCGACCAGGGTCTGTTCGGGCAGCGGGTTGCCGTAGGCGGCGATGGCGTCGTGGCCGATCAGCAACGGCACCCATTCGACCGGGGCCGACCCGGCCGCGCCGATCGCCTCGTCGACCACCGCGCGGGTGGCCGCGACCACCTCCGGGCCGATGCCGTCACCGTCGATCACTCCGAGCCGCAGGCCCGCCTTCGTCGCGTTCACGCCCCCATCTTCGCGCCCGCGGACCACCCGCGGGGACCGTGGGCCGCCGGACACGCGGTATCGACCGAATTTTCCCGCGTTGTAGTGGGCATTCGCCGCCTCGGCGGCCGGGGACAGCGTGCGCATCCCCGGATCGGGGGAAGATAGAGGCATCCCGCGGCGTTACAGCCGAGGACACCGACAAGGAGAGGACGTCATGGCCACCCAGACGCTGACCCAGCAGAACTTCGACGAAGTCATCACCGGAAACGACGTGGTCCTCGTCGATTTCTGGGCTTCCTGGTGCGGACCGTGTAAGAGTTTCGCACCCACCTTCGAGACCTCGTCGGAGAAGCACGCCGACGTCGTCTACGGCAAGGTCGACACCGAGGCCGAGCAGGGGCTCGCCGCGGCCGCCAACATCCAGTCGATCCCGACCATCATGGCCTTCCGCGAGGGCGTGCTCGTGTTCGCCCAGCCGGGCGCGCTGCCGCCGGCCGCGCTGGAGGACCTGGTGACCCAGGTCAAGGGACTCGACATGGACGAGGTCCGCAAGCAGCTCGCCGAGCAGCAGTCCTCCGCCGCCGAGTAACCCACGAAACGTCAAGGGCCCGTTCACCTTCGGTAGGTGAACGGGCCCTTCGTGCGTCGGGGTCTAGCGCGCGAGCAGGTTGACGCCGGCGATCATGGCGCGCACGGTCGATTCCGCGCTGCCGGCCGCGGTGGCGACCGCCCAGCCGCGCCTGCCGTTGAACTCGCACTGCATGAAGGTGGCGGTGCCGTCGGCGGTGGGGCGCTGGTGGAAGTGCAGGATCTCGAGGGGGTAGCCCTCGTCGTAGAGCGCCGAGGTCATCGCCGCGACCGGGCTTCCGGTGGCGATGACGGTGCGCAGGTGGTCGGCCAGTTCCAGGGTGGCGGTGAAATCCGTTCCGGAACAAGACCATTCGCCCAGGGCGAGGGGTCCGTCGGCGCGGGTGTACCGGTCGAGGAAAGCGGCGGGGTCGAGGTCGGTGAGCTCGGCGCGCAGGCCCTTGGGGGCGGCGGCGAGCAGGGCATGGTCCAGTGTCAGGGTCATTGCAGGTGAGGTCTTCCCGAAGATGTCTTCGTTGGCAGGTGGGGACCAGCAGAACAATGGAAATTCAGCCCGCAGCGTGGGGGCTGGTCCGAATCAGACCCCGCTACGGCGAGGTACTACGAGAATCCACCGTGCGTGCGCGGTCTGCGCAGCAGCGTCCGCGCGGTCGCGGTCAGCGACTGGCAGCGCGGCACAACGGGCGGGATTCGGCACGCAGTCGACAATAGGTCGATCGTCGCGAAACCGCAACCTCGTTCACCGGGCGGGGTGTCTACCGGTGAGTACGATCACCGCAGCTCAGGATCGGTAACGTTCGTGTCGGGGGCGGCGATGAGGGTGCGCGGGGCAACACCGCGCCAGGTGTATTCGAACTCCGCGACGGTGGTCCCGTCGGGGAACCGCACCGTGCCCGAGGCGGTGCGCTGCCAGCCGCGACTCTCGTAGAACCCGATCGCCGCCGTGTTGGCGGTGAGCACCTCGAGATAGACCTCCCGATCCGGAAAGCTCTCCCCCGCCCACCCCAGCCCCGCCTCGACCAGCCGGGAACCGATGCCCTGCCCACGGGCCCCGGGGTGGGCGTGCAGGTTGTCGAGCAGAATCCGCGCGCCGACCGGGCGCAGATACGCGAACCCGACCACACGCGCGTCCGCCTCCGCGACGAACATCCCCGCCGTCACCCGATCGGCGAGAAGCGCACGCCAACTGTTCGCGTGATCGGCCTCGACCTGCCCGGCGAGATAGTCCGCGGGCAGAATCCCGGCGTAAGCAGTGCGCCAGCTGGCAGTGTGCAAGGCAGCAACGGCAGCCGCGTCGGCAGCGCCTCCGGCTCGAATCAACATGAGCCCCATAGTTTCTCGCCAACACCCCTCCTGTCACACGGTTTTCCCCGCGCACCCGCGCCGCAGGCGCCGGGTTCTCGGCCGCCTCGATCTGGACTGAGTGGAGGGTGCGACGAAGGAGTACCCGGAGGGAGGGAAGATCGAGGCCCACCGGGCCGAGAACCCACGCGGCGCCAGCCGCCACTAAATACTGTCGGTGGTTGTCCCTAGACTCATCGACGTGAGTTCACCGACGACTGCGCAGGCATCGACAACGACCACTGCTCCCGAGGGCGAGCGGCCCACGCTGCTGCTCATCGATGGGCATTCGATCGCCTATCGCGCGTTCTTCGCGCTACCGGCGGAGAACTTCAAGACCGTCACCGGGCAGACCACCAATGCCGTGTACGGGTTCACCTCGATGCTGATCAATCTGCTGCGTGACGAGAAGCCCAGCCATGTGGCGGCGGCGTTCGATGTCTCGCGCAAGACCTTCCGCACCGAGGCGTACCCGGAGTACAAGGCCAATCGCAGCGCCACGCCCGACGAGTTCCGTGGCCAGGTCGAGCTCACCAAGGACGTGCTCGGCGCGATGGGCATTCCGGTGATGGCGATCGACGGGTACGAGGCCGACGATGTGATCGCCACGCTCACCACCCAGGCGATGGCGCAGGGGTACCGCGTGCTCATCGTCACCGGCGACCGGGACGCGATCCAGCTGGTCAACGACGACGTCACCGTGCTCTACCCGAAGAAGGGCGTCTCGGATCTGACCCGGTTCACCCCGGCCGAGGTGGAGACCAAGTACGGGCTCACCCCCACCCAGTACCCCGATTACGCGGCCCTGCGCGGCGACCCGAGCGACAACCTGCCCGGCATCCCCGGGGTCGGCGAGAAGACCGCCGCCAAGTGGATCCGCGAATACGGCGACCTGGCCACCCTGGTGGACCGGGTCGATCAGGTGAAGGGCAAGGTCGGCGATTCGCTGCGCGCGAACCTGTCGAGCGTGGTGCTCAACCGTCAGCTCACCGAGATGGTGCGCGAGGTGCCGCTGCCCTACACCCCCGATCAGCTGGCCAAGGCCCCGTGGGATCGCAACAAGATCCATCAGCTGTTCGACGATCTCGAGTTCCGGGTGCTGCGCGACCGGCTCTTCGACACCCTCGGTTCGCCCGAACCGGAGGTCGAGACCGGTTTCGAGATCAGCGGCGCCTCGCTGGAGCAGGGCGAGGTCGCCGACTGGCTGGCCGAACACGCCAAAGCCGGTGTGCGCCATGGTCTCTCGATCGTCGGCACCGGCACCCCGGTCCACGGTGACGCGCGCGCGCTGGCCATCGCGGCCGCCGACGGCGAGGGCGGCTACATCGACCTGACCGCGCTGAGCCCCGAGGACGAGACCGCGCTGGCCGCCTGGCTGGCCGATCCCGAGGTGCCCAAGGCGCTACACGAGGCCAAGGCGGCGGGTCACGCCCTGCGCGGACGCGGCTTCACCCTCGGCGGGCTCGCCACCGACACCGCGCTGTCGGCCTACCTGGTTCGGCCCGGTCAGCGCAGTTTCGACCTCGACGATCTGTCGCGGCGCTATCTCAAGCGAGCCCTGCGGGTCGACACCGAGACCTCCGCTCAGCTCTCACTGCTCGACGACGAGGACACCCACGCCGCCGATGTGGCCCGCGAGGAGATGCTGCGCGCTCGCGCGGTGGCCGATCTGGCCGATGCCCTCGACACCGAATTGGCCGCCATCGAGTCGACGCCGCTGCTCGAGGAGATGGAGTTGCCGCTGCTGGGCGTACTCGGTCAGCTCGAGGAGGCCGGGATCGCGGTCGACATCGCCCAGCTGGAGAACCTGCAGCAGCAGTTCGCCGACCGGGTCGCCGAGGCCGCCAACGCGGCCTACGACGTGATCGGCAAGCAGATCAACCTGGGCTCGCCCAAGCAGTTGCAGGTGGTGCTGTTCGACGAGCTCGACATGCCGAAGACCAAGCGCACCAAGACCGGCTACACCACCGACGCCGACGCGCTCGAGTCGCTGTTCGAGAAGACCGGCCACGCGTTCCTCGAACACCTGCTGGCCCACCGGGACGCGACCCGGTTGAAGGTGACCGTCGACGGCCTGCTCAAGTCGGTCTCCGACGACGGTCGCGTGCACACCACCTTCAATCAGACCATCGCCGCCACCGGTCGCCTGTCCTCGACCGAGCCGAACCTGCAGAACATTCCGATCCGCACCGACACCGGTCGCCAGATCCGCGACACCTTCGTGGTCGGGGACGGTTTCACCGAGCTCATGACCGCCGACTACAGCCAGATCGAGATGCGCATCATGGCGCATCTGTCCGGCGACGCGGGCCTGATCGAGGCGTTCAATTCCGGCGAGGACCTGCACACGTTCGTCGCGTCCAAGGCCTTCGACATTCCGCTGTCGGAGGTGAACCCGGAGATGCGCCGCCGGATCAAGGCCATGTCCTACGGGTTGGCCTACGGGCTGAGTTCCTACGGGCTCAGCGCCCAGCTCAAGATCAGCACGGCCGAGGCCAAGGAGCAGATGGACATCTACTTCGACCGTTTCGGCGGCATCCGCGACTACCTCGCCGATGTCGTGGACCAGGCCCGCAAGGTCGGCTACACCCAAACCCTGTTCGGTCGCCGCCGCTACCTGCCCGACCTGGACTCGAGCAACCGCCAACGCCGCGAATCCGCCGAACGCATGGCACTGAACGCCCCCATCCAGGGCACGGCCGCCGACATCATCAAGGTCGCCATGATCAATGTCCACAACGCCATCCGCGAGGCCGGCCTGCGCTCGCGAATGCTGCTCCAGATCCACGACGAACTGGTCTTCGAGGTAGCCGAAGGCGAACGCGAAACCCTGGAAGCCCTCGCCCGCGAACAGATGTCCGCCGCAATCGACCTGTCGGTCCCCCTGACAGTCTCCGTCGGCACCGGCCGCAGCTGGGACGCAGCCGCCCACTGAGCCGACGAACGGCCGACCCGCACCACCGGGTCGGCCGCCTCGCCGTCAATCGACTCGCGTACCGACGCTGTCGGGGGCCGGTACGGAATCCGGCGTGACATCGATCAGCGTCGCACCCGAAGCCGAGCGGCCCCGCATCACTCGACAGGCGAGTGGTGCGGGGCCGCGGTGGGTGTGCGTGGAGGGTCAGTCGACGCCGAGGTAGGCCGACTTGACCGCGGGGTCGGTCAGGAGTGCCGCGCCGGGGCCGGACTTGGTGACCTCGCCGGTTTCCAGGATGTAGGCGCGGTCGCTGCGGGTCAGGGCCTGCTGGGCGTTCTGTTCCACGAGCAGGACCGTGGTGCCCTGGCGGTTGATCTCGCTGATGATCCGGAAGATCTGCTGGATCACCATGGGCGCCAAGCCCATCGAGGGTTCGTCGAGCAGCAGTAGCTTCGGACGCGCCATCAGGGCGCGGCCGATCGCGAGCATCTGCTGTTCGCCGCCGGACATGGTGCCGCCGACCTGCTTGCGCCGTTCGGCCAGGCGCGGGAACAGTTCGAACACCCAGTCCAGGGTCTGCTGGTACTCGGACTTCTTCTCGAAAGGCCTGCCGTAGCAACCCATGTCGAGATTCTCGGCCACCGTCATGCCGGGGAACACCCCGCGACCCTCCGGCGCCTGGATCAGGCCGCCGACCACGCGGTCGTGCGCCTTCACCGTGGAGATGTCCTTGCCCTCGAACAGGATCTGCCCCGAGGTGAGCGGCAGCAGACCCGACAGCGCGCGCATGGTGGTGGTCTTGCCCGCGCCGTTGGCACCGAGCAACGTCACCAGCTCGCCCTCGGCGACCGAGAGCGAAATGCCGTGCAGCGCTTCGATGCGGCCGTAGTTCACGACCATGTCGCGCACCTCGAGCAGCGGAACCGCCGGTTCGACGACAGCCGCGTGCTTGCCGGTGCGTTCGGTCACCTCCACGGTCGCCGGAAGCGGCGGCGGAGTCGCCCCCTCCTCGGCGGCCGCGACGGATTCCTCGCGCACCTCCTCGACCGTGTCCGCGTCGGGCACACCGAGGTAGGCCGCGATCACCGCGGGATCCTCGCGCACCTCGGTGGGCAGGCCGTCGGCGATCTTGCGCCCGAACTCGAGCACCACGATCCGGTCGGTCACGCCCATGACCAGGCGCATGTCGTGCTCGATGAGCAGCACGGTGTAGCCGTCGTCGCGGATCTTGCGGATCAGATCCATCAGCGCCGACTTCTCGCTGGGGTTGAACCCGGCGGCCGGTTCGTCCAGGCACAGCAGTTTGGGCTCGGTGGCCAGCGCACGCGCGATCTCGAGCCTGCGCTGATCGCCGTAGGACAGGTTGCGTGCCTTCTCCACCGCGCGCGGGGCGATGCCGACGAACTCGAGCAGCGCCATGCCGCGTTCGATGGCATCACGCTCCTCGCGCTTGAACTTCGGCGTGCGGAACACCGCGCCGGGCACCGAGGTGGTGTGGCGCGCGTCGGTGCCGACGACGACGTTCTCGAGCGCGGTCATCTCACCGAACAGCCGCACGTTCTGGAACGTGCGCGCGATACCCATGCGGGTGATCTCGTTGCGCTTGGTCTTGGCCAGCGGCTTGCCGTCGAAGTGCACGCTGCCCGACGCGGGCTTGTACACGCCGGTGATGGCGTTGAAGCAGGTGGTCTTGCCCGCGCCGTTGGGGCCGATCAGGCCGAGGATTTCGCCGCGGCGGATCTCGAAACTGACCCCGTCCAGCGCGGTCAGACCGCCGAACTTCACCGTCAGACCGTCGGTGCGCAACAGGGGCTCGCCCACCGCGGTCTCGATCGCGCGATGCGGCGCGACCACCTCGGCGACAGTCTCGGCGTCGGCCAGTTCGGGCATCACCGCGGTGACGTCGACCTCGCCCGCGGGCTCGACCTCCGACGGCGGCTGCCGATAGCCGGCCTTCATGTCTTCGTTGTCGTACAGCGCGTCTCCCGCGCCCGGCCCCGTCATTGACCCGCTCCGATCGATTCGGTCGTCTGCTTGCGCACCGGTGTGCGCGAAACGGCCTGGTACACCTGTCTGCCGTAGGCGAGCAGCTTCTGCCGCACCGGGAACAGACCCTGTGGCCGCAGAATCATCATCACCACGAGCGCGATGCCGAAGTAGAGGTACTTCAGGTCACCGAGGTTCTGCGCGCCGCCCGGACGGAACAGCAGCACACTGCCGAACAGCAGCAGTCCGGCGATCACCGCGAAGATCGCCACGGTGACCATCACCCGCCGGACCCACCCGGCCAGTTGATCACCGCGCCAACGCCACACCAGCCACAGGCCGATCAGCACCGCGACGGTGAGGCCGAGCAGCAGGTAGCCGGTCGACTCGTTGGACACCAGCTGCACCGACTGCAACCGCATCGGCAGGTAGGCGATGAGGAACGCGCCGACGATCACGCCGAGCTTGTTGCCCGAACCGCCGAGCACCACCGCGCACAGGAACAGCATCGACAAGATGATGTCGAACTGCTTGGGGTTGACGTAGGTGACCTGACCGGCGTACATCGCGCCGGACAGACCGCCGACCGAGGCGCCGATCACGAACGCCCACAGCTTGAACTTGAAGGTCGGCACGCCCATGATCTCGGCGGCGTCCTCGTCCTCGCGGATGGCGACCCAGGAGCGGCCGACGCGGCTGCGCTCGAGGTTGCCGATGATCAGCAGCACGATGATCACCAGGATCATGCCGAGCCAGAACCACCAGGTCCCGCTGCTGGCCCGGTTGAACGGGTTCCAGCTGCTCGAGTCGCCGAGGTTGCCCGGGGAGAAGAAACCGCCCGGATGCGACTCGGATTTGCCGACCTCGGGGTAGGCGATCTTGGACAGCCCGAGGCTGCCGTTGGTCAGCCCGCTCAGGTTGTCGGCCATCAGGCGCACGATCTCGCCGAAGCCCAGTGTCACGATCGCGAGGTAGTCACCGCGCAGGCGCAGGGTCGGCGAGCCGAGGATCAGGCCGGCCAGCGCGGTCAGCGCGACCGCGATCGGCAGGCAGGCCACCCAGGCCCAGCCGGAGTCGAGCCAGCCGCCGTCGGTCTGGTTCCACGGACTGTTCGGGCTGGTCAGCAGGCCGACGGTGTAGGCGCCGACGGCGTAGAAGCCGACGTAGCCGAGGTCGAGCAGGCCCGCCTGGCCGACCACCACGTTCAGGCCGATCGCGATCAGCGCGTACATGGCGAACTGCGCCATCACGCCACCGAAACTCACCCCTGGGGTGTCCAGCAGCGGCGGCGGGAACAGCGGCATCAGCGCGAGCAGCGCGATGATCGGCACGCCGACCGCCCACTGCGCGGGCCGGGAGAGCCCGTCCCACCAGGTGCGGATCGCGTCGCCGACGCCGTGACGCTGCTTGGGCGCCACGGGTGCTTGCGGAGTCTTCGTCAGGTCTGTCATGCGCGTGCCCTCCCCAGGCTCTCGCCGAGGATGCCGGTCGGTCGGAACATCAACACGGTCACCAGCAGAACGAACGCGACCACGTCACGCCATTCGGTGCCGAACAGGATCTGCCCGTACTGCTCGGCCACACCGAGCAGCAGCCCGCCCAGCAGCGCGCCGCGCAGGTTGCCGATACCGCCGAGCACCGCGGCGCTGAACGCCTTGATGCCGAGGATGAAACCGCCGGAGAAGATGATGCCGGTGGGAATGTAGAGGGTGTAGAGCATCGCGGCCGCACCGGCCAGCAGACCGCCGATGAGGAAGGTCAACACGATGACCTTCTCCCGCGAGACGCCCATCAGGGTCGCGGTGTCGGGGTCCTGGGCCACGGCGCGGATGGCGCGACCGAACTTGGTGCGGTTGATCAGGATCTCGGTAGTGATGGCGAGCACCACGGCCGCGCCGAAGATCACCAGCGCCACGTTGGTGACCTGCGCGCCGAGGAAGGTGAACTGCACCTTCGGCTCCACCAGCCGGATGCCGGTCTGGGCGTTGGAACCGCCGAGGCCGGGCTTGATCTTGGGCAGGATGTAGTGCACGAATTCCTGGATCACGAACGACATACCGATCGCGGTGATCAAGAAGGCCAGCGGTTTCGCGCCGCGCCTGCGCAGCGGCCGATAGGCGATCCGTTCCAGTCCCACCGCGGCGATGCCCGAGACCATCATGCCGAACAGCATCGCCACACCCAGGTAGAGCACCGTGAGCAGCACACCCTGGGAGTACACGTTGCCGCTGGGCGCGAAGCCGAGCAGTTCCAGGCCCACGTAGGTGCCGAACATGCCGAGCATGAAGATCTCGGAATGGGCGAAGTTGATCAGTCGCAGCACGCCGTAGACCAGCGTGTAGCCGACCGCGACCAGAGCGTAGATCGAGCCGTAGGTGAGACCGTCGACGGTCAATCGCCAGAACTGGTCGATCACCCCGGTCACGTTGAAATCGATGGACCCCTCGGCCAACAGGGTCACACCGAGCGAAGCCGCTGATGTCATGGTTACTCTCGCGTCAGGCGCGCGGTGCGCGTGGCATCACTGCCACGCGCACCGCTGCACACGTCATGTGAACTACTTGACCTGGTACATCCAGATCTGGATGTTGGCCAGCTCGCCGGTCTCGCCCCACTTGTACTGGCGGGCGACACCGGTGCCGTTGTAGTTACGGACGTAGTCGACGAGCTCGGCGCGGGTGACCTTACCGGAGTCGATTCCCTTGAGCAGGATCGTGGTCAGGTCGTAGCCCTCGACGGAGTAGACGCCGGGCGCCTGACCGTTGAGCGCCTTGTATTCCGCGGCGAACTTCTCCGGCGCGGGGCTGCACGGGCACGACAGCAGCGCGTCCTTGGCCGAGGAACCGGCCTGGCGGACGAACTCGGGATCGTTGGTGCCGTCGGCGGAGGCGAAGGCCGCCGTCACGCCACCGGAACGCAGCTGCTGCACGAACGGCGCGGCCTCGGCGTAGTACCCGGCGTAGAAGATGGCGTCGGGCTTGGCCGCGGACAGCTTGGAGACAGCCGCCGAGAAGTCCTTGTCACCTTCCTTGACGTTCACCGCGCAGGAGGGGTCGGCCGAGGTACCGGCCGCGGTGATGAACGCCTGCGCCAGACCGGCACCGTAGTCGGTGTTGTCCTGCACGACGCAGATCTTCTTGAAGCCCTTCTCGCCGGTCAGGTAGCTGGCGATGGCCGGGCCCTGCGAGTTGTCGTTGCCGAGGCCGCGGAAGAAGGTCTTCCAGCCGTTCTCGGTCAGCGTGGGGTTGGTGGCCGACGCGGTCAGCGTGGGCATGCCCGCCTCGCTGAGGATCTGGCCGGTCGCCTTGGTCTCGCCCGAGAAGGTCGGGCCGATCAGGCCGACGATGTTGGGGTCGGCGACGATCGTGGGGATCACGTTGGTCGCGACCTGGGGCTTGCCCTCGGTGTCGAACTGCTTCACCGAGACCTGACAGTCCGGATTGGCCTTGTTGTGCTTGTCGAGCGCGAGCTTCACGCCCATGATGATGTTGATGCCGAGCGCGGCGTTGCCGCCGGTCAGCGGGCCCGCCATCCCGAGGGTCACCGGTGCGCACTTGGCCTTGCCGTCGCCCGCGGGATCCGCGGCCTCGCCGGCGTCGGTGGTGCCGACAGCCTTTCCTTCGGTGTCGAGCTGGACAACCGACTGGATGGAGAGATCGGTGTCGCCGCCACCGCCGCCATCGGAGGACTTGTCACTGCATCCGGACAACACCAACGACGCGGCGGCTCCGAGTACCAGAACCCCTCGCGTCGAACGACTGCGCCATGTCGAACTGAGCACGTCTCACCTCTATGTCCTGTGCTCCCCGGGTTCACCGGGGGGGCCGACCACGTTCAGCCCGCAGAGAACATAGCGCCGCTTTGTTAGATCCGCATGTCATTCGGATCATGTCGGACGCTTCGTGTCCAGCAATAGTTCACGTTATTGTTTCGCTTACGTAAACATTTCCTGCTTCCGACCCGCTCGACGGTAAGAGCGGAAACGCGTCACTGGGGAGTGAGGTTCTCCAACACGACTTCGGCGACCGCCTTCATGGTGGTGCGCCGATCCATCGCGGTGCGCTGAATCCATTTGAACGCCTGCGGTTCCGACAGACCCTGGGTCTGCATGAGCACGCCCTTGGCGCGCTCGACCAGTTTGCGCGTCTCCAAACGATCCGACAGATTCGCGACTTCTGTTTCCAGCGCGGTGATTTCGTGAAAACGGCTCGCCGCGAGTTCGATCGCGGGGACCAGATCGGATTTGGTGAACGGCTTGACCAGATAGGCCATCGCGCCGGCGTCGCGCGCTCGCTCGACGAGGTCGCGCTGACTGAAAGCGGTCAGGATCACCACGGGCGCAACACGTTTGGAGGCGATCTCGGCGGCGGCGTCGATGCCGTCGCGACGCGGCATCTTCACGTCCATGATCACCAGATCGGGGCGCAGTTCCTCGGCGAGCTCGACGGCGCGCTGCCCGTCGCCCGCTTCACCGACGACGTCGTAGCCCTCTTCCTTGAGCATCTCCACCAGATCCATCCGGATCAGGGCCTCGTCCTCGGCGACGACGACCCGCTTGGCCGCGGCCTCACGCGTGGCGCCGGCTGCATTCGTGCTCATAGGTTCGACCCCTCTGGATTGGAGATGCCCGTCGATCACTCCACGACCGGCGATGTAAAGAGTACCTGCCACCGCCGCGCTGAGAACGCGCCTGCGATGAGATCACGCACACCCTGCGCCGGATACTCCCCCGCGGAGCGCGGCCGAGGCCGCGCTTCCGCCGTGGTGCCGAGTGTGGGACTCGAACCCACACGTCCTTTCGGACAACGGTTTTTGAGACCGTCGCGTCTGCCAGTTCCGCCAACCCGGCGCACCGCGGTCACTATAACCTCTCGACACGCCGAGAAGCGAACCGCCTGCCCAGCGGCCCGGTCGCCCCCGACCGCCCACCGCCGCGCGGGCCCGCCGCGAGCCCCGCCGACCCCACGTCGAATTATTACCGAATCGAATTATCATATTCGGAATCAGTGACGGCGGACACAGATACGGTGGCACACAACGTATTCGCGCATCGTGAATGATGTACGGCATTCAACCGAAAGGTGAATAGGTAGTACCGCCCCTGTGATGGTTACAATTCCGGCGGCCTTGGTGACGATCGTCCGCATTACGGTAATCACATGCACGTGCTCTTCGTCTGCAACTCCAATGTCTGCCGTTCGGTGATCGCCGAGCGACTCACCCGGGCATTCGCGGTCGAGCACGAACTACCCGGCCTCACCGCCGAGAGCGCCGGAACCAGGGCCCTGGTCGGCTTTCCGCCCGAACCGCTGGCCGCGGAAACGATCGCCGGCCTCGGCGGCGACACCACCGGATTCAAAGCCAGAAAACTCGCGCCGGAAATGATGGACCGCGCCGATCTGATCGTCACGATGACCGAATCGCTGCGCGATCAGGTGAGCGAACTGGCGTTCGGCGCCGCCGCGCGCACCTTCACCCTGGCCGAAGTCCATCGCATCGCGAAAGTCACCGGCGCGAAGTCCGTCGCCGCGCTGCATCGCGCGCGCAACAATCTGGCCTATGTGGGTCGAGACAACATCGCCGATCCGATCGGCCTGTCGCCCGAGCGATTCCTCGAGGTGGGCGACCACATCGCCGAATTGCTGTTCCCGGTGCTCGGCGCGCTCGCCCCGCACGAGCAACGCGTACCCGACGGCGCGCGCGGGCTGGTCATCGGGCCCGCCCGCGCCGCGCCGTCGGCGGCCTTCGCGGCCGCGCAGCGCGCACGCTGAGGCGGGGGCTGTTCGCCGCGCCATCCGGCGATTACACTTCGGCGCGGACGTGGTGGCGCCCCTTGCTCGTTCGACACACGACGGGACTACAGACTTGCCGAAACGCATTTCGGACGTGTCGCTCCATGTGTACGCGACACCGGAGATCCTCGACCGCATCGTCGCCGGGATCCGCGACGTCCTCGACGATCACCTACACGACCGCGATATCTACGCCTGGCGATTCACCCTGCCCGTCGACGCCGAGGATGTGGTCCATCGCGATCTGGCGGCGCAGTGGCGCGAGCGGCGCCCCGAGCGCGCGCCGGGAGCAGAGCGCGCCTACGAGGTCGCGTTGAGCCTGGTCGGCGATCCGGCCGAACTCACCGACACCGATATCGCCGACCTCGAACACGGGATCGCGCTGGCCGTCTACGCGGCCGACACCGACGTGCCCTTCACGTTGCGCGCGCACCAGCGCACCGATGTCGTGGTCCCCGAACTCGACCACGAACTGCGCTGAGCGGATCTCAGCGGGCCGGGAAGTGCCGGATCACGCCTTCCTGCACCGTGGTGGCGATCAATTCGCCTGCGCGCGAATAGAATCGGCCCGTCGCCAGGCCGCGCGAGCCCGCCGCCACCGGCGACTCGGTGCTGTAGAGCACCCAGTCGTCGAACCGGAACGGGCGATGGAACCAGATCGAGTGATTCACCGTCGCCGCGAGGATTCGGTCCAGCCCCCACGACAGACCGTGCGTGGTGATGATCGAATCGAGCACCGTGGTGTCGGAGGAATAGCCCAGCGCGGCCACGTGCAGCAGCGGATCGTCCGACAGCGCGCCGTCGGTGCGCATCCACACCCGATTGTGGTTGAGCCGCTCGCCGGTGCCCTTGAGGATCCAGGCCGGATCGTTGGTGTAGCGCATGTCGATCGGGTGCGGAGCGTTGATGAACATCTCGAGCTTGTCCTCGAACCCGACGAAGCTCTCCTCGATCCGCGGCAGCGACTCCGGGTCGGGCACGATCGGCGCGTCGTGGGAGTGCTCGAGGCCCTTGCCCCAGTCCTGGAACGCGGCCAGCATCACGAACAGTTCCTGGCCGTCCTGGCTGGCGGTGACGGTCCGGTTGGCCAGCGCGCGGCCGTCGCGGTGGCGCTGCACGTGATACTCGATCGGCTTCTTCACATCGCCGCCGCGCACGAAATGCGCGTTGATCGCGTGCAGCGGCCGCTCGCCCGCCGTGCGGCCGGCCGCGATGATCGCCTGCGAGACCAGCTGGCCGCCGAAGGTCCGGCTCCACACCTTCTCCGGATGGTTGCCGAGGAAGGTGTCCTCCCCGATCGACTCGAGGTCGAGCAGGTCGAGCAACACCCGCAGATCGGGGGTCGGCTCGCTGGTTTCGAGTTCGATCGAGCTGTTCACTACTAGTGGTCCTCTTCGCCGATGCGGTGCACGTGGATCAGGTTGGTGGAACCGACCGTACCCGGCGGCGAACCGGCCACGATCACGACCAGATCGCCCTTGCGGTAGCGCTCGAGCGAGAGCAGCGCCATATCGACCTGGTGGATCATCGCGTCGGTGGTGTCCACCATCGGCACGATGAAGGTCTCGGTGCCCCAGGTCAGGGTGAGCTGGCTGCGCACCTCCGGCATCGGGGTGAACGCCAGCAGCGGCAGCGGGGTGTGCAGGCGCGCCAGGCGGCGCACGGTGTCGCCGGACTGGGTGAACGCGACGAGGGCCTTGGCGTTGAGGCGCTCGCCGATGTCGCGGGCGGCGTAGGAGATCACGCCGCGCTTGGTGCGCGGCACGTGGGTCAGCGGTGGCACCCGCGACGTTTCCGATTCCACGGCGGTGACGATGCGGGCCATGGTGCGCACCGCGTCGATCGGCCAGGCACCGACCGAGGTCTCGCCCGAGAGCATCACCGCGTCGGCGCCGTCGAGCACCGCGTTGGCGACATCGGAGGCTTCCGCGCGGGTGGGGCGCGAGTTCTCGATCATCGATTCGAGCATCTGGGTGGCGACGATGACCGGCTTGGCGTTCTCGCGCGCCATCTGGATCGCGCGCTTCTGCACCAGCGGCACCTGCTCGAGCGGCAGTTCCACGCCCAGGTCACCGCGCGCGACCATCACCGCGTCGAAGGCCAGCACGATGGCCTCGAGGTTCTCGATCGCCTCGGGCTTCTCCAGCTTGGCGATCACGGGCACGCGACGACCGACCCGGTCCATGATGTCGTGCACGAGTTCGATGTCGGACGGCGAACGCACGAACGACAGCGCGATGAAGTCCACGCCGAGCTCGAGCGCGAATTCCAGGTCGGCGACATCCTTGTCGGACAGCGCGGGCACCGACACGTTCATGCCGGGCAGCGACAGGCCCTTGTTGTTGCTCACCGGGCCGCCCTCGGTGACCCGGCAGACCACGTCGTTGCCCTCGACGGCTTCCACAGTCAGGCCGACCTTGCCGTCGTCGACGAGCAGGCGGTCGCCGGCCCTGGCGTCCTGGGCGAGTTCCTTGTAGGTGGTCGAGACGCGGTCGTGGGTGCCGTCCACGTCGTCGACGGTGATCCGCACCTGCTCGCCGTTGGCCCACACGGTCTTGCCGTCGGCGAAGCGGCCGAGGCGGATCTTGGGGCCCTGCAGGTCGGCGAGGATGCCGACCGCGCGGCCGGTCTCGTCGGAGGCCGCGCGGACCATCTTGTAGTTGTCGGCGTGGTCGGCGTGGTCGCCGTGGCTGAAGTTCAGGCGAGCCACGTCCATGCCGCTTTCGACGAGCTCACGAATACGATCCTGGGTGGCAGTGGCCGGGCCCAGGGTGCACACAATCTTCGTCCGTCGCATCACGGGGACCAGCCTAGTGCTCATCCGCCTCTCCGCGAATTTTGCCGGTCGAAGGCTGCGAAGAACTTATCGGCCGGACCGGCGGTTTTCGAGGAGTCGGGGGCCGAGCGTTCCCGACGAGTTACCCATGTGTTCACGAAATCAGTTGTCACCGAAGTGCGACATGTCTGGAAAGTCTTGTTTCCAAGCGGGATTGGCCGAAGCCGAGGAACAGGCAGATCACCCAGTAGTACAGCGCCGCCACACCGTAGAGCGCGAAGAAGTCGAAGGTCGGCGCGGCCGCGAGTTGCGCGGTGCGCAGCAGTTCGGTGACCAGGATGGTCGAGGCCAGCGAGGTGTCCTTGACCAGCGAGATCAACGTGTTCGACAGCGGCGGCACCGCGATCCGCGCGGCCTGCGGGAACACGATGTGGACCAGGGTCTGCGGGTAGGTCATGCCCAGCGATTGCGCGGCCTCCCACTGCCCCGGCGCCACGCTCATGATCGCCGAGCGCACCACCTCCGCGGCGTACCCGCCGACATTGAGGCTGAACGCGATCACCGCCGCCGGGAACGGCTCGATCACGATCCCGAACTGCGGCAGCGCGTAGAACACGATGAACAGCTGCACCAGCAGCGGGGTGCCGCGGATGATCGAGATGTAGAAGCGGGCGGGCGCCGAGAGCGCCCGCCGCGACGACATCCTGGCCAGCGCGACACCCACCGCGATGGCCAGGCCCAGAACGAAGCTGACGGCCGTGAGCGGCAACGTCATCGTCACCGTGGCCTTCAGCATCGGCACCAGGTTGTGCCGGATCAGCTCCCAGGTAGCCGGATCCATCCGCTATTTGCTGACGTCGGTGCCGAAGTACTTCTCCGACAACCGGGCCAGGGTGCCGTCGGCGGCCAGCTCGGCCAGTGCCTTGTCGACCTCGGCGATCAGCGCGGCGTCGTCCTTGCGGGCGGCGAAGGCCTGCTTGCTGGTCTCGCCGGTCTGCGCGGCGACCTTGATGCTGGTGTCGCCGGTCTTCTTGGTGTACTCACCCACGGCGAGCGTGTCGTTGACGGTCGCGTCCACGCGCCCGGCCTTGAGCAGCTGCACGGCCTGCACGAAACCCTCGACCGCCTCGACCTTCGCGCCGGCGCCTGCGGCGACCTTGCTCCAGTTGCTGGTGGCCGACTGCGCGGTGGTCTTGCCCGCCAGGCTCGCCAGCGAGGTGATGTCGGTGTTGTCGGCCTTGGTCACGACCACGCCCTCGGAGGTCGTATACGGCTGCGACAGCGCGTATTTGGCGGTGCGCTCCGGGTTCACCGTCACCTGGTTGGCGACCAGATCGAACCGCTTCGACTCGAGGCCCGCGAAGATCGAGTCCCACGGGGTCTGCACGAATTCGACCTGCTTGCCGAGCTTCTCGCCGATCGCCCGCGCGACCTCGACGTCGTACCCGGTGAGCGTGCCGTTCTCCTGGTAACTGAACGGCGCGTAGGTCCCCTCGGTCCCGATCTTGAGCACATTCGGGTCCGACGAGGACGAGCAGGCCGACAGACCCGTCGCGGCGACGACAGCGAGCACGGCGGCGGCAATGAATTTGCGCACGAACATCCCTTTCTCCGCTGCGCGTTCAGAGCACGCGCAGGCCAAGCGACGCTACGGCCTGCCCGCGAAGCACCCCACAGTTTCACTCACCGTGATCCGAACTCGGTCCCCCCGACGCGAAACGGGTGCCCCGCGCATGCGGGACACCCGTTCGTTCGGCGGAAGTGATCAGTCGCGCAGGGGGCGGCCCTGGACGTCGGGGACCTTGCCGGTGATCATCATGATGCCGTCGATCAGCGGCCAGATGGCGCCGATGCCGCAGGTCAGCCAGGTGACGGCGATCTGGGCGATACCGATGCCGGTGTAGCCCAGGTAGAAGCGGCCGACGCCGAAGCCGCCGAGGAAGATCTGCAGCAGACCCGCCATCAGCTTCTGCTTGTCCGAGAACGGCACGCCGTACATGTCCCGGCCGTAGGGGGCTTCGGGATCGTTCGGGTTGTACCCCTGTGGCATCCCGCCGTACTGCGGCTGGCCGTAGCCGGGCTGCGGCTGCGCGTACGGGTCAGCGGGCTGGCCGTACTGCGGCTGCCCGTAGGCGGGCTGCTGCGGCTGGCCGTAGCCGGGCTGCTGGGCGTACGGATCCGAGGGCTGACCGTAGGCGGGCTGGCCGTACTGCGGCTGCGAGCCGGAGTCGGGCTGCTTGCTCAGGTCAGGACCGTACTGCGGATTGGGATTGTAGGGGTCTGTCACTAAATGTCCTCCTCATTCGTGCGGGTACCCGTTGTGGCCCCCGGCCAGTGGCGATCGGCCGAACGGCGGTGCGCCCGCGACGATCACGGCACATTCTCGCCGGTACTGCCCACAGTTGTCTTCTCGGGTACCACCCGATCGAACGCGCACCGCTGTCCACTGTTATCGCGGTGGACAGCGGCGATGTTGCCTCAGGACTTCTTCGCACCCGATTTCGTCGATTCCGCGTCCTCGTCGACCGAATCCTTCGCGGCGGCGGGCTCGGTTTCCGCCGCGGCCACCGCGGCGATCTCGGACTGTGTCTCGGCGGTGCCTTCCTTCGCCGAATCATCCTCGGCCGCAACCGAATCCGACTTCTTGCTGATGTCGACACCACCGTCGGCGACCGCGTTCTCGGCGGCCCCGAGCGCACGAAGCTCGGCGATCTGCCACGGCCACGGCCGCAACCCCTCGACCAGCGCGGGCTGCAACATCGACGGATTCTCCCGACCCTTGGTCGCCAGCGCGAAATACGCCATGGCCCCGAGGAAGACGAGCGCGGCGGTGAAGGAGTTGATCCTGATGCCGAGAATGTGGGTCGCCTCGTCGCTGCGCAGCAACTCCACGAAGAAGCGCCCGAAGCTGTATCCGGCCACGTAGAGGGCGAACAGGCGGCCGTGGCCGATCTTGAAGCGCTTGTCGATCTGCACCAGCGCGATCACGATCAGCACGTTCCACAGCAGCTCGTAGAGGAACGTCGGCTGCACGACCTCGAGCACCCGCCCGGTCGACACCCCGTTCATCATGTCGCGCGCGCCGGTCTCGGGATCGAACCGCTCGTAGATCTCGAGACCCCACGGCAGTTCGGTCGGGCGACCGTAGAGTTCCTGGTTGAAGTAGTTGCCGAGGCGGCCGATGGCCTGGGCCAACAGCACCCCGGGCGCGATCGCGTCGCCGAGCGCGGGCAGCGGGATCTTGTAGATCCGGCAGCCGATCCAGGCGCCGACCGCGCCGAAGGCCACCGCGCCCCAGATGCCGAGCCCGCCCTGCCACACATACAGCGCCTCGACCGGATTCTTGCCCTCGCCGAAGTACTTCTGCCAGTCGGTGGCCACGTGGTAGGCCCGCCCGCCGATCAGCCCGAACGGCACCGCGAACATCGCGACATCGAGCACCGCGCCCGCCTGCCCACCGCGGGCCTGCCAGCGCCGCTCACCCCACCAGATGGCGACGACGATCCCGAGAATGATGAACAGCGCGTACGCCCGCAGCGGAAAGGGCCCGAGATGCCAGACACCCTGCGGCGGACTCGGAATATAGGCCAGGACTGAGTTCACGGCCACCACGTTAGTTCAGCCCCGCACCAACGGGTGACCGTGACCCGAATGCTTGTGGTCCCCCACATGACGACAACCCCGACGAACCCCCACCCCACGCGGTCCCGCCGAGCGCGCCGAACACCACCGGGCGGACCGGGATCGGGCTGGATTCTCCACTCGCGCCGAGGTCGACGCCGCCCGACCGGCCGGCGCGGTCGTTCACCAGGCGGTTGGCTGCGGGCGACTCAGCACGTCGATCCGGGCGCCGATCTGGCGCATGAGCTCTTCCGGCCCGCCGGGGATGACAGTGAAGTTCTCGCTGTCGTGGTTCTGCAGCAGGTAGCGGCCGTCGTCGGGATAGTCGAGCCAGCAGAACGCCCGCCCATCGTCGGTCGGGCGCGAGTCGAGCTGATAGCCCGGGTAGACGGTGATCTCCCCGCCGCCACCGCGCGGGCGATGGAAGAAGCGTCGCAGCTGTTCGGTCGGGGACAACTGCGTGGGGTGGCGGGAGTAGACGGGGGTCTCGAGATCTCCGCGTCGGCCCTCGAACCGGGGTTGGCTGCCCGCCCGCAACCGCGGGATCCGGGCGGTGATGTCGGCGGCGATGCCGGTGCTGCGGTGGGTCGACAACGCGATGTCGCCCCCGTGGGCGGGGGTGGGACCGGGCTGCTGGACCGCCAGCACCGCGATCGGACCCGCGATGCCGGCGAGAACGCGCAGGACCTGGGACTGTGGTCCGTGCACGCCTTCGATTTCGACACGCACCCGAGGTTCCAGGAGCACCTGGAACACGGCGTGGAGCTGTTCGTCGTAGATCCGGCGCAGACGCGTTCCCGCTTCGCCGCGGCGGCGCTCGTCGTCGGCGCGATAGGTGGTGAACTCGCGGCGATAGCTCAAGGGGTACGGGAACCGGTCGCGACGGTTGGCCTCGAGGGCGAGCTGGAAGGTGAGACCGTCGAGCTGGTAGCCGAGTCCGGGTGCGAGGCTGTCGGTCAACCGATGACCCCGCCCGGTGGCAGCACAGGGGGAAGGTTCCCGATCAGCTCGGACTCGCGCTCGTGAATGAGGTAGTCCGGCGTTTTTCGTTCGGTCTCGTCGTCGCCGCCCTGACCGCGCCCGCCGCCACCACCCATCATGCCGGGCATTCCGCGCATTCCCGAGTTCGCGCCTCGGGCGGCGGCGGCCGAATTGCCCGCTCCGCCGGCGACTCCCGCGCCGGGCGTACCCGGTTGGACCGCACCCGCGACCGGGCTGCCCGCACCGGGCGCCCCCGCACCGGGCGCGCCACCGGAGGGCGAACCCGAGCCGGGCCCGCCCGTGCCCGGCGCCCCGGAACCCGGTGCGCCGCCGGTCGGAGTGCCGGCGGGAGTGGTCGGTGTCGTTTCCGGGGTGGTCGCGGACGGTGTCGTGTCGTCGGTGTCGGTATCGGTGTCGGGGTCGGTGTCGGCCGGATTCTGCGCGCTCGGGTCGACCGATTCCGGCTCACCGGCGGCCGGGTTCGTGGCGGTGGGATCGGTGGTCGTCGCCGGATTCGTCGGCGCGCCGGGACTGCCTCCGTTCCCCTGCGGGTTCGTTCCGGGACTGCCGCCGTTGGGATCTCCGTCGCCGAGCCCACCGAACGTGTTCTTGGCGACGGGCAGGACCGGGGTCTGGCCGTCGACCTGCACGGAACCGGGGGAATAGAGGGTGGTCATGATCTGCTGGGCGGCGGCCTCGGCTTCGTTGTACTGATGCCGGTCGCCCTTGAGCAGCCCGTTGCCCGGAATCATCGCCGCGAGGTGGTCCCAGGTGTTGAGCTCCTCGGGTTCGGGAATGGCCATCTTGGCCTGGGCGAGGTACCCCTCCATCAGGTCGATCCCGTTGGCGACGAGCTGGAACGCGACCGGCAGTTGCTTGGCCTGGGTGGCGTACTCGCGCACACCGTCGACGGCGGCGTTGGCGGCCTGACCGGACCACATCTCGCCGATCACCCGCGAGATCGTGGCGTCGTAGGTCGTGACGAGGTCGTCGACCGTGGTCGTCAACCGACGCCAAGCGTCGGCTCCGGCATTGATGTCGGCGGCCGACACTCCGGGTTCGCCCTCGGCGCCGTTGAGGTAGGCGTAGATCTTCCAGTGCGGCCATGACCCGAAACCTTCGGGCTCCACCACCCTCCCGGCGACGGTTCCGGTGAAGTCGGCGCCGAGCCGCTGGTACTCGTTGTTGATGATGGAGCGATCAGGAGACCACTGATTCGAGGCGCCGTCGCCCAACCGACCACGCTCGGTCGCGGCCTCATGCGATTCCCGGTGCCCGCCGATACCGCCCGCGAGATAGGTGCCCGCGATGGGGATGAGCCCCACGGTTTCCTGCCACGACCAGCCCATCAGACGCTCCCCCCGACCGCCCGTAGCTGGGCCGCGCGCTGTTCGTCGACGAGTTCGATTTTGCCGATCGCGGCGGCGAAAGTGTCGTGCTGTAACCAGGCGATGTCTATGTGGTCTTGAATGCGTTGTGCGGCATTGTCATTGGGGTCGGAACCGCCGCCGACGCCTTTCTGCTCGAATTTGACGCGCAAGGCTACTGCCGAGGGCAATGAACTCCAACCGGACAGGTTGCCCAGCTGGGCTGTGTTAGCCCTGGCCGCTGTCAGCCCTTCGGCGTACACCTTCGCGGCCGCACGAAGCGCTTCCCCGAGTTCGGGTTCTACACGAAGCTCCCCGGCGACCGCTTTCTGCGCCAGTTGAGTCCAATAGGCATGTTGGTTCTCGGTCCCGCTCATACGACGACTCCCCTCACCGAATCTCGACAGATTACTTCGGCAGCGACGGCTCCAGCAACCCGGCATGGCGAGCTGCGATCTCGCAGGTGTCGCCAGCACGGGACTTGTACTCACTGAGCCATCCGACACTGACCTGGAACATGCCTTGTTCAGCGTTGAAGTCGACGTAGCACCCGTCAGGGTTGCCCCGCTCCTTACTGATCAGCCCTGGTCGGCCGTTGACGGTTGTCTCACCCAGCACAGTTGCGCTTTCCTTCGCGCGTAACTCCTGCAAGGTATGACTCGTCGAGTAGACGTACACCACATAGTTCATCGGGCCGAACCGATCATCGAGTGGGTGCCACCTACACGCCCGAAAGCTCGACACCCCCGTCGGCGGATCAGTGAAAACACTCTTCGTCGCCGGATCCAACCCCGCCGCCCGCAACGCCTCATCACTGATCCCCGGATCCCGACACACGTTGTACACGATGATCTCGTCGATATTGCGAGTAGTCGGCTTCGCCGCCCCTTCCGTAGAACCACCGCACCCGACCACCCCCGACAGCACCAGAACCCCACCAACGACGGCCGAAACCACCCGACTACTTCGCATAGCTCTCCCTCGCCAACCGACCCGAGCATCCCCGTCATCTACTTGGACGCACCGAACAGGCTCCCGGTTCCCACCGATCTCGAATCACGTGGCGATCACCCTACCCCCGGCCCCACCCCGAGCCGCCGACCTGCCGCGACCTACGCGAGAACGTCTGTGCCACCGGCAATCCGGCCGATCAACAAGGCTCCCGCGTCACCGACCATCGACGGTCACCAGCGCGGCCCGTTGGGCCCAGCGGAACCCCGGAGTCGACGGCGGATCGCCTCACCGATCAACTCGGGCCGGTCGGTGGGGATCGTCAAGGTCAGTCCGGATTGCGATGTCGTCACCACCACCGTGCCCGCCGTGGCGGCGTGCAGCGTCCGCCCGGTCGGCAGCGCATACCAGGTGAACTGTGTCTTGCCCGCGGGGAATCGGCGTTCGACAACTCGGGTGACAGTCCCGAGTTCGATCCGACGCAATGTTCTTTCGAACACCCGGCGGGTGGACTGCGATCCCCCTGTCACGGTCGCGTGAACGACGAGACCAGCGTCTTTCAACACGACATCGACGACAACATGGCCGCTCCATGCCGGGTAGGCCGGGTCCATCCCCTTTTCGTCGCCGACGAGCTGGCGAGCCAGCAACACATCGTCGCCGGACTCGGCCAGAAAAATGACGTGGACATCGAAGATGTGCAGGAATGCCGACCGCGCGAACAACCACGCCACCACCGCGGCGACCACCCAGATCAGGGACGGCCAGGTCGGATCCCATTGCCCGTAGCCATATTTCGAGGCAGCACTGACTTCCACAAGGAGCAGCACCACCGGGGTCAGCATCGCGCACGCCATCAGCCGCCACGATCGCGGTGGCCACAGCGATCCCCGCACACACCAGTTCACACCCGCGAACACCACGCTCAGAACCACGACATGGACCGGCAACAACACCACCATCAGCGCCCTCGGCGCGGTGAGAACCGCACCCAGCGTGATCACAGCAGCCACCGCAGGCGTCACAACGAACGCCCACCCCAGCCGTCGAGCAACCCCCGGCCACCGCTCCCGCAACACCCGCGCGGCATACGGATCAGCCCACCCATGCCCCGGCAACGGAAACACCCACGCCCACCCCAACGAATCCCGCACCGCCCCATCCACCATCATCCTGTCACCTTCCCCCATCCGAAATAGCCTCGTACCCGCCCGCGCAGCCAACCCATCGTCGCGCAGTCGGCTCCGGGACCACAACACCGCCGGGATCTCCGCAGGCGACTCGAACCGCCTCGACCGGTGGCCGACCACCGACGACCGGAAACTGCTACTGTGCCGGGAGCTCCGCCGGAGACGGCGGCGACCAGGGTACGGAGCGAACGGACTGGGTGGGGATGGAACCGATTTCAGTTGATGGCGCCAGCGTGTCTGTCGACACCACCGAACTTCGACGCCACAGTGCCGCTGTCGACCAGCAGCGCGGCAATGTCGATTACGGTCTGGCGGCCGCGAATCATATTGTGGGCCTGGACGACGCGTACGGCATATTCTGTCTACCATTCGCGGCGATGCTCGATGATGTGCACGTGAGCACGACGACACTGCTGCGCACACTCAGCGCGAAAATGAGTACGACGGTCGCCAACCTCGATGTGTGCGCCGATAGCTACGATTCCGTCGACAACTCTCACGCACGCGAACTCGACAACGCCACCGGACAACTCGGCGGTTAGCGCCGCAGCCGAGAAGCAGAAGTAGGGGGCAGGGATGGGATTCGACGATCCTTCGACCACGAACAACCTGGTCACCACAGGAACCGACCACCGCAGTCAGTATCAGCCAGCGGAGTCGATCTACCTAGGGCCTTTCAACATCGGGCCACGACCCGCGAACTTGGAGATCACCACCGCGACGCCTATGGGAATGGGCACCGGTTTGACGACCGCCGAGGCCGTCTGGGAGATCAGCGAAGGACTCGAGAAGGGCGATGTCGGTCTGGTCATCCTCGGCGCGGCCGCCGCTGGGCTCGACATCTCGTCCGCCATGACCGATCCGATCGCCTATATCGGTGGACAGATCATTTCCTGGATGCTCGAGCATGTCGAGCCCGCTCGGAAGGCGCTCGAATCGGTGACCGGCAACCCCGCGATGGTCAAGGAATACGCCGCGTCGTGGGTGAACATTCAGCAGCACATGATCGCCGTCCGTGACGATCTCCAGGCCGCAGTGGATACGGGAACCACGAGCTGGGAGGGTGCGGCCTCGACCGCGTACCGCACCAAGGCCGCAGAACTCATAGCGCAAGCGGACGCGGCGGCGGGAGCCGCCTATGGTACCTCGGTCGCGACGATGAAAATGGCGGAGATCGTCACAGGTGTCCGTACCGCCGTTCGCGACCTACTCTCCGCGATCGCCGGTGCGATGATTTCGTGGACAGTCGAACTAATGGTCAGTGTGGGAACCGCGACACCGCTGGTCATCGCCCAAGCCACCACGAAGATCGCGTCCGTCGTTGCCACGGTCGCAAAGCTGATGGACGGCTTGAAGAAAGCCGTGCTGGACCTCGGTGCCTGGGCAGTCGTTCTCAAAGATCTCGTTGACGGCGTCTACCGCGCCGAAACCACCGGCGCCACCGCCCACTGACAACACAGAACCGAGGAGCCCGATGTCCGCCACCGACGCCCCGACCCCCGACGATCTGTACGCGTGGGCGGCGGACCTGGAACGCACCGCCCAGCGATTCACCGACCTCAAAACTCAGATGGACGCTGTCTCGGTCACCGACACCTCCACCGATGGCAAGATCAGCGTCACTCTCGACGCGAATGGTTCCCCTACGGCGATCATCCTGGCGCCGACCACTCGCGGGGCCGACCCGGCCACCATCGCCGCGGAACTGATGGCGTGCATTCAGCGAGCGCAGGTGAAGCTTCGTGACCGCATCACCGGGCTCGTCACCGACACTGTCGGCGACACCGGTCCGGCGCACAGCATTATCGAGCAGTACAACGAGCGATTCCCGGACCCGGAACCGGCAGCCGCTGCGCCCAGCGAACCCGACTTCGTTACTACCGAACCACAGGTGCCCGCGCAGCAACCGCCGACGATTCTTCCCCGTTCGCGCAAACCTGACCGTGACGCGATCCACCAACCTGACGAACCCGACGATGAAGACCGCTTCTATCAGGGCAAATCCTGGCTGGTCTGAGATCTCCCGCCCAGGACCGTGTCAGGGCGCGCACGGCGTCACGACCTTCCGGGATCACCAGGCTCGAGGCTGAGACGACTCCCGCATCCTCAACCACCGAAGCCGCGGCGATGTGGTGCATACTCGCGAGTTTCGGACGACCGACAGTCCACTGGACGGGATGGCACGGGCAACGGCGGGCAGGATTCTGCACAGGATGCGGATGGAGCGTGACTGGCCAGAGGGCGGAATAATCCAGTCCTGACGCGGATACGACCCCTGTTCCCGCCCAGAAAGGACGAACACTGAAGATTGATCGAGTTCGACTGACAGCCACGTCCCGACGAATAATTACCGACCCTGAGGAAAAAGAACAGATCCTGACTTTTCTCCGAGGCGGGGCACCCGTTCGGGCCGCGAACGGAATGTCGAGGGATCAGATAGACCCAGCCAAAGGAAAGGTCGTCCCACGCGTTTTCAGAACCGACGGCAGTTGGATATGGACTGCCGCAACCAGGTACTATCTCGAAGAGTATGGGATCACCCCTGAAGACGATCTACTATCCCATATCGAAACCTGCGGATATCGGGCCGCCGCACCGGATCCCCGGAAACGGGAACTCGCAGTGCAATTTCTTTCCGATCGCAGGAAAAACAGGGAGAACAACCCATAGTGCTTGGCTAAGCCACTGGGCATTTCGAATACTATGCGCGGCTCGATGAATTAGAGGTATTCAATGGCAATGTACCTCCGCTTCCGACTGGAGTCGGAGACCGATCAGGAAGTGACATATCGGTTCGGCGGGGCAGATCGCAACCTCGATCGGGCTCTGACAATCAACAAGGCGGATTACTCGGTGACAGTGACGGACGGGAAACGGGACGCGATGGCGATGAGAACTGTGGGCACAGCAATGACCCGGCACCGTCGGAGCGGGATCTGGATTAATTCGGGCAATTTTCAAGCCTGAACAACGGCGCTCACAACTACAATCGCCCGAGTGAATGGCAATCACTCGGGCGATCGGGGTTTCGGTGAAGTCGTAGCGGAGCCGCAGGCTCGGCCCGGACTAACCGGAATTCGCGGAGAGGCGGGCTGAGCGGACGCCTTCGGCCAGTTCCGAGGTCAGGGCGCGGACCGCGTCGAGTCCTTCGGGGACCGCTGAGACCAGGGCCGAGCCGACGATGACGCCGTCGGCGTAGGCGGCGATCTCGGCGGCCTGGGCGCCGGAGCGGACGCCGAGGCCGACGCCGATGGGGATGTCGGAGTGGGCGCGGATGCGGGCGCAGAGGGCGGGGGCGGCCGAGGAGACGGCGTCGCGGGCGCCGGTGACGCCCATGGTGGAGGCCGCGTAGATGAAACCGCTCGAGGCTTCGAGGGTTTTGACCAGGCGCTCTTCGGTCGAGGACGGGGCGACGAGGAAGATGCGGTCCAGGTTGTGGGTGGCCGAGGCGACGAACCAGTCGTCGGCCTCGTCGGGGATCAGGTTGGGGGTGATCACGCCGGCGCCACCGGCGGCGGCCAGGTCGCGGGCGAAGGTGTCGACGCCGTACTTGAGTACCGGGTTCCAGTAGCTCATGACCACGGCCTGACCACCGGCGTCGGTGATCGCCTCGACCACGGAGAACACGTCGCGCACCCGCACGCCGCTACGCAGGGCCTGTTCGGCGGCGGCCTGGATGACCGGGCCGTCCATCACCGGGTCGGAGTAGGCGACGCCCACTTCGACGATGTCGCAACCGGATTCGACGAGCGCCCGGCACGCGGCGATGGATCCGGCGAGGTCGGGGTAACCGGCGGGCAGGTAGCCGATCAGGGCAGCCCGGCCTTCGCTGCGCGCGGCGGCGAAGGTGTTCGCAAGACGGGACTGCTGACTCACGACTGTTCCTCGCTGACGATCGTCGCGGCCACGGCCACGGTGCTGACTCGCTGGCTCACTGCTTGTGCTCCTCGGCATCGTCGTCGAACAGTCCGAACCAGCGCCCGGCGGTGTCCATGTCCTTGTCGCCACGACCGGACAGGTTGACCAGGACGACCGCGCCTTCACCGAGCTCGCGGCCCAGTTTCAGCGCGCCGGCGACGGCGTGCGCGGACTCGATCGCCGGGATGATGCCCTCGGAGCGCGAGAGCAGCAGCAGGGCGTCCATCGCCTCGGTGTCGGTGATCGGCCGGTATTCGGCGCGACCGATGTCCTTGAGGTGGGCGTGTTCGGGGCCGACGCCCGGGTAGTCCAGACCGGCCGAGATCGAATGCGATTCGATGGTCTGGCCGTCCTCGTCCTGGAGCAGGTACGAGTAGGCGCCCTGGAACGCGCCGGGGGTGCCGCCGGTGAAAGTGGCTGCGTGCCTTCCGGTTTCGACGCCGTCACCGGCCGCTTCGAAACCGACGAGGCGAACTCCGGCGTCGGGGATGAAGGCGTGGAAGATGCCGATGGCGTTGGAGCCGCCGCCGACGCAGGCCACGACCGCGTCGGGCAGGCGCCCGGCCTGCTCGGGCAGTTGGATCTGTTCGCGGGCCTCGAGCCCGATCACGCGCTGGAAATCGCGCACCAGCAGCGGGAACGGGTGCGGGCCCGCGGCGGTGCCGAAGCAGTAGAAGGTGTCGTCGGCGTGGCTGACCCAGTCGCGCAACGCCTCGTTGATGGCGTCCTTGAGCGTCTCCGAACCCGAGGTCACCGGGATCACCTCGGCGCCGAGCAGGCGCATCCGGGCCACGTTCAGCGCCTGGCGGGCGGTGTCGACCGCGCCCATGTAGATCACGCAGTCGATGCCGAGCAGCGCGCACGCGGTCGCGGTGGCGACGCCGTGCTGACCGGCGCCGGTCTCGGCGATCACGCGGGTCTTGCCCATCCGCTTGGCGAGCAGGACCTGGCCGAGCACGTTGTTGATCTTGTGCGAGCCGGTGTGGTTGAGGTCTTCCCGCTTGAGGAAGATCCGGGCGCCACCGGCGTGTTCGGCCAGTCGCGTGCACTCGAACACCGGCGACGGGCGCCCGGTGTAGTCGCGCTGGAGCCGGTCGAGCTCGTCGAGGAAGGTGCGATCGGAGCGGACCTTGTCGTACTCGGCGGTGACCTCCTCGATCACCGCCATCAGCGCCTCGGGGACGTGACGTCCGCCGTAGACGCCGAAGTGGCCGCCCGCGTCGGGTTCGTAGTCGGAATGCTGGGCGACACCGGCGCTCGCCGGGGGCAGCACCGTCACCGAATGCTCCGCCGGGCCGGCTTCGGGCAGGACGGGTGGGTGCCCGCGGTCACCAGCTCCGACACCGCCGAACGCGGGTTGCCGCTGGTCACCAGGCCCTCGCCGACGAGCACGGCGTCGGCGCCCGCGCCGGCGTAGGCGAGCAGGTCGGCGGTGCCGCGGATGCCGGACTCGGCCACCCGGATGACCTCTGAGGGCAGGCCGGGCGCGATCCGCGCGAACACGTCGCGGTCGACCTCGAGGGTCTTGAGGTTGCGGGCGTTGACGCCGATCACCGAGGCACCGGCCTCGAGCGCGCGATCGGCCTCCTCCTCGGTGTGCACCTCCACCAGGGCGGTCATGCCCAGGGATTCGGTGCGGTCGATGAGCGAGGCGAGCACGTCCTGTTCGAGGGCGGCCACGATCAGCAGGATCACGTCGGCGCCGTGGGCACGGGCCTCGTGGATCTGGTACGGGCCGACGACGAAGTCCTTGCGCAGCACCGGGATGTTCACGGCGGCGCGCACGGCGTCGAGGTCGTCGAGCGAGCCACCGAAGCGGCGGCCCTCGGTGAGCACGCTGATGATCCGCGCGCCGCCGTCCTCGTAGGCCTTGGCCAGCACGGCGGGATCGGGGATATCGGCCAGCGCGCCCTTGGACGGACTCGCGCGCTTCACCTCCGCGATGACACCGATGCCGTCCTCGTGCAGCGCGGCGTGCGCGTCCAGCGGGGCCTTGACCGCAGCGGCCGCGGCTTTGATCGCTTGAAAATCGAGGAGGGCTTCGCGAGCGGCAACATCCGCCCGGACCCCGTCGAGAATCGAGTCGAGTACCGTCATCTGGCTCGAATCCTTTCTGGGGAGACGCACTTCTCGCCCGAGAGTCCCCTCGGGCGCTGTCTCACCGATGCTGATCAAGAATAAGGGGACGCCACAGGTGTCACTGCGGCGGGGGTCACTCCCCCGGCGGTCACCGTCGGTGTTCGCCGGGCGCGGTGTCGGTGTCGTCGGTGGGATCGGTGCCCGCGTCGAGCGCGTCCCAGAGCACGCGGTCCGACAGCGGGGCGGCGGTGTCGCCCTGTGCTCGGCTCACCTGGGCGCTGGCCTCGGCCCGCCGGAACACCGGGTTGTCGTACTTGCCGGAGTCGCCGCCGCGATCGCCTGCCCGCCGGGTGAGCAGGATGCCCGCGGCCAGGGCCAGGATCGCGGCCAGGATCGACAGCAGCGCCGGACCCAGATGCGCCTGCGCGCTGCTCACGACCGCGCGCACCGGCAGTTCGGCCAGTTGCGCCCCGCGTTCGGGGGTGCGGCCCGCGCCCACCGTCAGCGCGAAGCCCGGCACCGCGGCGACCGCGGCCACCACCGAGATCACCACCCCGAGCAGTTGCCGCAGCACGCCCTTGACCGCGAACACCGCCGCGATCGAGGCGAGCAGGACCAGCGCGAGCGGGGTGAGCGCCCCGAACCAGACGGCGCCGTCGATGTTGTCGGTGCGCGGTTCGGTGAGCCCGTCGGCGGAGTACACGGTCACCCAGGTCATCCGCGAGGCCGCCCACAGCCCGGCCGCGGCCGCGGCCAGCAGGACTACCGGAACGACCGGTTTCGCGGCGGGTGCCGGTCCGGCGGAGGCAGAGTCGGGCGCGGCCGTCATAGATCCCCGCCCTCGTAGGTGCGCAGCGTCTGCGCGGCCGCGATCGCCTTGAGCACCGCCATGGCCTTGTTGCGGGCCTCGGTGTCCTCGGCGACCGGGTCGGAGTCGGCGACCACGCCCGCGCCCGCCTGCACGTAGGCGGTGCCGTTCTTGAGCAGCGCGGTGCGGATGGCGATGGCGGTGTCGGCGTCGCCGGCGAAGTCGAGGTAGCCGACCACGCCGCCGTAGATGCCGCGCCGGGTCGGTTCCAGCTCCTCGATGAGTTCCATCGCCCGCACCTTGGGCGCGCCCGAGAGCGTGCCCGCCGGGAAGCAGGCGCGCACCGCGTCGAGGGCGACCTTGCCCGCGGCGAGCTGCCCGGACACCGTGGAGACCAGGTGCATCACGTGGCTGTAGCGCTCGACGTGGCGGTACTGGGTGACCTTGACCGTGCCCGGTCGACAGACCCGGCCCAGATCGTTGCGGCCCAGGTCGACGAGCATCAGGTGCTCGGCGTTCTCCTTGTCGTCGGCGAGCAGGTCCTTCTCGAGCAGGATGTCGTCCTCGGCACTGGCCCCGCGCCACCGGGTGCCTGCGATCGGATGGGTGGTGGCCACCCCGTCCTTGACGGTGACCAGCGATTCCGGGCTCGATCCGACGATGGAGAACGCGGTGCCGCCGTCGCCGTCGGGAATGTGCATCAGATACATGTACGGGCTCGGGTTCGAGGCGCGCAGCATCCGGTAGACCGCCAGCGGCGACCCGCTGTAGTCCATCTCGAAACGCTGCGAGAGCACCACCTGGAATGCCTCGCCCGCCTCGATCTCCTTGATCAGGCGGCGCACGCCCGCGCCGAACTCCTCGGTGGTTCGCCTGCGCAGGAACTGCGGTTCGGGCTGGTCGAAGACCGCGACCGTGGAGGGCGCGGGGCTGGCCAGCGCGGCGGTCATCTTGTCGAGCCGGGCCACCGCGTCGTCGTAGGCGGCGTCGACGCCGGAGTCGGTGCCGTTCCAGTTCACGGCGTTGGCGATGAGGGTGATCGCGCCCTCGTGATGGTCGAACGCGGCCAGGTCGGTGGCCAGCATCAGCACCAGCTCGGGCAGGCCGAGATCGTCGGTGGCGTGCTCGGGCAGCCGTTCGATCCGGCGCACCGCGTCGTAGCCGAGGTAGCCGACCATGCCGCCGGTGAGCGGCGGCAGGCCGGGCAGGCGTTCGGTGCGCAGCAGTTCGAGGGTCTCGTGCAGCACGCGCAGCGGGTCGCCGCCGGTGGGGGCGTCGGCGGGCACGGTGCCCAGCCACGCCGCCTCACCGTCGACCACGGTCAGCGCCGAGGGCGAACCGGCGCCGATGAACGACCAGCGCGACCACGACCGCCCGTTCTCGGCGGACTCGAACAGGAAAGTGCCCGGCCGGTCGCCTGCCAGCTTGGAGTAGGCCGAGAGCGGAGTCTCGGAGTCCGCCAGCACTTTTCGGGTCACCGGGACGACCCGGTGCTCGGCGGCGAGCAGCCGGAACTGTTCGCGGGTCGTGGTGGTTGGTGTCGACGCGCCCTGCATGGGCCCATCATCCCAGGCCCGCGAGCGTCCGCGCGCGCGGACCCGATCTGTCGCGTTAAGGTCGGGGCATGCAGCCAGGCCAGCGCGCTCCACAGTTCGAGCTTCCCGATCAGTCCGCCCAGCTCCGTTCCCTGGACGGCCTGCTCGCCGACGGCCCGCTGGTGCTGTTCTTCTACCCGGCCGCCAACACCCCCGTGTGCACCGCCGAGGCCTGCCATTTCCGTGATCTGAGCGCGGAGTTCGCGGCGCTGGGCGCCCAGTGCGTCGGCATCAGCACCGACAGCACCGAGGTGCAGGCCGGTTTCGCCGCCAAGCAGCGCCTGGACTACCCGGTGCTGTCCGATGTCGACGGCGTGGTGGCCGCCGAGTTCGGGGTCAAGCGCGGCCTGCTGGGCAAACTCGCCCCGGTCAAGCGGCACACCTTCGTCATCGACACCGATCGCACGATCCTGAAGGTCGTCACCGGTGAGCTGCGCGCGGCCGTGCACGCCGATCAGGCCTTGGCCTTCCTGCGGGAGCGGGCCACCGCCGCCGAGTAGTTCCGAACGCGAAACGCCGGGCGGCGGGTTCGACGTCCGGCGCGGCGAACGCGCCTACGCTGGGCAGATGACAACCGGCGAGGTGCAGTCGAGCGGTCACCAGTCCCATGTATGGCGCAACCGGGCGATCCTGGTGCTCGCCGTGATCGTGGTTCTGGTCATCGCCTATTTCATCCTGGCGTCGTTCATTCCGCGCTGGTGGGCCCAGCGCATCGCCAACACCGTGCACGGCAGTTTCAGCTCCGGCATCTGGTGGGGCCTGGTCTACGGCCTGGTGTTCACGCTGGTGCCGCTGCTGCTGTTGGTCTTCGCGGTGCGCGTGTGGAAACGCAAGGGCGGCAAGTTCATCGCCGGTGCGTCGGTGATCATCGCGCTGGTGGCGGCCACACCGAACCTGATGACGCTGACGATCGTGCTCGGCGGCAGCAACGCCGCGCACGCGGGTGAACGGGTGCTCGATGTCGAGGCGCCCGCCTTCCGCGGCGCCAACCTGGTCGGCGCCATCACCGCCGCGGCCCTGTTCGTGCTGCTGCTCGCGCTGATGGGCAAGCGCGGCATCGATCGCCGTCGTGCCACCAAGGCCGCCGAAAAGCCGAAGGCACCGGCGAATCCGCCGATGACCGGCGAGAACTGACACCCGATACCCCCTTGCACGGCGGTGTGAGTGACCTCACGACCGCCACCATCTCGCGGACGTCGTAGCGACGTCGTGGCAAACTCGATCAGGTGCGCGCACAACCCCGTCGCTCGGCCGCGAGACAGTCCCGGCGATGACCCAGTGGTTAGACCCGGTCGAACAGCGCGCCTGGCAGGCGATCGTCGCGCTCATGACCCGGATTCCCGGCGCGTTGGACACCCGCCTACAGCGTGAGTCCGGGCTCACCCATTTCGAATTCCGGGTGCTCAGCCTGCTCTCCCAGGAGCCCGGCCACCGGCTGCAACTGAGTGATCTCGCCCACAAGGCTAATGCGTCGCTATCGCGTCTGTCGCATGTGGTGTCCAAACTCGAACGCCTCGGCTGGGCCCGCCGCGAGACCACGTCGGGCCGGCGCGGGGTGTACGCGGTGCTCACCGACGCGGGGTTCGCGAAGGTGATCGAGGCCGCGCCCGGGTACGTGGAGGCGGTGCGCAGGCTCGTGCTCGACGGTCTCACCGACAAGCAGACCGCGCAGTTGGCGGTGCTCGGCGAGACCCTGTCGGAGCGCCTGAATCAGATCCTGGCCGACGACGGCGAATAGCGGCCTAGGTCGCGGCGAGCAGCACGTCGGTGTCGAAGCAGGTGTGGGTGCCGGTGTGGCAGGCCGCGCCCTCCTGGTCGACGATGAGCAGCAGCGTGTCGCCGTCGCAGTCCAGGCGCACCTCGTGCACGTACTGGGTGTGCCCGGAGGTCTCGCCCTTGACCCAGTACTGCTGTCGCGACCGCGAATAGTAGGTCGCCTTGCGGGTTTCGAGCGTGCGCGCGAGGGCCTCGTCGTCCATCCACGCCATCATCAGCACGTCCCCGGTCGCCTTCTCCTGCGCGATCGCGGCGATCAGTCCGTCCTCGGTGCGCTTGAGGCGGGCGGCGACGGCGGGGTCCAGGCTCATGCCTCGTTTATAACAGCCCCCAGTTCGATGGCCACCAGCAGTTCGACGAGGTCGTTGACCCGACGCACATTGCGCCCGGTGAGTTCGTGGATGCGCCCGAGCCGGTACTTGGCCGTATTGAGGTGGATATGGAGTACCTCGGCGGCCTCGCGCAGGTTCATGTCGGCGGCGGCGAACGCGCGGATCGTCGCGGCGAGGGTGCCGCCACGCACACGGTCCTCGGCCAGTGCGCTGCCGATGCGCGGGTCGACCAGCTGACGGGTGGTCTCGTCGGCGCGCAACATCAGGTACTCGAACGGGGTGAGCTGCGGTAGCGCCAGCACCCCGCCGTCCTCGGGCAGCAGGGCCAGCGCGGCGCGGGCCTGGCGGTAGGCGCGCGGAATCTGGGCGACCTCGGTGACCGCCGTACTCACCCCGATGGCCAGGGTGATGCCCTCGGCGCACAGTTTCTCGCGCAGGGCGCGCAGCCGCTCGCACAGCGCGTCGGCCGCACCGCCCGCCCGCAGCGCGGGGATCGCGACGACCTCCGCGTCCCGCACCACCGACAGGGTGCGCACCCCGTTGACGGTGCATCGCGCGATCGCCGCGGACACGAGTTGCCGTGCCTCCCCGAGCCTTTCGACCGAATCCGGGCCCTGTTCACCCCGATCGAGCACCGCCGCGGTGACCACCACCACCGGCGCGGTGCGTTCGACGCCGATTCCGTGCGCGGTGGCCACCGACAGGTGCGGGCCGCGGGTGGGCAGCGCCCCCTCGAGCAGCGCGTCCATCAGCGCCTGGGAGTCGCGCCCGCTCTCGGCGGCGACGTGGCGCTGGAATTCCAGATACGCGTCGGTGGCCTGGGCGCTGATCAGGTCGGTGTAGCGCGCGAGCGGGCCGGCCATCGACAACGCCGCCGCGCGCCCGGCCTCGGAATCGCCCGCGTGCGCGAGCAGCGACTTCCAGATGGCCTGCTGACCGAGTCGGAAGGCGGCGATGTAGTCGACCAGGGGCAGGCCCGTGCGGGCCCGGCGTGCTGCCGCCTGGCGGGCGTAGGCGACGTCGGCGGGGCAGACCCGGCGCTGTTCGAGCAGCGCGCCGAGTCCGGTGCGGCTCAGGCGGGCGAGTTGGTCGTGCACGTCGTCGAGGACGTCGGGATCGGCGGTGGCGTAGCCGGGCAGTTGGACGCGAATTCTGGCCATCACGTCGGCGGCGATCTCGTCGGCGTGCTCGTAGGCGCAGCCCGCTATCCGTCGGCGTTCGGCCCGCACCTCGGAAGATTCGGACGAAACAGACATAACCGATCCAGCTGACATAACTCGGGAGTGTGCATGTCACCGATCACAGTGTCAACCAGATCACATTGTCCACAGCGGACTATCAACGGCGCCCGAACTTGGTCCACAACGTCCGATGTGTCGCCCTACCTGCGGACTTACCGTTCGTCGCATGCTCGAGACAACCAACCTGACGGTGCGCTTCGGCGGCATCACCGCCCTGCAGGACGTCGGGTTCACGGTCGCCCCCGGCGAGATGGTCGGCCTGATCGGACCCAACGGCGCGGGCAAGACCACCCTGTTCAACTGCCTGATGCGACGCTACCGCCCCACCTCGGGGACCATGCGCTACCTCGACACCGACCTGTCGACCGTGCGCCCCGACGCCCTGGCCGGACTCGGCATCGCGCGCACCTTCCAGAACCTGGGCCTGTTCCCCCGGCTGTCGGTGCGCGACAACGTCCTCGTCGGCGCCCACCACCGCGCCTGCGCCGGGTTCGTCTCGGCCGGGCTGCGACTGGCGAAGGTGCGCCGGGAGGAGAAGCGCCTGCGCGCCGAGGCCGACGAACTGCTCGACCGCCTCGACCTGACCGCCGTGGCCGACCACCCCGCCGCGGGCCTGCCCTTCGGCACCCTCAAGCGCATCGAACTGGCCAGGGCGCTGGCGGTGCGTCCGCGCCTGCTGCTGCTCGACGAGCCGGTGAACGGACTGAGCCACGGCGAGGTCGACGAGTTCGCCGAGCGCCTGCGCGCCCTACAGACCGACCTCGACCTCACCGTGATCGTGGTCGAACACCACATGGGTTTCGTGATGGGCACCTGCGACCGGGTGATCTGCCTCGAGTTCGGCCAGGTCATCGCCGAGGGTGAACCCGAAGCGGTGCAACAGAATCCGGCCGTCATCCGCGCCTACCTGGGTGCGTCGGTATGAGCACACCCGAGGACGGTATGACCACATTCCTGCGAGTCGAGGACCTGCACGCGGGCTACGGCGGCGCGAAAGTCCTACACGGCGTGAGCTTCTCGGTCGAGCGGGGTTCGGTGTGCGCGATCCTGGGACCCAACGGCGCGGGCAAGACCACCCTGCTGCGCGCGCTGTGCGGCATGGTCAAGGTGCGCGGCAGCCTGGTGCTCGACGGTGACGAAGTAGCCGGGCGCACACCGGATTCCATGGCGCGCCTTGGCGTGGCGCACGTCCCCGAGGGGCGCGGCACCTTCGGCCCGCTGACCGTGGCCGAGAACCTGCGCCTTGGCGCCTATCCGCGCCGCGATCGCGCCGGCGTGGAGGCCGATCTGCGCCGGGTCTACGACTACTTCCCCATCCTGCGCGACAAGCAGCACGACCCGGCGGGCGGACTGTCCGGCGGTCAGCAGCAGATGCTCGCGATCGGCCGGGCGCTGATGTTGCGCCCGCGGATGCTGCTGCTCGACGAGCCCTCGCTGGGTCTGTCCCCGCTGGTCACCCAGGAGCTGTTCGGGATCGTCCGCACCATCAACGAAGAGGAACACACCACCGTGATCGTCGTCGAACAGAACGCCCATCTGGCGTTGAGCGTGGCCCATCAGGCGCACGTGCTCGAAACCGGGCGCATCGTGCTGTCGGGCACCGCCGCGCAGATCAGAGCCGACGAGCAGGTCACCCGCTCCTATCTCGGATACCGGGTGCAGTCGTGACCGAATTCCTCCAGCAACTCATCGAGGGCCTGTCCGCGGGCGCCATCTACGCCGGCCTGGCGTTGGCCCTGGTGCTCATCTACCGGTTCACCGGCATCGTCAACTTCGCCCAGGGCGAGTTGGCCATGTTCTCGGCCTTCCTGGCCTGGCAGTTGAGTCAGTTCATGCCGTTCTGGGCGGCGCTGCCGCTCACCCTGGTCATCTCGTTCCTCGGCGGCATGCTGATCGAGCGGGTGATCATCCGTCCGGTCGAGGGCGCGCCGGAGATCACGCTGGTGATCGTCACGGTCGGGCTGTTCTTCGCGGTGAACGCCATCGCGGGCTGGATCTGGTCGTATCAGACCAAGTCGTTCCCGAATCCCTTCCCGGAGGGCGCTTTCCGTGGCGGCGGGGTGAGCGTGGGCTACGGCAGCCTCGGCATTCTCGGGGTGGTCGCGGCGGCGATGGGCGCGCTGTATCTGCTGTTCCGCTTCACCCGGATCGGGTTGGCGATGCGCGCGGTGGCGTGTAATCCGCAGTCGGCCAAGCTGGTCGGAATCCGGGTGGGCACGGTGCTCGCGCTGGGCTGGGGCCTGGCCGCACTGGTCGGGGCGGTCTCGGGCGTCCTGTCGGCGCCGCTGCTGTTCCTCGAACCCAACATGATGGGCGGGGTCGTGATCTACGCCTTCGCCGCGGCCACCCTCGGCGGTTTCGACTCCCCCGGCGGCGCGGTCGCGGGCGGCTTGATCGTCGGCGTGGCCGAAACCCTCACCGGCGCTTACGTCGACGCGATCGGCACCGAACTCAAGATCGGTGTCCCGCTGGTGATCATCCTGGGCGTGCTGCTCCTGCGCCCGCAAGGTCTGTTCGGACACGCGGCGGTGGAAAGAGTATGAGCGAGTTGAACATTGCGGCCTCGACGCCGACTTCGGTTGTCCCGCAAGCGAAAACGATCACCGACCGACTGAGCGCCGTGCGCTGGCCCCTGGTGGCCACCACCGTGGTGCTGGTGGCGGCCTGCCTGGCGCCGTTCCAGCTGGTCCCCTTCCACACCTTCCAGCTCGCCATGGCCATGATCTACGCGGTCACCCTGCTCGGGTTGAACCTGCTCGTCGGCCACACCGGCCAGATCTCGCTGGGCCACGGCGCCTTCTTCGCGGTCGGCGCCTACACCTCCGCCATCGCGATCTCGGACTGGAACCTGCCCTACTTCGCGACGGTCCCGCTCGCCGCGCTGGTCACCTTCGCGCTCGGTTACGCGCTCGGCGTGCCCGCCCTGCGCCTGCGCGGGCTGTACCTGGCCCTGGTCACGCTGTCGATCGCGATCTTCCTGGTACCGGTGCTCAAGCGCTTCGATGGGCTGACCGGCGGTTCGATGGGCCTCACGGTCGCCAAACCGCAACCGCCCGCCTGGACCGGTCTGGCCGAGGACCAGTGGCTGTACTTCCTGGCCCTGCTCACCGCGGTGCTCAGCTTCGCCCTGGTCGCCGGCATCCTGCGCTCGCGCGTCGGGCGCGCCCTGCACGCGGTGCGCGACAACGAGACCGCCGCCGAGGTGCTGGGCGTGAACCTGGCCCACTACAAGACGCTGGTCTTCGCGTGGAGCGCGCTACTGGCCGGGGTCGGCGGCTGCGTCTACACCTGGGTGATCGCCTACGTCTCGCCCGATTCCTTCGCGGTGACCCTGTCGATCACGCTGCTGGCCGCGCTCGTGGTCGGCGGGCTTGGCACCGCGTGGGGTCCGGTGCTGGGCGGGCTGTTCGTGGTGTTCGTGCCCAGCTTCGCCCAGGACGTCAACAAGGCCGCCCCCGGCGTCATCTTCGGACTGCTGATCATCGCGGTCATGTACCTCGCACCGAAGGGTCTGGCCGGTCTGGCCGCCCAGTGGTCGCAGTGGCTCGGACAACGCGTCCGGAAAGGGAAAACTCATGCGCACTAAGGCAATTCGTTCCATCGGCCTGGCGGCGGCGCTGCTGGCGAGCCTCACCGCCTGCGGTGGTCGCGACGCGGTGACCAGCTCGGCGGGCGAGGGCGAGTGCCGGGGTCAGCAGACCACCGGCATCACCGACACCACCATCAAGATCGGCGGCGCCTACCCGCTGTCGGGCCCGGCCTCGGCGTACGCGGAGATCCCCAAGGGCATCAAGGCCTACTTCGACTACATCAACGCCGAACAGGGCGGCATCGACGGGCGCACGGTCGAGTACCTGGTGCGCGACGACGGCTACCAGCCGCCCAAGACCATCGAGGAGACCCGCAGGCTGGTCGAACAGGACCAGGTCTTCGCCGTCTTCCAGACCCTGGGCACCGCGACCTCCTCGGCCGTGCAGGACTACCTCAACCAGCGCCAGGTCCCGCAGATCTTCGTGGCCTCCGGCGCGGACAAGTTCGGCGCCGATCCCGAGCGGAGCCCGTGGACCATCGGCTGGCAGCCCAGCTACCACACCGAGGCTCTGGCCTACGCCAAGTACGTGCAGAAGCAGAAGCCGAACGCGACCGTGGCGGTGCTGTATCAGAACGACGACTTCGGCAAGGACCTGCGCACCGCCTTCACCGAGGGCGTGGCGGGCAGCGGGGTCAAGGTGGTCGCCGAGCAGAGCTACGAGGTCACCGACCCCACCGTCGACGCGCAGGTGCGCAACCTGGCCAATTCCAAAGCCGATGTGTTCCTGAACTTCTCGACCCCGAAGTTCGCGCTGCAGGCGCTGGCCGCCGATGTGCGCAATATCGACTGGAACCCGACCCACATCGTGGCCCAGGTGTCCAACACCTCCTCGAACATGCGCCCGGTCGGCCTGCAGAACGTGCAGGGCACCGTGAGCGCGGGCTTCCTCAAGGACCCGAGTGACCCGCGCTGGGCCACCGACCCCGGCATGGCGACCTACAAGACCGGGCTGGCCAAGTACGCGCCGGGCGCCGACAGCACCAACAGCCACACCATGACCGGGTGGGCGATGGGCGAGAGCTTCCACCGGACCATGTCGGCGGCGAAGTGCCCGACCCGCGAGGGCCTGCGCGACGCGATGCGCTCGATCGACGATGTCGCCGTCGGGCTGATGCTGCCCGGCATCTCGATGAAGACCGGACCCAAGGACGGCTACCCGCTCGAGGCGGTCGGCATCCAGACCATCGTCGGCGAGCACTGGTCGGTCTCCGACGAGATCTTCAGCACCGAAACCAACTAGACCCCGTTCCACCCACCGATCGACGAGGATCACGATGAGACTATCGACCACGCTCGCCACCGCCGCCCTGACGGCGCTGACCCTGTGCGTCAGCACCGGCACCGGCCACGCCGAACCGGCGCCGCAGACCGAGGTGCACTACGAGGTCGCCCGGAGCGGCGACTCGGCGGTGCTCACCACCACCGACGGCAAACTGCACATCGTCGATGATCAACTGCTGCTCACCACCGGCGCCGACACCCCCGTGGCGGCCCTGCCGCTGACCTACCGGGTCGACGACCGGATCTACCCGATCGCGGCCACCATCGACGGCACCACCGCGACCCTGACGCCCTCGCGCGAGGGTGGCGTGGCGGTGGCGCCCGCGACGAACGTGATCAGCCAGGACGCGGCGGCGCAGCAGATCGCGGAGTCGTTCACGCCCCGCGACCAGGCCGCGCTCGGCGTGCTCAGCCAGCGTCTCGGTGTCGGTGGCGCGGTGGCCGCGATCATCGGCGCGGTGATCGGCGGCGGGGTCGGCTGTCTGGTCGGCGGCGCGGCGGGCGCCGCCATCGCCAGCCCGGTGATCGTGCTGCTGGTGCCGTGGGTCGGCGCCACGGTGGCGGGCTGTGTGCTCGGCGCGGCCACCCTCGGCGCGGTCGGCACGATGATCGGCCTGGTCACCGTCGGTGGCCCGCTGGCGGTGTTCTCGGCCTACCAGTACTTCTCGACCATCCTCGCCCCGTGCCCGGCCGAACTGGGCGCCTACTGCAAGGATCCGGCGGTCCCCACCCCGCCGAAGTAGGTCTCCCCGCACCGAGACCCCGCCCG
>NZ_JBHSQN010000017.1:145495-186423 GCF_042658545.1 Nocardia lasii
GCGGGGTCTCGGTGTGTCCGGGCGCTATCTCAGCGGACGGTGATCCCGTCGGCGCGCATCGCGGTCTTGACCTCGCCGATGGTGAGGTCGCCGAAGTGGAACACGCTGGCGGCCAGCACGGCGTCGGCGCCGGCGTGGACCGCGGGCGGGAAGTGGCCCACCGCGCCCGCGCCGCCGCTGGCGATCACCGGCACCCGCACCGCCGCGCGCACGGCGGCGATCATCGTCAGGTCGAAACCGGCCTTGGTGCCGTCGGCGTCCATCGAGTTCAGCAGGATCTCGCCCACGCCCAGTTCGGCGCCGCGGATCGCCCATTCGACGGCGTCGATGCCGGTGCCGCGCTTGCCGCCGTGCGTGGTGACCTCCCAGCCCGAGGGGGTGTCGGGCTGACCGTCGGGCACGGTGCGCGCGTCGACCGAGAGCACGATGCACTGGGCGCCGAAGCGCTGCGACATCTCGAACAGCACCTCCGGGCGCGCGATGGCGGCGGTGTTCACCGACACCTTGTCCGCGCCCGCGCGCAGCAACCGGTCGACGTCTTCGACCGTGCGCACGCCGCCGCCGACGGTGAGCGGGATGAAGATCTGTTCGGCGGTGCGGGTCACCACGTCGAGCATGGTGCCGCGATCGCCGGTGGAGGCGGTGACGTCGAGGAAGGTGAGTTCGTCGGCGCCCTGGGCGTCGTAGGTCGCCGCCAGTTCCACCGGGTCGCCCGCGTCGCGCAAGTTCTGGAAGTTGACGCCCTTGACCACGCGGCCCGCGTCGACGTCCAGGCAGGGGATCACGCGGACCGCCAGGGTGCTCGGCGCGGTGCTGCTCATGATGGTGTTCCTCGTTCTTCTTCGCTGACGGTGCAGATCATTTCCAGCAGTTCCTGGTGCACGCCCGGCGCGGCGGCAAGCACCGAACCCGACGTGATCGTCCACGGCGCGCCGGCCAGGTCGGTGACCACCCCGCCCGCGGCGCGCACCAGCGCGACGCCGGCCGCGTTGTCCCACGGATGATGCCCGAACACGACCGCGCCGCCGAGCGCCCCGGAGGCGGTGAACGCCAGGTCGATGCCGGTCGCGCCGTGCATGCGCACGCGCGAGGACAGCCGACTCAGCGCACCGAGCAGGTCGAAGCGGAACTGGCCGGGGATGCGGCCGGCCGAGTCGAGGTTGAAGGCGCCGAACCCGATCATCGAGTCGGACAGTTTGGCCGGTTCCAGCGGCGGCAGCGCCACCCCGTCGAGAGACACCGGCCCGCCGGACACCGCGGCATAGCGGCGCCCGAGCATGGGCAGCCAGGTCAGGCCGATCACCGGCTCGCCCTCGTGCACCAGTGCCAGCAGCGTGCCCGACATGGGATGGCCCGAGGAGTAGTTGAAGGTGCCGTCGATCGGGTCGAGCACCCACGCCGTGCCCGAGGTGAGCGCGGGCCCGCCGAACTCCTCGCCGTGCACCGCGATCCCGGTGCGCTGGCGCAGCTCGGTCGAGATGGTGCGTTCCAGCTCGAGGTCGAGTTCGGTGGCGAAGTCGTTGCGGCCCTTGGTAACCGCGCTCGGCGCGCCGAGTCCTTCGACGAACCGCGGCACCACCCCGTCCAGGATCTGGGTGGCGACGGTCAGCAGGTCGGTCAGTTCGGCGGTGCTCGGCGCGGTGGTCATCGGCGGTGTCAGCGCACCGCGGCCAGGGCTTCGGGCAGGGTGAACCGGCCCGCGTACAGCGCCTTGCCGATGATCGCGCCCTCCACCCCGTCGCCGGTCAGGCCCGCGATCGCGACGAGATCGTCGAGTACCGAGATCCCGCCGGAGGCGATCACGGGCGCCTCGGCGGCATTGGCGACATCGCTGAGCAGCTCGAGGTTGGGGCCGGTCAGCGTGCCGTCCTTGGAGACGTCGGTGACGACATAGCGCGAACAGCCGTCGCGCTCGAGTCGTTCGAGCACCTCCCACAGGTCACCGCCGTCGGTCACCCACCCGCGCCCACGCAACCGCCACTGCCCGTCGATCTGCTTGACGTCGAGCCCGACCGCGATCCGGTCCCCGTACTCCCCGAGCACCCGCGCACACCACTGCGGATCCTCGATCGCCGCGGTCCCGATGTTCACCCGCGCACACCCGGTGGCCAGCGCCGCCTTCAACGAGTCGTCGTCACGAATCCCACCGGACAGCTCGACCTTCACATCGAGCTCCCCCACGACCTGCGCGATCAGGTCCCGATTACTCCCCTTACCGAACGCCGCATCCAGATCGACCAGATGCACCCACTCGGCCCCCGCCTGCTGCCACGCCAACGCCGCATCCCGAGGCGACCCATAACTCGTTTCGCTACCGGCCTCCCCTTGCACAAGGCGCACGGCCTCACCATTGGCGACATCGACAGCGGGCAACAACACAAGACTCACGTCGACCAGACTAGTAGGTCTGCCCCGGTGTCCCCGCAACCCCTCTACCACCGCGCCGTGTCGATGCGCGTGCGCCCCGTCCAGGGCGCGACCGTCACCGAGTTCAGTGGCACCGGCACTCGACGACAGTGGCCGAAGTGTTGCTACCAGCGGTAGGATAATGGCATGAGTCGCAGCAAGAAATACTCCGTCAGCCTGCCTCAGGACCTTGCCGAGGCCGTGCGCGAACAGGTGGGTTCCGGCGGCTTCTCCGCCTATATCGCCCTTGCCCTGGAACGTCAGGTCGCCATGGACAAGCTCGGCGAGATCGTCGCCGACTACGAACGCGACCACGAGCCCCTCGACGAACATGACATCGATGCGGCGCGCACGCTCCTGCGCGGTAGCGCTGACTCGGCTGCTTGATGCCGGGAACGCTACTGCTCGATTGCGAAGGCCTTTCTCTGCTCTATCGACAGGATCGGGCGGCGCTGGTGCTGATCGAGGCGGCCCGCAGGGAAGGCGTCCGCGTCGGAACCACCGCGATGACTCGCTTGGAAGCCGAGGACTCGAAGGTTCAGCGCGCCCGCATCGCCTGGAACCTGTCCCGTCTCGACGTCCATGACATCACCCGCGAGGTCAGTGACGACGCCGCCGAACTGCTGCGTTCCCACCAGCTTCACGGCCACAAATTCGCCATCGATGCGACCCTCGCCGCCATCGCCCGGCGAGCCGAACGGCCGGTCTCGGTCTTCACTTCGGATCCGGAGGATCTAACCCTGCTGTGCGGCAAGGGAATACAGATCATCCCGATCAAGAGGCAGCTCAGGCAGGCCCTCGTCGTCGACGAACCCGGTCGTCTCAGCCGAGTCGGCGGCGGAGTTCGGGAAGTCCGTCGCCGGTGAGGTCGGCCAGGGCGGCGGGGCGGCCGACGGCGGCCAGGGCGATGGCCTCGCCGGGGCCGCGGATTTCCGGGCCGGTGCCCGAGGACCAGGCGACATCGGTGGCGGTGAAGCACAGGCCCTTGGTGAATGTGCCGGGGCGGGCGAAGGGGTCGGGGTAGGACAGGACCGCGGTGAGGCGGTCGGCGGGGATCGTCCGGGGACGGCCGAGGGGGCGGCGGATGTCCTGCTGGTGCACGAACATGTCCGACAGTGCCAGGCGTGGGGCGTACTTCGACAGGTGGCCCGCGTTGTGTTCGAATCCGTCGACCAGGCGGGTGGTGGACAGGTCGGCGAACGAGGCGGCGAGGGCGTTGTTGATGCGATCGACCGCCCCGCGATTCTTCACCACGGCGGCCAGGTAGGCGCGGGGTTTCATCGTGTCGATCAGCAGATGCGCGACGACATCACGCACCCGCCACCCCGCGCACAGCGACTGCGACTCCCATTCCTGCTCGGTCAACCCGCGCAGCAGTTCGACCAGTTCGGCCCGTTCCTCGTTCAACATCCCCCGATAACTCATACCTCCACCCTAGGACGCGCCCGCTGTGTCCCGTATCCACCCACGGTCGGATCTTGGTGGGCGAGAAGCGATCGCGATCAACGATGGTCCGCCGATCCGCGCAGCTGTCCGGGCGGTCCAGGCGATGCGCGACAATGGACGCCGCGAACTTCGCGCCGCCGCCCGTTTCCTCCCTGGTGGCGATCTCCATGAACAGGATTGCCTTGGCCAAGCAGAATCGTCGGCGTCGCACCGGTCGCACACCGACCACCGCCGGACTTCCGGTCGACGCGGCACTGTCGGGCGACCCGGCGCAGGTCGCCGACGCGATCGCGACCGTGGCCTTCCTGGCAGCCCAGGGCGACAGGAACGCGATCGTCCGATTCGTCGACCAGGTGAAGGACGCGGATCTGTCGGCCGGCGTCCAACTCGCCGGGCAGCGAATCATCGCCCGCGCCTTCGACTTCGGCTGGTTACCCACCGACGTCCACCAGGCCGCGCGCAGGCGGGTGGACGAGTTCGCCACCGCGTATCTGACCGATCTGATGGCCGAGCACCGCGCCGATTTCCCCACCGAATCCGTCGACGAGATCTGGCAGTCGCAACTGACCGAACTCGACGCCACGGTGTGGTGGACCCGCGCGCACCCCCACCTCCGACAGTGGGCCGACCGCGCGCTTCTCACCGCCGAGGAAGCTCTCACCGCGGCCATGAGCGCGTTGGCTCTGCTGATCCAGCTCCCGAAACTCGAGCAGATCACCCCGCTCCCCGGCACCCACCGCCGCACCACCCACCAGCATGTCGACGAGAAAACCCTCGGCCGGGTCCGTGGCCTGCTGGCCAAAGCCGAGTCCACCTCCTTCGCCGAAGAAGCGGAAACCCTCTCCGCGAAGGCGCAGGAACTCATGACCAAATACGCCATCGACCGCGCCCTGCTCCACACCGAGCTCACCGACCCCGATCTCCCCGCCGCCCGCAGAATCTGGCTCGAGACCCCCTACACCGACGCCAAAGCCCTCCTGATCGACATGGTCACCCGGGCAAACCGTGCCCGCGCGATCTTCGTCGCCGACTGGGGTTTCGTCACGATCGTCGGCGACGACCCCGACCTCGACGCGGTGGAAATCCTCGCCACGTCCCTGCTGGTCCAAGCCACCCGCGCGATGATCGACAACGCCACCACCGAGGATTCCCGCTCCCGCCACTACCGCAAAGCGTTCCTCACCGCCTACGCCACCAGAATCGGCGAACTCCTCACCGAAGCTACCGAAGCCACCATCGCCGACGCCCCACCCCAGCTACTCCCCGTCCTGGCCTCCCACCGACAACGCGTGGACAAGGCCTTCGACACCTACTTCCCCACCGTCCGCTCCCGAGGCATCACCATCCGCAGCGCCGAAGGCTGGACCGCAGGCACCGAGGCCGCCGACCAAGCCCACTTCGGCAGCAATTGACCCTGCACGTCCCGCAGATCACGTTCGCCTCCGACTTGTCGCCGAGCTGGTTTATCCAGGGCCGCCCGAGCATCAGCGCAGGTAGTATTACGAATCAGGAGGTGGATGATGACGGCGGTACACCACGATCCAGTCACCACTACGGATTTCGAAGCGATCGCCGCAGCGGTCGAACGAACCACAGATGCTCTACAGCTCGAGTACATCGACGGGAAGCTGGGGTTCAAGACCGTGCCGGATGGTGATCACAACCGCATCATCAACTGGCTGTTGCTGCTTCTCATGCCGTTGGCACCCGGTCTGTTTCTGCACCAAGGGCAGGGATTGAAGATCAACGGATACCGTGACAGCCGCGCCCGCCCGGACGGAGTGGTCGCGCCGCTGGACGCGTTCGTCGGACACGGCGAGTGGGCCCCCTCGCGTGACACCGTGATGACCGTCGAGGTCACCTCACACGATTCGGACACCAACAAGCGAGACCGCGTGGAGAAGCCGACGGCATACGCCGAGGCGGGAATCCCGCTGTACCTCCTCGTCGACCGGGACACCGCCGAAATCGTCCTGTACAGCGAACCGAACGATGGTCGCTACCAGGAGATCCGCCGCTACGCTTTCGGCCGCGCTGTCCCGCTCCCCGACCCGATCGGCATCACTGCCGACACCACCCCACTGCTCGATTGGGTCGACTGACGATCAGTGGGGGCAGTCCGCTCTCGGGTTCGTCCGATCGCTGAACAGCTGGTCGACGTCGACGACGGCCCGCGCCTGCGGATCGCCGAGTTCGAAGTACTCGGCCCCGGACACGTGATGCAGCGCGGCGACCAAGGTTCCTGACCACCGACCGTGCTGCCCACAATTTCTCCTGCCATCGACGCGCCTCCGAGAACAGGACGCGTGAACGATCGCAGCGGCCGCCTGCAGACTCCTTACGCCGGCCCGAGAGCGCCGGTTGCCAGGCCCGCGACCACGCTCGTACGCTCGATGGGTGCGGCCGATCATGTCCGAACGGGAGTTGGATGTCGGCTGGGATCTGGCCCGGTCGACGGCGATGGCGGGCGTCTCGATGGACGGGTTCAGGGATCGGGAGTCCGTGGGGTGCGAGATGCGGATTGTCGCTCGACCCGAGGTCACCGTGGTGATCCAGTTCGGGGACAGTCCGTTGACCGTGGACAGCCCTGAGCAGCCTCGCTTCGACGGGTTGGTCGCCGGTCTCGCTCCTGGCATTCGTCAGGTCCGTGCCGAGCGCGTCGAGTGCGTCGAGTTGCGGATGTCGCCGATCCTCGCTTACCGCCTGCTCGGTGTCGCTGCGGCCGATCCGGACGGCGCGGTGGTGGGACCGGACGACATCTGGGGTTCGGCGGCACGGTTGCTGCGCGAGCAGTTGTCCGAAACCACCACGTGGGCAGCACGATTCGCGGTGACCACGACGTTTCTCGCCGCCAGGGAAACATCCAGGGCGGTCGATCCCGAAGTTGCCGCGTGCTGGGAGCGGATCGTCGAACACAAAGGCGCCGTGCGGGTTCGGGAGTTGGCCGAGCTGACCGGGTGGAGTCGCCAACGCGTGTGGTCGAGGTTCACCGCGCAGGTCGGAGTGACGCCCAAGCGTGCGGCGATGGTGGTCCGATTCCGAACCGCGTTCGATCTTCTAACGGCCGGCCGTCCGGTCGCCGAAGTCGCTGCGGCATGCGGTTATTCGGACCAGTCCCACCTCCACCGCGACATGTCGACCTTCGCCGGAATCACCCCCGGCGCGCTCGCGACGAGCTGATCGGCGAACATTCGTCCAAGACGCCGCCCGCCGCGAGCCGGACAGTAGGTGCATGAGCCTCGAGCAACGGATCCGCGCAGCCGAACAACGCGTCGCCGCCATGTACGGACTGACGATCACCGAACATGTACTGACACAACGCAACCCAGTGGCTCGCGTGCTGACTGTCGGCGAGGGTGAACCGCTCGTCCACATCAACGGCATCTCCGCACCCGCCATGGGCATGGCACCCCTGATCGCCGGCCTCTCCGGCTTCCGCCACATCCTGATCGACCTCCCCGGCCACAGCCTCGCCCCGCCCTACACCTGGCAGGGTCCACCGGTCCGTGAGCTGGCGGTCGACGTGCTCACCGGCACCCTCGACGCACTCGACATAGAACAGGCCGCCTTCGTCGGCAGTTCCCTGGGCGGCCTGTTCACCCTCTGGACCATGCTCGACGCACCCGACCGAGTCGCGCGAGCGGCGATCGTCGCCACCCCCGCCACCGCCCTCCCCGGCACCCGTGTCATCGCCGAATTCCAATCCCTGACCTCCCCGATCCGAGGCCGCCTCGACCAGAGCCTGATGCAACTCCCGTCCCCCCGCTGCATCGCCCGTTTCGCCCTCACCGAGGCCATCGGCGCGAACGCGGCCCGCGCGATGTCGGCCGACATGCTCGACCTCCACCGCCTACCCCTGCGCCTACCAGGCCGAGCAGCGTCCTACCGAGCCCTGCTGCGCCGCCTGATCGACGGCGCGACCGCCCGCCCCGAGAACGTCCTCACCGACGCCGAACTCGCCCGAATCGACACCCCGACCCTGTTCGTCTGGGGCGAAGACGACCTCATGTGCGCACCCGACCGGGCGCGACCTTCCGTGGCGAAGATTCCCGGCGCCCAGCTGCTCACCGTCGCGGGCGGTCACGCCCCCTGGTTCGACGACGCACCCCGCTGCGCGGCACTGGCCCGCGACTTCCTCGCCGCCGATCCTGCCCGCACCATGACCGAAGAAGGGACCCACCGTGCGTAGTCACGAACCCATCGCCATCGTGCCCAAGGGCAACTGGCATCGACAGTGGCGTGGAGATGTTCTACATCCCGGCTGAGTCCGTCGAGTCGACAGCCGACGACCCGCGCACCGCCTGACCTACAGCGACCCGATCCAATTGCGCAGTAGCTGCGCGCCTGCGTCCCCGGACTTCTCCGGGTGGAACTGGGTCGCCGACAGCGGCCCGTTCTCGACGGCGGCGAGGAACGGCACGCCGTGTTCGGCCCAGGCGAGTTTCGGGGGCGCGATGTGTTCGGTTTCGGGGAGTTCCCACTGTTGGGCGGCGTAGGAGTGGACGAAGTAGAAGCGGGTGTCGGCGTCCATGCCGGCGAACAGGGTGCTGTCGGCGGGAGCTTTCACCGTGTTCCAGCCCATGTGCGGGAGGACGGGCGCGTCGAGCCCGGCGACGACGCCCGGCCATTCACCGCACCCTTCGGTCTCCACACCGAATTCGACCCCGCGGTCGAACAGGATCTGCATGCCGACGCAGATACCGAGGACGGGTCGGCCGCCGGCGAGGCGCTGGCCGATGATGCGGTCACCGCGCACCTCGAGCAGGCCGGCCATGCAGGCGGCGTAGGCGCCGACGCCGGGGACGACGAGTCCGTCGGCTGCCAGCGCGGCGGCGGGATCGGCGGTGACTTCGACCTGCGCACCGGCTCGTACCAGGGCGCGTTCGGCGGAGTGCAGGTTGCCCGAGCCGTAGTCGAGCAGGACGACCGATTTCACAGCACACCCTTCGTGGACGGAACACCGGTGACCCGGGGGTCGATCTCGACGGCGACACGCAATGCCCGTGCGACAGCCTTGAATTCGGCTTCGGTGATGTGGTGCTGGTCGCGGCCGTAGAGCACCCGCACGTGCAGGGCGATGCGGGCGTTCTGCGCGATCGACTCGAACACGTGCTTGTTGAGCACCGTGGAGTAGGAGGCGCCGGGGCCAGCGCTCGGAATGATGGTGTGCACCAGGTGTTCCGGTTCGCCGGTGAACACGCAGTAGGGCCGCCCGGACACGTCGACGGCGGCGTGGGCGAGGGTCTCGTCCATCGGGATGAACGCGTCGCCGAAGCGGCGGATGCCCTTCTTGTCGCCGAGCGCCTGCCCGAGCGCTTGGCCGAACACGATGGCGGTGTCCTCGACGGTGTGGTGCGCTTCGATCTCGATATCGCCCTCGGCCCGCACCACCAGGTCGAACCCGGCGTGCGCGCCGAGCGCGGTGAGCATGTGGTCGTAGAACGGGACACCGGTGGAGATCTCGGTCTGCCCGGTGCCGTCGAGGTTCAGCTCCACCAGAATCGAGGACTCTTTGGTGACGCGTTCCACCCGCGCTGTTCTGCTCATGATGTGCTCCTCCACAGGTGGATTCAGTCGGTGAGTTCGGTGTCCGCGATGTCGCCGCTCACGCGCAGGAATTCGTCGTTCTCGGCGGCGAGGCCGATGGTGGCGCGCAGGTAGCCGGGGATGCCGACGTCGCGGATCAGCACGCCCGCGTCGAGGTAGTGCTGCCAGGCGCGGGCGGCGTCGGTGAATCGGCCGAACAGGACGAAGTTGGCGTCGCTGGGGATCACGTCGAAGCCGAGCGCGGTCAGCGCGGCCGCGACCCGGTCGCGCTGGGCGGCCAGTTCCGCGACGCTGCCGAGGGTTTCGTCCGCGTGGCGCAGGGCCGCGCGCGCGGCGGCCTGGGTGACCACCGACAGGTGATAGGGCAGGCGCACCAGCAGGATCGCGTCGATCACCGCGGGCGAGGCCGCCAGGTAGCCGAGCCGGCCACCCGCGAAGGCGAACGCCTTGCTCATGGTGCGGGTGACGACGAGCTTGGTCGGGAACCGGTCGATCAGGGTGATCGCGCTCGGTGCGGCCGAGAACTCCCCGTAGGCCTCGTCCACGACGACGATGCCGGGCGCGACCGCGAGGATCCGCTCGAGCTCGTCGATCGGAATGCTGTGTCCGGTGGGATTGTTGGGGCTCGTCACGAACACGACATCGGGCCGACGTTCGACGATCTGCGCCACCGCGTAGTCGATGTCGAGGGAGAAGTCACCGCTGCGCTTGGCCTCGACCCACTCGGTATCGATGCCCTCGGAGATGATCGGGTGCATCGAGTACGACGGCACGAAACCCAACGCGCTGCGCCCCGGCCCACCGAACGCCTGCAGCAACTGCTGCAGGATCTCGTTGGATCCGTTGGCGGCCCACACATTCGAGCCCGCGACGGCCAAGCCGGTCTGGCGGGTCAGGTACTCCGCGAGCTCCGAGCGCAGCGCGACCGCGTCGCGATCCGGGTAGCGGTGCAGTTCGGCGGCGGCCGCGCGCACGGATTCGGCCACATCGTCGATGAGCGCCTTGCTCGGCGGGTGCGGGTTCTCGTTGGTGTTGAGCTGCACCGGCACCGTCAATTGCGGTGCGCCATAGGGAGATTTGCCCCGCAGGTTGTCGCGCAGCGGCAGCTGATCCAGGGTCGCCGAAGCTCCGGGCACCGTGCTCATGACAGCGCCTCGAAACGCGCCTGCACGGCCTGGCCGTGCGCGGGCAGATCCTCCGCATTGGCCAGGGCCACAACGTGTCCGGCGACATCCTTCAACGCGGCCTCGGTGTATTCCACGATGTGGATGCCACGCAGGAACGTCTGCACGCTCAGCCCCGAGGAGTGCCGCGCGCACCCGGCGGTGGGCAGCACGTGATTGGAACCGGCGCAGTAGTCGCCCAGGCTCACCGGTGCCCACGGACCCACGAAAATCGCACCCGCACTGCGCACCCGCGCCGCGACGGCGGCGGCGTCGACGGTCTGGATCTCGAGGTGTTCGGCGGCGTAGGCGTCGACCACCCGCAGGCCCTGCGCGATATCGTCGACGAGCACGATCCCGGACTGCTTGCCGCTCAACGCTTCCCGCACGCGATCGTGGTGCTTCACCACGGCCAGTTGGGCATTCACCGCGGCATCGACCGCGTCGGCCAACGCCACCGAGTCGGTGACCAGCACACTCGCGGCCAGCACATCGTGCTCGGCCTGGCTGATCAGATCCGCCGCCACGTGCACCGGATCGGCGGTCGCGTCGGCGAGCACCGCGATCTCGGTCGGCCCGGCCTCGGCGTCGATGCCGACCAGTCCACGGCACAGCCGCTTGGCCGCGGTCACGTAGATATTGCCCGGCCCGGTGATCAGGTCGACCGGCTCGAGCGCGCCGCCGTCGGTGTCGGTGCCGCCGTAGGACAGCAGCGCCACGGCCTGCGCCCCACCGACGGCCCATACCTCGTCGACGCCGAGCAGCGCGGCGGCCGCCAGGATGGTCGGGTGCGGCAGCCCACCGAACTGCGCCTGCGGCGGCGAGGCCACCACCAGCGACTCCACCCCCGCGGCCTGCGCGGGCACCACGTTCATCACCACCGACGACGGGTACACGGCATTGCCGCCGGGCACGTACAGCCCGACCCGCTCCACCGGCAGCCACTTCTCGGTGACGGTCCCGCCGGGCACGACCTCGGTCACCGTGTCGGTGCGCCGCTGGTCGGCGTGCACCTTGCGGGTCCGTTCGATCGCCACCTCGAGCGCGGCCCGCACGGCGGGATCCAGCTCCGCGAGGGCCTTGCCCAGCTCGGCGACGGGCACCCGCACCACGGCGGGGCGCACACCGTCGAACTTCTCGCTGTAGTCCAGCGCCGCCGCCACACCCCGGTCGCGGATGTCCTCGACGACCGGCCGCACATGATGCAGCACCGAGTCCACGTCGACCCCTCCGCGCGGCAGCGCGGTACGCAGCTCGGCAGCGGAGGGAGTACGACCGCGCAGATCGACGCGGGCGAGCTCGAGGCGGGGAGTCATATCGGGTAACGGTCCTGTTCTGTCCTGGGCGCGAAGGTCCTCACCAGCCTAATGGTCGCCCGCTCCCGCTTTTCCGGCACATCCCGACAACTAAGGTTTGACTAACCTAATTAACTCTCGCTACAGTCCGGCGCACCGCACCCCGCACGAAAGGCTCCACCCATGTCACACCTGCTCAAGATCGTTTCCGCGGGCTTCTTCGCGCTGATCATCGGCCTCGGCCTGGCTTCCCCGGCCGCCGCCGACGTCTCCATCCGCGATTCGGTCGCCTCGGATCTATATGTGCGCGAGGCGAATCCGAGCGTGCACCAGCTGGAGAAGCAGTTCGCCGCGTTCTGGAACCCGAACATCGGCATGGATCCCAAGATCGAGGTCAGCTACCACGGCTCCTCGGCGCGGCCCGCGCTCGAGATGGTGATGCAGCAGAGCAAGACCATGGACTTCTTCTCGATCCAGGGTCGCGTCGTCGAGGGCCCCACCGTGTCCGGCGACTCGCTGTCGGTGCGGGTCAACGGCGTGATGGCCGGTTACCCCGCCACCACCATGACCTACTACTTCGTCCGCGAGGGCGGCCTGTGGAAGTACGACTGGAAGCGGATCTGCCAGGAGAACCAGTGCTCGGGTGACCCCGACTTCGGTTACTGAGCCAGGACCGGGAAAATCCCATGATCAGCGTTCGCGGCGTCACCAAGCGCTATGGCACGACCACCGCTGTCGATGACGTCAGCTTCACCGCGGCCGCCGGGTCGATCACCTACCTGCTCGGCCCCAACGGGGCCGGCAAGACGACGGTGATGCGCATGATCGCCGGTCTCACCCGACCCGATTCCGGCCGCGTCACGATCGATGACGCGGCGCTGCCGGACCTGCGAAACCCGCTGTCCGCGATCGGCTTCGGCCTCGGCCCGTTCCTGCGCAACCCGCGCCACACCGCTGAGCGGCACCTGCTCTGGCAGGCCCGCCTCGGCGGTCTCGGCCCGGCCGAGGTGCGTCGTTCCCTGGACCGGGTCGGCCTGACCGCCGTGGCGAAACGCCCCGTGGGCAAGTTCTCCTACGGCATGTCGCAACGGCTGAACATCGCCTCGGCCCTGCTGGGCACCCCGCGCACCCTGGTCCTCGACGAGCCGGCCAACGGTCTCGACGTCGAGGGCATCCTGTGGTTGCGCGCGCTGGTCACCGAGCTGGCGAGCGCCGGGCACTGCCTGCTCATCGCCTCGCACAATCTGGCCGAGGTGGAGATCACCGGTGACCGCATCGTCGTACTGGGAAGGGGAAAAGTGCTGTCCGACAGTCCCGCTCGGGAATTGATCGAGCGCGGCAGCGGCCCGCGTCGGCTGGAGTCGGCCTACCTCGAGCTCACCACCGACAGCGCCGAATACGGCCAGGAGGTGCGCGCGTGATCGCCACCTACCTGGCGCGCTCGGTGCGCAGCGAGGCCACGAAGGTCGGGGGCCGAAATCCCCTGTGGTACGCGGTGATTCCGGCGGCCGTGCTGTTGCCGCTGGCCCTGAACTTCGGTATCGCCGAGGCCGCGGCGGCCAACGTGATCCAGGGCGCGGGCGGCATGGACACCGACAACGCGGCCTACTGGGTGCTGGTGTTCTCCACCTTCATCCTGATGTCGGCCGGGGTGTCGGCACTCGGCGCGGAATTCAAGGACCGCACCGCCGAGACCGTCTTCGGCATCCAGCCCCGGCGCCGGCTGCTGCCGATCGCCGAGCTGGCCGTGTTCGGCCTGATCAGCGCCGCGGTCACCTTCGCCACCACGTTCGTGCTGCTGGGGGTCTTCCCCCGCCTGTTCCCGACGATCTGGGGCCGGGTCGACGCCTTCTCCCCCGAGGGCATCCGCCTGCTGATCTGCGTGCCGATCGTCACCGTGGCGGTGTGCGCGCTCGGGCTCGGGGTGGCCGCGTTCGTGCCCAAACCGGCCCTGGTCGTGACGATCGTGCTGCTGTGGAAGTTCGGCATCGAAGTGTTCGTCACCTTCGTCCCCGGTACGCTGGGCACCACCTTGCAGCGGCTCTCGCCGTTCAAGAACGCCGAATTGGGCGCGGGCCAGCTCTCGACCATCAAGACCCTGTTCGGCGGCCCCGACGGCTCGCTGCTGTATTTCGTGGTGCTGTGCCTGGCGATCTTCGTCCTCGGCACGATCCGGCTGTCGCGCCGGGAACCGAACACCGACTGATCTCCCGACGAAAAAAGCGGGCGAGCCAACCGGCTCGCCCGCTTTTCGCGTGTCCGTCTAGCGGGTGTCCCCGTCGATGCGCAGGCTGCCGCCGGAATTCACCACGCGCATCTCCATGGCCTTGGTCGAGCCGTTGACCGTGATGCTGGCCAGCCGCATGACAGTCGACCCGTCGGCGTTGTTGCCGCTCACGGCGGTGATGCTGGCGAAGCTCTGGATGGTGCGCGCACTCCAGTACTCGCGGAACTCGGACTCGCTGCCGTAGAGCTGCTGGGCGGCGGGGGTGAGCAGGGTCCAGGACCCGCCCGGGTTGCTGAAGAAGTTCTCCACGAGCAGGCCCGCGGACCCGATGTCGACGGTGCCGATATTGCTCGCCTGCCCGATCGGCGGAGCCGTGCTGGTGGGCTTGGTGGTGACGGGCGCCTGGATCGACGTCGTCGGATTCGCCTGTACCCCCGGACCATCGGAGTCCGAACTGCTCATGGCGCTGATCGCCACCGCGACCGCGGCGACGACCGCGCCGACGCCGGCACCGATCAGCACGGCCCGACCCTTGCCCGCCTGCTTGCGCGGCTGGGGTGCGGGCTGAGCCTGGGTGCGCGGGTGCGCGGCGGTGTCGTGGCGCGGCTGCGGACGCGGCGCGGACCTGACCTGGCGGGTCGAGGCGCCCGCGTGCGAGGCCCGGCCGCCCGACTGGCGGATCACCTGGGTGGTCGCGGCGGCGTTGCGCCGGTTGAAGGCCTCGCTGGCGGGCACGAATCCGGCCAGTACCGCGTTCTCGTCCTCGGCGAACTGGGCCAGCGCGTCGCGAGCCTCGGTCATCGTGGGACGGTCGAGCGGGTCGGGGCTGAGCAGGTCGAGCAGGAAATCGGTGGCCGGCCCTGCGTTGTGCGGCTCGCGCACCTGCCCGTTGGCGGCGGCGTAGAGCACGGCGAGCGGGTTGGCGTTGGCGCCGTAGGGCGGTTCGCCTTCCAGTGCGTGGAAAAGCGTTGCCCCGAGGGCGAATACGTCGGCGGCGGGGGTGGGATCGGAGCCGCGCGCCACCTCGGGCGCGAGGTAGGCCGCGGTGCCGCAGATCAATCCGGTCTCGGTCAGCGTCACATCGCCCGCGGCACGGGAGATGCCGAAGTCGGTGATCTTCACCTCACCGTGGTCGCCGAGCAGGATGTTGCCCGGTTTCACGTCGCGGTGCACCAGTCCGGCCTGGTGGGCGGCGATCAGCGAGGACGCGACCTTCTCCCCGATGCGGGCGACCTCACGCAGCGGCAGCGGGCCCTTCTGGCCCAACTCGCCGGCGAGGCTGACCGACTTGAGGTACTCCATCACCAGGCACGGATCACCGTTGTGCTCGGTGATGTCGAAGACCACGATGGCATTGGGATGCTGGAAGCGTGCCGCGTTGCGGGCTTCCCGAATCGCGCGCTGGCGCAACACATCCCGCTCGCCCTCGGGCAAGCTGGGTTTGATGTGGATCTGCTTCACTGCCACGGAGCGTTGGAGGCGTTCGTCGACAGCACGCCATACAACGCCTGTGCCGCCGCTACCAATACGCTCGACCAGGCGGTAATGCTCCGCGATCTTCTGACCGGTATCGATGGCGCCTACTCCGAACCTTCTCGAAATTGTGACATCCCGCGTATTGACCATGGATATGGTCCGCCGTCGAGTGTAGCTGGCGGGGTGATGACCGCGTGCGGCAGCGGGGGGATTGCTCGCCTGCGGAGGGTGGAATGACTCATCGTGTCACACGCAGCATCCGTCCCGCCGCCTCGACCGCCGGTCCCGAGCTGCCCGCGTCGGCGACGAATACCGCGAACGCCAGGTCACCGTCGATTCCGACGAACCAACCGTGGGCGTGGGTGTCGTCGAGATATTCGGCGGTCCCGGTTTTGCCGAGCAGGCCGGGGATATCGCGCAGCGCGGTGGCCGTTCCGGCCGTCACCGTCTCGGCCATCATGGTCTCTATCTGCGAGGTCACCGTCGGCGGCACCGCCACCGGGGCGCGGTCGGGGGTGCCCGGCCGCCCGCGGACGATGCTGGGCGCGGGCGCGGATCCGTTGGCCAGCGAGGCGGCGACGAGCGCCATCCCGAACGGCGAGGCCGTCACGGTGCCCTGCCCGATGCTCGATTCGACCCGCTGGGCGGGCGTCTCGGCGGGCGGAACCTTCCCGGTGACAGTCGTCAAGCCGGGTGTCACATAATCCACCCCGAGTCCGAGCTGCAGTGCGGCCGCGGTGAGCGCGTCAGCGGGCAATGTCACTCCAAGTTCGGCCATCGTGGTGTTGCACGAGCGTGCGAACGCGGTGTGCAGGGGCACCATACCGAGGTCGAAGCCGTTGTCGTTGGGAATCGTGCGACCTTCGATGGTGGCGCGACCCGGACACGGCAGCACGGTGTCGGGCGTGAGGTCGCCCGCCTGCAGCGCGGCGGACACGGTGACGGTCTTGAACGTGGAGCCCGGCGGGTAGAGCCCGGTCAGCGCGATCGCGCCCTCGGCGTCGGCCGGGGCGTTCTGGGCCAGCGCCAACACCTCCCCGGTCGAGGGCCGCAGCGCGACGATGGCGGCCGGGGTGGTGATGGGTGTGAGGGCGTCCTCGGCGGCGTTCTGCAGGTCGATGTCGAGGGTGGCGGCGATGTCGGCGCTCGGCTTCGCGTCGGGCCCGGCGATGCGCTGGGTGCCCTCGGGGGTCCGCGCCCGCACCGCCCAGCCCGCGGTGGCGTCGGTCTGCTCCTGCCAGAGCTGCGCCAGCCCCGCGACGGTGGGACCGGCGAGCGCCTTGTCGACGGTCAGCAGCCGGGTCTGCGGTGTCAGGCCGACCCCGCGCATTCCCGTCAGCGCCGCGCGCACCGGCGCGATGTCGGCTTCGCGCAGGGCCACGGCGGTGATCGATTTACCCTGCGCCGCACCGAGTTCGGCCTGCAATCCGGCCACCGTGACACCCTGCGGCGCGAGTACCCCCGCGACAGCGCCCAGATCGGCATCGGGCGCGACGGTCACCAGCGTCACCACCTGCTCGGTCATCAGCTCCCCACCCGAGGCGTCCAGCACCCGAGCCGGTTTCGCGACGACCGGGCTGTAACTCAGCGGACCGAGGTCGAGGCCGGGCGCCACAGTCTGCGGGTTCCAGTCGATCTTCCAGCCGTTGTCGTCGGCGGCCCGGCCGGTGCTGGTGTAGGTCCACTCGTTGCGACCGTCCGGCCCGAACTTCCAGGTCGATTCCAGGGTGAAGGAGTCGTCGTCGGTGCTCGCGACGCGCACGGTGTCGTTCTTGCCGAGGTTGTCGAACAGGGCGCTCAGCACCGGGCCCGCCTGCTCGGGCGCGTCGGTCATGGCCGCGGCGGCGGACGCGTCACCGCTGGTCAGCGCGGCGGCGAAGGATTCGGCGACCGTCTGCGGTTGATCGGGCCCCGAGGAGCAGCCCAGCGGAAGCGCCGCGAGCACGACGACCAGGATCGAGGCCTTGCGTGGGATCCGCACCCGTCCGAGGGTAACCCCTCCGTGGGGCCGGTGGGGCTGCTGTGACCACCGGCTACCACCAGCCGGTGACCGCCCCGATCTGGCGGCCGAGCTCGGGGGCGAGCGAGCGCGCGTAGCTGGCGGTGAGGTGGTGGTCGTCGCGGTAGATGAGCACATTGCCCTCGACCACCCGGCAGCGCTGCGGTCGACACAGGGCGTCGGACAGGTCGATCGGATACACGCTCGGGTAGCCGGCGGCGGGTTCGGCGGCCGGGTCGTGCGGGTCGAGAACGTCGTTGCGGTTCTGGCCGCAGCTGTCGGGATCACCGCGGTGGGCCAGGCAGTCGGTGGCGCGGTAGAGCACGCCGTCGCGGCGCAGGCGGGGGGTGTCGCGCAGGGCCAGGACATTGAGCCCGCGGTCCTGGAGCGCCGACCACACCTCGAGGTATTCGGCGGGCACCTCGTCGCCGAGGCCGTTCATGCGGTAGCGGGTGGACAGGGTCAGCACCCAGTTCGGCGGTTCGGCCGCGAGTCGGTCGAGGACCTCCAGGGACCACTCGTGGCATTCGGGGAAGGGCCATTCGGCGTAGGAGGGCTGGTCGACGAGCACGACCGGACAGCCCTCCTTGAGGTAGGAGATCACCCGGAACCCGTGTTCGCGGCCGAGCACCTCCAGCGCGGGCAGCCAGTGCTCGGAGTGCGAACCGCCCACCAGCGCGATCGACCGGTCGGCGTTCGGATCGCCGTAGGTGCAGACCCGGACCTCGCGGTTGGGCGTGATACAGCCGTCGGTGGTCGGCGCCGGGGTGTCGGCCTGGCCTTCGAACACGGTGGGGCGCATGGGTTCCGGGGAGTATTCGGCGCCGGAGAACAGCGCGGCCGCCCCCGGATACCGGTGCACGTCCAGGGCCTGCGGCGGCACCGCGGGATTGGCGAGCAACACCAGCTGCCAGCCCAGCGAGCCGATCAGCACCGCCGCCGCCGTGGCCGCGACCAGGAACCCGGTCCCCCGGTGCCTCTCCACGTGCGCCCCGCGCGGGGGCAGGCGCAGCGGTGTCTCGATCAGTCGCGTGGTCGCGTACGCCAGGACCAGCGAGACGCCGATCACCACCAGCCCGTCGACGACCCCGGCGTTGGCCGTCCCGGTCTCACCGAGATAGAAGATCAGGATCGGCCAGTGCCACAGGTACAGCGGATAGGCCATGGCGCCGAGTTCGGTGCACACGCGCCCGGCCAGGACCCGGTTCGGCCAGGCCGTGGCCGTGCCGAAGCCCGAGACGATCACCAGGCAGGCCGCACCCACCGGCCACAGCGCCGCGACGCCAGGAAACTGATTGGCCCCGTCGAAGATCGGCCCGCACGCCAACACCATCGCCACGCCGAGCGCCGCCGCGAGCCCGCGCACCCGGTTCGGCAGCCGCAGCCAGGGCGCGGCCAGCGCCAACACCGCACCGGCCAGCAGCTCCCACCCGCGCGCGAGACTGTCGTAGTAGGTCCACGCCTGGTGCTGGGCGTGACCGGCGGTGGCGTACCAGAACGACAGCGCGCCCAAGCCCACCAGCGCGATCGTCAGCGTGGTCCGCCCGGCCGCACCGCGCCTGCGCAACCAGGCCCACCCCGCCAGCAGCACCACGATCGCCAGGTAGAACTGGCCCTGCACCGACATCGACCACAGGTGTTGCAGCGGACTCACCGACGGATCGGGTGAGAGGTAGTCCTGTTCGGCGATCGCCAGGTACCAGTTCTGGACATAGAACATCGAGGCCATCGTCTGCGCGGCCGCCTCGCCCAACTGGGTGTAGGGCCGCAACACCACCGTCGCGACCAGCACGCCGGCCAGCACGACCACCAGCGACGGCATCAGACGACGCACGGTCCGTCTCGCCGTCTGCATCGGCGCGACCCCGCCGCCGCGTTCCACCGTGCGCACCACGGCGCCGGTGAAGAAGAATCCCGACAGCACCAGGAAGACGTCCACCCCGCCCGAGACGCGGCCCGCCCACACGTGGAACGCGACCACCAGCGCGATCGCTATCCCGCGCAGCCCGTCCAGATCGCCCCGTCTGGTGGCGCCGCCGCGTAGCTCCGCGCCCGAGGTGGCAGGCGGAGCGGATCGAACATTCGGCACCAACGACCCCACAGAATCGGCCCCCACAGAGGAGTTGTTTCCCGGCAAGTAACCATTAATTTGCCGCAGGTCCACCGTGGACGCAAACCGCCGGGCCGTTTCGCCGGGGTGCTAGGGGGTGCGCCAGGGGGTCTCGACCAGGGCTCGGGCGTCGGCGTCGGCGAGGTCGATGTCGAACACCTCGGCGAGAATCTTGGGCAGCTCGGCGGGTTCCAGTTCGCGGGACGTGGCGGTGCCGTCGGGGTATTGCGAGGTCCAGGTGAGGTCGTCGAGGACGTGGTGCGCGTCGGGCAGGAACCGCTGCACGAACGGGCGGGTGGTGAACGGCGAGCGCGGCGCGGTCGACACGAAGTGGTTGCCGACCGCGTAGTCGATGCGGAACTGCGGGTTCTCGGTGAAGGTGTAGCGGTCGAGCCAGCCGTCAGCACCGTGCTGGTACAGCACCCACAGGGCCGGGTCGTCGAGGCGCCGTTCGAGGCGGTAGCGCCACTGTCCGAGGGCGAATTCGCCCGCGCTGTCGACCAATTCGTACGGTTCGAGCGGCCCGAAGCCGAATCCGACGTCGCAGATCCAGACCCGGTCGTCGTCGGGGGTGGTGACGCGGGCCAGGGCGTGGGTCGCCGGGCGGAGCACGCCGGTGTCGGCCACCCCGACGGTGACGCGGCCGCTGAGTCCGGTGACGCCGAAGCCGAGCCGTTCGAGCGCGGCGGCGAACAGGGTGACGTTCTCGTAGCAGTAGCCGCCGCGCTTCTGCCGAATCAGTTTGTCCTGCAAGGAGTTCAGATCCAGGGGGATTCCGCGTCCGAGGAGGATCTCGAGGTTCTCGAACGGGATCGTGGTGGTGTGGGCGCGCACCAGCGCGCGCAGGGTCGGCACCGACGCGGTTCGCGGCCCGTCGTAGCCGATGCGCGCCAGGTACACGTCCAGATCGAGTTCTTCGCCCAGCCACCGGTGATCGTCGCTCATCGCATCCTCTTTTCGTTCGCCTGTCTCGCACAACCGCACGGTGTCGCGGGTTGTTCCCGCTTGTCGGTGCCCGCGCCTACGATCCGCACATGCTCACGATCGACGTCGCGCAGCGCCGCGCCCGCCTGGCGACCAGGCACCGACTCGCGCCCTCGGCCCGCGTGGACGACCCGGTCGAGATCGCTCGCTCGCTGGTGGTCCTGCACGCCACCGACCCGGCGACAGTGTTCCTGTCGGTGGGTGCCCGCGGCCTGGATCTCGTCCCCGCCGACGTCGAGCGGGCCCTCTACGACGACCGCGCGCTGCTGCGCATGCTCGCCATGCGCCGCACCATGTTCGTGGCCCCCACCGAGCTGCTGCCGGTGCTGCAGTCCTCCACCTGCGACGCGCTGGCGCACAAGCAGCGCCGCGCCTACGGCCGCTACATCGAACAGGCCGGTGCGGTCGACGGGGACATCTCGCCGTGGTTGGCCGAGGTCGAAGCCGAGACCCACGCGGCCCTGCTGGCGCGCGGCGCGGCCACCGGCGTCCAACTGAGCAAGGACGTGCCGCGCCTGCGCACCCAGATCGACACCGCCCCCGGCAAGTCCTACTCCAAACCCACCAGCATCACCACCTGGGTCCTGGTCGTGCTCGGGGCGGAGGGCCGCATCGTGCGCGGGCGCCCGAACGGGAGCTGGACCAGCAGCCAGTACACCTGGTCGCCGGTGGAAACCTGGCTACCCCAAGGGTTCTCACCCCTGCCCCCTGACCAGGCCCGCGTGGAACTGGTCCGCAAATGGCTCTACACCTTCGGTCCCGCCCCGGTCACCGACCTGAAGTGGTGGACCGGCTGGACCCTCACCGAAGTCCGAAAAGCCTTGGCGCAGCTCGACATCACCGAGGTCGACCTCGACGGCACCCCCGGCATCATCCTCACCGACGACCTCGCCCCCGTCCCCGCCCCCGAACCCTGGGCCGCGCTGCTCCCCGCCCTCGACCCCACCCCCATGGGCTGGCAATCCCGAGCCTGGTTCCTCGGCCCCCACGCCCCCGCCCTCTTCGACACCAACGGCAACATCGGCCCCACCATCTGGGCCGACGGCCGCATCGTCGGCGGCTGGGCCCAACGCCCCGACGGCGAAATAGCCACCCGCCTCCTCGAACCCGTCACCCCCGAAACCCGCGCCCTCATCGACCACGAAACCACCCGCACCACCACCTGGTACGGCCCCACCCGCTCCATCCCCCGCTTCCGCACCCCCCTCCAACGAGAACTCACCACCTGATACCGGCAGAATCCTGCCGATTGGACCGAATCTCAGCTCGAACCGACCCCGCAATACCCCCAACCGGCAGAATCTTGCCGACTTCCGGCGGCGCCCCCACGAAGCACGTCCACGCCGTGTAGCACAAGTGCTACACTCGGAGTATGGGCACTTTCGGGTTGCGCGAGCTGAGACAACAGGCCTCCGAGCTGGTACGCATGGCGGAGAATGGTGAAGACGTCACCATCACGGTGGCAGGTCGGCCGAGCGTGCGCCTGGTACCGGTCTCTCCCGCACAGTGGCGACGCTACGACGACATCGCCGAACTGTGGTCGGGTCCTGCGGATCCGGATTGGGACAGCGACCGCGATCTGCTCGATCAGCAGCTACGCGATCCGTGGACGAGGTGACCGCCGAGGGCCGGGCCATCCTCGATACCAGCGTCGTGATCACCGAAGGCATCACACCGATTCCCGGCCTCCTCACGATCAGCGCAGCCACGGTCGCAGAGCTCCATTTCGGCGTCCTGGTCGCGAAGTCCGATTCAGTGCGAGCCGAACGCTTACGCAGGTTGACCTTGCTGCAACGCCGCTTCGACGCACTACCCGTCGATGACGCGGTGGCCGCCAGCTACGGCCTCATCGCAGCAGCCGTCGTCAAGGCCGGGCGGCAACCGCGCGCTCGCACAATGGATCTCATCATCGCGGCAACCGCACACGCGCACGCCGCGACTCTCTACACCCGCAATATCGACGACTTCCGCGGACTGGAAGACCTCGTTGAAGTGTTGCCGGTCTGACGCCGGATGCGCTGAGCCGGTTTCAGAATTGCGGAAGAATGTGGGCCGCGATGGGTTCGAGGGGGGCGGGGTCTGATTCCAGTTCGGGGATCATGAGGTAGACGCGGGTGGCGCCGAGAGCGGCGTAGTGGCCTATGCGGTCGACTATTTCGGCGGGGGACCCGGTCAGGCCGGTGGTGCGGAGTTCGTCGACGGGGACGCCGATCAGGGCGGCGCTGCGGGCGAGGTCGGATTCGTCGGTGGTGAGACAGGTGACCAGCGCGACGGAGATCGAACTCAGGACGGCGGCCGGAGAGCGGCGAACTCGTCGGTGACGCGTAGGCCGGAGTCGGTGAAGCGGTAGAGGGCGGCGGGGCGGCCGCCGGTGCGGCCGGGTGGGGCGGTGTCGCCGGTGGGGGTGATCACCTTGCGGCGGGTGAGGACTCGTTGGAGGTTGGTGGTGTCTACGTCGTAGCCGAGTGCGGCGCAATAGATTTCGCGCAGGGTCGACATGGTGAAGATGTCGGGGGCCAGGGCGTAGGCGATGTTGGTGTAGGAGAGTTTGGCGGCCAGGCGGGTGCGGGCGTGGTCGACGACGGTGCGGTGGTCGAAGGACATGTCGGGCAGGTTCGCCACCGGGTGCCAGGTGGTGTCGTCGGGCAATTCCGGTTCGGTGGTCAGCGGAACCAGCCCGAGGTAGGCCGAGGCGATGCGGCGCGGCGCGGGCACCCGGTCGGGATCGGAGAACACCGACAGCTGCTCGAGATGGGCCAACTCGCGCACGTCGACCTTCTCGGCGAGCTGGCGACGCGCGGAGGTGTCGAGGTCCTCGTCGTCGCGTAGGCGCCCGCCCGGCAGCGACCACGTTCCCTTCTGCGGATCGAGTGCCCGTTCCCACAGCAGAACCGCCAACTCCGGGTGCTTGACCCTCCCACCAGCGGAAATGTCGGGGTCGAAGCGGCGAACCTGGAACACCGCGGTGAGCGATTCATGGATGGTGTTACTATGGGGCACGTTTTCGATTATAAGTCGAAAACCTGGTTTGGTGCGAATCGCGGCGACGTAGCCGCGCGCACGAGGAAGGGAGCCACCATGGCGACGACGACTGCACAGCAGACGCTGATGGGTTCGGTATTCGACGGACCCACGGGCTACGCGGGTGTCGAGGCGACGCCGGAATGGGCGCAGGAGGTGCGCCGCCTGGCGCGCGAACGCAACGCGACCATCCTCGCGCACAACTACCAGTTGCCCGAGATCCAGGACGTGGCCGATCACGTCGGCGACTCGCTGGCCCTCTCGCGCATCGCGGCCGAGGCCGAGGAGGACACCATCGTGTTCTGCGGCGTGCACTTCATGGCCGAGACCGCCAAGATCCTCAGCCCGGCCAAGACCGTGCTCATCCCCGACGCGCGCGCGGGCTGCTCGCTGGCCGATTCCATCACCGCCGACGAGTTACGCGCCTGGAAGGCCGAGTACCCCGACGCGATGGTGGTCTCGTACGTGAACACCACCGCCGAGGTCAAAGCCCTCACCGACATCTGCTGCACCTCCTCCAACGCCGTCGACGTGGTCGCCTCGATCGACCCCGACCGCGAGGTACTGTTCCTGCCCGACCAGTTCCTCGGCGCCCACGTCAAGCGCGAGACCGGCCGCGCCAACATGCACATCTGGGCCGGCGAGTGCCACGTGCACGCGGGCATCAACGGCGAGGAGCTCACCGAGCAGGCCCGCACCCACCCCGATGCCGAGCTGTTCGTGCACCCGGAGTGCGGCTGCGCCACCTCGGCGCTGTACCTGGCCGGCGAGGGCTCGTTCCCGGCCGATCGGGTGCACATCCTGTCCACCGGCGGCATGATCGACGCCGCCAAGACCGCCAAGTCCAAGCAGGTGCTCGTCGCCACCGAGATCGGCATGCTGCACCAGCTGCGCAAGGCCGCGCCCGGCATCGACTTCCAGGCCGTCAACGACCGCGCGTCGTGCCCGTACATGAAGATGATCACCCCGGCCGCGCTGCTGCGCTGCCTGGTCGAGGGCGCCGACGAGGTGCACGTCGATCTGGCGATGGCCGAGGCCGGGCGCGCGTCGGTGCAGCGGATGATCGCGATCGGCAACTCCGGCGGTGGCGAGTGACCGGCGCCGTGCGGGCGAACCGGTAACGGCCATGACGGTTCCGGTGTCCTGGGAGGCCGAGGCCGACCTGCTGGTGATCGGCGGCGGCGTCGCCGGTCTCACGGCGGCGCGCACCGCCTCGCTGCGCGGTCTGCGGGTGCTGATCCTGAGCAAGGGCGGCCCGACCGACACCTCCACCCAGTACGCGCAGGGCGGCATCGCCGTGGTCGCGCCGCGCGGCGATTCGGTCGACTCGCACGTGCGCGACACGGTCGAGGCCGGGGTGGGACTGTGTGAGGTCGACGCGGTGCGCTCGATCGTCGCGGGTGGCCAGGCCGCGGTGGCCGCGCTGACCGACCTGGGCGCGGTCTTCGACCTCGGCCGCGACGGTCAGATCTCACGCACCCGCGAGGGCGGACACAGCACCCGGCGCATCATCCACGCCGGCGGCGACGCGACCGGCGCGGAGGTGCAGCGCGCGCTCAACGCGGCGGGGCTGCCGGTGATGTTCGGTGCGGCCGCGCTGCGGGTGCTGACCGGGCCCGAGGGTGTGCGCGGGGTTGTCGCGGTGTCGGACAACGGTTTCGGTGTCGTGCACACCCCCGCCGTGCTGCTGGCGACCGGCGGTCTCGGGCAGCTCTACGCGCTGAGCACCAACCCGCCCGGCGCGACCGGTGACGGTGTGGCACTCGCCCTGTGGGCCGGGGCCGCGGTGGCCGATCTCGAGTTCGTGCAGTTCCATCCGACGGTGCTCTACACGCCCGGCGGGCTGGGTCGACGACCGTTGATCAGCGAGGCGGTGCGCGGCGAGGGCGCGATTCTCGTCGACTCCCACGGCGATTCGGTGACCGCCGGGGTGCATCCGCGCGGCGATCTCGCGCCGCGCGATGTGGTGTCGCGCGCGATCGCGCAGCGGATGCGCGCGCTCGGCACCGATCACGTCTTCCTCGACGCACGAGCCATCGACGGGTTCGCCCAGCGTTTCCCGACGATCACCGCCTCGTGCCTGGCCGCGGGCATCGACCCTGCGGCACAACTGATTCCGGTCGCCCCGGCCGCGCACTACCAGTGCGGTGGCGTGCTCACCGACACCGACGGTCGGACCGGCATCGCGGGGCTCTACGCGGCGGGCGAGGTGGCCAGGACCGGCTTGCACGGCGCGAACCGGTTGGCGTCCAACAGCCTGCTCGAAGGGCTCGTCGTCGGCGAGCGGGCCGGTGCGGCGGCCGTCGAACGGCTCGGCGTGCGGGCTCGGGTCGACGAGATCGACTCGTGGACAGTGGAATTCACCGACCGCGCGGTGATACAGCAGGCGATGACCGAGCACGCGTCGGTGGTGCGCGACGGCGGCGGACTCGCCGAGGCACTGCGACGGATCGAGGGGGCGACATCGACGGTCACCTCCGAATCCAGCGGGTGGTCCATCCGCGACGCCCGCACGAAACAAGCTGTGCCGGTGGCGGTTTCGCTGACCGCCGCACAGCAGGTTCGGCGCGTCGAGGACGCGGCGCTCACGCTCACCGCGCGGGCGCTGCTGGTCGCGGCGGCCGCGCGCACCGAGAGCCGCGGCTGTCACACACGGTCCGACTACCCGGACACCGTGGAAGGCCGTCTGCACAGCACAGCGGTCCGCCTCGATCCGCACACCGGGCTCACCCTGTCCCCCGTGCCGTCGAACTCCGCCGCGCTACCGATGGGCGCACGGTGAGCGGGCGCGGTCGGCCGGACCGAAGTCGCCGCGCCAGGGGCTAGCACCTCGTAAACCGCAGTCGTACATCCTTTTTCGCGAAGTCACCTTCGCCCTTTCGACCCCGGCGCCCCCCGCGCCCTCGACCTAGGAGTGCAGTAATGGCTCTGGACCCCACTCTCGACCGCGATGAGCTGCTGACGCTGATCCGCACCGCCCTCGACGAGGACCTGCGCTACGGACCCGACATCACCACCGTGGCCACCGTGCCCGCCGACGCGGTGAGCAAGGCCTCGGTCGTCTCGCGTCAGCACGGCACCGTCGCGGGGATCGACGTGGGTCTGCTCGTGCTCGACGAGGTGCTCGGGGCGGGCAGCTACGAGATCGCGGCGCGGGTCGACGACGGCACGCGCGTGGAACCGGGCACCTCGGTGCTCAGCGTCGTCGCGCCCACCCGCGGCCTGCTCACCGCCGAGCGCACCATGCTCAACCTGGTGTGCCACCTGTCCGGCATCGCCACCGCCACCGCGGCCTGGGTCGACGCGGTCGAGGGCACCGGGTGCCAGATCCGCGACAGCCGCAAGACGCTGCCCGGCCTGCGCGCCCTGCAGAAGTACGCGGTCCGCGCGGGCGGGGGCGTCAATCACCGGATGGGGTTGGGCGACGCCGCGCTGATCAAGGACAACCATGTCGTCGCCGCCGGTTCGGTCGTCGACGCGCTGCGGGCGGTGCGGACGCTGGCCCCGGAGATCGCCTGCGAGGTGGAGGTCGACAGCCTCGAACAGCTCGACGCCGTCCTCGCCGAGAACGTCGAACTGGTTCTGCTCGACAACTTCCCGCTGTGGCAGACCCAGGCCGCGGTGCAGCGGCGCGATACCGCCGCACCGGCCACGAAGCTCGAGTCCTCCGGCGGGTTGTCGCTGGAGCAGGCCGCCGAGTACGCGGGCACCGGCGTGGACTACCTGGCGGTCGGCGCGCTGACCCATTCGGTGCGGGTGCTCGACCTCGGGCTCGATATGTGAGGCTGTGACATGCGGTTCGGCATCCATGGCGCGGCGGTAGCTCGCCGGTAGCCTCGCGGGATGAGTCGCTGGAACCAATACGGTTTGCCACTGCTTCTGGCGCTGTGCTCGACGTTGCTGGTCACGGTGATGGGCCTGGTCGCCGAGGATCTGCTGCCTGCCGCCGTGGTGCAGATCATCGTGTTCTTCGTGCTGCTGTTCCTGTTCCTGCTGGTGGGCTTGCTGCAACTGCGGTATCTGTGGCGGCGCAACACCTCCGGCACGCTGTACTACCTGCGCGCCGACAGCAGCCGGGTGCCCTCGCTGCATCAGGCCGCCATCGCGGCGGCGGCCGAGGAGACCCAGGATCTGTGCGCGGTGCGGCGCACGTTCTCCACCGCCACCGACGACGGGGTGGTGGATCTGCGCGAGACCGTGGCCGAGGTGCGCGCGATCTTCGACGCCGCGCTCAACGGCGACAGCAGCGATTCCGGGTACTCGGTGGTGCCCGACTTCGCCTGGCCGATCGCGGTCGCGATCGGCTACGACTGGCTGCCGCGCGCGGGTACCCGCCTGCTCGCCGTCGACGACCACCATCCCACCGCGGCCTTCTCCTATCCGGCGCCGCCGCCACACACCCCCGGCGCGCGGGCGACGACCCCGTTCACGCCGCTGCCGACGGTGATGCACGCGCAGATCGTGGACAAGGCCGCGGTGGTCCTGCCCGACGGACCCGCCGAAGACACCGCGGCCCAACACATTCGACTGATCATCATCGTCTCGCGCGGCGATATGGCCGAGATGATGGACGCCACCTCCGCCCCCGGCCGACGCCTCACCGCCCTGGAACTGGCCGACACCGGCGGCCGCTTCCCCACCTTCGCCGTCGGCTACGGCACCTCCCCCGACGCCCCGACCCTCGAACTGCGCGGCGACGGCAACGGTGGCCACGACCTGCGCGCGGCCGCCGACCAACTCACCGACGCCATCCGCACCTACCTCGACCGCTTCCCCCACGCCCGCATCGAACTGGTCCTCGACGCCCCCGACATCGTCTCCCTCGCCGTCGGCTGGCGCCTGGCCAACCCCGCCGACGCGGGCATGCGCTCCCGCATCTGGGAATTCTGGGACCGTGCCATCCCCCTCTACGGCGACGTGGCCCCCACCGGCGAACCCCGCGTGGTCGCCCTCTGGGCCCACCCGGCCCAGGCCGAACCACCCCCGCGGTGAGTCGATCACCGTGGGTGCATACTGCACCCACGGTGATACGCTGGTGTTATGCCGAAAGTGATTCAGATTCGCGATGTGCCCGATGATGTTCACGACGCGTTGTCCGCCGCGGCGGCAGCGGAAGGTCTGTCCCTGACGCGCTATCTGCTGCGCGAACTCGACCAGGTGGCGCGACGCACGCAGATCGCCCGGCACAACAGCACCGTGATTCATCGGACCCGCGACGAAGTCGGCGCGACCGTCGATCGGGAAACGGTGTTGTCGGCGCTGCGCGAAGGTCGCGGCGAGTGATCGTCATCGATGCCGCAGTGGTCGTCGACCTGGTCATCGGCGTAGTCGACCCCGCCTGCCTCGGCGACGAGGAACTGGCCGTTCCCCACCTGATCGACAGCGAGGTCACCAACGCCCTGCGACTACTCGCCCGCGTCGGCGCGCTCACCGAAACCCAAGCGGCCCTGGCCTTCGACGGTTTCACCCAGCTGATCCTGACCCGCTTCCCCGCCGAACCCCTCCGCCCCCGAATGTGGGAACTGCGCGGCAACCTCAGCGCCTACGACGCCACCTACGTAGCCCTCACCGAAGCCCTCGCCGCCACCGCCCTCCTGACCACCGACGCCCGCCTCGCCACCGCCCCGGGCCTCACCTGCCGAGTCGACGTCGTGTAGTTCAGGAATCGTGGTGGCGGGTGCGGTGTTTCGGGGTGCGGCGGTAGGTGCGGGCGCTGGGGACGGGGGTGGCGGCAGACGAGGTGCGCAGGGCGTGGCGGCGGCGCCAGGCGGTGAGGTCGGGGCGCTCGGGCGCCGGCTTCTTGTCGGTCTTCATTGTCTGGTTCTCCCCCGTCGATACGATGCTTTCAGGATAGGGAGCCAGGGTGGTCGGGATCCACTGGTTTTCGGGGGGGGCGACGCTATTGCTTGTCGGGCGGTGCGTCGGACTTGTCCGCGGGTTTGCCCATCGGGGCGCCGATCAGCACGTCGGCCCACCGGGTGGACGGGTCCATGTCGAGCAGTAGCGCCTTCACCAGCAGGGTCAGCGGGATCGCCAGCAGGGCACCGAGCGCGCCGATCACCCAGGCCCAGAAGACCAGGGACAGGAAGGTGACCGTGACGCCGAGGCCGACCGCGTCGCCGACGAACTTGGGTTGGATGATCGACTGGATGACGAAGTTGATCACCGAATAGACCACGATCACCCAGATCATCAGCACCGGCCCGCTGTCGAGCAGGGCCAGCAGCGCGGGCGGGATCACCCCGATCACGAAGCCGACATTGGGGATGTAGTTGGTGATGAACGACAGCAGCGCCCACAGCACCGGCAGCGGCACCCCCATCAACCACAGCGCCCCACCGTCGAGCACCGCCACGATGGCCCCGAACACCGTGGACACCACCAGATACCGGCGCGTCCCGTTCGCGAAGGACAGCAGTGCCTGCGCGATCGCGGGCCGCTGCTCCTTGACCACCTGGATGCGACGCCCCATGCTCATCCCGTCGAAGGCCATGAACAGCAGCAGCGCCAGCACGAAGAACAGATTGGAGAACAGCCCGAGCACCCCGCCGAGCACCTGTTCCACGACCCCGGCCGCCTTGCCGACGTCGATGCCGTTGAGCGCGTTGTGGATCTGTTCGTCGCCGACGCCCCAGTTCGACAACCACCCGCGCCCGTGGTCGAGCAGCTCGTTGAGTTTGTCGTCGTATTGCGGAAGCAGGGTCGCCAACTGCACCGCCGACAGCGCCAGCGCGCCGCCGATGCCGACCAGGATCGCGATCACCGCCAGCAGCGCCCCGACCATCCCGGTCCACGCGGGCCACCCGCGCCGCTGCGCCCATTCCTGAATCGGCTGCACCGCCACGGTGAGCATGAGCGCGAGGAACACCGGACCGATCACCCCGGAGAACGCCTTCATCCCGGCGATCGCCACCACCGCGGCGGCCACCGACAGCAGCACGATCAGGCCGCGCGGAATGGACCAGTCCTCGGCGACACGAACTTCGGTGGCAGAACTCGACTTGTCCATCGGCGCTCCTCGGATCGGGCCGACCACCGAGGATTTCGGCGTCGCACGCCGGTCGTGCGAGGTGGGGCGCACCGTCGACAGCATCGAACGAACCGACGGTACCCGCCGAAAGCCCGCCGACCCGGCTGGCCGACGGGCGAGTTGGACAACGAATCAGGCGCGCGGGGGCGAACTCGGGTCGAAGTCGGCGGTGGGCCGCGTGGGTTCGACACCGTAGGGCTGCCGGTAGTCCTCGTCGAACTCGGCGGGCCGCAGATCACCGAGCAGTCCGGCGGATCCGGTGCCGAGGTCGGTGCGCGGGTGCAGGGCGGTGAGGAACAGCAGGATCAGCGCGGCCAGGAACGGCTGCACCACCAGCGCGAGCGAGGTCCCGACTTCGGCGGGCAGCGCGACGATCTGACCGATCGCCGGCTCGTCGGGTCGCGGATGTCGAACGCCCGCAACCCATTCCCCGATCCACATCATCAGCGCCGCCCCGAGCGCGGAGGCGAGCAGCACGCCGAGCACCAGCGCGGGACCGCGCGCGACGCGCACCCGCCATGCCCCCGCCACACTCAGCACCGCGACCACCGCGCCGATGCACAGGAACATCCCGACCCCGTCGAACAGGTGCTGGCTCTCCCCGGTGAGCACGGCCGCGCGACCGGGCTGGGTCACCCGCAGCCGTTCGGTCGGCGCGAGCACACCCCAGACGACCCCGGCGAGAGCGCTCGCCACGAGCACCACGCCCGTGACGACGCCGACCCCGATCAGCTCGCGCCGCAACACCTCCGGGCGTTCTCCGCCGCCGAGCACTACCGACGTTCCAGCTGGGCCGATTCGATGATTCCGTGCCGGGAGCACTTGGCCCACCAACCGTCCGGGCTGATCTGCACGATCATGCGCCGACCACACTGCTCACAGAACCGCGGCGGCTCGAGCCCGAGCGCGGCCGACGCGGGGGTCGCGTCGTCGAGTCCGGGCACGATTCGCTTGCCCGTGAACGGGTTGTAGCGCTCATCCATCGCAGTCCTTCGTGCTGGTCGGGGTCGATTCTCGATCGTACACAGCGGTTTACAGAGTGTCGTTGAACGCCTTGATCGGCATCTTCAACTCGCCGAGCAGATCCAGATCCGATTCGGCCGGACGACCGAGCGTGGTGAGGTAGTTGCCGACGATGACGGCGTTGATGCCGCCGAGCATGCCCTGCTTGGCACCGAGGTCGCCCAGGGTGATCTCGCGACCACCGGCGAAGCGCAGGATGGTGCGCGGCAGCGCGAGGCGGAACGCGGCGATGGCGCGCAGCGCGTCGGCGGCGGGCAGCACCTCGAGATCGCCGAACGGGGTGCCGGGGCGCGGGTTGAGGAAGTTCAGCGGCACCTCGTCGGGCTCGAGCGAGGCCAGCTGCGCGGCGAATTCGGCGCGCTGCTCGATGGTTTCGCCCATGCCGAGGATGCCGCCGCAGCACACCTCCATGCCCGCTTCGCGCACCATGCGCAGGGTGTCCCAGCGCTCCTCGTAGGTGTGGGTGGTGACGACCTTGGGGAAGTGCGACTTGGCGGTCTCGAGGTTGTGGTTGTAGCGGTGCACGCCCATGGCGGCGAGCTGGTCGACCTGTTCCTGGTTGAGCATGCCCAGCGAGCAGGCGACCTGGATGTCGACCTCGTTGCGAATGGCCTCCACACCGGCGGCGACCTGCGCCATCAGGCGCGCGTCGGGCCCGCGCACGGCGGCCACGATGCAGAATTCGGTGGCGCCGGTCTTGGCGGTCTGCTTGGCCGCCTCGACCAGGCTGGGGATGTCGAGCCAGGCCGCGCGCACCGGCGACTGGAACAGGCCCGACTGCGAGCAGAAGTGGCAGTCCTCGGGGCAGCCGCCGGTCTTGAGGCTGATGATGCCCTCGACCTCGACCTCGGGGCCGCACCACTTCATCCGCACCTCGTGGGCGAGTTCGAGCAGCGCCTCGAGCCGGTCGTCGCCCAGCCGCAGCACCTCGACGGTCTGGGCCTCGGACAGGCCCTCGCCACGATCGAGCACCTGCTCACGGGCGATGGCCAGAATGTCGGTCTGGACGGGGGCCTGCGTCACGACGTGATGTCCCTTCGACGGGGGTATTCGCACGAGCCGCGGGTGTGATCCACCCGGCGTAGCCGTGCAACTTGAACGGTGTTCAGGATAGGGTAGCGGCTGAACGTGAGTCACGACACTCGGGTCGCGAAATCGGACGGAAGGACACGCGTGCACCTGCGCAAGACGGATGTGGTCGATGCCGCTGTCGCGATCCTGGACGAGTACGGGCTCGCCGATCTGACGATGCGGCGCCTGGCCGGCTCGTTGCAGGTGCAGCCGGGTGCGCTGTACTGGCACGTCAAGGACAAGCAGAGCCTGCTCGGCGCGGTGGCCGACCGCGTCCTGGCCCCGATGGACGCGCCCGTCACGGCCACCGAGTGGCCCGCGCAGCTCACCGAACTGGCGCATCGCCTGCGCGACTGCCTGCTGTCCTATCGCGACGGCGCCGAACTGGTCTCGGCCACCTACGCCTCCCGGCTGACCACGAGCAAGGCGCGGGAACGGTTGGCGGGCATCGTCATTCGTGCCGGGATGACCAGGGAGGAGGCCGATCTCACGGCCTACACCCTGCTCTACTACGTCCTGGGTCAGACCGTCGACGAGCAGTCGCGCATGCAGATGGATTCGGTCGGCGCGCTGCCGCCCGAGACCACTCCCCTGCTCGAAACCCCCGATCCCACCGCGCGTTTCGACTTCGGTCTGCAACTGTTCATCGCGGGCGTGCGGGCGGTGCTCGGGGCGCGGGTGCGCTGATCAGGGGTCGCCGCGGTTGGCGTCCTGGTAGCGGCGCACGAACGGCAGCACCTGCGATTCGATGACCGCGTTGTACTCGGCGGGTCGTTGGATCGGGTTCGCGTGTCCGATCTCGGTGGGCCGCACCACCAGCAGCGTGCCGTCGACCCCGCCGGACTTCTCGATCAGGATCTCGTGCGAGTACTCCACGTCGACCACCTGGTCGCGGGCGGCGTCGCGGGGCCGGATGAACACGATCGCCGGGTTGCGCTTGGTCGGATTCGGACGGGCCAGGGCGGCGAGGTCGGCGGTGCCGCCACCGGCGACGATGGCGAGGAACTGCGCTTCGATCAGTCCGTTGCTCGCGGCGTCATCGGAGAAGATCTTGTCGCGCAACACTTCCGAGGTGGTCTCGCGCAGTTCGTCGAGGTCGATCGCGGGCAGCAGTCCGCCCGGCTGCTCGAAACGTTCACGCCGCGCGGACATCTCGACCGCGAACCGCAGCGACCGACTCTCCCTCGCCCCGGGCAACCACCCCAGCCAGCGCACCAGTTCGGCACCGCGACTGCGACTTTCGGGGCGCACCGCGTCGAGGTCCAACGGTGTGCAGTCCAGGATCACCGCCACCAGCCGCCGATTGCTGTGCTCGTGGATGTGGCGGGCCACCTCGAGCGCGATCACCCCGCCCATGCTGTGGCCGACCAGCACGATATTGCGCACATTGCCGTAGGTGGCCGCGCGCACGATCATGTCGGCGATGACCTTGGTGTCGATACCGGCGTTGTCGTAGCGCACCGCCCACACCACCCCGAGCTGGTTCAGCACCGGCAGCGCCGCGGCGGTCGGCACCGCGTTGACGCCCCCGAGCCCGACCAGATCGACCACCGCGGTGTCCCAATCGCGGGAATCCGCAGGCAGATCGACAGGCAGCAGCTCCGGCGAGGTCGTCGCGAGCCGTTCGCGTTCGGGGGCCACATCGTGGGTCCAGTACTGCCCGAACACGATCAGCGCGACCAGCAGCACCCCGATGATCCGCAGCACCACCAGCCGGGTCCGGCGCAATCGGCGCCAACCGTGTCCCAGCCGGGTTTCTCGCAACCGTTCCCGTCGGCGAGCATCGTCGAAGTCCGCGACGGTGGACGGATGCCGTTCCGGAAATGACGACATCCCTCCACCGTACGGACGACTCGGTCGTCCGGTCGGGCCGTCAGTTCGCGGAGCGGCGCGCGAAGCTGCTGGGCGGTTCGCCGAAAATCTTGCGGAAATCACGGCTGAGGTGGGCATCCGTCGCACGCCCGTGCCGCGGGCTCACAGGTCGGGATCCACGCTGGAAACAGCGGCGGGCTCCGGGCGGAGACGGCCGGGGAACCAGCGATACATCGCGAGCGCGCCCAAGCCGACGCCGAACGCCATCACCGCGCCCGCGGCGGCCAGGCCGGCGAGCGCGCCGATCACGCCGACCGCGACCGGGCCCGCGAACGCCCCCACATCGTGGGTCAACCGCCAGGCGCCGAGGAATTCCGCGCGGCGGTCGGGTGGGGAGGCGAAGGCGCCCACGGTCATGATCAGGCCGTTGCTCAGCCCGTTGGCCAGGCCGAGCAGCATGGTCGCGATGCCCATGGTGAGCGCGGAGTGGGTGAACGGCAGGACCGCGTACCCGAGGGCGAAGCAGATGCCGCAGGCGGTGCCGGTGACCCGGCTGCCCGCCCGGTCGAGCCACACCCCGGCCGGATAGGACATCAGCACGTCGATGGCGCCGGCCAGGCCGAACAGCAAACTCGTGGTGGCCGGATCGATTCCCAGATGCGCCGCCCACAGCGGCAACAGCACCGCCCGCGACGCCCTGGCCGCCCCGACCGAGACCGAGGCGAGCCCGAGCGTGCCGAGGATCCGGCGGTTCTCCGACAGCACCGTGTGCACCGGCCGCAACAGCGCCGGATCACCGATCTCGCTGGACCGGATCGCCAACATCGCCAGCGCGGCCACCACCGTGGTCACCAACTGCAACCACAGCGCCCCGACCGGCCCCAACCCGTGTACCAGGGCCGCACCGAGGAACGGCCCGCAGAAGAAGCCGAGCCGGTGCGAACCCGCCAGCGCCGACATGGCGCGTCCGCGCTGGTGCGGCGCGACCACCGACACCAGATAGGTCTGGCGCGCCAATCCCCACACCGCGCTCGCGGCACCGTTGAGCAGCATGCCCACCGCGAGCACCCCGAGGCCGGGCGCGAAGATCGCCGCGAGCACACCCACCGTGCCGAGCACGCTGCCCACGCCGATCGCCGCCCGCTCCCCGATCCGGGCGACGATGCGGCCCGCGGGCAGGTCGGCGAGCACCATCCCGAGCCCGCCGAGCGCCACGATCAGCCCCGCCAGGCCGGCCGAGGCCCCGAGATCCAGGGCCCGCAGGGCATACATGGGCGCGGCCGCACCCGCGCCGGTGCCGTACAGCGCCATCGGCGCGAACACCGGCCAGACCAGCGAACGCAAGTGCGGCGGTGCGGTTTCCAGCGTCGCGCTCATCGCGAACTATCCGTCAGGCACACGAACCGAACGCGTCCGCAGTCCCGGGTCCGGGGCCGGCGTCGCCCGGGTCGAGCGGCACAGTGCCCGACAACCCGCGGCCGAACCGCCGACGACGCGAGAGCGAAGCCACGGTCCACCGCGTCGGCGCACCGTCGACAACTCCGCGACGGATACCCACCCGGACAGCAACAGTCGGCGGATTCCGCGCTCATCCGACGACAGCGGGCGACTGCGCGAACCGACTCTCCGGGCGGGTGAGCCCGAAGTGATCGCGCAGGGTCGTGCCGGTGTACTCGGTGCGGAACAGCCCGCGCTCCTGCAGGATCGGCACCACCGTCTCGGCGAAGACCTCGAGCCCGCCGGGGTAGTACGGCGGCATCACGTTGAATCCGTCGGCCGCGCCCTGGGTGAACCACTCCTCGATCGTGTCAGCGACCTGCTCGGGTGTCCCGGCGAAGACCCGGTGACCTCGAGCACCCGCGAGCCGGTGCAGCAGTCCGCGCAGGGTCGGGCGCTCGCGTTCGACGATGCCGGCCACCACCTGCAACCGGCTGCGCGCGTTGTCGGTGACATCGCCCGCCCCCGCGAAGGCTTCCACCGGCACCGGCTCGTCGAGCGCGTAGCCGCGCAGCGATGTCCCGGTGATCGATTCCAGCTGCTTGATCCCGTACTCGGGCACGGTCAGCTCGTTGAACTCGCGCTCCAACCGCAGCGCGCCCGCCTCGGTATCGGCGATGAACGGGCTGATCCCGGGCAGGATCTTCACCTCGTCGGCGGTCCGCCCGAACTCGGCGGCCTTGGACTTGATATCGGCGTAGAAGGCCTGCGCGTCCGAAAGTCGTTGGTGCGCGGTGAAAATCGCTTCCGCGTACTTGCCCGCGAATGCCCGACCCTCGTTCGAGGCACCGGCCTGCACCAGCACCGGCCGCCCCTGCGGGGTCCGCGCGGAGTTGAACGGCCCACGCACACTGAGGTGTTCGCCCACGAAGTCGATCGGATGGATCTTGTCAGGATCGGCGTAGATGCCCGCCGCCCGGTCGAGCACGATCGCGTCGTCCTCCCAGCTGTCCCACAGCCCCACCACCGCGTCCACGAACTCGCGCGCACGGGCATAGCGGTGCGCGTGATCGGGATGACGTTCGAGCCCGAAATTGGCCGCGGCCAAATCGGTTCCGGTGGTGACGATGTTCCAGCCCGCGCGACCACCGGAGATGTGATCGAGCGAGGAGAACAGCCGAGCCAGGTTGTAGGGCTCGTAGTAGGTGGTCGACGCGGTCGCGATCAGGCCCAGATGTGTTGTCGCCGAAGCGATCGCGGTGAGCAGGGTGATCGGCTCGAGGCCCGGCGCGGCGTTGTGGCGCACGTCGGTGCGCAGCGCGGGACCGTCGGCGAAGAACACCGCGTCGAGCTTGGCGGCCTCGGCGGTGCGCCCGATCTCCTGGTAGTAGGAGACGTCGTAGATGCGGTCGGGCCTGCTGTCGGGATGCCGCCAGGCCGCCTCGTGGTGGCCGGAGGGGTAGATGAACGCGTTGAGACTGAGCTGACGCGGTGCACTCATGACGCCTGTTTCACTTTCTCGAGTTCGGTGGTGTCGACGCCGAGTCCGGCCAGCAGGACCTCACGCAGGCGCACGAACTCCGGGTGCGCGTGCCTGCGCGGCCGCGGGATCTCGATGCGCTGATCGATGGCGATCCGTCCCTCGTCGAGGACGAGCACCCGGTCGGCGAGCAGCACCGCCTCGTCCACATCGTGGGTCACCAGCAGCACGGCGGGCCGGTGCCGCTCGCACAGCGCCTGCAACAGCGCGTGCATCCTGATCCTGGTCAGCGCGTCGAGCGCGCCGAACGGTTCGTCGGCCAGCAGCAGTTCCGGCTCGCGCACCAGCGAGCGGGCCAACGCCACCCGCTGCTGCTCGCCACCGGAAAGCTCACGCGGCCATGCCTTCTCGCGGCCGGCGAGGCCGACCTCGGCCAGTGCCGAGCGCCCCCGCTGCGCCGCGTCGCGCCCGGTCAACCCGAGCACCACGTTGTCGAGCACCCGCGACCACGGCAGCAGCCGCGAATCCTGGAACACCACCGCGCGCTGCGTCGGCACGGTCAGCTCGCCCGAGCCGGGCACCTCGGAGTCGAGTTCGGCCAGTGCCCGCAGCAGCGTGCTCTTGCCCGAACCGCTGCGACCGAGCAGCGCGACGAACTCCCCGCGCCGGATCTCGATGTCGACGCCGTCGAGCACGACGCGCTGCCCGAACCCACGGGTCAGGGCGCGGGTGCGCACGACGACCCGCTCGTCGGAGCTCAGTCGCCCAGTGTCTGTCGCCATGCCAGCACCTTTCGTTCCGTTGCCCGCACGGCGAGGTCGCCGAACAGTCCGAGCAGTCCGTAGATCACCAGGCCGACCACGATCACGTCGATCTGGCCGTAGGTGCGTGCCTGCGACATCAGGTAGCCGATGCCGCTGGTCGCGTTGACCTGCTCGACCACCACCAGCGCCAGCCACGAGATGGTCACCGCCAACCGCAGCCCGAGGAAGAAGCCCGGCAGCGAACCCGGCAGCGCGATCCGCCGCAGGAACCCCCACCGCGACAACCCGACGGTCTCGGCGAGCTCCACATACCGCGCGTCCACGCTGCGCAGGTAGGCGTGGGTATTGATGTAGACCGGGATGAGCACGCTGGTCGTGATGACGATCAGCTTCATCTCCTCGCCGATGCCGAACCACACGATGAACAGCGGGATCAGCGCCAGCGTCGGGATGGCGCGTTTGATCTGCACCGGCCCGTCGACCACGGCTTCACCGAGCCGGCTCAGGCCGGCGATCAGCGCGAGCACCACGCCGATCGCGACACCGAGCACGAGGCCGATCACCGCGCGTTGCAGCGAGGTCAGCAGGTTGGATTGCAGTCGGCCGTCGGCGATCAGATCGCCCGCGGTCTGCGCGATCGTCCACGGCGCGGGCAGCGTCTCCGGGTCGATCGCGCCGATCGCGGAGCCGACCACCCAGGTGCCGATGAGCAGCGCCGGACCGATCGCGAAGCCGAACGGGATCGGCTTGCCCGGCCCGAGCCTACGACTGCCCCGCCCGCGCGGGGCGAGCGCCTCGACCGGGGCCGTGCTCGTCCTGATCCGCCGCAGCACACCCGTGTCGAGGGTGGCCATCAGCTCGCCGCCGGCGCGAACGCCGCCCCGCTGGCATTGACGGCCTCGGTGACGGCCGCGTCGAAGCGCAGGTCGAAACCGTCGACGGCCTTGATCTTCTTGGGCAGCTCGCCCACGGCGTCGATCGCGTCGATGGTGGCCTGCTGGCGGGCGACCAGGGCGTCGTCGAGGTGCGGGAAGGTGTAGGTGCCGAGCGAATCGATGATCCGCTTGGCGTCGTCGGCGCTGACCTTCTGGCTGTCGACGTAGTAGCGCGCGGCCCATTCGTCGCGGTGGGTGTTGGTCCACTGCCAGGCGCGCACGAACGCGCCGACCAGGGCGCGGGTGGCCGCGGCCTTGGCGGGATCCTGAACCACCGCGCGACGCGCGTACAGGTAGGCCAGTCCGCTGTAGATGCCGGTGGTCTCCGAATCCGGGATCACCGAGGTGCCCTGGGTCCGCAGCAGGCGGGTCACATTGGGCTCGATCAGCGGCGCGACATCGACCTGGCCGGTGCGCACCGCGTCGAGGAACTCGGCCAGCTGCAGCCGGACCAGCTCCACATCGGTGGGCTTCAGCCCGGCCTTGGTGAGCGCCTTGAGCACCGACGCCTGCTGGGCGGTGCCTTCGGCGTACGCGATCTTCTTACCCTTGAGGTCGGTGAGCTTGCTGATCGAACGACCCGGCGCCACGGCGAGTTTCAGTGCCGACGGGCTGGTCTGGTAGGAGCCGATGATCGGCACGTCCTGGCCCGCGGCCAGGGCGTGGATCGGCGGGACGTCGCCGACCTGGCCGACATCAGCCGCGCCGGCCCGGAAGGCCTCGAGAATGGCGGGACCGCCGACGAAGTTCGCGAACTCGATCTTGAACGGCAACTTGTCCAGCTCGCCGGACAACCGCAGCGCCGTCTGCAGACGCTCCTGCTGATCGGCCACGACCAGGGTGGTGCCGGGCGGGACCTCGGTCGGCAGCGCGGCATCCGGGGTACCGATCGGTGCCTCGTTACCCGTCGCGCAGCCGGTCAGGCCGAGGGTTGCGGCGGTGGCCATCGCGACGAGCGCGGCGGTGGCGCGGCCACGCAGGCCGGGCAGGGAGAAAGTCGATCGGTGCATGAATGAATTCAAACAATCGGCGACCGTCCAGAATACCTTTAGCTTTGGCGTGATTCGAATTACCCGCCGCCACAACCGAGTTCGTCGCCGATCTCACCGCACCACAGGTCAGCCGGTGCGTCGGCCCCTCAGTCGACGGTGCCGCGCTCGGCCAACGAGGTCAGCTTCGCCAACGCCATCTGCCACCCGATCTCGTTGTCGGCCGGGCTCAGCCCCGCCGGCACGTCCTCGTGCAGAATGTCGAGCCGGGTGCCACCGTCCTCGTCGGAGAGGGTGAATGTGACGGTCTGCGCGCCGGTCATATCCGGGCGCACCGTCACGAACTCGAGCGCCTCGACGATCTGCTCGTCCGGCACGAGCGAACGGAAGGTGCCGAAGTAGGCATCGTGCTGCAGCTCGGACTGTCCCGACTCGGTCTGGGCGTCGTAGATGAGCGTGATCGAGAACGACCCGCCGACCTCCGGCTCGAATCGGTGTACCTCGCTGGCCATTCCGTCGGGCACCATCCATACCCGTACCGCGTCGCCGTCGAGAAGCAGCCGATAGACGGTCGAACGCGGCGCGTCGATATGCGTGCCGATCCTGGTGGTCGCCATTGCTCCACGATAGCTGGGGTTCGGTGATCGGCAACGCAAAAAGGCCCCCAGCAATGCTGGGGGCCTTTCGCAATGATGTTCCGGCAGTGTCCTACT
>NZ_JBHSQN010000018.1:0-37252 GCF_042658545.1 Nocardia lasii
GCGGCGGTGTATCCGGTGTCGGGCGGGACGTATGTGTACGGGCGGGAGCGGTTGGGGGCGGTGTGGGGGTATTTGGCGGGGTGGGGGTTCGTGGTGGGGAAGACGGCGTCGTGTGCGGCGATGGCGTTGACGGTGGGGAGTTACGCGTGGCCGGAGCAGGCTCGGGTGGTGGCGGTGGGGGTGGTGATCGCGGTGACGGGGGTCAACTATGTGGGGGTGCAGAAGTCGGCGGTGGCGTCGCGGGTGATCGTGGCGGCGGTGCTGGCGGTGCTGGGGGCGGTTGTCGTGGTCGGGGTCGGTGGGAATCATTCGGGGGCAACGGTTCTCGTGGGCGAGGTGGGGCCGTATGGGGTGTTGCAGGCGGCGGGGTTGTTGTTCTTCGCGTTCGCGGGGTACGCGCGGATCGCCACGCTCGGCGAGGAGGTGCGTGATCCGGCGCGGACCGTGCCGCGGGCGATCATGATCGCGTTGGCGGTGGCGTTGACGGTGTACGCGCTGGTGTCGGTGGCGGCGCTGCTGACCTTGGGATCGGGTGGGTTGGCGGCGGCGCGGGATCCGCTGGTTCAGGTCGTCGAGGCGGCGGGGGCCGGGTGGTTGGCGCCGGTGGTGCGGGCCGGGGCGGTACTCGCGGCGGCCGGGGCGTTGTTGGCGTTGATTCTGGGAGTCTCGCGCACGGTGTTGGCGATGGCGCGCGACGGGCATCTGCCGCGCGGGCTGGCCGCGGTGCATCCGCGGTTCGCGGTGCCGCATCGGGCCGAGGTGGCGGTCGGGGTGGTGGTCGCGGTGTTGGCGGCGACGGTGGATCTGCGGGCGGCGATCGGGTTCTCGTCGTTCGCGGTGCTGGCCTACTACCTGGTCGCGAATCTGTCGGCGGCCACGTTGACCGTCGCGGAAGGTCGACCGCGGCGGTGGATTCCGGTGGTCGGCGCGGTGGGGTGCGTGGTGGTCGGGTTCGCGTTGCCGATCGGGTCGGTGCTGGCGGGGCTCGGGGTGTTCGCGGTGGGGGCGGCGGTGTACGGGATTCGCGTGTTGCGGGAGCGTGAATATCCTCGCGATTAGGGGATTCGGCGGCCACGCTATACGGGTTACGGTGGGTGCGGCGGGCTAGTCTCGCCCGCATGCGGCAGATCATGGGCGTTTTCGCGGGCGTGATCGCGGCAGTGCTGGTCTCGGTGAGCCCGGTCGTCGCGCCGGCGGCCGCCACGCCCGACACCAGGTGCGAGGTGACCTCCGGGCGCGACCTAGAGCGGGCCACGCCGGAACAAGTCGGTCTCGATTCCGCGAAACTCACCGCCGCACTGCAGTTCGCGACGACCCGCAATCGACTCAATGTGCAGGTGTTCCGGCACAACTGCCTGGTCGGCGAGGGCTTGCGCAATCACGAGACCGGCAGTGTGGCGTGGAATATCTGGAGCGTCACCAAGTCGGTGGTGTCGATGCTGGCCGGAATCGCTTCCGATCAGGGCAAACTCGATATCTCCGCGCCGATCGACCGCTACCTGCCGCCGGGTCTGGGCGACGCGCTACACCGGTCGATCACGGTCGAACACCTGCTCACCGAGACCTCGGGGATGAAGGTCGGGGTGCTCACCGAGGGCATCACAGCGGTGATCCCGGTGGACCCCAACAGCGCGGTGCAGGCGCTGGCCGTGGAACTCAGCAATCCGCCGGGGACCACGTTCAGCTACAGCCAGCGCAATGTCGACCTGCTCTCCTACGTCATCGAATTGGCGGTCGGCGAGCCGCTGCAGGACTTCGCGCAGCGCGAGCTGTTCGACCCGCTCGGCATCGCCCGCGCCGACTACTACTGGGCGCGCGACCGCTCCGGCCACACCTACGGCTACGCCCACCTGATGATGCCGCCGGACAATCTCGCCAAGCTCGGCCTGCTCGTCGCGAACGACGGCCGCTGGGGTGCGCGCCGGGTGCTGTCGGCGGAATACCTGCGCCAGGCCCGCACCCCGTCACCGCAGAACAGCTGCTACGGGTACCTGTTCTGGATCGGGCCGGGGTGCGCGGAGTCGCCGAAGTTCCTGCCCGCCGACACCTTCTTCATGTCCGGGCTGGCCCTGCAGAACGTCTTCTTCATCCCGAGCCTGGACCTGATGGTCATGTGGACGGGCACCTTCGGCAATGTCAGCGCCTACGGTCCGACCGGCATCCTCGCCCATCCGGAGGAGCTGCCGCACGAGTTCTTCCGCCGCCTGTTCGCCGCGTTCACCGATACCCCGGTGCCCACCGCGCAGCCCTATGTGGAGCCGCCGCTGCAGTTCGAGGCGAGCAAGCTGGTCGACGCCAATATCCTGCTCGCCGTCTTCGGCATCGGGCCGGGGGCCTATCCCGGCTGCACGGTGTTCAACTGCCTCAATCAGCCTCTCGCGGCACCGTTTTCGAGCATCCCACCCGGTTGCGCGATTCTGGTCTGCCTCGGCAACGACCCACGCACCCCGGCGATCCGCTGACCTGCCGGTCGCCGGGTCGATTCGTCGGGCGACGACTACTGTGCCAGCGGAGTAACCCAGCCGTGGGGCGTCTCACCGCGCAGAGCGGCGGCGTGTCCCTTGCGCAGGCTCGCGGTGATCGGCCCCAGTTCGCCCGTGCCGATGACGCGGCCGTCGACCTCGAACACCGGCGCGGCCCCGGCCGAGGTCCCGGTGACGAAGACCTCGTCGGCGATGTAGAGCTCGGTGAGGTCGACGGTGCGCTCCTGCACCGGAATACCCTCCTCGCGGGCGAGGGTCAGGACTGTGCGGCGGTTGATGCCGTCGAGGATGTCGCAGGAGACATCGGGCGTGATCAGGGTGCCGCCCCGCACGAGGAAGATATTGGCCGCGGACAGTTCGCAGACGTGGCCGTTGCCGTCGAGGAAGATGCAGTCGTCGTAGCCGCTGTCGATGGCGTCCTGCTTGGCCAGCACCGAATTCACGTACGCGCCATTGACTTTCGCGCGCGAGGGAATCGCGTTGTCGGGGATCCGACGCCACGGGCTCGACTTCAACCGCATCCCGTCCTGGGGCACGATCGGCACGGCGTCGTAGACGAACATGCTCACCTGAATCGCGCAGCCGCGCACCCGTGTGCCCGGGATCGATTCCACCACATGCACACTCACGCGCACGAACACATCCTCGGCAGGTTCGTTGGCCGCGAGCAGCTCGACCACCGTGGCGTGGAACCGAGCGAAATCCCACTCGGCCGCGAACCGGTCGATTCCGATGATCTTGCACGACTCCGCGAGCCGCTGGAAGTGGTCGGTCAACCGGAAGGCGCTGCGCGCACCGTCGGCGACAAGCACCGGGAACACCGTGTACACGCTCAGCCCGTAGAGCACCGCCGAGGAGGCGATGCCGAGGGTGGCCTGGGCAGCGGGGACGAGTCGATCACCGAGGAAAACGTGCGGATGCGGTTGCGCCATCGCGCCAAACTAACAGCCGGGCCCCGGGTCGGCGAACGGATTTCCGGGCGAAACGACGCGGAGACCGGACCCTCGGGCCCGGTCTCCGCGTCGAGAACACTCAGCGGTTGTTCAGCAGAACTTCCGCGATCTGAATCGTGTTGAGCGCGGCACCCTTTCGCAGGTTGTCACCCGAGATGAACAGCGCGAGACCGCGACCGCTCGGCACACCCGGATCCTGACGGATGCGCCCGACCAGCGAGTCGTCCTGACCGGCGGCGGCCAGCGGGGTCGGCACGTCGACCAGGCGCACGCCCGGCGCTTTGGCCAGCAGTTCCTGCGCCCGCTGCACCGAAATCGGTTCCGCGAACTCGGCATTGATCGACAGCGAGTGCCCGGTGAACACCGGAACGCGCACGCAGGTGCCGCTCACCAGCAGGTCGGGCAGGCCGAGGATCTTGCGGCTCTCGTTGCGCAGCTTCTGGTCCTCGTCGGTCTCGAACGAACCGTCGTCGACCAGCGCACCGGCCAGCGGGATCACGTTGAAACCGATCGGCGCCACGTACTTGTTCGGGGCGGGGAAATCCACGGCCGAACCGTCGTGCACCAGCTGCTCGGCGTCGGCGCTCACCGCGCGGATCTGCGAGGCGAGCTCCTCGACACCGGCCAGCCCCGAACCCGAGACCGCCTGGTAGGAGGACACGATCAGCCGCTGCAAGCCGGCCACGTCGTGCAGCGGCTTGAGCACCGGCATCGCGGCCATGGTGGTGCAGTTCGGGTTGGCGATGATGCCCTTGGGCAGGTTGCGGGTCGCCTCGGGGTTGACCTCCGAAACCACCAGCGGCACATCGGGATCCTTGCGCCACGCCGAGGAGTTGTCGATCACGGTCACGCCCGCCGCGGCGAAGCGCGGGGCCTGCACGCGCGACATGGTGGCACCGGCGGAGAACAGCGCGATGTCCAGGCCGGACGGGTCGGCGGTCTCGGTGTCCTCGACCACGATCTCGCCGCCGCGCCACGGCAGGGTCTTGCCCGCCGAACGCGCCGAGGCGAAGAAACGCACCTCGTCGGCCGGGAAATTGCGCTCTTCGAGCAGCTTGCGCATGACGGCGCCGACCTGACCGGTCGCGCCGACGACTCCTACACGTACACCCATTGCTTAACGCCCCGTTCCGCCGTGGACGACGGCGGCCTCGTCGCCGCCGAGATCGAATGCCTTGTGCAACACCTGCACGGCCTCATCCAGTTCCGTGTCGCGCACCAGCACCGAGATCCTGATCTCCGAGGTGGAGATCAGGTCGATGTTGACGCCCGCGTTGGCCAGCGCCTCACAGAAGGTGGCGGTGACGCCGGGGTGCGACTTCATGCCCGCGCCGACCAGCGAGACCTTGCCGATGTGGTCGTCGGACAGGATCTCGGCGAAGCCGATCTCGGCCTGACGCTCGGTGAGCTTCTGCACCGCGCGAACCAGGTCGGTCTTGGGGCAGGTGAAGGTGATGTCGGTCTTGCCCGTGTCGACCTTGGAGATGTTCTGCAGCACCATGTCGATGTTGATCTCGGCGTCGGCGACCGCGCGGAACACCTTGGCGGCGTAGCCGGGCTCGTCGGGCAGCGCCACGACGGTCACCTTGGCTTCGCTGCGGTCGTGCGCGACGCCGGTCAGGATTGCCTGCTCCACGGGAATGTCCTCCATCGATCCGAAAACAGTGGTGCCGATCTTGTCGGTGTAGGACGACCGAACATGAACGGGAACGTTGTAGCGGCGCGCGTATTCGACGCAGCGCAGCATGAGCACCTTCGACCCGCAGGCCGCCATCTCGAGCATTTCCTCGTAGGAGATGTTGTCGAGTTTCTGGGCGTCGGGGACGATGCGCGGGTCGGCGGAGAAGATGCCGTCGACGTCGGTGTAGATCTCGCAGACGTCGGCCTTCAGCGCCGCGGCCAGGGCGACGGCGGTGGTGTCGGAACCGCCGCGACCCAGCGTGGTGACGTCCTTGCTGTCCTGGCTCACGCCCTGGAAGCCGGCCACCAGCACGATCTGGCCCTCGGCCAGGGCCTCCTGCAGACGGCCCGGGGTCACGTCGATGATCTTGGCGTTGCCGTGCGCGCCGGTGGTGATCACGCCTGCCTGCGAACCGGTGAACGAGCGAGCCTCGGCGCCGAGGGTGTGAATGGCCATGGCCACCAACGCATTCGAGATGCGCTCGCCGGAGGTGAGCAGCATGTCCATCTCGCGAGCCGGTGGCGCCGGGGCCACCTGCTCGGCGAGATCGAGCAGCTCGTCGGTCGTGTCGCCCATGGCCGAGCACACGACGACCACGTCGTGCCCCTGCTTCTTGGTCTCCACGATCCGTTCAGCGACGCGCCGGATCCGCTCGGCGGTGGCCACCGAGGATCCTCCGTACTTCTGAACTACGAGAGCCACAGCAGGTCCTTCACGATCGAGGTGTCAGTACAGGTATCAGCGCCCTAGAGTACCGGCCCCCGGCCACCGGTTTCGCTGCTACCTCCCCTGCCTGCGGAAACGACACGGGCTCGTCACCTGCGCGTGGCCGCCGGTTTCAGGCCCGGTCGAACCAGGTGACCTGCGCGCCGTTGTCGAATTCCTTGCGGCGCACGGGGGTGAAGTTTGTCGGTTTGAAGACGCCGCTGAAGACCGAGACGCCGTCGCCCGCGATGACCGGATAGGTCTTGAGGATCATCGTGTCGATCTCGTCGATGAGCTGTCCGGCCAGGTTCCCGCCGCCGCACAGCCAGATGTCCTTGCCGTCCCGCTGCTCGAGCTCGCGCACCAGCTCGACCGGATCGCCGGCGAAGATCTCGACGCCGGGGTGTTCGGCCTGGTCGAGCGAGGACGAGATGACGTACTGCTTCAGGTGTTGGAACGGGCTCTCGACGTGTTCGCCCGGGAGGATGTAGGTGCCGCGACCCATCAGCACGGTGTCCCAGTCCTGGGCGGGCAGCTCGGGATCCATGCCGACATGGGGACGCAGGTGGGTCGGCATGCCGTCGGGGAATTCCCGCGTCATCCACTCGACGTATTCCGGCGGGGTGGGATAGAAGTCGTATTCACCGCCGGGACCTGCGATGTAGCCGTCGAGGGAGACACCGATGTAGTAGACGAGCTTTCGCATGGTTACCGCCTCAGTTGTTGTACTGTGTTCGTAGTGGTTTGAAAGTAGTACTACAGATGGAGTGGTGTCAAGTGCGGACCAACCCCGAACGACGACAGACCCTGCTCGACGCGGCCATCGAGGTCCTCGCCGAGCAGGGCGCGCGCGGACTCACCTTCCGCGCGGTGGACAAACAGGCAGGCGTGCCCGCAGGCACCGCCTCGAACTACTTCACCAACCGCGACGAACTGCTCACCCAGGCCGGATCGCGCTTCTACGAGGTGGTCCAGCCCAGCGAGGAGACGATGGCGCAGGTCACCGACGGGCCAAAGACCGTCGAGAACATCACCGCGCTGATGAAGGAGGTGGTCGGCCGGATCGAATCGCATCGCACGGCCTATCTGGCCCTGCTCGAACTGCGCCTCGAGGCCACCCGGCGGCCCGAACTACGCGCGGTCCTCACCGAGCGGGTGCGCGCCGACATCGACTTCAACGTGCGCAACCATCTCGAGTCGGGACAGCCCGGCGACGCGGAGTCGGTACTGCTGCTCTACCTCGCGCTGAACTGGCTCATCCTCGAACACCTCACGCTCCCCGGCATTTTCACCGAAGAGCAGAGCATGACCCTGATCGAAACGGCCGTCGCGCGAGTGATATGCGGCTGACCCGGTCATTTGACCAGACCGTAGACGTGTTGACGATCACTGGCACTACTGTGCACAATCGGGCGCGATAGCTGGCGGGTTCGGAGGATAGACACAGATGCGCTCGAAGATCGACATCCGATTCACCGTTGACGCCGACGTCGATCAGGTGATGGACGCGTTGCTCGCCGTCGACCTGATGGCGGAGTGGTCGACCTCCTACAGCGACGTTCGGGTGGGTCCGCGCGACGCCGACCGCCGACCGCGCCGGGTATTCGTCACCGCCCACTTCCTCGGCAACTCCGATATCCAGGTGCTCGAGTACACCTGGGAGCACAACCGGGTGAGTTGGACCGTGGTCGACAGCAGTCGCGGGTCCAAGGGCGGCGGCTGGATCGACCTGGTCGAGAGCCCCGAGGGCACCGAGGTCGACTACCACGTGGAAGTCTCACTGCCGCTGCCCATTCCGGGCATGCTGTTCAACCGCAGCCTGCGCAAACTGCATGACGAGGCGGTCTCGAACTTCATCGACTTCGCCGAGCGGTTCCCCGAGATCGAGGGCTACGCCGTCGGCTAGGGGCGTTTGACCTGGCTGATGTGGTGGCGCACGCCGTGCTCGGCCGGGGTCGCGCCGCGATGTGACGGCGGCACCCGCACGCCCGCGCGCACGGCGTCGTTGATCTGGTCGAGGTTCTCGCGCAGCATGTCGGCGACGAGTTCGTCGGTGCGCGGGTCGTCGAGGAGTTGGCGCAGCATGCGGTACACCGTGTCGGCGACGAGTCGGATGATGTCGTCGTGGAACGGGACGTAGCGCAGCTTGCCGGTCTGCGGGTCGTTCTTGATCAGGTCCATGATCAGCTGGTCGACCTCGGCGTGGTTCTCCTCGAGCGCCGCGGCGATGTTCTGGGTGTAGTGGCCCGCGCGCAGCACGTTGGAGACCTCGTCCAGGATGGCGATGGTCATCGGCCGCTTGATCGTGTCGACGATGGTGCTGACGAAGCGGTTCACGATCGTCGCGGTGACCCGCTCCCCCAGCGCCCGGTCGGCGACGCGGCCGAGCCGGATCAGGATCACCACGATCCGGAACAGTCGGAACCCGCGGAACAGCGGGCTGGTCACCGGGATCATGCCGAGGACCTCGTACCAGTAGATGAACGGGAACGACCACGGCCAGCCCGCGCGGCGCCACCGCCACAGGAACTCGACGAGGAAGACCGCGCAGATCGAGGTGTCGACGATGACGATCGTGTGATAGGTCGACCCGCTGACGTCGAAGAACGTGATCCACACGACCAGCACCACCGAGATGATGGCCAGGACCAGCATGACGAGGTCGGTGCGCAGGGTCGGCGTCTTGGAGCGCACGTCCGGCAGCGCCTCGACCCGTTCGATCCCCGGTGAAGCCAAGTGGCGCTCCTGTGTTTCTGGCGGCGGGGTCCGCGGGTTCGGGCCCGAGCTCCCACGCTAATTGGTCATCCGGCGCCGCGAGGGCAAGTCGCGGCGTCGGCGTCGGTGTCAGCCGCGCAGGATGGCTTCGATATTGCGCTCGGCCAGCGCGGTGATGGTGAGCGAGGGGTTGACGGTGGCGGTGCTGCCGGGAATGGCGGCGCCGTCCATCACGTAGAGGCCGGGGTGACCGTGGACGCGGCCGTAGGCGTCGGTGGCCTTGCCGAGGACCGCGCCGCCGAGCGGGTGGGCGGTGAAGGCGGCGTTGGCGTCGTAGCCGAGCGCGCCGTATTCGGCGATCGCGCCCGCCCGGTCGGCGATCTTGCGGTCGATCGCGCGGGCCGCGCGCACCACGTTGTCCTGGGCGCTCGCCGACCAGTTCAGGCCGACTCCGCCCGTGGCCGGGTGGTAGCCGAAGCGGGCGCGGGCGGGGTCGAGGACCATGCCGAGTGAGGCCAGCGCGCCGGTCTCGAAGGGGATGCCGGGGATGTACCAGTTCTCGAGGGTGAGCGGCACGTCGGACGCGTCATGGATCCGGCTCGCGCTGGGCACGCCCTGGCCGGAACCGGACAGCGAGCTCGCGCCGCGGGCCAGCACCACGTCACCGTTGGTGCCGAAACCGTCGCCGATGTGCTCGTTGAGGTGTGGCAGCGCGCCGGTGGCTCGGGCGCGGACCAGCAGCTCGGAGGTGCCGACCGAGCCGGCACCGAGGAACAGCTTGTCGCAGGTCAGGGTGCGGGTGCCGAGGACCTGGCCGGTGGGGTCGAGTTTGGTCACCGCGACCACGTACTTGCCGGTGCCGTCCTGGGCGATCGAATCGACCCGGTGGCCGGGGTAGACCCGGGATCTGCCGGTGTCGGCGGCGTAGCGCAGGTAGTTCTGGTTGAGGTCGAACTTGGCGCCGTTGGAGTTGCCGAGGTTGGAGCGGGCCGCGGTGGCCGAGGCGCGCGAGGTGCCCGCGAGTTCGCCGCGCAGGATGTCCCAGGTGAAGATCGAATCGTTGGCCAGCGGCTGGTAGCCGGCCGCGCGGACCTGGTCGTCCCAGGCGCGGGAGTGCGCGAAGGGCGCGGAGTGGTAGATGTCGGCGGGCATGGTGTCCAGGCGCAGCATCTGGCGCACGCGCGGGAAGTAGACGCGGTCGAGCTCGCCGAAGTCGACGACGCCGCCGAAGACATGGTCGAACAGCGCGCGTTCGGGGGCCACCATCGCCCCGGTGAAGATCACCGACCCGCCGCCGACCGCCGCGGCCCGCCACACGTCGATCCCGGAATACTCGGTCACATCCAGCACGCCGCCGAACGAGCCGAAACTCATCGGGACCTTGGTGACGCCGGTGAAGCTCGTGCGATGCCAGAAGCCGCGACCGTCAGGTAGGTCGTCGCCGGTGAAGATCTCGCGCCACGGGTCGTTGGGCCAGCGCGACCCGCGTTCGAGCACGGTGTTGGCGATCCCCGCCTCCGCCAACCGCAGTGCTGTCACCGCCGCCCCGAAGCCGGAACCGATCACGATCGCGGGCGAGTGCTCCGGCGCGTCCGGGATCGGCTCGAAGATCTCGGGCACCCAGGTGCGGAACATGGCCTCGCGCGGATCCGCCCAGCTCGGCGCGCCGGTCAGCCCGGTTCCCACGGCACCGGCGACACCCGCCAGTCCCGCCGCCTTGAAAAGGGCACGTCTGCGCACCAGGCCACCTCCCTCATCACGCATGGCCGACGCGAAGAATACCCCGTAACTACGAAACGACCCCCGCTACCGGTCGCCGTTGGGAACTGTCACAACCGGTCCGCGCGCGCCCGGCGACCCCCCGGTGGTGGCATTTTCGTGCAGCCGCACGCCCCCGACCCCGAAAATCGGCCCGATCAGCGAATCTCTGCACGTTTATGCCACTCGAACTCAGCTCACCAGCCGGATGACGGCGATGGTTCCGACCACCACGATCACCCCGCGCAGCACGTTCGGCGACAACTTGCGCCCCACCTTCGCCCCCAGCTGCCCGCCGATGATCGACCCGACGGCGATCAACGCCACCGCCTGCCAGTTCACCTCGGCCACCACGATGAAGATCACCGCCGACACCGCGTTGACGATCAACGCCAGCACGTTCTTCACGCCGTTGAGGCGCTGGATGTCCTCGTGCACGAACACCCCGAGCAGCCCGAGCAGCAGCACCCCCTGCGCCGCGCCGAAGTAACCGCCGTAGATGCCGGTGGCGAACACCGCGACCAGCAGGATCGGGCCGCCGTGCACCGGACCGGCCGATTCCCCGCCCTCGCGGCGCGCCTTCACCCACGCCGCCAGCCGGGGTTGGACCACCACCAGGATCAACGCCGCGATGATCAGCACCGGCACGATCGCCTTGAACGCCTGCGCGGGCATCGTGAGCAGCAGGATCGCGCCGGTGATGCCGCCGAGCAGCGAGGCCGTGCCCAATTGCAGCAGCCGCGAGCGCTGGCCCGCCAGCTCGCGCCGGTACCCGATCACCCCGCTGACCGAGCCGGGAACCAGCCCGATCGTGTTCGACACGTTCGCGGTCACCGGCGGCAACCCGAAGGCCAGCAGCGCGGGAAACGTGATGAGCGTGCCCGAACCGACAATCGTATTGATGCCACCCGCGGCGATACCCGCCGCGAAGACGACAACCTGCTGCAACCACGTCATGGAAATTCCTTCGTGCGGGACGAGGAAACCGTACTGCGCATTTTCCAGGCCGCTGACGAGCGGGGGTCGGCACGCGGTAAGCTCGAAGGATCATGCTGCAGCGGGCACTTCTTCTCGGCCGCCGCGACGGGTCCTGATACGGACCGGCTCCCGTCGCGGGGTTCCAACGCGCCGGTCGACCCGCTCCCATTCAGGGAATCCACCACACCCACGGAGAAACTCGCATGTCCTCGGCTGACGCATTCGTATCTGCTTCGCGCACCATCTCGGCCCCCGGTAAACCCGCCCCGAGCGACCAGCCCGCCTGGAACCACCAGAAGAACTCGTCGATGCCCGCCTTCCGGTATCGACCCTTCGCCGAAGAGGTCGAGCCGATCACGGTGCCCGACCGCACCTGGCCGGACAAGATCATCGATCGCGCCCCCGCGTGGTGCGCCGTCGACCTGCGCGACGGCAACCAGGCGCTGATCGACCCGATGAGCCCCGCCCGCAAGCGCCGCATGTTCGACCTGCTGGTGCGCATGGGGTACAAGGAGATCGAGGTCGGGTTCCCGGCCGCGAGCCAGACCGACTTCGATTTCGTGCGCGAGATCATCGAAGACGGCGCGGTCCCCGACGACGTCACCATCCAGGTGCTCACCCAGTGCCGCCCCGAGCTGATCGAGCGCACCTTCGAGGCGTGCAACGGCGCCCCGAACGTGATCGTGCACTTCTACAACTCCACCTCGATCCTGCAGCGTCGCGTGGTGTTCCGCGCCGAGCGCGACGCGGTGAAGAAGATCGCCACCGACGCCGCGAAGCTGTGCCTGGAGATCGAGCAGCGCTACCCCGACACCGAGTGGCGCTACGAGTACAGCCCGGAGTCCTACACCGGCACCGAGCTCGACTACGCCCGTGAGGTGTGCGACGCGGTCTCGGAGATCATCGCGCCGACCCCGGCCAAGCCGCTGATCATCAACCTGCCCGCGACCGTCGAGATGGCCACGCCGAACGTGTACGCCGACTCGATCGAGTGGATGCACCGCAACCTGGCCCGCCGCGACTCGATCGTGCTGTCGCTGCACCCGCACAACGACCGCGGCACCGCCGTGGCCGCGGCCGAGCTGGGCTACCAGGCCGGCGCGGATCGCATCGAGGGCTGCCTGTTCGGCAACGGCGAGCGCACCGGCAACGTCTGCCTGGTCACCCTGGGCATGAACCTGTTCTCGCGCGGCATCGACCCGCAGATCAACTTCTCCGATATCGACGAGGTCCGTCGCACGGTCGAGTACTGCAACCAGCTGGCCGTCGCGGAACGTCACCCCTACGGCGGCGACCTGGTCTACACCGCGTTCTCCGGCAGCCACCAGGACGCCATCAACAAGGGCCTGGACGCGATGAAGGCGGTCGCCGACGCGCAGAACGCCGACGTGGCCGACATCGTGTGGGAGGTCCCGTACCTGCCGATCGACCCGAAGGACGTCGGCCGCACCTACGAGGCCGTGATCCGGGTGAACTCGCAGTCCGGCAAGGGCGGTGTGGCCTACATCATGAAGACCGATCACGGGCTGGTGCTGCCGCGCCGCCTGCAGATCGAGTTCTCGCAGGCCATCCAGTCGATCACCGACGGTGAGGGCGGCGAGGTGACGCCCAAGGAGATGTGGGACGTCTTCGCCACCGAGTACCTGAACCCGATCCTGCCGCTGGAGCGGATCAAGCAGAAGGTCACCGCCGCCGAGACCGACGGCGGCGTCGACACGATCACCGCCACCGTGAAGGTCGACGGCGTCGAGCAGGAGATCAGCGGTTCCGGCAACGGCCCCCTGGCCGCCTTCGTCGACGCCATCGCCACCGTCGGCTATGACGTGCGCGTGCTGGACTACAGCGAGCACGCCATGTCCGCGGGTGACGACGCCCAGGCCGCCGCCTACGTGGAGGTTGTGATCGGCGACAAGGTCGTCTGGGGCGTCGGCATCGCCACCTCCATCACCACCGCCTCCCTGCGCGCCGTCGTCTCGGCCGTCAACCGCGCCGCACAGTAGGTCGTTCACCCGGGGGCCGGGCTCGCGTTCCAGCGTGCCCGGCCCCGCTCGGTCGCCAGCGCGCCAGCACCCGTCCACACCCCCCGTGTTACTTTTTGGGTGCACATTCAGCGCCGAGCTTTCCTGCTCGTTCAGCGAGCAAGTGGGGGAACTGTGACCAATAACGACCATAATCCGACCTCTCCGCCGTGGCTGCAGAGCCCGTCGGCCGAGACGTCCGACGCTGCGTCCGGTCCCTCCGGTGTGCAGACCGCGACCGAGGACGACCTCGAGCCCGAGACCGTCGAACCGCAGGCCGAGCAGGGCGAGTCCGCGACCGGTGAGCAGCCGGTCGCCGAGGCCACCGGGCCCGATCCGGCCGAGCAGACCGTGTACCAGCCCGGCGGTTTCGCCCCGCCCGGACAGTTCCCGTCGGGGGCACCGTATCCGGGCGCGGATCCGTATCAGAACGGTGGCGGACAGCCGCCGGTGAACGAGCCGTGGCTGGGTCAGCCGCCCACCGGTGAGCAGCCGTATCCCGGTGTGCCGCCGCAGTATCCGGGTGCCGAGGGCCAGCCCTACCCCGGTCCCGAGCAGCCGCAGTTCCCCGGCCCGGAGCAGGGTCCGCAGTCCGAGCCCATCTACAGCTGGGCTCCGCCGCCCCCGCCGATGTACCCGCAGCCGGGGATGGGTCAGCAGCCCGATCCGCAGGGACAGTTCCCCGGTCAGTTCCCGGATCCGCAGGGCCAGTTCCCCGGTGCGCCCGGCCAGTTCCCGGACCAGCAGGGTCAGTTCCCCGGCGGACCTGGTCAGTTCCCCGGCCAGCAGGGCCAGTTCCCCGGTCAGCTCGGCCCGCAGGGTCCGCCGCCCGGTCAGCAGTGGCCCGGCGGTCCCGCGCAGCAGCCGTTCCAGCCCCAGCACATGCAGACCCCGCAGCCGGGGCATTCGGTCAACGACCTGAATCTGCTCAAGCGGGCGCGTAAGTCGCCGCGCAGTGGGTGGCGCAAGGCCGTGCACAAGGTGTCCGGCGGTGCGATCAACCCCGGTGAGTCGGCGGCCGACGTGGTCTTCCGCGATCTGGGCGAGCGGGTGAATCAGCCCGTGCGCGGCGATTACCGGATCGCGATCCTGTCGCTGAAGGGCGGCGTCGGCAAGACCACCACCACGGTCGGCCTCGGTTCCACCTTCGCCTCCCAGCGTGGTGACCGCGTGATCGCCATCGACGCCAACCCCGACCTGGGCACCCTGGCCCACCGGGTGCCGCGCCAGACCCGTTCCACGGTGCGCAACCTGCTCGAGGATCAGCACATCACCCGCTACTCGGATGTGCGCGCGCATACCTCGCAGGCCCCGAGTCGACTGGAAGTGCTTGCCTCCGAACAGGATCCGGCCGTCTCGGAAGCCTTCAGCGAGGCCGATTACCGCAAGGCGATCGGCATCCTGCAGTCGTTCTACAACATCATCCTCACCGACTGCGGCACCGGTCTGATGCACTCGGCGATGGCCGGTGTGCTCGACATGGCGAGCTCGCTGGTGCTGGTCACCTCCCCCGCGATCGACGGCGCGCGCAGTGCCTCGGCGACGCTGGACTGGCTCGACCACCACGGCTACAGCAAGCTGGTCGAGCGCACCGTCGTGGTCGTGAACGCCTCGCGCCGTGGCGCGTCCACGGTCGACCTCGACCAGCTGCGCAAGCTGTTCCTCGACCGCACCCGCGCCGTGCAGATCGTCCCGTTCGACGATCACCTGGCCGAGGGCGCCGAGATCGACCTCGAGCTGGTCAGCAAGCCCACCCGGCGCGCCCTGCTGGAGTTGGCCGCGATGGTCGCCGACGATTTCGGCTACCACAGCCAGCAGCAGCAACAGCCGTACCAGCCCGGTCAGCCCTACCCGGGTCAGCCGTACCAGCAGCCGGGCCAGTTCTGAGCCACTGAGTTACGGGGCGAAGTGTCGACCGGACACTTCGCCCCTGTCAGTGCGCGTCGTCGACGGCGCGCTCAGGTCCGAGTAGTTGCTCACCGCGCGACGACATCACGAGCGGCGGCATCGAACGCCTCGAGCACCGTCGCGATCGCCGGGCTCAGATTCGCCTGTGGCCGGGTGACGATCTCGTACACCCGAGCCGCCCGCACCCCCGCCAACGGCAACACCGACAGATCCGGGTGCGCCACCGCGTACCTCGGCATCAGCGCCACCCCGTACCCGGAGACGACCAGCGTCTCGATCACCCGAAACTCGTTGAGCCGCTGCACGATCCGAGGCCGCACCCCGGTGATCACCGCGATCGATTCGAGCACGTCGTCGACCGGAAACCCACCGCGCACGCTCACCCAACTCTCCTCGGCGAGCTCCTCGGGCCGCACCGACTCCCGCCCGGCCAGCGAATGATCCGGCGCCACAACAACATCGATCGGTTCCCGCATCAATACCCGCGCCGCCAGTCGCGGCCCCGCCAACGAGGGCGCCCGCTCATCGCGATGGGTGACCACGATGTCGTAGTCCGCCAACAGTTTCGACGCCTCACTCGGCGGCAGATCCTCATCCCCCGCCACCAGTTCGACCCCGCTCCCCGCCAGCGCCGCCAATACCGGCGGCAGCAGCAGCGCGGCCCCGGACGGGAACAGCGCCACCCGCACCTGCCCGCGCGGCGACCCGCGATAGTGCGCCATCTCGGCCACCGCCCGCTCCATCGCCGCGAGCACGTCGTCGGCGCGCAGCACCAGCGCCTGCCCCGCGTCGGTGAGCCGCACCCGCCGCCCGTCGGGTTCCAGCAGCGCCACCCCGGCTTCCCTGGCCAGCACCTTCAACTGCTGCGAGACCGCCGAGGGCGTCATCGACAGCACCTCGGCGACGGCGGCGACCGTGCCCCGGTCGGCCAGTTCGCGCAGGATCCGCAGTCGCTCGATCGAGAACATGTAGTAAAACTACGTTAACCGTCCACTTTTATTAGATTGTGCTGATAGTTCGCGGACCGCACGATTACCCCGTGACCTCCCGTGACCGCCTGCTCGGCCTGACCGTCGTCGTGCTCTGGGGCCTGAACTTCCTGGCCATCCGCATCGGCCTCGATCACTTCCCGCCCTTCTTCTTCGTCGCCCTTCGCTTCGCCGTGATCGCGATCCCGGTGGTGCTGTTCATTCCGCGTCCCGCCGTGCGCACCCGCTGGCTGCTGCTCTACGGCACCGGCTTCGGCATCCTGCAGTTCGCGTTCCTGTTCACGGCCATGCGCGTCGGAATGCCGACCGGTCTCGCCTCACTGGTACTCCAGTCCTCGGCCCCGTTCACGGTGGTGCTCGGGGCGGTGTTGCTGCGGGAGCGGTTGCGGCCGGTGCAGGTCGCGGGTCTGGCGGCGGCGGTGCTCGGCATGGTCGTGATCGGCGCCGACCGGATGGCGCACGCCACCCTGCTCCCGGTGCTGCTCACCCTGGCCGGTGGTCTCGGCTGGGCGTTCGGCAATATCGGCGCCCGGCAGGCCGGCGCCGACTCCCCCGGGTACAACCCCATGCACCTGACACTGTGGATGTCGGTGGTGCCCGTGCTGCCGATGCTGGCGCTGTCGATGGCTGTCGAGGGGCCTGGCACCGGATTCCGCGCGCTCGGCGCCGCGTTCTCGGCGAACGGACTGCCCGCGCTGGGCGCGATCGTCTACATCGCCCTGCTCGCGACCGTCTGCGGTTCGGGCCTGTGGACCTACCTGATGAGCCGCTATCCGGCGGGGACGGTGGCGCCGTTGTCGCTGCTCGTGCCGGTGGTCGGCATCGGCGCGGCCTGGGCGGTGCTCGACGAGCGGCCGACGCCGGCGGCGGTGCTCGGCGGGGTGATCGTGATCGCGGGGGCGTTCGCCGCGACCACCGCTCGCCGGGCGGAGAAGGTGATTCCGGTCCCACTTCCCGCACCCGCGCGTGCGTGATTTCGCCCCGCGATCCTCGGGACTGTGGCTAGCATGTGACCCGGTCGACCGATGTGTTTCCGGTCGACCGGTCGGTTTCGAGCGTGGGCGAATGGCACACAGGTCGATATAGCCAGGTCCTCGCCGCGCTCTAGAGTGGTAGCAAATTCCAAGCAAAACTCGAGCAAGGCAGCTGAAGAGCATGGCGCAACAGCGGTGGCCCGTCTCGCGGAGGACGATTCTTCGCGGCACGGTCGCAGCGGGGGTGTTATCGGCGGGGGCCGTAGCGGGAGCGCCGGGCTTCGCCGCGCCGCCCGGTCGCCGGGTCGCCGTGCTGGGCGGCGGGGTCGCCGGGCTCAGCGCCGCGCACGAACTGGTCGAGCGCGGGTTCGAGGTCACCGTGTACGAGGCGCGGGCGCTGGGCGGCAAGGCGCGCAGCGTCGGCGTGCCCGGCACCGGCCGCGACGGTCGCCCCGATCTGCCCGGTGAGCACGGGTTCCGCTTCTTCCCCGGCTTCTATCAGAACCTGCCCGACACGATGCGCCGCATCCCCGTGCCCGGCAATCCCGACGGCGTATGGAACAACCTGCTCACCGTGCCGGAGGCCAGGTTCTCCCGCCGCGACAGCGACGACATCCTGCTGGCCCTGCCCGACAGCATCACCGCCGCCCAAGCCACCCCCGACTCGATCCGCGAGACGCTGGCCGCCACCATCACCACCGCCGGGCGGATGCCACCGGCCGAGGCCATGTTCTTCGCCAACCGGCTGATGGTGTTCAACACCAGCTGCGACGCCCGCCGGTTCGGCCAGTGGGAGCACACCTCGTGGTTCGACTTCGTGCGCGGGCACGAGCGTTCGCACGAATTCCGCGCGCTGGTGTCCCGGTCGCTCACCTCGATCATGGTCGCCGCGAAGGAGAACCTGGCCAGCACCCGCACCATCGGCGCGATGGGCGAACAATTCCTCGGCAACCCGCTGGGCCTCGGCAATGACGGTGGCCTCGATCGCGTGCTCAACAACACCACCAATACCGCGTGGATCGATCCGTGGGTGGCGCACCTGCGCGGTCTCGGCGTGCGTTTCCAACTCGACGCTCGCGTCACCGAACTCGTGGTGCGCGACAAGCGAATTCAGGCCGCTCGGGTGAATTCCGGGACGGTGGAAGCGGACTACTTCGTGGTCGCGCTGCCGGTGGAGCAGGCGCGGAAACTGTGGTCGCCGCAGGTGCTCGCGGTGGCGCCGGAACTGGCGGCGATGGATCGGCTCCTCGTCGACTGGATGAACGGCATCCAGATCTATTTCCGCACGCCACTGCACATTTCGCGCGGGCACACCGCCTATGTCGATTCGCCGTGGTCGCTCACCTCGATCAGCCAGAATCAATTGTGGACCCACAAGCTGCCGTCCTTCGGTGACGGTTCGGTGGCCGATTGCCTCTCGGTCGATATCTCCGATTGGCATTCGCCCGGCGTGCTCTACGGAAAACCCGCGCTCGAATGCACGCACGAGGAGATCTTCCGCGAGGTCTGGGCGCAGTTGAGCGCCCATCTCAACGACCGCGAACAACTGATTCGCCCCGCCGATGTCCATTCGTGGTTCCTCGATCCGGGCATCACCTGGCAGGGGCAGCGCAATGCCAATGCCGACCCGCTGCTGATCAATACCGCTGGTTCCTGGGATGCCAGGCCGAATGCCCACGGCGCGATCGAAAACCTTTTCCTCGCCGGTGATTACGTGCGGACCGATGTGGATCTGGCGACCATGGAGGGCGCCAACGAATCGGCCCGCGCGGCGGTGAACGCGCTGCTCGACGTGGCGGGTTCCTCGGCGCCGCGCTGTCGCACCTTCCAGCTGCGCCGCACCCCCGAACTCGAACCGCTGCGCGCCGTCGACACCGACCGCTACGCGCGCGGGCTGCCCAACATGTTCGACGACCGAACCTGAGCGCGCACCAGGCGCGAAACCCCGTCGCACGTGGCGCGTAACACCGCGTAATACCGCGTCACTACACTCGCGGCGTGGCAGACATCTCGGTGCGCGGGCGCTTGGCCCTGCGAGCAGCGGCGGCGGCGTCGTGGGCTTCGCAGAAAGCGGGTCGCGGCAAGGGTTCGATGATCGGTGGCCTGATCGCGCTGAAGATCGATCCGTCGATCATGGCGCAGCTGGGCCGCAACCGCCGCACGGTGCTGATCACCGGCACCAACGGCAAATCCACCACCACCAGGATGACGACCGCCGCGCTGAGCACGCTCGGCGCGGTCGCGACGCAGGCCGACGGCGCCAATATGGACGCGGGCATCGTCGCGGCGCTCGGTCTGCACCCCGGCGTGGAGTTGGCGGCGATCGAGGTCGACGAGCTGCATCTGCCGCACGTGAGCGACGCGCTCGACCCCACCGCCGTCGTCCTGCTCAATCTCAGCCGCGACCAGCTCGACCGCGTGGGCGAGATCAACATGATCGAGCGCAAGCTGCGCGCCGGGCTGGCCCGCCACCCCGACACGGTCGTGATCGCCAACTGTGACGACGTGCTGGTCGCCTCCATCGCCTACGACCACCCGAACGTGGTGTGGGTGTCGGCGGGCAGCGGCTGGGCCGTCGACGCGACCAGCTGCCCGCGCAGCGGCGAACCGATCGTCTGGGAGGGCGAGAACTGGCGTTCGACCGGCGCCGACTTCCACCGCCCGCAGCCGCAGTGGTGGCTCGAGGGCGAAGAGCTGTGTGGCCCGGACGGTTTCCGCGCGCCCCTGCACCTGGCGCTGCCCGGTCGCGCGAATCGCGGCAACGCGGCCCAGGCCGTGGCCGCCGCGGTGGCGCTGGGCGCCGAGCCGTCCAAGGCGACCGACGCCACCGGCACCGTGCGCGAGATCGCGGGCCGCTACCGGACCGTCAACGTAGGCCCGCACGACGCCCGCCTGCTGCTGGCCAAGAACCCGGCGGGCTGGCAGGAGGCGCTGTCGATGATCGAGCCGTCCTCGGCCGGTCTGGTGATCGCGGTGAACGGCCAGGTGCCCGACGGCGAGGACCTGTCGTGGCTGTGGGACGTGCGCTTCGAGCACTTCGAGGGCGTGCAGGTGGTCGCCTCGGGCGAACGCGCCACCGACCTCGCCGTGCGCCTGACCTACGCCGGGGTGGAGCACACGCTCGTCCCGGATCCCGTGCGCGCCATCGCCTCCTGTCCGCCCGGACACGTCGAGGTGCTGGCCAACTACACCGCGTTCCGCGATCTCAACCGCGATCTGGAGGCCCGCAAGTGAGCGAGTCCACGATTCGTATCGGGCTGGTGCTGCCCGATGTGATGGGTACCTACGGCGACGGCGGCAATGCCCTTGTCCTGCGGCAACGCCTGCGGATGCGCGGCTACGACGCCGAGATCATCGACATCACCCTGGCCGATCCGGTCCCCGATTCGTTCGACATCTACACCCTCGGCGGCGCGGAGGACTCGGCCCAGCGCCTGGCCACCCGCCATTTGCAGAAGTACCCCGGCCTACAGCAGGCCGCCGCCAAGGGCGCCCCCGTGCTCGCCATCTGCGCCGCCATCCAGGTGCTCGGCAACTGGTACGAGACCTCGGCGGGCGAAAAGGTCGACGGCGTCAGCCTTTTCGACGTGACCACCTCCCCCCAGGACATCCGGGCCATCGGCGAAGTGACCACCACCCCGCTGATCCCCGGCCTGACAGCCCCGCTCACCGGTTTCGAGAACCACCGCGGCGGCACAACTCTCGGCCCCGACGCCGCCCCCCTGGCCCGGGTCACCCGCGGCGTCGGCAACGGCGTCGGCGACGGCACCGAAGGCGTGGTCCAGGGCTCGGTCTACGGCACCTACCTGCACGGCCCCGCCCTGGCCCGCAATCCAGAACTGGCCGACCTCCTCATCGCCCAGGCCCTCGGTATCCCGGCAGCCGACCTCGCCCCCCTCGACCTCCCCGAGGTCGAACGCCTGCGCAAGGAACGCCTGCGCGCCTGAGTTCAGCAGCGCAGCGAATCGACCTCGTACCGGAGGCAATACGGGTCGCGGGTGACCAGCGTCAGCTCCTCGCAGCGAGCCTGGGCGACCAGAATCCGGTCGAACGGGTCACGATGGATCATCGGCAGGCGGGCCGCCTCGATCGTGTGGCGGGCATCTATGGCCAGCGGCAGGAACCCGCCGCCTACCACTCGTTCGGGCAGGTCGGCGGGACCTGTGAGTTTTCCCGAAGCCTGCTTCATCGCGATCTCCCAGACCGATGCCGCGCTGACATAGACGTCGGGATCGTGGTCGAGACGCTCTCGCAGCTCCGGATCGAGCGTCGAGTCGTCGGTCAGCCACCACAGGATCACATGGGTATCGAGCAGCAGGCTCATGCGTCGAAGTCGCGCGCGATGTCGGCGTTGGTCTCCGGTGAATCCCAGTCGGCCGACAATTCCACCCGCCCACGCAATGAACCACGCCCGGTGCGATTGACTTGGCGGCTCAACGGCACCACCTTGGCAACCGGAGTTCCAGCACGACTGATCACGATTTCCTCCCCCTGCTCCACCCGCTCGATGATGCGTGACAGGTTCGTTTTCGCGTCGTGAATATTGAACCGTTCCGCCGCGCTCCCTGCCATGGCGCCTCCTTAGCTAATAGGTTAGCCCAGCGCCCGCACAGCGTCTACCAGCCCGTCGGGTCGCGGAATTTCGCTCACCTCGACTTTTACCCTCCCGCTCGGCCTACCTGCACCGATAGCGTCGACCTCCTGCAGTGCCAGGTGAGAGCCCTCGGCACCGAGAGGTGAGGAGGCCGGGGTGACCGGTGTGGTGACGGCCGAGGTCGGGACGGTCGAGCCCGTGGTCAGCCCGCGGCGGCCGAAGCGTCGGGGCGGTTCGACGGTGGCGGCGCTGGTGGCGTTGGCGATCGTGCTGGTCGGGTGGACCGGGGTGACGGCGGTCGGACTGGTCGATCCGCTGTATCTGCCGTCGCCGCGCGCGGTGTGGGACGCGTTCGTGCGCGCCAACTCCACCCACCGGATCGCCGAGGGCGTCGACCGTTTCGTGGTCGGCGAGCAGAACTACTACCTGTGGGAACACCTGCTGGCGAGCTTGCAGCGGATCGCGATCGGGGTGGGCGCGGCGATCGTGATCGGGCCGCTGGTCGGGTTCGTGATGGGCATGGTCGCGCCGGTGCGGTGGGTCACCGAGCCGGTGCTGAACTTCCTGCGCTCGCTGCCGCCGCTGGGCTACATCGGCCTGCTGATCGTGTGGTTCGGCATCGGTGACACCAGCAAGATCTGGCTGCTGTTCCTGGCCGCCTTCCCGCCCATCGCCATCGCGACGCTCGACGGCGTGCTCGGCGTCAAGCAGGACTACCTCAATGCCGCGCGCTCTCTGGGAGCCGGTCGCGCACAGGTGGTTTCGCGCGTGGTGCTACCCGCCACGCTGCCCAACGTGATCAGCGGTATCCGCATCGCGACCGCGTTCGCCTGGACCACCGTCGTCGCGGCCGAGCTCAACAACGGTATCCCCGGCATCGGCGGCCTGGCGTATATCGCTGGCACGCAACTGAATACGCCGCTGACCATCGCCTGCATCATCGTGATCGGCGTGGCGGCGATGCTGCTCGACGCGGTGATCGTGTTCATCGGCACCAAAGCTGTTCCATGGAAAGGCAAGATATGACATCCACCCTGCGCAAGGTCGTCGCGACCTCGGCCGCCCTGTCCGCTGTGCTCGCGGTGACCGCGGGTTGCGTGGAATCGGGCCGCGAGGACACCGGCGCGGCCGCGAGCTGCCCGTTCGCCGCCGATCCGAGCGTCACCAGCACCGTCCGCCTCGGCTACCAGGCCATCCCCAACGCGGACCTGCTGGTCAAGGACCGCAACCTGCTCGGCGCGTGCCTGCCCAACGCGAAGATCACCTGGAGCCAGTTCGCCTCCGGCGCCGATGTGGTGCAGGCGTTCGGCGCGGGCAGCCTCGACATCGGCACGCTCGGCTCCAGCCCGGCCACCAAGGCCCTGTCGGCCCCGCTGAACCTGCCCGTGCAGGTGGTGTGGATCCACGATGTCATCGGCACCTCGGAATCGCTGGTGGTGCGCGACAAGTCGATCACCGCGCTGTCGGGTCTGGTGGGCAAGAAGGTCGCCACCCCGTTCGGCTCCACCTCCCACTACAGCCTGCTCGCCGCGCTCGACAAGGCCGGGCTCACCGACAAGGTCGACCTGATCAACCTCGCCCCCGACGCCATTCCCGGTGCGTGGCAGGGCAATCAGATCGACGCGGCCTGGGTGTGGGATCCGACGCTGTCCAAGCTCACCGAAGCGGGCGGCACGGTGCTCACCAGCAGCGCCGAGACCGCCGCCGCGGGCGCGCCGACCTACGACGTGGCCATCGCCGACAAGAAGTTCCTCGCCGACAACGCCGCCTTCGCCACGGCATGGGCCAAGGCGCAGGACTACGCGATCGGCCAGCTGAAGAACCAGCCGAAGGAGGCCGCGGTCTCGTTGGGCGCGCAGTTGGGCATCGCGCCGGACAAGGTCGTGCCGCAGCTGGCCGGCTACGTGTACCTGTCCGCCGCCGAGCAGGCCGGGGCGAAATACCTGGGCGGCGGTTTCGCCGACGACCTCACCGGCACCGCGCGATTCCTGCTGAGCCAGGGCGGCATCGCCGCCGTCGGCACCGAGCAGCAGTACCGCGACGGCATCTCCGCCACGGCCGCGGCGGGCGCGGGCTCGTGACCACGGGGCCGGTGACCGGCGATGCCGAGCGGGTGCGGTTGACCGGGGTGAGCAAGACCTACCCCGGCGCCGAGGGCGACACCGTGGTGCTCGCGCCGACCGATCTCACCATCGAACCCGGCGAATTCGTCTGTGTCATCGGCCCTTCCGGGTGCGGCAAGTCGACGCTGCTCAATATTCTCGCGGGCTTCCTGCCGCCCACCGCGGGCACGGTCCGGGTGGGTGATCGGGTGGTCGACGGGCCCGATCCCGACCGCGGCGTGGTCTTCCAGCAGGCCAACCTGTATCCGTGGTTGAGCGTGCGCGGCAATGTGGAGTTCGGGCCGAAGGTCCGTGGGGTGCCCAAGGCCACGCGCCGCGCCGACGCGCAACGGCTGCTCGAACTGGTCGGCCTCGAGCACCTCGGCGACCGCAAGCCCTACGAACTCTCCGGCGGCCAACAGCAGCGCGCCCAGATCGCCCGCGTGCTGATCAACGACCCCGGCATCGTGCTCATGGACGAACCCTTCGGCGCCCTGGACGCCCTCACCAGGGAACGCCTCCAGCGCGAACTGCGCACCCTGTGGCGCGAACGCCGCAAGACCGTCCTGTTCATCACCCACGGCATCGAGGAAGCCATCCTCCTCGGCACCCGCATCCTGGTGATGGGCACCTCGCCCGGCCGCATCATCCACGACGTCACCCCCGACTTCCCCGGCGACGCCGACTTCGCGACCCTCCGCGCCCACCCCGGGTTCGCCGCCCTACGCGACGAACTCGCCCACCACATCTACGCCGCCCATCCCTGATCAGCTCACCGCGACCGGGCTCTTCTTCCTGGTGATGAGCCAGCCGAAGGCGGCGGCGAGCGGGAACATCAACACGCCGTAGATCGCGGCGGGGATGGCCATCTCGGTGCTGTCGAGGACGCTGATCGCGATGGTGATGGCGATGGTGCTGTTGTGGATGCCGATCTCGAACGAGCACGCGATGGCCTGGCGGTCGGCGACGCCGAGCAGGCGGGGCAGGTAGTAGCCGACGGTCAGGCTGATCAGGCAGAACACGACGGTGATGGCGCCGACATCGGCGATGGACTCGCCGAGGGTGCTGCTCTCGCTGAAGATCGTGCCGACGATGACCAGCAGCAGGGTCAGGGCCGAACCGATGCGGACCGGCTTGTCCATGCGGTCGGCGAAATCGGCCCGCCAGCGACGCACCAGCATGCCGAGTCCGACCGGGACGAGCACGATGGCGAACACCTGGATCACCTTGCCCAGCTGCAACCCGACCGTGCCGTCCTCGCCCGAGGGCTCGAAGTAGCCGAGCGCGAAGTTCGTCACCACCGGGACCGTCACCACCGCGATGATCGAATTGACCGCGGTCAGTGACACATTCAGTGCCACGTCGCCACGGAACAGGTGGCTGAACAGGTTCGCGGTCGTCCCGCCGGGCGAGGCGGCCAGCAGCATCATGCCGACCGCGAGGATCGGCGACAGATCGAAGGCCAGCACCAACCCGAACGCGGCGGCCGGCAGCACCAGCAGCTGGCAGGCCAGCGCGATGGCGACCACGCGCGGCGTCTTGGCGATGCGGGCGAAGTCGGCGCCGGTGAGCGAGAGCCCCAGGCCGAACATGATCACGGCCAGGGCCAACGGCAGGCCGATCGATACCAGGGGAGAGTTCATAGCCATCCTCGTCGAGCGTTCCGGGCCGACGTACCGGCCGGATTGAGACGCTTCGGTCTCAAACTCGGAGAGTAGCTACTTGTGACCGCCGTCGCAGCGGAATCGCGCAAACTATTACGCCGTGGTCAGTATCTCCGGCGCCGAAGCGGTACTGCTCGTGCACAGATCGTGGACGAAGCGCATCTTCTCGAGCACCCGCTCGGGCAGCACGAACGGATACAGATCGTCACGCCCCATCGAGCGGTTCACCATGTTCAACGACCAGGCCAGCGGCAACCACAACTCGATGATCTTGTCGAAACCCGCGCGCCCCACCTGCGGCCGATCCAGCGTGGCACCGGCCGGCGCCAGCCCGAACGAGGCCGCGGTGTCGAGGGTGTCGCGGATGTGCAGGTAGTGGGCGAAGGTCTCGGCCCAGTCCTCGGCGGCGTGCATGGTGGCGTAGGAGGAGACGTAGTCGCGCTTCCAACCACGCGGCGCGCCCTGCGAGTAGTGCCGGTCCAGCGCGGCCTGATAGTCGGCGTAGGGATCGCCGAACAGTTCCTTGAAGCGGTGCAGCGCGGCGTCGTCGGCGACCAAGACCGAGAAGTAGTAGTGGCCGGTCTCGTGCCGGAAGTGACCGAGCAGGGTGCGGTAGGGCTCGGCCATCTCGATGCGCAACTGTTCGCGATGCGGGTCGTCGGCCTCGGCCAGGTCCAGGGTCACCACGCCGTTGATATGGCCGGTGAGCACGCCCTTGTCGCGGCTGGACAGCAGATCGAAGGCCAGCCCGAAGGCGGGATCCTCGTCTCGACTCGTGATCGGCAGCCCGAGCTCGACCAGCTCGAAGATCAAGCGGCGCTTGGCTTTCTCGGCATCGGCGAAGGCGGCCAGCCCGGCCTTGTCGGCGTCGTTGGGCCTGGTCCGGGTGAGTCGGCACGACAGGCACAGCGCCGGGCCGTCGGTGGCGCCGTCGACGATCCAATTGCACTGCGCCACATGCAGGTTGTCGCACAGCCGGAAGCGATCACCGTCCACCACGCCCGCCGCGTGATCGACCGCCTCGTCACTGGGCGGATCCCCGATCACCACCAGCGCGCGTTCGCGCACGCTGAAACCCAGTGCGCTGCGGCACGATAGGCACACCGAATTCTCGAAGGCCAACTGCTGACCGCAATTCGGGCAGACGAAATCACGCACGGACTACACCTCCACCGGAGCTACATCGACCGAGACCTTGATTGTGGATTGCTTGGCATCGGTATAGATGATGCCACGCAGCGGCGGCACGTCCTGATAATCGCGACCCCACGCGACGGTGACATAGCGTTCGTCGGCGAACTGATCGTTGGTGGGGTCGAAGGCGATCCAGCGGCCGGTGCGGTCGGTGTCGTCGAGGCCGGGCAGCCACACCGCCGCCCAGGCGTGCGTGGCGTCCACGCCGACCATGCGTTCCTTGCCGGGCGGCGGGTCGGTGGCGAGGTAGCCGGACACGTACCGCGCGGCCAGCCCCTGCGAGCGCAGGCAGGCCGCGCCGATCCGGGCGAAGTCCTGGCACACGCCCTCGCGGGCGACGAAGACATCGGCCACGCTGGTGCTCACGGTGGTCGAACCCGAGCGGTACTGGAAGTCGTGGTGGATGCGGGTGTTGAGTTCGGTGACGGCCTCGAGCAGGGGGCGACCGGGCGGGAAGCTCTCCTGCGCGTAGGCGACGACCTCGGGGGTGATCTCGGGTGGGAGCAGGTCGAGGGTGAACTCCACGGCGAGCGGGCCGGTGGCGGCGCTCGGGCGGGCCTGCTCCCACGGCATGTCGGCGCCGGGCATGGTCGACGGGTGCGCGCCCTCGACATCGATCAGGGTCTCGCCGGTGACCTCGAGGTTGCGGTGCTCGGCGGTGACGTGGAAGTACGTGGTGGTGTTGCCGTACACGTCGGTGCCCACCGAGCGGTCCGACGGGACCGGGTCGATGTAGATCTCGTGCTCGAGCGTGCGCTGCCCGAGATATTCGCGCGGGGTGAGGTAGGCGCGCCCGTAGGAGCTGGTCACCTCGTCGGAATAGCTGTAGGTGGTGCGGTGCACCACCATGTATCGCCGGGTCATCCGACCATCCTGGTATTGCCCCACAGCGGCTGAATACCAAGGGGCACAGCGAGTTTGGATGTCTCGAACGATTCGGACAGCTTGCGCAGGCGCAAGTGCACCCCTTCCAGCAGTTCCACCAGTTCGGTCCGTACCCCGTCCTCGTCGGCGACCTCGAGATCGGCCGGGTCGACGCGGCGCAGCATGCGCTGGGCGTCGGCGAGCAACCGCTGCGACCGCGAGGCCACCGAACCGCCCGGCAGCGCCTGGAAGTCGGCCTCGAGGCGGTCGAGTTGGTAGATCAGCGAGCGCGGATTGCCCGCGTCGAACAGCAGCAGCCCCGCCAGCGCGGCCACATGGGCCGAACCACGGTGGCGGCGACGGTAACTCACCGCCGACTCGGTCGCGGCCAGCACCGCGTCGGCGACCACACCCTGCGCCTCGGCCGAACTCTGCTTGCCCAGGGTGGCATTCACCAGCGCCGTCACCGCGAGCCCGCGCTCGATGCGCTTGCCGATATCCATGACGTACCAGCCGGAGTCGCGCACCAGCGATTCCGCGCCGATGCCCGACAGCGCCAGCAACGCCGACAGCGTCTGCGAGTGCGCCGCCGAGAGCGCGGTCTCCTGTTCGGAACTGGCACTGCGGAATTCGGCCAGCGCGCGATCCATCGCACCGACGATCATCCAGGTGTCACCGGAGAGCTGATCGCGCACCGACCTGGCCGCGGACCCGTAGTGGTCCACCGCGTAGGACAGCGATCCCGCCAGCTCCCGATTCCCGGTCAGCGCGGCCAGATACTGGAACCCCTCCGCCGAGGCCCCCGCCACGGCCCGCCGCGCGGCAACACCGTCGGGCCCGCTGGAATCCATTGCCCGATGGGTGAATTGACCCTGCGACTGCCTGGTCCGCGCCACCGTGGGCTCCGCTTCCGGCTCGGGCTCGATCCCCCGCTCCGCCGTCACGCCCGTGGTGCGAAGGGCCCGCGCGAGTGCGCTGGTCCCCGCCCGCTCCCACGGCGCCTCGACCTGATCCTCCTCGGATTCCAGGCCCTCGGCATCGCTGTCCTCGGCGTGCTGGTCCGCTACCCCGGAAAGCCCGTCCTGCTCAGTGCCTTCGGCCTGCACAGACTGGCTCTGTCCGCCTTGCCCCGGGGACTGGCTCTGTCCGCCTTGTCCCTGTCCACCCTGTCCCTGGGACTGGCCCTGTCCACCCTGTCCCTGGGACTGGCCCTGTCCGCCTTGCCCCTGAGACTGGCCCTGTCCGCCCTGCCCCTGGGACTGACTCTGGCCGCCCTCTCCCTGGGACTGGTTTTGGCCACCTTGCCCCTGGGACTGGCTCTGTCCAACAGGATCCCCCTCCCCCACCGCATCGACCAGATCGGCATCATCGAAGTCCGCATCGATCGATACGAGTCCGGTCAGCCCGATTCCGTTGGGCAGCACCGACTGTGGCGCGATCGTGCCGGTGGTGATCGACAGGGCGCGCAGGAGGATCGGTAGCGCTTCGGCGCCGTCGAGCCAGGGGCGGTAGCGGAAGTCCTGGTAGACGTCGTGGGTGGCGGCGAGCAGGCGGACCACCGATTCGGCGCGTTCGCTGTAGCGGCCCATCCAGAACAGGTCGTTGAGCACACGCGGCGAACTGATCGCCTCGACCACCGGCACCGCCCGACGCAACCGCTCCTCCGGCGGCGCTTCGGCACCCACGGCGGGCACCGAGGCCGGAGCCGCGCGCACCCACACGTCCTTGGCCGCCACCTTGATCACGCTGCGGGTCGGTTCCAGCCGCATCCGCTGCTGGCCGAGTCCACCCGACATCGCCGTGTAGCCCCCGCGCCGGGCCAGCGAGAACAACCGCATCCCGACCGGCGCGGGCGCCAACCCGGACAGTTCCACCGCGGGCGCGACCGAGAACTCGGCCGGTTCCTGCCCGATCCACTTCCACTTCTCGGCCTCGATCCGAGCGGCCAGATCGGTGCGTTCGGCCGAGGACAGGCTGGGTCCGAAGATGGTCGAACCGTCGACGGTGGAGCGAAGCACCAGGTCACCGACGTGCGAGACCAGGTGCGAACGCTGGGTGTCGTCGCCGCCCCAGTACGACGGGGTCGCCTCGAGCAGCAGGTCCTCGCCCAGCACCGAGCGCGCGATGCGCGGCAGGAACAGGCTCAGCGCGGGCGATTCCAGCAGCCCGCTGCCGAGCGTGTTGACCACCGTCACGGCCCCGCGCCGCAGCACCTCGACGAGTCCGACCACGCCGAGGCGCGAGTCCGGGCGCAGGTCCAGCGGGTCGGAGAACTCGGCGTCGACGCGGCGCAACACCACATCGACCCGCTCCAAACTTCCCAGCGAGCGCATCCACAGCGCGCCGTCACGCACCACCAGGTCGGCGCTCTCGACGAGCGGGAACCCGAGCATCTGCGCGAGATAGGCCTGGTCGAACGCGGTTTCGGAGTGCGAGCCGGGACTGAGCACCACCACGACGGGCTCTTCCCCGTCGGCCAGTTCCGGCGCGGCTTCCTCGAGCATCAACCGCATGGCCCTGGCGAACGGGGTGAGCGGGCGCGGACCCGCGTGTTCGAAGGCCTCCGGGATGGCCTCGGAGACCACGCGCCGGTCGGCCAGGGCGTAGCCGGCGCCCGAGGGCGCCTGCGCCCAGTCGGCCAGCACGCGGAACTGCCCGTCGCTCCACCGGCTGATATCGCACGCGTGCAGGAACAGCTGGTGGGTGCCGGGGATCGTGATCCCGTGCGCGGCCCGCACATACCCGGTGTTGCCGAACACCAGCTCCGGCGGCAGCAGACCCGAACCGAGCAGCCTGCGTGGGCCGTAGACATCGGTGAGGACCTCGTCGAGCACCCGCGAACGCTGGACCAGCCCGGTTTCGAGGCGGGTCCAGTCCTCGGCGGAGACCAGCAGCGGAATCGGGTCAAGGCGCCAGGGTTGCGGAATCGCGGTGTCGTCGTCGCCCCCGAGGCCGACCTCGGTGTAGGTGACGCCGTCGTCCTCGATCTTGCGGCGCACGCGGTGATCGATCCGGTCGATCCCACCGATCCCGTGGTCGATGAAGTCGGCGGACAGTTCCGCCCACATGGACCGCACCCGCCCACGACCGTCGACCAACTCGTCGTAGTAGCCGGTCGTCGGCCTGCCGCACTCGTCGAAGCGCGCGCCTGTCTTGCCCTCGGCCCGATACCGCGCGAACTGCTCGGCGAGCTGCGCTCGACTGGCGGCCGGCGCCGCGGGAGTCTGCGGCCCCTGGTAACTCAACTGTTCCCTCCTCCGCTCAGTCGCTGCGCGTCATCGCGCCGTCAGTCCGGAATCCGGGGACGGCCGCGAACCCCAGAACAACTGACGTCTAGCTCACTACTTCACCAGATCGGTCCGCGTGCCGACCACCCGACCGGGGACTGTGCGACTAGCGGCCCCACACGGTGCGTGCGCGGCGTAGATCCAGGATGCCCGGTGCGCCGACATCGGTCGACTGTGCCGCGATCTTCGCACGCAGTTCGGCCGGATCCCTCGGATTCACGGTATGACCGGCCGCTTCGAATCGCCGATTGCGCCGCGATTGCGCGGCCACCGCGTTGACCGGGGCGTCGTCGTAGGCCCGGCCGCCGGGGTGCACGACGTGGTAGGTGGCGCCGCCGCGCGACAGGCCGGTGGCCACGTCGACCAGGTCGAACACCAGGGGCGCGTCGACCGTGATGGAGGGGTGCAGCGAGTTCGGCGGCTGCCACGCCCGGTAGCGAACGCCCGCCACCTGCACATCGGACTTGTCGGTGGCCAACAACGGTACGGGCATCCCGTTGCAGGTCAGGACATAGCGGCCGCGATCGGCGCCGACCACCCGCACCTGCAACCGCTCCACCGAGGAGTCGACATAGCGGGCGGTGCCCTGGCCGGTGGTCTGCTCACCCAGGGTGAGCCACGGTTCGATCGCGCCGCGCAGTTCCAGCTCCACCTCGCCGATCATGGCGGTGCCGATGCGCGGGAACCGGAACTCGGTGAACGGGTCGAGCCAGGCGGTGTCGAAGTCGACGCCCGCCGCGCGCAGGTCGGCGGCCACCTCGGCGATGTCGTTCATCAGGAAGTGCGGCAACAGGTAGCGACCGTGCAGGTTGGCGCCGTGGCGGATCAGGGGCGCGCGCAACGGCTTGTCCCAGAACATGGCGACCAGGCCGCGCACCATCAGCGACTGCACCATCGCCATCTGGAAGTGCGGGGGCATCTCGAACCCGCGCAGTTCCAGCAGGCCGAGTCGACCACGGGCCGAATCGGGGCTGTAGAGCTTGTCGATGCAGAACTCGGCGCGGTGGGTGTTGCCGGTGAGGTCGGTGAGCAGGTGCCGCAGCGCCCGGTCGATATGCCACGGCGAGGACTGGATCTCCGACGGCGTGGCACCCGGGGACTGCTCGGCGGTGAGCCGGGCGACCTCGGCGAAGGCGATCTCGAGCTCGTAGAGCGCGCCCTCGCGGCCCTCGTCGGCGCGGGGCGCCTGCGAGGTGGGGCCGATGAAACGACCGGAGAACAGGTACGACAGCGCGGGATGGCGCTGCCAGTAGGTGAGCATGGAGATCAGCAGGTCCGGGCGGCGCAGCAGCGGCGACCGTGACGGGGTGATGCCGCCGAGGGTGATGTGGTTGCCGCCGCCGGTGCCGCCGTGGGTGCCGTCGACGTCGAAGGACTCGGTGCTCAGGCGGGCCAGGCGGGCCTGCTCGTAGAGGGTGCTCAGCACGTCGGCCTGTTCGGCGAACGACTTGGTCGGCATGATGTTCACCTCGATCACGCCGGGGTCGGGCGTCACCGAAAAGGTATGCAGCCGAGCGTCGTTCGGCGGTGCGTAACCTTCCAGCACGACCGGCTGGTCGATCGCCGCCGCCGCTGCTTCGACCTTGGCGATCAGGTCGAGGAAGTCGTCGAGTTCGGCGACCGGCGGCAGGAACACGTGCAGCCGCCCCTCCCTGACCTCGGCGACCAGCGCGGTGGTCGGCGTGAAATCGGCCGACTCCACCGCGGCCGGCGGTTCGATCCGCTTCTCGCGCAACGGTTTCTGGTACAGCGGATCGGCGTCGGGCACGATCGGCGGGGCATACCAGGACACCGACCCGATCGGAAGGCGAAGTCCCGCAGGGGAATCGCCGTCGGCCAGCACGATCCGGCCGGGGCCCTCCTCGCCGCGACCGCGACGCAGCTGCCAGTCGGCACTGGCCCACCCCGCGCCGTCGGCCCGCCGGTGAATCGGCAGGACATAGGCCGCAGGGCGGTCGACCGACTGCTCCAACTTCTCGAGCAGCACCTGCCGGATCTCCGGCGAATCCTCCTCGGGATCGATATCGGCCACCGGCGGATCGCCGAACGGCGCGCTCACCGTGGCGGCCAGGCGGGCCAGCGGGTCCTCGAACGCGGGTCGCACCTGACCTTCCGGCAGGCCCAGGGTCCCGGCGATCTCGGCGATCAGGGCCCGCGCCGCGTCGATATCGGCGGCCGGCGCGCGATCCGGCAGCACCCCGGCGGCGGTGTTGTTCGGCTGCACCCGGGTGCGCACGGCGGCGTTCTGCTGCGGCGACTCGGTTCGCTGCTTGTTCGACGCCTCCTTCGCCGCCGCCTTGGCCTTCTTCCCCCGCAACTTCTTCTTCCCCACCGCCTTCCGCGCGGCCTTCGCCTTCTTGGCCGCCTTCTCCGCGGCCTTGGCCTCCCGCTTCGACGCCTTCTTCGCCGGCCGCACATTCCCGCCCGCATCGGCCCCGGCCTGCTGACTCTCGGCAGGCTGCCGCTGCTCGGCGGCCACCAACTCACCGGGCTCGTCGATCAGCACCGGCCCGTCCTCGAACTCGACCACCCCGAACCCCGCCACCTCGACCAGCGGCTCGGACTCCTCCGCCGAACCGGCCTCCTCGGCTTCGACCTGAATCTCCACCGCGACAACCGGCTCCCCCGGATCCAGGAACTCCCCCGACTCCCCCTCGATCTCATCCGAATCCCGCACCGCGACATCAGGTTCGCCCGGGTCCGCGATCTCGAGAGGATCCGTCGAACCCGCCGCCTCGATACCGAACTCACCCTCGTCCGCTTCGTCCTCGTCGGCCAGTCCCAAGGTGACCACCGCGGCGGCCACCGAACTCCTATCGGGCGCGACTGCCCCGAATACCTCACCGGGCGCGTCGATCCCGTCACCGAGACCGAGCGCGATCACGGCGGCGGCCACATCACCGACCCCGGCCGGATCGACCATGTCCAGCGCACCGATATCGCTCGACCCGTACGCCTCGTCCTCGTCGGCCAGTCCCAGCGCGACCACCGCCGCGGCGACCTGCCCGCCTCCGACCCGACGCCGCGAGTCGAACACCGCGACCATGTCCACCGGCCCGCTCACCCGGTCGAGCACCTCGGACACGCGCGGCGCGTCCAGCACCGACACCGCGTCGGCCGCACCGGGGCGGTCATCGAGCGCGGCGGCGTCGTCGTCATCGGCCAGGCCGAGCGCCACGACGGCCGAGGCCACCTCGGCACCGGCGGGCGCGTATCCGTTGTGGTGCACCGGTTCCCTGGCCACCAGTGAACGCTGGGAGACCGGCGTCCACGGGTCGGCGAGCAGGTCCTGGCGCTTCCAGATCGGTTCCCCGTCGGCGCGCCAGGCGATCGCGATCTCCCAGCGCGGCAACGGTTCTCCGGGGTACCACTTGCCCTGCCGGTACTGCACGATGCCGTTCGGGGCGTAGATCGCGCGGAGCCGGTCGGCCAGTTCGACCGCGCGTTCGCGCTTGTGCGGGCCGTCGGCGTCGGTGGTCCACTGCGCGCTCATCTGATCGTCGATGGAGACGAACGTCGGCTCGCCACCCATCGTCAAACCCACATCGGCCGCCGCCATGCGCGCGTCGATCGCGGCGCCGGAGGCGATGATGCGCTCCCACTGGGACTCGGTGTAGGGCAGCGTGACCCGAGGATCCTCGTGGATCCGCCGCACCACATTGCTGAACTCGAGGGTGGCCTCGGTGATCCCGGTGGCCCCGGTGATCGGCGCGGCCGCGCCCGGATGCGGGGTGGCGGCGAGCGGAATGTGCCCCTCACCGGCGAACAGACCGGAAGTGGGATCCATCCCCACCCAGCCCGCGCCGGGCAGGTACACCTCGGTCCAGGCATGCAGGTCGGTGAAGTCGGCCGTCGGGCCCGACGGACCGTCGTCCAGCGCGGGGACATCGGAGGTCAACTGCACCAGGTACCCGGACACGAACCGCGCGGCCAACCCCAGCTCACGCAGCACCCCGACCAGCAACCAGGCCGAGTCACGGCACGAACCGAGCGCCGAACGCAGCGTGTGATCGGGCGACTGCACGCCCGCCTCCATGCGCACGGTGTAATCCACCGCGTTGCGCAGCGCGTAGTTCAACTCCACCAGGTAGTCGATGATCCTGATGCGCCCCTGCGGCTTGTGCACCCGCGCCCAGTCCTGCAACAACTCCCCCGGCCCCGACCCGGGCCCGTCCTCGTCCACCGGACGCAGGTACGGCGCCAGATCCTCCGCCAGCGCGGCGTCATAGGCGAACGGGAAGAACTCCGCGTAATCCTCGATGAAGAAGTCGAACGGATTGACCACCTCGAGATCGGCGATCAACCCGACGGTGATCGACAACTCCTTCGTCGGATTCGGAAAGACCAGGCGCGCAACGAAATTACCGAACGCGTCCTGCTGCCAGTTGACGAAGTGCTCGGCCGGCGACACCTCCAACGAGTAGGCCTCGATCGGGGTCCGCGAATGCGGCGCGGGACGCAACCGCACCTCGTGCGGATGCACCTCGACGAGACGATCGAAGGAGTATGCCGTGCGGTGCTCGAGCGACACCTTGATGCCCATGCACCCAGTTGACCACAGACCACCGACCCCGCGTGGGCCGACGAAACCTGAGTTTCCGACTGGCACCACTTTGGAAACACGGTGGTAATAGCGCCAGCCGCTAGAGTCATGTGCTGTGAGCTATGACCACATCCTGCTGCCGTCCGGCGTCGCGAGCACCGTCGAGGAGATCGACGACTACCTGGCCGCGCAGGAGGGTCTGCCCGAGTCCGACGCGATCGCCGAGATCGCGGCCGAACTGAACGCCCGCAACGCCGAACTACCGGTGGACGACTCGTTCCTCAGCGTCGACGCGGTCGGCGGCCCCAGCGGCGAGACGCTCTACATCCCCTCGCCCTACGACGCCATCGGCTTCGTGCGCAACCTGCTCTTCGACCTGGCCACCCCGCGCGGCTACGCCGTCTACGACCCCCAGCTGACCTGGCTGATCGACCCGGCCGGGCACCTGCCGATCAACGTCACCCACGGCGGCGCGGGCGAATTCCCGTATCTCACCGAGGAACTGGCGCACCGCTGGGTCGCCGGGCTCACCGACCCGAACCCGTACCTGATCGTCGAACAGGGCGAACAGCGCTACATCCAGACCTACCGCGACCCGGGCGGCCCCTTCACCCTCGAATACCGTGACGGCTCCCCCGACCGCCACTTCGGCACCACGCTCGAGGATCCGGCGCAGGTCGCGCGCATCATCTGGGACTGGGCCAACAACAAACCCATCGACGACATCGCGACCTGGAGCCGGGTCGAACTCTAGGACTACAGGGTGCGCCGCCCCGACAGCGCGCGCCCCAACGTCAGCTCGTCGGCGAATTCCAGATCCCCGCCCATCGGCAGGCCAGAGGCCAACCGGGTCACGGTGAGCCCCGGGAAATCGCGCAGCATCCGCACCAGATAGGTGGCCGTGGCCTCGCCCTCGGTGTTCGGATCCGTCGCGATGATCACCTCGCTCACATCGACCCCGTCGACCTGATTGCCGATGCGGGTCAACAACTCCCGAATCCGCAACTGATCGGGACCCACCCCGCTCAGCGGATCGAGCGCACCACCGAGCACGTGGTAGCGACCACGGAACTCGCGGGTGCGCTCGATCGCCTGCACATCCTTGGGCTCCTCGACCACACAGATCATCGTGCGATCGCGGCGCGGGTCGGCACAGATCCGGCACAGCTCACCATCGGCGACCGTGCCGCACGCGACACAGAACTGCACCCCGTCGCGCACCTTCTGCAACGCGGCCTGCAACCGGTCGATCTCCGGCGGCTCCACCTGCAACAGGTGAAAAGCGATGCGCTGCGCGCTCTTCGGACCGACACCGGGCAGCTTGCCCAGCTCGTCGATCAGATCCTGAACCGGCCCCTCATACATCAGAAGTCGGGCAGACCGGGCAGCGAACCGCCGCCACCGAGACCCTGCGACAACGGACCCAGCCGCTCGGCCGCGAGCTGCTGCGCGTTGGCCATCGCGTCATTGATCGCGCCGATCACCAGATCCTGCAACCCGTCGACATCGTCGGGATCGACCACCTTCGGATCGATCGTCAGCGCGGTCACCTCACCGCTGACCTTGATCGTGGCCTGCACCAGACCACCACCGGCCTGCCCGGCCACCTCGGTCTCGGCGAGCTCGGCTTGGGCCTGCATCACCGCCTGCTGCATCTGCTGAGCCTGCGCAAGCAGTGCCTGCATATCGAAACCTTCTCCGGGCTGCACAACACTCCTGTGTTATTTGGCGGCTGGCGCCGCGGGGTTTTCGGCCCTGGCGGGCCTCGCACCCGAGGGACGATACTTCGCCTTCGGCGTTACGTCTCGCCCCTCGGATGCGAGGCGGGCCGAAAACCGTGCG
>NZ_JBHSQN010000019.1:0-607 GCF_042658545.1 Nocardia lasii
AGTCCACCCAGTGAGCTCCAAGAGATACCCGTCGCGACTCGAGAGCAGAGCGGGGTTCTTTGCTTCCACTCGAGATGAATGCCTGTCTCCCCGGGTGCGTCTGGAATGCAACCCCGAGATCCCTGTCGCCCCTGGAGAGGAACATTGGCTTCTGGACACAAGCCTAGATGAGGTCTATTGGCCCTGCAGTCACTCGAGAGCAATCCCCAGCTTTCCTTCGCAACTCGAATGGAAGATTGGACTTGCCTGGGCCAACACAAGAGGCAGCCTGAATTCCCCGTCGTAACTCGAGAATCCCGCCGTAACTCGAGAAAAACCACGTGGCTCCCCCGTCATCGCAAGATGAAGCCCTTTCCCGCTACAGCGCCTCAGGAGAAGTCCCACGTTAGGAATTGGAGGTCGAAAGGGCACTTGGCACCCTTGATGCGACCCACAAAGTTCCCCGAAATCCCGGTCTCCCTCGAGAGGAACACTGAGGTTTTCCGGCACCCCCTCCTCTGAGCCCTTTCTCCCCTCCTGATCTGGACAGGAGGGTCGACTCCCCTGCTTTGTCTGGAAGGGGTTCCCGACCTTCCGGTCGCACCTCAGGATGAGGCCGGTCTCACGA